>NZ_CAJMZK010000009.1:0-279499 GCF_905220265.1 Paraburkholderia sp. J67
GGTTCGAGTGTCTCTCGACGTCTGAAAGAGGAAGTCCGTAAGTGGCCGGCTACCGACGCTGCGACCCAGCATAGATAGAGTGCCCTCCCTCAGCGCGCTTCGACGGGGATTTTCGGTCGACCATCACCGCGTGCGATCCGGCCTTCAGGACGACGGCGCCAGCGGCAGCACACGTACCGTGGCCACAAAGTACACGTGCGCTCGCACCCCGTTCATTCGAGGAACACATACTCCGCAAGATAGGGGCTACGCCCTTCCTCGCCCTCGCGCACGCAGGCTTGCGCGGGGGCCGCGCCGCCATGCGTGGCAAGCCGCTGCACGTAGCGCACCTTGCTCAGGAGGCCCGGACCGCCCGCATTGGTAGAAGCGAGGAGCAGCATTGGGATCGCCGCGCCATCGTCGGGATTGGCGGCGTGCTGCAACAACTTGCCAGTAATCCGGCTGCCGTCCGACGCTTCCCACGACGGTCCCGCGCCGTGCCTGACGACGAGCTGGCCGGAGGCGTCGTAGAGATCGGCTTGCGGCGCCTGAAAGGTCCACGTCAGTTGATTGGCGGCGTCGCGCCTGCAGACGTAGATCTGCACGCCCGATGCCTTGAGCGAGGCCACCACGTGGGTGACGCCGGCGGGCTGCAGCGCGTCCGGCACCGGCGACTGGGCGTGGGCCAACGAAGGCGCCACGCTGCCGGCTAGCGCCGTCGCGATCGCCAAGGCGCACCGCGTTACGAGGCGGACGCTAGGGTCGCCTCTACAAATCGATTGAGTCATGCGCGTTGTCCCCGATGAATATCTCAGCTTGCCAGGCGATCATACGGGAAACTGCGGCGAGACGCGGGCGCCGCCGCGTCCTCACTTCGGTTCGTGAACAACGGAGCCATCAGTTGTGCGACTTCATGCTGCTGACGCATTCGACCCTGAGCAGCCAAGCGGCCTTCCCGAAGGCAGCCATTCGAGCGGGGCCAACAATCCGGTCGGTCCCGCTTCGCCGATCTTGTTGTAACTACTAGCGCGACCGATCCCGCCACATCATCGCCGCCAGAATATACCCGGCAATTCGCGGATTCTCCTTGATTCGCCGGGTGCTGTAGCCATACCAGTCATGCCCGTATGGCACATAGACGCGCACATTGAATCCTTGCGCAAGCAAAGCATCCCGCAGCGGTTCGCACACCCCCAGCAACATCTGGAACTCGAAACGTGATCTGTCGATCCGTTCGCTTCGCAGCCAGTGCGTGAGCGTATCGATCAACTGTGCATCATGCGTCGCAATACCGACAAACGATCCCGCCTGAATTGCAGTTGAAACGTGCCTGATGAAGTGCGGGTTAATCGCAGCCCGATCCGTCGATGCGCCGTCGACAAGATGCTCCTTCGCCTCTGCATAGATTCCCTTGCAAATGCGCATGCGACTCCTGCGCGCCACCAATGGCGCGATGTCATCGTTTGTGCGCGCCAAATAGGCTTGCAGCGCGATACCGACAAGATAGCCGTCGGCTTCGAGGTGCAAGAACGCGTCGAGGGTTTTCTGGGTGAAACGCGTGTCCTCCATATCGATGCACGCGCTGATTCCACGCGAAATTGCTTCTCGCAGAATCACCGAAACCCTCTCCATGCACGCACCTTCATCGAGATGCAACCCAAGCGCGGTCAATTTAATCGACAACTCGGTGCGCTCATTTTGCGCACCGAACGCTTCGATCAGATTGAGATATTCACGCGCCATCGACTCTGCCTGCTCCGCTGATGACGCGGTTTCGCCCAACACATCGACGGTGGTTCTGAAGCCTGCTGCGTGGAGCGCATGAATACGTGTGCGGGCATCGCCTAGCGTTTCGCCAGCAATATAACGACGAGAGATCTTGCGGATCAGCGAACGGGGAACGAGCGGGATGGCGTGCGCCGCCATCGTATTGAAAATACGCATGTTGTGGTCTCGTGAAAACGGAGTCGCACGAATCTGGACGCGATGCGTCGAGTCGTGCGACATCACCGGACTGTTATCGACAACAAGTCCGGGACGAATGCCAGGACGATGCAAACACTGCATCGACTCAGGCTTTCAGTGCGTTTTCGAAGGAGGCCAGGCAGCTGCGTACATTGTTCGGGGGGACTCAGTACAAGGGTCGGTTAGCGCCTGCTAACCGTAGGTCAGTCGGGCAGCGCGAATCGTAGCACGAACAAACCGTGGACATAAGCCGACGCGCATGGCATAGGGGCAGTGACCATTGATCCGCAAAGGACGAAAAAAATTTTGCCGACGAGCTGTAACCGGCCGACACCCCTGCGCGAATTAGCTGGTGTATCCGCGATGGATACCCACTACCTCTACCACCGGAGAACACTCATGTCCGCCAAGCTCAACGTCAATGCCGCGCTGCTCGTCGGCGCCGTCGCCAGCCTGCTCGCCTCCACCGTCCACGCCGCGCCGCTCACGCAGGCCGAAGCCAGCGCCGCCATCGCCGCCCACAAGGAAAAGTGCTACGGCGTCGCGCTCAAAGGCCAGAACGACTGCGCAGCGGGCCCCGGCACGACTTGCCAGGGCACCTCGGCGATGGACTTCCAGGGCAATTCGTGGAAGTTCGTCCAGGGCGGCACCTGCACGAGCATCATGGTGCCGGGCGGCGGCCACGGCTCGCTCACGCCGATGAAGTCCTGATCGCCACAACACTACGTGAAGCGGGACGGTCATGAACGCTATCCTCCGATCAATGGCACGGCATGCGCCCAGCCGTCCCCACTACGCGCCGCCGCGGCTCGCAGGCACCAGCTTCAAGCACGAGCATCTCGGCGCGATTCTCGACGAGGGCTTGACTGACGGTTTTTTCGAAGTCCACGCCGAGAACTACATGGGCGCGGGCGGGCCACCGCATCGCGCGCTTGCCGCAATCCGCGAGCGTTATCCGCTTTCGCTGCATGGCGTGTGCATGTCGATTGGCGGCCCGGGTTCGCTCGACGTGGCGCACCTCGCGCGCTTTCGCGATCTGGTCGCGCGTTATGAACCGGCGTTCGTTTCAGAACATCTCGCGTGGTCCTCGCATGGCGGCACGTTTTTCAACGACCTGTTGCCGCTGCCCTACACGCGCGCAACACTCGACAGCGTGTGCGCGCACATCGACCAGATGCAGACCGCAATCGGCCGCAAGATCCTGCTTGAGAATCCCTCGACGTATGTCGCTTTCGCATCGTCGACGATGAGCGAATGCGAATTCCTGCGCGCGATTGCGCAAAGAACCGGTTGTGGTTTACTGCTGGACGTGAATAACGTATTCGTTTCGGCGACCAATCACGGCTATTCAGCGCGCGACTATCTCGCGGCGTTTCCGCTCGAGCACGTGGGCGAAATGCATCTGGCGGGCCACAGCGAACAACACGACGACGAGCACATGCCGCTGCTCATCGACAGCCACGATCGGCCCGTTGCCGATCCAGTCTGGGATCTTTACGCGGAAGTCGTTTCAGATATCGGCGCGGTGCCGACGCTGATCGAATGGGACAGTGCCCTGCCCGCATGGCCAGAGTTGCGCGCCCAGGCCGAAGCGGCCCGGCAGATCATGACGCAACACACCGCGCCAGACAGTGTGAGGCAATGCCATGAAGCCTGAACCGTTCATCGCAGACGCGGCGCAATTCGCAACGACATTCGCACCGGGATTGATCGATCCCACGATCGAAGCGCCCGCCGACGTGATTGCCTCGCCGGGCAAAGGCGTCGTCAACCGATACAACATCTACCGCAACAACGTGACGGTGAGCCTGATCGACGCGCTCGCCGCCATTTATCCGGCCGTGCAGCGCATCACCGGCGTCGAATTTTTCCGCGCAATGGCGCGCTTTCATGTGCGCGCGACGCCGCCCCATTCACCGCTGTTATTCGAGTACGGAAACGATTTCCCGGCTTTCATCGAATCGTACGAATACGCGCGCGAGTTGCCCTGGCTCGCGGACACGGCTCGTATCGAACGCGCCTGGCTAGACGCTTATCACGCGGCAGACGCTGAGCCGTTGGCGGCTGAAGCGTTCGCCAGCGTCGATGCAAACGCCTTGGCGAAACTGCGCTTCGTGCCACATCCGGCCACGCGTATCGTGCGCTCGCGCTATCCCGCCGTTTCCATCTTCGCCATGAACCGCCAGCCTGGGCCGGTTGAATCGTTGAATTCCAGCGACGAGGAAGACGCACTCATTACGCGGCCTGCTCAAGACGTGATCGTCTCGCGTCTGCCAGCAGGCGGCGCAGCTTTCCTGCTCGCGCTCATTGCGGGTTCGACGTTAGGCGATGCCGTCGAAGTCGCTTTTCGTGAATCCGGATCGTTCGATATCCAGATCAATATGCAGGCGATGATTTCCGCCGGAGTATTCACCGCCATTCGTTCCGGAGCAACATCATGATGTCGACCCAGCAGAACCTGAAGGCTTCGTTTCCTGCCTTGATCACAACGGCGATCGTAGGCGTGCGTCGCACGATCGAGCGCCTCGCGCAACCTTGGCTCGTGCAACTTGTTCTGCGCATAGCGCTTGCCGTGCCGTTCTGGCGGTCCGGCATCCTCAAATGGCACGGGTTCTTTCAGCTTAGCGATACGGCCATCACCTTGTTCACCGACGAATTCCAGTTGCATCTGCCAGGCGGTCCGTATCCGTTTCCGGCTCCGGCTGTTTTCGCGTTCTTTTCCGCGTGCGGCGAGGTGGGATTCCCGGTCTTGCTGATACTCGGTCTCGGCACACGTTTCGCTGCTGCCGGGTTGTTCCTGATGACCTGCATCATCGAACTGACTGTACCGGACGGCTGGCCGATTCACATCACGTGGGCCGCTATGGCGTTAGGCATCGCCGCCTGGGGGCCGGGTGCTATCTCGCTCGACTGGCTGCTCGGAGACCGCACGAGTCGTTCCTGAACCTGTACGTAAGTGCGCACAGCGGTGGCGAAACTCGCCACCGCTACATCACGTTAGTTCTGGCTAGCCCGTGAAAATGCCTCTTCGGCCGCCGCGTTTGCACGCCCAAGACTCAAGTACAACAACAACGATACGCAGCAGAACACACAGGCGAGCCCAACCGCCGCACGCGCATCGAGCAGTTCGATGAGTTCCCCACCCGCTGCGGAACCGATGCCAAAACCCAGCGACAACACGCCCGGCGATAGTGCTGCATAGCGACCGACCTTGTCCACGCGCGGCATGGTCGCGAAGATCAACGTCGCGGCGCCCGTCCATGCGACGATAAAGACGATGGCCGCGATGGCGAAGCGGTCGGGCGTCTGCCGCATGGTCAGCGCCGCTGCGGACGCCACGCACGCACCGATGTTGATGACCGCCCAGCGCCGCAAGCCGCTACCCTGGCCCAGACGCGGCATCACCACACAGGCGACGAGGCTCACTAGGTTGGCATAGACCAGCGTGGTCGCAATGCGCGCCTCGCTCAAGCCGGCCCGCATGCCGATCTGCTCCAGGAAGGTCCACAGTACGCCAACGCCGAAATACAGCGCGAAAATGCAGCCGAGCAGCAACATTACGCCGCGGACATCGACCTTGGCACGCGTGCCTTCATTGGCGGTGACGAACGCCTCTTTGCGTCCGAACAACGCCACCGCCGGAAGAAACGCAAGGGACAGCACGCCAATGCACACATACGTGCCGGTAGCATGCGCGATGCCGTCGACGACCGGCAGCACGTAGCCGAGCAGCGCCATGCTCCACAACACCTGGAGCAACACCAGCAGGCCGATATTGCGCTCCGCCGCTTTCGTGTAGGACAGGCAACTCATGGCGATGCCGCTCATCGCCCCCGCACCGATTCCCGCTACGGCGCGTGCCACAACGAAGAGCGGCAGCGTATGCGCATACGGCGTGACGAGATTCGCTACCGCCGTCAGCACGATGGTGCCCGCGAGCGTCGTGCGCACTGGCCGGCGCGCGAGCACCGACGCCATCAGCAGCGTGCCCGCCGCCATGCCGAACACCTCGCCCAGCACGGCGATACCCAGATCGGCAGCGCCAAATCCCCATTGCTGCGCGATCTGCCCCACGATCACGGGAAGCCCCCAGAACACCGTGGGCGCGACGGTTCCGAGGGCGAGCATCGCCATCAGGAAAATGGCGCCGTCGTGCGTGGCGCCTTCAGACGAAGGTTGATTCACTATTCGTTCTCCGAAGGTGATGGCGATGACCGCTTCACGCGCAAGTCGCAGCGCTGGTGCTTTCGTTGTGCAGTTGTTCGCGCAACTCGCCCTGCGAGTACGTCACGGCGCCATTCATCATGGTGACGCCGATATTGACGCGGCCGATGTCGTGCTTTTTCACTTCGAACAGGTTGTCTTCGAGCACGATCAGGTCCGCGCGCTTGCCGACCGTCACGGAACCGATTTCATGCTCCATGCGCAGCTGGTACGCACCGTTGATCGTGTAGGCGGCAATCAGTTGCGGCACGCTCAGGCGTTCGTTGATGTCGGGGAATACCGGTGCGTTGGGTTCGCCCGCAAGCTGACGCGTATGGCCCGATTCGATGTGCTCGACCGGGCGATGCTGGCAGCGGCACTGGCACGCAAGCCCATCCATACCGATGGAAACCGTCACGCCCTCCTCGATGAAGGTGCGGAACTTGTACATATTGCTCCAGCGCTCCGTGCCGTAGTGTTCGCGAATCAGTTCGGTGTAGGCGTCCACCACGCCCCATTGCAACTGCGTGTTGGCCATCACGCCCAGACGCCGGAAGCGCGGAATATCGTCGGGATGGGTCAGGAACGCGTGCGTAATCACATGGCGACGCTCGCGCGGGGGATTGGTGGCGTTCACCAGTTCGAAACCATCGAGCGCTGTGCGCACTGCCGCGTCGCCGACACAATGCACCATGACGTCGATCTGCTCCTTGTCCGCTTGCAGCAGATAGCGTTTGAACTGGTCGATGGGCATGGTCGGCTCGCCACAGGTGTGCGGCCGATCGGCATAGGGCGCCAGCAGATAGGCCGTGTGATTGGCTTCGGTGCCGTCGAGAAAGAGCTTCAAAGCCTGCGCCTTCACCAGCGGCGAGTGGTATTTCGCACGATAGTCGACCAGCGTGCCCACGGGATCTTCAACGGGCCCGAGCGCGGCATAGGTGCCCACCACGCGCAGCTTGAGGTTGTTCGCACGCTCCATCGTTTGCAGCGTTTCGTAGAGCAACGATTGATCGCCGCTCGGGTCCAGAAAGCCCGCGTCGAAGACCGTCGTGATGCCCGCCGCCACCAGTTTCTCCTGCCATACGCCAATCGACTGGAGATAAAGATCGATGCCCTTGGGCAGATAACCCGCGTCGCTGATGCGTCGCATCAGCAGCGAATACGCCGCGCCGTCTACCACGAGGCCGGTCGGCTCGCCGGTCACCGGGTCTTTCTCGAACCAGCTCGAACCTTCTTCAACGGGCGGCGTATCGGCGTCGATACCGCCTATTTCCAGCGCTTTCGAGTTCACCCACATGCTGTGGAAATCGGTCGAAAGCAGGCACACCGGTTTGTCCGCGCAAATGGCGTCGAGCGTTTCCTTGCGCAGCATATGCTGCGGAATGGTCGCCTGAATCCAGCCCATGCCCGTGATGCTCTTTTCCTCAGGATGAGCCGCCACATAATCGGCCAGTGCCGCGAGCACTTTCTGCGGGTCTTCGTAGTTCACGAAGGCCTGGAACGCGAAGGCCGTGGTCGAGAAGTGCCAATGCGATTCGACGAATCCCGGCAGTATCAAACGGCCACCCGCGTCGATAATTTTCGTGTCCCCGCCAATCAGTCGTTCGAGCCCGCCTTCGTCGCCCACATAGACAATGCGGTCGCCGCGCACGGCGACGGCGTCGGCCCACGGCTTGTGCGGATCGACCGTATAGACCTTGGCGTTGCGAAAAACGATGTCCGCGTATTCGAGGCCTGCCTGGCCGCCGATGGGGTTGTCGTGAGTGTGTGTCGCCACCTGTCGCTCCTTTGTGTCGTAGTCATCAGTCGATGTGGCGCGAATGTATCCAGCCGCAAATGGGCGGTCTGCCCTGCTTTGGGGGGACAGGCCTGCGGGCGTCGCGCGAGCGCCCGTGACGACGGCCAGTTCATGGATGGAATGAGGGAAAGTGCGGATCGCCTGGCAAGCAAGCTTGACCGGCATTGCCCTGGCAGACAGCGGGATTTTGGTCGGTTAATGTGTGCGCCTTGTTCCTGCATTCCCGACGAGCAACCGTGACACAGATGGCCTTCGACACTGCTGCATCCGCGCGCGCGCGCGACGATTACCGATCGCTAACCATTTCGCCTCGCGCCCTGGGCGATCTCGTCGGCCGCGTAGGCACGCCCGATTTCGTGCGATCGCTCGGGCAGTTCGTGAACGCCGATATCCAGGCCGATGCGATTCATCTGGAGCGTATGCGCCCGGATGCGCGCAATCCCTCCGGTTATACAACCGAATGGATCGGCAGCGCGGGCGAGGAATACGCGTTGATTTGCGAGGTCATGGATTGCTATTACGCGAACTATTGCGACCGCGATCCGCTCTTCGTGTCGATTCGCGGTTCGAGCGGCACGCTGCTGGTTCAGCGCGATGTGGGCGCGCTCACTGACGATGGCTTCAAGCGGGAGATTTTCACGTCCGCGCGCATCGCACAAGAGTGCGTGATCTCGCATGGCACGCGCAACGAGCGCTATTCGCTGGGCCTCTCCCGCTGCGAGGGACGCGCTGCGTTTTCATTGCGCGAACTGGCGCTGTTGCGGCAATTGGGCGAGTTTCTGTTCCCGTTGTGTGAGATGCATTCGAGAAGCGCTTCGGCGCGACGGATCAGCACGCCACACCGCGAAGGCACGCCCGTGTCGCGATTCGAGGAGCGCATCGCGCGCGAGGAAATCCGCCTGTCGCGGCGCGAAGGCGAAATCTGCCGCAGCCTGCTGAGCGGCAAGACAATTCCCGAAAGCGCGCAGATGCTCGAATTGAAGCTATCGACCGCCGAATCGTATGTGAAGCGCGCTTTCGCCAAGCTCAAGGTGCGCACGAAGTGGGAATTGCTTCAGTGGGCGCATACGGACGCTTGAGCGCCCTCTGCGCTCTGTGGACTCAAAAGACGTGTTTCATGCCGATTCCGGCAATGCCTTGCGATTCGCTGGAGGACGCCACGAGACCGTTGAGTTGCGCGTGCGAGAATTCGCTTCCATCGCCATGTACACGTTGCCAGACCGCGTTCAGATACACGCTGGTGCGCTTCGACAGATGGTATTGCGCCATCATGCCCGCCTGATTCCAGTGCGGCGACGCGCCCGCCACGCGCGCGATCGTATACGTGTACGAACCGCCGATATCGAGTGACGGCGAGACATGATAAAGCGCATCGATCTCGAAGTTGTTGAAACTCATCGACGGCGCGCCGGTGAAGGCGGCATTCTGATACTCGCCAAGCGGGTTTGACATCTGCGAACGCGTGACATTGCCGCGTAACGAAACCTTGTCGAAGTCATAGCTCAGGCCCGCACCGAAAATGCGCTGGCGTGCTGCGCGGAAATTGGCGTCCACGAGATCGACCGCACCCGTCGTGGCGGTGAGATCGTTGCCAGGGTTATCCAACTGCTCGTAGACCAGGGCGGCCTTCAGCGCCGCCAGCGACCAACTGACGCCCATGCCCCACAAACGATTGTCGGCAAAGCCCGAGCCGTTACCGTCGCCCGCCTTGTTGCTGAACGCGTACATGCCGCTGAACTGAAACCCGGCAAACGGCGCGCTCTGGTAGTTCACCGCGTTGTTGACCCAGAACGTGCCCCAGGCATTGTCATTGTCATAGGGATGCGCGTAGAGCGTTCCACCCCAATCCGCCGCCGCCGTGAAGTTCCAGAGCGTGTTGCCCACGACGTCCAGTTGCCGCCCGAGCGTGACCGTACCCAGACGCTCATCGGCAAGACCGACATACGCGTACTGACTGAACATTTTCCCGGCGAACGTCTGTTGCCCCGTTGCTGGCCGGAAGAAGCTCGCGAGCTTGAACAAGGCCTGCCTGCCGTCGCCAAGGTCCTCGGTGCCGGTGATGCCCCATGTGCTGGACATCACGCTCGAATCGACGAATTGCAAGACATGGCTGCCGCCTTGATTACTGCTGTAGTAAATGCCGGCGTCCAGCGTGCCGTAGAGGGAGACACTGGATTCGGCGCGGGCGGTGGCGCACAGCGACAGCGAGGCCAGGGAAACGAGAGAGAGGACAGTACGTGTCTGGATTTTCATTGCATAGTTATCCTGATGGAGTCGCGTGGTTTGCGCGCGGCGGCGGTGCTTCGCCGTCCGGTTGCAAGCCGCAATGTATCCAGACGAAATGGTCGGGTCTGCCCCCCTGCGGGGGGACAGTCAGCGAAACGCGCCACTCGCGCATCTATACTCCCCCGCAGTACTGTGGCATACTCCCGTCCAGTATGTGACCGGGAGCCATCATGCCCCACACCGTCGAAGAAAAGAAACGCGTTCTGGCCCGCGTTCGCCGCGTGCGCGGCCAACTGGACGCGCTCGAGCGCGCGCTGGAAGAAGGCACCGATTGCGGGCCGATCCTTCAGCAGATTGCCGCCGTGCGCGGCGCCATCAATGGCTTGATGGCCGGCGTGCTCGAAAGCCATCTGCGCGAGGAGTTTTCGAGCCTCGCGGGCGCCGACGAGAACTCGAAAAAATCCATTGACGAAGTCGTAACGCTCGTGCGTTCCTATCTTCGCTGACTTGCGCCGGCAGCCGCCCGTGCGGTTCCGGACCCTTTGATCATTTCACCAGGATTGCTATGAAATCACGTGCAGCCGTTGCATTCGGGCCGGGCAAGCCCCTCGAAATCGTCGAGATCGACGTCGAACCGCCGCGCAAGGGCGAAGTGCTGGTGAAGATCACGCACACCGGCGTGTGCCACACCGACGCCTTCACGCTCTCCGGCGACGACCCCGAAGGCCTCTTCCCCGCCGTGCTGGGCCATGAAGGCGCGGGCATCGTCGTCGAAGTGGGCGAAGGCGTGACGAGCGTGAAGCCCGGCGACCATGTGATTCCGCTCTACACCGCCGAGTGCGGCGAGTGCCTGTTCTGCAAGAGCGGCAAGACCAATCTGTGCGTGGCCGTGCGCGCCACCCAGGGCAAGGGCGTGATGCCGGACGGCACGACGCGCTTCAGCTACAACGGTCAACCCGTCTATCACTACATGGGCTGCTCGACGTTCAGCGAATACACCGTCGTCGCGGAAGTGTCGCTCGCGAAGATCAACCCCGACGCCAATCCCGAGCAGGTCTGCCTGCTGGGCTGCGGCGTGACCACGGGCCTCGGCGCGGTCAAGAACACCGCCAAGGTTCAGGAAGGCGATACCGTGGCCGTGTTCGGCCTGGGCGGCATCGGCCTTGCCGTGATTCAGGGCGCGAAGCTCGCGAAGGCGGGCCGCATCATCGCCGTCGACACCAATCCGGGCAAGTTCGAACTGGCGAAGGCCTTCGGCGCGACCGACTGCGTGAACCCCAAGGACCACGAAAAGCCCATCCAGCAAGTGATCGTCGAGATGACGGGCTGGGGCGTGGATCACAGCTTCGAGTGCATCGGCAACGTCAACGTGATGCGCGCCGCGCTCGAATGCGCGCATCGCGGCTGGGGTCAGTCCGTGGTCATCGGCGTGGCGGGTGCGGGTCAGGAAATCTCCACGCGTCCGTTCCAGCTCGTTACCGGCCGCCGCTGGCTTGGCACGGCGTTCGGTGGCGTCAAGGGCCGTTCGCAACTGCCGGGCATGGTCGAAGACGCGATGAGCGGCAAGATCCAGCTCGCGCCGTTCGTCACGCACACCAAGCCGCTTTCGGAGATTAACGAAGCGTTCGACCTGATGCACGAAGGCAAGTCGATCCGCACCGTCGTTCACTACTAATGCCTGCACGCGGCACGCCATGCGTGCCGCTATGGTTTTGTCCGGTGTCGCAGTCGGCACCGGGCAGCATTCCCTCCTCCTCTGCGGCATTTCTCGCCCGCGTCAATGTGGTTGCTCACGCAACGAAATCGATTGAATTCACGTCGGATATCGATCGATTTATTTTCTCGTTTCACTGCTTCGATTTAATTCGCGTTTAAATCCGGCTTTTCATCCACCGGGCATAGCGTGTAACAGTGTTTGACAAAGCACGGCCACAACCTCTATTTTTCCTCTGCCTACCGTCCATTACCAAATATTTAGCCGGGGAAACACCAGGCAACCATTGTGGCTGCCAGGGATTCTCTTTGTCTTTTAAATAGTCATCCTAAATAATTTTCAACACAGAAGAAGAATGTATTAAAACTGTCGGATATAGAAAGTTAATTGTCAGCCGTTGTGCGCCGACGTACTGCTACATGGCTTTTCTAAATCGTTTCCGTTCCGGCGAACGCGGCTTTTCTGCATGCGGTATTCACCATTCACAGGAATCGATATGAATGCGGACAGCCATTGTAGCAGTCGCCGTGCCCGCTCTCTGGGCCGGCTGGCCGGGCCCGGTGTTTTAATTGCGGGAATCTTGATGCTGGCAGGATGCGGTGGCGGCGATAGCGGCTCGGGTTCCGCCGCTGCCACGGCCATGAAACAGGTAGCGGCCACTGAAGCGACACAAACGACACAAGCGCCGAACGCCAATCAGCCTTATACCGACCCTATTGCCTATTCGCCGAATGCCAATGATGGTCTCGCGCCCGCGCAGGTCGCGGAAAAAGCGGCCATCATGCATTACCAATGGAATTCGGGCAAAACCACCATCAATTACACGACCACGACCGGGCATTTAACCGCGTCGGATGCCAATGGCAATCCTGAAGCGAGCATGTCCTACGTCGCGTATACCGCACCTTCGACAAACGGCTCACCGCGCCCCGTTACCTTCATCTACAACGGCGGCCCCGGTTCATCGTCGATCTGGCTGCGACTCGGCTCGTTCGCACCAACGCGCGTGGCCACGCCCGATCCGCTGCTCACCAACTGGCCGAATTACCCAGTCGTCGATAACGCCGACAGTCTGATCGATACCACCGACATGGTCTTTATCGACCCGCCGGGCACGGGCTTATCGGAGGCCGTCCTGCCGAACACCAACCAGAAATTCTGGGGCTGCGATCCCGACGTCAACGTGATGCGCGATTTCATCCTGCGCTATCTGGCCGTCAATAACCGTAGCAGTTCGCCGATCTATCTCTATGGCGAATCGTATGGCACGCCGCGCACCGACATGCTGGCGCTTGCGCTCGAAACGGCGGGCGTGCAGCTCTCCGGCATCGTGTTGCAGTCGGCGATCCTGAACTACTTTGCCGATGCGATCGAGGCCACGGCCATCACGGATTCGACGGCGGGCCTGCAACTCGATACCGATACGCTCGCGGGTTATTACCCCGGCTACGCGGAGGTGGCCGCGTACTTCAATCAGGTCTCGCCGCCCTTGATCGATCAGGGTCTGTTCGCGCTGCAATCCGAGATCTTCGCCACCGGCCAGTACAACCATTTCAAACGTTACGCGCAGACCTGGGTGCTCAGCCAGCTAGGCATCCCCGGCGCGCTCGGCACGCCCGTGTTGCCGCCCGCGCGCACGCTGGATTCGTGGCGCTGGCCGTCGAGCCTCACATTGCAGGCCTTGCAGGGCTATTTCAGCGTCAACTCCTTCAGTAGCGCGCTGATTCCGGGCACCACCATCGGCCGCTACGACGGGCGCGTCTCGCTGCCGGATTCGGACCCGCGTCTGCAAGCCGATGGCGATCCCTCGGACATCCTGATCTCGCAGCCGTTCACGACCGCGCTGGCAACGCAACTGCCGGACTATCTGGGCTACACCGCGCCCAACGCGACGTTCATGCCGCTGAACGACAACATCATCGAGGTCTGGGACTTCTCGCACGATGGTCAGCCACTGCCCGATACCCTGCCCGATCTGCGGGGCGCAATCACGCTCAATCCGCAACTGAAAGTGTTATCCGAGAACGGCTATCACGATCTCGCGACGCCGTTCTTCAATACGGAGAAACAACTCGCGCGCCTGCAAACGGTGTCCGGTTTGAACGCGAATCTTCAGGTCAACTTCTTCCAGGGCGGACATATGATTTATCTGGACAACGTAGCGCGCCCGAAGATGAAGAGCGATCTCGTCAAGTACTACGCCGGCCAGCCCATTCCGCTCGCGCTTTCCGTGTGGACGCTGCCCTCGCCGTGGCCCGACGAGAGCCCGGCCGGCTCGCCCACGGCAATCGCGCAAACCGCGCTCCAACCGTAAGGCGTGGATGAACACAAGCGGTCCCCGACACGTTGAGGCCGCTCATCGACCCGATACAACCCTCTGAATGCGAGTGATCATGTCTCTATCCAGGAAGCTTCGGCGCATCGCGCCGCTCGTCGTGGTCGTTGCCGTGATCGGCACAGCGCAGGCGGCAACCCAGTCCGTGGCGCCCGTCCAGTTGCCCAAGGGCGGGCATGGCGTGGACGGACCGTTTTTTCCGAGCAATCGTCCGCAGCCCGTGACGCCCTCGACAGGCACGCAGTTGCAGCAGGAAGCGCAGAAGCGCATCGAAACGCGCCTCGGCGCGAACACGGTGTTGAGCGGCGGCGCGACGTTGACCAAAGCGCAGGCGCAGACGAGCGGCCTCGGCTACATCGCGCAACATTTCGACCAGATCGACACGGCGCACACGGGCCGTGTTTCAATCGACGATGTGCGCCAGTATCTGCAAAAGCAACAGCAGCAGTGAGCTGAAAACCCACAAGCAAAAAAATGGCCTCACCCACGGGTGAGGCCATTCTCGACTGCAAGCCAGCTTTGTTATTGAACCGCACGCATCGGCAGCAGCTTGCCCTCCCAGAGCAGCGCCGCGGTCTTGACGATCAGCAGCCCGATCACGCCATTCGAAGCAACGAACAGCAGGAAGGCCAGTTCATGCACCCAGAGCGGGCCGCCGTGCTGGGCGATCAGCATCGCGAGTGTCGGCAAGGCGGCCACGCCGAAGCTGAAGGCCCAGTAAGACGGCGCGAAAGCCTGGGCACGAATCCACGGCAAGAGACGCAGCAGCAACAGCGCCTGATAGAGACCGTAGCCGAGCATCGCGTAAGCAACGATTCCCGCCGCGCCCGTCAGCGACACGTGCATGCTGCTCATGATCGCCATCCACGCGACGCCACCCACCACCGGAGGCGCAAGCTGCACGCCGAAGGTCGGGCGCAGTGCGGGTGCGGTCGGCGCTTCGAGCGCAGCGCGGTTGAGCAGCTTCGATTCGATCGCGAGCCACGACAGCGCACCGCTACCGAAGAACATCACCGCCAGCTCCGGCAGGCCGAAAGTTGCCGCCGTCGCGGCCGCCACGAACCCCGCGGCGACGGTCGGCAGATAGATCGCGGGCGTCACGAGTTCCGCGTTGCGTCCACCTTGCCAGAGCCGCCCGTGCAGCATCACCCCTACGGCGATCTGCCCAATCGCGCCCGCCACGAACAGCGCGAGGCCAAGATCGTGCGACCAGAGCTTGAGCGCCTGCGCGGCGAGCATCGTCGATACCGGACCCAACGCGATAAACGACGACTGCACTTCGTGCTGCCATTCCTTGCGCGCAGCCTCGCGGTGCGCGATCCACTTGTATGCATACATCGCCATCACGACGGCCCACACCACGAGCGCCGCGACCGTGAGCGCCGACCCCGCGTAAGCAGGCACTTCCCACAGCTTTGCCGCAACCCGCCATGCGCCCGCCAGCGCCAGCGTGCCGACCGCGATGCCGAAGAAGCCAGCGGGCATCGGTTCATGTTTTGCCATCCATGCGTTCATGACATCACTCCTGAAATTCGACTGAGACTTGACTGAAACTTGTGGCAGCGCGTGCTGCCGTCGATGGAGTGACTTTAGGCCCGGGCAGGCGCGGCGCGAATGCCAGCCCGTTTCAATGACATGCCCGATCGTCTCATGGGGGGCGAAGTGGGTGCTGATCGTGCCCTGGTCGTGCGTTGCCGGGTTCGTCAGGCACGCAGCCCATCCTCAAGCTCGGCCAGCGCGCCTTCATGAGCTTCGAGCATGCGTCGCACGTCGGTCAGCGCTCGACGCACCTGTGCGCGCAAAGATTTGGGCAACTCCGAGCAAGCTTGCTCGATGTCGCCGCTACGATGTTCGCCAAGCATCGCGAGAAGCACGCAGGCCTGCTGGATATCCTTCTGCGACTTGATCAGCATATTGGTGCGCAGGCGCGAAACGAGGATCTTGTGGATGGCAAAGCGCGCGGGATCCGGCACGCGCACCGGCACGGCCCCATGCCGGGAAATCACGGTACCCATGTAGGACTGCCCGAGCAGGTAAGCGAGATAAGGCATGCCGCTCGCGTGCGCGCCGAGTTCGGGCACGGCCACGATCGGGAACGTATCGTCCTGCGAAGGCACGAGCAGATCGAGATGGAACCGCGTCTTGCCCGCCTGTTTGAACGAGGTGCGTGGATCGCCCCGGTTGAAGGGGGGCACCGGCACGAAGTCGATGCCCGTCTCCCTGAGAATCTCCAACAGCCCGCCCAACGGTACGCTCGGCAGGGCAAGCTGGCGGCCACGCGCGATATCGATATCCTCAGTCTCGTAGGCGATCGCCTTGATCCCCAGACTGTTGAGCAGCACGGCATACGCGTGGGAGCCCACGAGCACCGCGCCCGCCTGAAAAAGCCCGTGGTTATGGAGAACCGCCATCGTCGCGTACGTTTTGTTGTCGGCGATCTGGAAGCCGAGCTTCGCCAGTTCCCGGACGCGGCCGATCAGATCCTTGGTCTGTTCGATCTGCGCTTGTACCTCGGCGACGCGCCCGTCGGCCTCAGGATCGCCTTTTGGCCCCCCCAGACTGAACTGCTGGCGCCTGCCTTCCGCGTCCATGAACTGCCGGTAGTAGTAAAGCGCATTGCCACGGTCGTGCTCGATGATCGTGCCCGGCGCGCCCACCAGCACGCTCGCCTGGCCAGCGGCGCCCTGCTCGATATTCGCGTATTGGGAACAGAACGCCTGCTCATGCCGCGTGTACAGAGGGAAACCTGACATGATACCGATCCATTGCAGTAATTTTTCAAATTTTACTGCAATGGATCTTAAGCCGGATTGCAGTAATTTTTATAAAATTACTGCAATTTCTCGCCACACGGGCCGTCGGGTATCGGGCCTGCCGCGGGCACCTCGTCCGCGCGAATGGTTCGCAACCAAAATCGGCGACAATGCCGCCACAAACCGCCGCGCCACACGAGGCGCCGAGGAGCACAACGATGTCACCCACCCGCGACTACTGGTTCCCCGCCAAACGCTACGGCTGGGGCTGGGGCATGCCGACGCGCTGGCAAGGCTGGCTGGTCCTCCTCGCCTATTTCGTCATGCTGGGCGCAACCATTCACGTTTTCGGGCCGGATCGCCACATGGGCGCGTTCATCCTCGTGGTCACGCTGCTGAGTCTCGTGCTCGTCGGCGTCTGCTGGCTCAAGGGCGAGCCGCCGCGCTGGCGCTGGGGAGACGACTGAAGCGTCCCTCCACCCCACGCGCTCAACCAAACGTGAACGTGTACACCCGCGCGCCCGCATCCAGAAATCGGATCTCGAAAGTCCGGTCGCCGATCGCGCCGTTCTGGCGCACCAGTTGATAGAGGCGTGCGCTCGTCACGACACCCGTGCCATCCGCCGCGACATCGGCGCCGTGCGCGGCTCCCGGCGGCGCGCCGTCGATCGTGATGCGAAAGCGCACCGGCTTGCCATCGGGCGACGGCGCGAGTACGAGATGCAGATCGCGCGCATGGAAGCGGTAGGCGAGCGCGGCATTCGGTGCAGCGGGCACGGCCGATTCCGCACCGATGTTCCAGCGGCCATCGAGCGCCCACGCGTTGAGCGGCAAAGCGCCTGGCAGCGTGTAAGCGGCCGCCGTGTCGGGTTGCGCCGATTGCGGCGACGCAAAGCCCTGCCCCTCGCGATAACCCAGATACGTTTCGCCCGACCGGGCATCGGCAAGATCCGCCGCGGCCTGCGCGCCGCTTGCCTGCACCGACGTCGAAGGATGCGCAGCGGGCGCATGGCCGTTCTCGGCCAGCAGTTGCTGGATCGCCTGCTCGGCCTGACGATAGCCGCCTTCGCCGAAGTGGTGATAACGCACCCGCCCCTGCGCATCGACGATATAGAACGCCGGCCAGTACGCATTCCCGAAGGCATTCCAGATGCGATAGTCGTTATCGAGCGCGACCGGGTAATGGATGTTCAGATCCGCGAGCGCGCGCTTCACGTTGCCCGCATCGTGCTCGAAGGCGAATTCGGGCGTATGCACGCCGACCACCACCAGCCCATCGTTCTGGTAACGCTGCGCCCACGTCTTGAGATACGGCAGCGTACGCAGGCAATTGATGCACGAGTAGGTCCAGAAGTTGACCACGACCACCTTGCCGCGCAGATCTTGCGTCGCGAGCGGCGCCGAGTTCAGCCACGCCGATGCGCCGTCCAGCGCCGGCAACGTGCCCTCCACGGGCAGCGCTGACATTGACGGTGCCGATGCCGAAACCCGCACGATGTGCGCGGCGGGCGCTTCCTGAACGACCCTCTGCGGCACAGCTGGCAACGTCGGGCGGCCGCTCAATGCTTCGGTGAGCCGACTTTCGAGCCCCTGGGTCGGAGAACCTGGCAGATGGACGAGCAAGCGCGTATCGAACCCGGACGCGATCGCGCCGACGGTGACGAGCACGAGCGCTCCCAGCGCGCGGCGCAGATGCTCGCCAAGGCCGAGCGAACGCTTGAGCGCATCCATCGCCCGCTTGCCGAGGCTCGCCACGATCGCGAGCGAACACGCCGCACCCACGGCATAGGCGGCGAGCGCCGCCCAGGTTTGCCAGGTCACACCATGACGCACCGCGCCGGTGAGGATCAAACCGAGAACCGGCCCCGCGCACGGCGCCCAAAGCAAACCGGTCGCTGCGCCGAGCAACAATGCCGAGCCGATTTGTCCCGTCGCGCCTTGCGCACTGGAGCGAGCGACGAAGCGATCGGCAAGACCAGTCAGCGGCTGCGCGAGCCGGGTGGCCAGCGCGGGAAACAGCAGCGCCGCGCCGAAAACCGCGAACAATGCGAGCGCGACATAACGCCCATATTCGCTCAACTGAGCTGCACCTTCGAGGCCCGCCGCGCCCAGACCGGTCAGCAGCGAGAACGTGGCCGCGAGACCGATCAGCAAAGGCAGACGACCGGTGACGAAGGACTGGTCCGAGCGCGCAAATACGAATGGCACAACCGGCAGGATGCAGGGACTGAGGACGGTGAACGCACCGCCGACGAATGCGACGACCAGCAGCAACATGATTCGGTCTCCAGACAGATTCACACAGAAGTCGAGGGGGCGCATTCAGTGCGATTCCAGCGCCCCGGCCATGTGCGGTATTTCAATGCGCCGATGTATCGGGTGAATGTCGAATATCTGCACTGGGCACGTTGCAATGTGTCGCGCGGCGGGCGGGACACAGACGGATACAAAACGGTCTGGAGAGGTGAGGGAAACGGGAACGTAGCCTTGCGAAGCGCTGGCGTTTTGTATCGCCATGTATCCGCCCCGTGGCGCGACACACTACGGTGCACAGGGCACGGTTGCGGGACATGTGCCAGATACGTGCGCGGGGTTCAATGCACACGTATCCCAACCCTTCATGGAGATCCCGTCATGTTCGAACGCCTCAAGATTGCCGCCATCGCCACCGCGTTGGCCGCGACGGCGGCTTATGCTGCCTTCGCCTCCACCGCCAGCCCCGCCGCCACTGAACCGGCCGCCGTGCAAAACGGTGCGCCCGCGCCCGACTTTACCGGCATCAATACGTGGATCAACAGTCCGCCGCTCGATTTGAAACAGCTGCGCGGCAAGGTTGTGCTCGTCGAGTTCTGGACGTTCGACTGCATCAACTGCTCGCATACCGTGCCCTATGTGAAGGAGTGGTATTCGCGCTATCGCGACAAGGGACTCGTGGTGGTCGGCGTGCACACGCCCGAACTTCCGTTCGAACGCAATACCGACAATCTGAAGAAAGCGGTCGCGCGATTCGGTATTCAGTATCCGGTGGCGCAGGACAATTCGTATGCCACGTGGAATGCGTATAACAATCAGTATTGGCCCGCGCTTTATCTGATCGACAAGAATGGCAAGCTTGTCTATAGCCATTTTGGCGAAGGCGATTATGACCAGACCGAACAGACTATTCGCGCTTTGCTGGGTGGGGAGGGGAAGAAGGGGTGAACGAGGTTGGGTGTGGGCCGGATGCGTGGCAAAGAACAAAGCATACCGCCACACCTGGAACGTTACGTATCCAACTGATGCAATCATGACCGACATCTTGATTTGACACTTTTTCACCGAACAAATCGCGACAGCGAAGTAACCTGAGACTCCAAACAACGTTAAAGGTTATCGCTATGGCCGATATGTTTATCAAGATCGTCGGTATCAGTGGTGAGTCGCAGGATGAGGCTCATCGTGGACAAATCGATATTGCAAGTTGGCATTGGAAGATGTCGCAGCAATCTTCAATGATGTCGGGATCAGGCGGCGGCGCAGGCAAAGCAACGGTCAACGATCTTGAATTCGTCCATCAGATCGACCGCGCCAGCCCTAACTTCATGCGCTACTGCCTGACAGGTCGCCATATTCCCGAGGTGATCCTCTACGCACGCAAGGCTGGCGGCACACCGCTTGAATTCCTGAGAATTACAATGGGCGATGTGGTTATTACCGGTCTTGAACCAAGCGGTGCGATGGATAAATATTGGGAGCACGTAACGCTCTCATTTTCGCGCGTCAAGATGGAATATGTCGTGCAAGGTCAGCAAGGGACGAGTAATGGCACCGTGACGGCCTCGTTCGATATCAAGGAAAACATCGACCGATAACATGTCAAAGTTCAATAACGTAGCGCTCGGAATAGGGATCTGCTTTATGTTGGCAGGTTCTTATTCGACCTACGATACGCTGAAATTCCTTGGCTCTTCGTTGACCTCTGAGGGCATCGTCGTCAAGACGCCTTTCGGCCCACATCATCCAGAAATTGCATTCACTGCTCAAAGCGGTGAGCAAATCAAGTTCTCAGGTAATGGCCTTATCACTCTGAATGTTGGTGATCGCGTAAGCGTTCGATATATCCATGACGCCCCTCGATCAAGCGCGCAAGTCGATAAATTCTGGAGTATTTGGGACGGTTCCGTCACATATTGGGGAATGGCTGCTCTTTGGACGATTGCGGGTCTTCGCAATATACCCTTCAAAGGCCGGAGACTAAAAAAATGATCCTGGATCTACGAAAAAGCAGTTGGACATTTGATACAAGCTCAGGAGGCGGCACAGGTTTCGGCGCACTCCTCATGTCCGGTGGATTGATCGTCCTGGACGACCCCGAAGGCAATCGGCAGAAGTTTAAATATGGTGGTCTGGGCATGGGGCTATCAGTCCCGCTTCCGAAATTGCTTCATCGGAAACTAACGCTGCCGAAGATCACTTTCAGAGGACAGGAAATTGCGGGAACCGGATCGACAACAGACTTCCCAAGTCAGGGCGTTATCTACGAAACGGCAGCATGTCACGGTGGCCTGACACCTCGGAAACTCGACGGCGGAGTCATTTATTTCGACGGTAGCGCCGGTTTGCTTTATGGTAAGGGCGTAACCGTCATGCTCTGCGGCATAGACCCTGAACTGCTGGAAATAGGGATTATGATGCGGCCCGTTATGACGCTCGCCGTCAATACGGCCTCTGCCGTGATCGTCTTTCGAGGCGTAAATGAAGGGTTGCAGGAAGGCTTAAGCGGTGGCCTTATGCTGGGACAAATGCAATGGCAAGGCATATACGAAGAAATCACCACGCCATAAACACAGGAAACGCGGGCAGGGTCCCCCCCTGCCCGCCCCCCTCATCACAAATGCGTCACCTGCAAGATCGCTTCGGCGAACGCCTTCGGCGCTTCCTGTGGCAGGTTATGCCCAATCCCCCCAGTCAGATTCCGGTGCAGATACTTGCCCGTAAACTTCTTCGCATACGCGGCCGGTTCCGGATGCGGCGCGCCATTCGCATCGCCTTCCATCGTGATCGTCGGCACGGAAATCGTCGGCCCGGCGGCCAGGCGCTGCTCGATGGCATCGAGTCGCGATTCCCCCTGCACGAGCCCCAGCCGCCAGCGGTAGTTATGAATCACCACCGCCACATGATCCGGATTCTGGAACGACGCAGCAGTCCGCTCATAAGTCGCATCGTCGAAACTCCACTTCGGCGAGGCCAGTTGCCAGATCAGCTTATTGAACGCATCGCGATTCGCCGCATAGCCTTGCGCGCCACGCTCGGTCGAGAAATAGAATTGATACCACCACTGGAATTCGGCCTTCGGCGGCAGCGGATTCTTGTTCGCCGCCTGACTACCGATCAGATAACCGCTCACCGAGACAAGCCCCTTCACCCGCTCGGGCCACAGCGCCGCGATGCAGTCCGCCGTGCGGCCACCCCAGTCATACCCGCCGAGAATCGCCTGATCGATCTTCAGCGCATCCATGAAGGCGACGATATCGACAGCGGTCACCGCTTGCTGCCCATTGCGCGGCGTATCGGCAGATAGAAAACGCGTGGAGCCATAGCCACGCAGATACGGCACGATCACGCGATAGCCGGCCGCCGCGAGCATCGGCGCAACTTCGACGAAGCTATGGATGTCGTACGGCCAGCCGTGCAGCAGCAACACAGGTTGCCCGTTCTTCGGCCCGGCTTCCGCATAGCCCACATTCAGCAGGCCCGCGTCGATCTGCTGGATCGGGCCAAACGATGCGCCGCTGCCCGTGCGCGTGTTCGACGTGGCGCCGTCCGTGGACTGCGCGTGGGCCAGACTGCTCAGGCCCAGGTCCGCGAGGCTCAGGCTCGCCAACGTAGTGCCGAGGATCCGACGACGCCGGACATTGACGGGATCTGACATGACGCTTTTCTCCTTGTTGATCGTCCAGAATGGGCCGCCGTCGGGATGACCCGGCCTCGAAAAAGATCGCCGCCTGGTGGCTTCCATGGCGGCAAGACAACTGCGAATTCACGCTTCAGCGCTTTTATAGCGGAAGCAGGCAAACGCTTTGTATCCCAATGTGTCTGCCCACCCTACGTACACAAGACGAATCAAAATCGCGCCCTGTACGGTTCAAGCAGCGCGTTCAGGCACGCGGCTCGACCGGCGATGCAGGCACGCCACGCGCCTCGATATCGCGGCCGGCGAGCAGGCAGAGATCCTCGCGATGATGGGCCGCGACGATCTGCACGCCCACCGGTACGCCATTCACCAGCCCGGTCGTGACGGCAAGGCCAGGCAGGCCCATCGCGGGCAGCGCGCGCAGCGTGAGTTGCGCCTCCCAGACGCGGTCGAAACCTTCCTTGCCCTGCATGTCGAGATCGCTCGCAAACGGCAGTTCGCTCGACACCGGCATGAGCACCACGGCGTACTGATCGAGGAACAGGCGCCACTGGCGCGTGAGCGTCGTGCGCCGCACGAGCGACTGGCTGATGACGTCGGCGGGCAGGCCGCGCACTTTCTCACGCGCCGCCGCGATTACGGCCGCAGCACCCGGATCGCCGTCTTTCTCCACCGCGCTCGCGAGCGCGTCGAAACCATCGCCTAGCCACAGGCGCTCCTGTAGCTGGGCGGCTTCGCGGATCGACGGCACGTCGTCGATTTCCTCGACTTCCCAGCCCGCGTCGCGCAGGCGGTTGGCGGCGTCGCGCAATGCGTCTTCCACTTCCTTGACAGTGGCAAGGCCGCCCGGCCGCACGCACAGCGCCGCGCGGCGCGGCACCTCGCGTCCTTCCACCGGCAGTGCGACATACCAGGGGTCGCGCAGATCCGGCGCGGCCAGCGCCACGAGTCCAAGACGCAGATCTTCGATGGTGCGGCCCATTGGCCCCGCCGCCGACATCAGTTGCGCGCCGATCGCGCGTTCCGGCGATGACGCATTGAAGGCCGGCACGCGGCCCAGCGTCGGGCGCAGGCCGTGGATGCCGCACGCGTAGGCGGGATAGCGCACCGAGCCGCCGATATCCGTGCCCAGCGCCAGTTGGCCGATGCCCGCCGCGACAGCGGCCGCCCCGCCGCCGCTCGAACCGCCCGGCGTAAGCGACGGATCGCGCGGATTGAGCGTGCGGCCGTGCACCTGGTTCGAGGTGAACCAGCGCAGTGCGAAGGTGGGGGAATTCGTGCGTCCGAGCAGGACCGCGCCCGCGCGCACGAGGTTGTCCACGGCCGGGCTGTTGCTTTGGGCGATCAGGTTTTCCTGGGCGCGCAGGCCGTTGGTGGTGGCGAAACCGGCCTGATCGACGTTGATCTTGGTCGTGACGGGCACGCCCGCGAGCGGGCCGGGATTGTCACCGCGCGCGATCGCCTGGTCGACCGCGTCGGCCTGTTGCAGGACGGCCTCGGGAT
Organism: Paraburkholderia sp. J67; assembly: GCF_905220265.1. Lineage (NCBI taxonomy): Bacteria > Pseudomonadati > Pseudomonadota > Betaproteobacteria > Burkholderiales > Burkholderiaceae > Paraburkholderia > Paraburkholderia sp. J67. Next base: position 24,370 of record NZ_CAJMZK010000009.1, read on the forward strand.
CGACAGCCACGACGGCATTGATGATGGGGTTCACCGCATCGAGTCGCGCGAGCGCCGATTGCGCCGCTTCGCGCGCGCTGACTTCGCGCGATTTGATGTGTTTTGCCAGTTCCGCAGCCGTCAATTGCCAAAGTTCAGACATGGTTCCTCCGTGATGAATGGATGGATGCGATTGAAGCAGCCGCATGTATCTGGATTGTGTCCAGCGCGTGGCGGGCTTCAGCGCTCGCGCCCCGCACAGGACTCGCGGCTCGATTTGTTTCTCTATGTATCTGCGCTTCGCCCAGATACAGGGAATTGCAATAAGGCCAGTTGGCGAAACACGCCAGATACGTCCGCTGGCTTTAATACGTCAACGCCGCAGATCTGCTGAAAACCGCGATCCCACGGGGATCAAGCAAGGATCAACCGGTCGTCTTCTTCCTCATCTACCGCATCAAGGAGAACATCATGCAAGTTTCGAAAATCGCTCTGGTCTTTGCCGCAGGTGCTGCCCTCGTTGCCGCTTCCGCATCGTTCGCCGCCGTGCCGGCCTCGGCCGCTTCCGCGTCGGCCACCGCCGTGCAAACGCAAGCGCAGTCATGGACGCCGGCGCATCAGGACGCGAACGCGAAGATCACCCGCGCCCAGGTACGTCAGGAACTCGTGGACGCCGAGCACAACGGCCAACTGGACGCGCTGCGCAACCTCTATCGCGGCAGCTGATCGCACCAATAGCACAGATAGCACCACGCAGATTCGCTAATCAACCCGCATAAGCCTCGTTCACGCCATCATTAATCTACAAGGAAATCATCATGAGCCACGCTGAAAAAGTCCTGTACACCGGCAAGACCCACACCACCGGCGGCCGCGACGGCGCCGCCCGCAGCGACGATGGTCGCCTCGACGTCAAGCTCGCGCCGCCGGGATCGAGCGCGCCGGGCACCAACCCGGAGCAGATGTTCGGCGCGGGCTGGTCGGCCTGTTTCATCGGTGCGATGGGACTGGCGGCGGGACGCCTGAAGGTCGCGCTGCCGCGCGATACGGCAGTCGATGCGGAAATCGATCTGGTGATGCGCGACGAGGCCTACTTGCTGAGCGCACGCCTGCGCGTGAGCCTGCCGGGCGTGGAGCGCGAAGTGGCCCATCGCCTCATTGAACTCGCGCATCAGACCTGTCCGTACTCGAAGGCCACGCGCGGCAACATCGACGTGGAAATCACGCTGGCCGATGCCTGAAATCGGCGTATGACGCGGGCCCGTTAATCGTATGGAATCCGTATCGATTGACGGGCTACGCTGCGCAGCGCGCATCCGCTGTTTCAGGGCGTTGTGGACGTAGTGGCTTGGAGCGCTCCAACCCGCGCTGCCGCGCCATGCCGATCATCTAACGCCCCGCCCCGGCCGCCACCCCACTTCACGCAGCGCATCGACAAGTCGGGCCGCGCCCAACGCTTCCACTTTCGCGCCGCGCGAGGCCACATCGCGCCCGGCCACGAGCGCGTTGACGATGGCCTCCTCGACGGCCTCCGCCGCCGCCGCGAACAACGCGGAGATATGGTCGTTGTTGACCATCTTCACGTCGCTCGTGGGTGCGCCCTTGCGGCCATAGTTCGCCGTGGGCAAACCGTGGTTGCCCGTTGCGAAGGCGAGGAAGATATCGCCGCTCGAATCCTCAGTGCCGCCGCCCACGCGCGCGAGCCCCACACTTGCGCGCTGCGCGAGACGCGTGCATTGATGCGGCAGCAAGGGCGCGTCGGTCGCCAGCGTGACGACGATCGAGCCCATACCCGGCTCGCCTTTCGCTTCGGCCTCGCGAAATGGCGAGTGAACATGCCCTAGCACCTCGCCCACGGGATAGCCCGCCACACGCAACATCTCGCGCACGCCGTAGTTCGCCTGCACCAGCGCGCCCACGGTCCAGCCGCCCGCCTGCACGTCCAGCACGCGCGACGCGGTGCCAATGCCACCCTTGAACTCGTGGCAAATCATGCCCGTGCCGCCCCCCACACCGCCTTCCTCGACCGGCCCGCTGCGCGCCGCCGCGAGCGCCTCGTGCACGTGCGCGGCGCTCACGTGCTGCCCCCAGATATCGTTGAGCAGGCCGTCGTAGGTTTCCATCACGACCGGCATGCACCAGTAGACCCGCTCGCGCGCGGCCTCGCGTTCGGTGGCGATCAGCGTGTCGCGCACCGTGCCCACGCTATGGGTGTTCGTATAGGCGATCGGCGTGGTCAGCAGACCCGCCTCGCGAATCCACTCAAGGCCCGTGGCGTCGCCATTGCCGTTGAGCACGTGCACGCCCGCGAAACAGGGATCGTCGTGCGCCGCGCCCTCGCGCGGCTCGATGACGGTCACGCCAGTGCGAACCGATGCGTCGCCCGCATCAGCCACGATCGTGCAGTGGCCGACCCGTACGCCCGGTACGTCCGTGATCGCGTTGAAGCGGCCCGGCTTGCCGAGTCCGATGCGAATGCCGAGATCCCTCGTGCGCATAGTGACTACCCTCCTTTATTGCAGTGTGTCTCGAAGCGATGTTCTAGAAGCGATGTTTTCAAAGCGCGCGGAACGTCTCGCTGCGCCGCGCGCAGGCCATATACATCGCCAGCGCAATGACCAGCAGCGCGCCGATGATGTAAAGATCGGCCGGCTTGGTCGCCGTGGCGAGCGTCGTATAGAGCGTATACCCCGCGCCCGCGACTGCGACGAGCGGCGTGATCGGCCACAAAGGCATGCGATAGTGGTGCTCCACATCGCGGCGCACGAGGCGGCTAGCAAGTGCGGCCAGACCCACGACGAGGTACACGAGCAGCAGCAGATCCACGGTGAAGGCGGTCAACTCATCGAGACTCGACACGAACACGAGCCCCGCCGACGGCACCGCGAGCGCGAGCGTTGCGAGCCACGGCGAATCGAAGCGCGGGTGAATCGTCGAAAACGCACGGTTGCAGGCGCGCGGCCAGAGCGCGTGACGACCGCTGCTATAGAGCAGGCGTCCCATCGTGATGACGATGGCGATGATCGCGTTGAACACAGACAGAAAGATGCCGCCGCTCACCACGCGCGAGAGCGTCGGATTGCCGAGTTCCCGCACGACATAGCCGATCGGATCGGCGCTCTTCGACAGTTCGGCGAGCGAAGGTGCGCCCAGCACGATCGCGATGAGCGGCACGAGTTCGACCACGAGAATCACGAACAGCGAATAGATCACCGCCTTGGCGACATTGCGATTGCCGCCGCGCAGGTCTTCGGCGAGAAAGACCGCTGAGCCGAAGCCGTTGTAGCAGAAGATCGCCGTGCCGATGGCCGGAACGATCGCGGCGGCCGTAGCCGGAATCAACGCGCCGCCGCTCGCGACGACCGGATGCATGAGCGCAGCAGCCCCACGATGCGGGGCGCTGAAACCCAGGCCCGCGATCAGCATCAGCACGCCGATCTCGACCACCAGAAACGCGCCCGTGATCCACGCGTTGGTCTTGATGTTGAGCATGCCCAGCACGTAGCTGAGCAGGACGATGGTGAGCGCGACGGACTGGTTGCTGAACTGCGTGCCCAGCGCGTTGTTGAGGTAAGGCGCCGCGCCGCTCGCGAGCACCGCCGGAATGAACACGCTCACCGCCAGCACGGTGATGAAGGTCAGGTAGCCGGGCAGCGTGCCGAACACGCGTTTGGCCATCACATATTCACCGCCCGCGCTGCGGTGCGCAGCGCTCAATTCGGCGTAGCAGAGCGCGAACGCGAAAGCGAGCACGCCGCCCAGCAGGAACGACAGCACCGAGCCGCTGCCCGCCTGCTGGATCGCGAACGGCGCGATCACGAAGATCGAACTCGCGGGCGTGACGCCCGAGACCGTAATCATCACCGCGTCGCGCACGCTCAAGGTCTGCGTGAGCGTGCGCCTCGTTTCACCGGCCTGGCCTGCCTCGGCTCCGCCCGCTGCGGACGACGATTTCATCGTGCCCGTCGATTCCGACATCATCTCCATCTTGCTCTCCTATCCTATGCCGCGCTTTTTTGAACGCCCATACTCGGGGCCACAGATTGCGTTGCAGTCTAGGAAGCCAATTTCCGGGCCGCTATTCCCATTTTGGGTTACGCCCTTCTGGTGGTGACACGCAGGATATGGATCGACTCTTTTCTGAAATTGCCATGCATCAGGCGCTGGGCCGCACGCTCGACCATCTCGGTCAGCCGCGTTTCTGGCGCTTTCTGGTGCTGTTGCTCAACGAGATGGTGCCGTTCGACAACGCGCTCGCCACGGCGATTAGCGCCGATGGCGTGCCCATCGTCCTCGACGAGTACGACACGGGCGGCAGCGACGCGCCTTCGCCCGTGCCGCTCTACCTCAACGGCCTGTATCTGCTCGATCCCTTCCTGCAGGCTGCGAACGACGGCCTGGCGGATGGCTGCTACCGGCTCGAAGAAGTCGCGCCCGACCTGTTCCGGCAGAGCGAATATTTTCTGAGCTATTTCCGCGATGCGGTGGGTGAGGACGAGATCCAGTTGCTCGTGCGGCCCCAGCCGGACGTGCTGCTCTCGCTATCGCTGGGCGCGGCAACGCGTTTCGATGTCGAACCGCTCGGCAAGCTCATGGCGGCGTTGCCGTGGGTGCTTGCGGCAATTCGCCAGCACTGGCGGCTGACCGGCGACACGGCGCGCATCGAGCCGGGCGCGGCGGACCTGGGCGCGCGCGTAGAGGGCGCGCTGGCGCGCTTCGGCGCGGGTTTGCTGACCGAGCGCGAGATGGCGATCGCGCGTATGGTGCTGCGCGGCAATTCCTCGAAGGCGATCGCCGAGCGCCTCGCCATTTCGCCGGAGACGGTGAAGGTGCATCGCCGCCACCTCTACACCAAGCTAGGGGTTTCTACGCAGCCGGAATTGTTCTCGCGCTTTATCGAGGCGCTGGGCGACGACGATGGGGCTTAGCGAGGCTCAATGACTTACTGCTGCGCATCGAGCAGATACGCGTCGTAGACCACCGCGTTGCCCAGTCTCATCGCATAACCCACGGCCATCGCACGATTGAGCCACGCATATTTCTTCGACGATGTTTCGAAGTTCATGTAGAGCCGGAAGTAATACTTCGCCGGATCGACCGGCTTACCCTGGGCAACCTCGGTCATGACATCGGCGGGGCCGTAGCGCATGCCGCGCGTCTGTAGATAGACATATTCGCCGTCGTCCATTTTCAGCAGGTAGCGCGTGTCGATCATCGCCACGCCATCCTTGGTCACGACCTGCCAGTCCGCGCCGTTATTCAGGATCTCGCCCTTCACGAGCGGGCCATCGACGCGTCCGCCAGTGATCGGGATGATGCGGCGCTTGCCCGCATCAGTGGTCGCGCCAAGCTCCCAGATCGGCGCGGTGAGATCGACGCTGAAGCGGCCCATATAGGTCAGTTGCGGTCTGGGCGGAGCGAAGGTCGCGGCGGGACTGTCCACATCCGCGGCGAACGATGGCCCCACGCAAAACGTCATGAATGCTGAGGCAAACAGGCGACGGAACAGGCGTGTCATTCGGTATCCTCTTTAATCTTTCAAATCGTCTCGACCACGTGATGCGGCAACGGCGCAACACAGCCTGCCTCGACCAGCGCAAGCCGATGCGCGAACGCCGCAAGCGGATAGTCGAAGAAAAAGCGCGCAGTCTCGCACTTTTGCGTATAGAACACGTCACCAGTTGCAACCCGCGGCGCCGACGACGCAAGCCGCCACGTGCGCGCCCACGCGAACGCGAGCAGCAGCCAGCCGATCAGCGCGAGATAATCGTCCGCAACGCGCACGGCCGCTTCGGTATCCTTAGCGTGGCGTTGTGCGATACGCTGCGTCACGCGTTCCACATCGACCGCCAGCGCTTCTAGCCGAACACCGCCCGCTTCCGCCGCGCACAGCCGCGCTTCGGCGCGCACATGGTCGAGCAGGACGTTCAGCGCGGCACCTTCGTCGGCCAGCACCTTGCGGATCAGCAGGTCAATCGCCTGAATCTCGTTCGTGCCTTCGTAGAGCATGCTCACACGACTGTCGCGCAGCGTCTGCTCGATGCCGTATTCGTGGATGTAGCCGTAGCCGCCGAACACCTGGAGCGCATTCGACGCCGCCGCAAAACCATTCGCCGTGAAAAACGCCTTCGCGACGGGCGTGAGCAGTGAAGCCAGTCGCTGCGCCTCATGACGCGCAGCGGGATCGGCATGATGCGCGGCGATGTCGAGCCAGTGCGCGATCCAGTAGCCAATCGCGCGTTCGCCTTCCACGATCGCCCGCAGCTCCATGAGGATGCGCCGCATGGCCGGATGAAACGCGATGGGCGCCGGGCGCTGCGGGTCGTGATCCACGTACTGGGGTGCGCTTGCGGCGCGCATCTGCACGCGTTCCTGCGCATAACTCGATGCGCGCTGCCAGGCGCTGTGCGCGTGGCCCACGCCCTGCATCGCGACTTGCAGGCGCGCCGCGTTCATCATCACGAACAGACAGGCTAAACCGCGATGCTTTTCGCCCACGAGCCAGCCCTGCGCATGCTCGAAGCGCAGCGTGCAGGTCGGGCTCGCCTTGAGGCCCATTTTCTTTTCGATGCCTTCGCAATGAACGCCGTTACGGTTACGCACGCCATCGCTTTCCAGCCACGCAGGCACGACGAACAAGGACAATCCTTTGGTGCCCGCCGGTGCGTCAGGCAGGCGCGCGAGCACGAGATGCACGATGTTGTCGGTGAGGTCGTGCGTGCCGCCGGTGATAAAGAGCTTCGTGCCGTCGATCCGATAGATTTCGTTACCGGAATCTGGCACGGCGCGTGTGCGCAGCAGGGCAAGATCGCTGCCCGCTTGCGGCTCGGTGAGACACATCGTCGTGAGCCACTCGCCGCTCGCGACCTTCGGCAGCCACTCGCGTTTTGTGCGCGCGCAGCCGTGGGCCGCAAGGCAAGCTGTCGCGCCGTGCGTGAGCCCCGGCGACATCAGCCACGCGTGGTTCGCGCCCGCCAGCATTTCCTGCAAGGCCACATCGAGCAGTTGCGGCAGCCCCTGTCCGCCGCTTTCGGCGTCGAGCGCGAGCGTGGGCCAGCCGGCTTCCACATACTCGGCGTACGACTCGCGAAAGCCTGCGGGCATCGTCACTTCGCCGTTCTCGAAACGGCAACCTTCGCTGTCGCCGCTCGCATTGAGCGGGGCGATACGCGCCTGAACGAAGCGCGCCGCTTCTTCGAGCACCTGTTGCGCGGTCTGCGCGTCCAGGTCGGCCCATGCGGGCACGTCGCGCCACCATGCGGCGGCGTCGAGCCATTCGTCGATCACGAAGCGCATGTCGCGCAACGGGGCCTGATACGTCGATGTCATGAGACTGTTTCCTGCGATGGAATGCGTGCGTGCGCGAGCCGCGCGTTAGCGCTTGTAGGCCTGCAAGCCGGGCTTGATGCTCTTGTCGTCGAGGAACTGTTTGAGGCCCTGCTCGCGGCCGCCTTCGGGATCGCGATGGCTAGCCTGATCGAGCTTGGCGTAGAGATAATCTTCGTTCTGCTCCCACGTGAGTTCACGCGAGCGCTTGAAACCATGCTTCGCATTCCGAAGTACGACCGGGTTCTTGTCGAGCAACTTTGCCGCCAGCGCCAGCGTTTCTTCGCGCAACTGCGCACGCGGCACGCTCTTGTTGACGAGGCCCATTTTCGTGGCCTGCGGGCCCGTGAACGTGTCACCCGTCATGATGTAGTAGAGCGCCTCGCGATGACCGACCGTATCCGCCATCGCCTTGCTCACGAGATTGCCCGGCGGAATGCCCCAGTTGATCTCGGAGAGGCCGAATACGGCTTCATCGGCGGCAATCGCCAGATCGCAGGCCACCAGCGGCGAGAAGCCACCGCCGAAGCACCAGCCGTTGACCATCGCGATGGTCGGCTTCGAATACATGCGCAGCAGTTGCCATTGCCAGCGGCTCGCGTCGCGGCGAATGCGCTCCTGCTGGACGTCGGGGCCCGCGTCGACTTCGCGGAAGTATTCCTTGAGATCCATACCGGCCGTCCACGCGTCGCCCTCGCCGGTCAGTACGAGCACCTGGGCTTCGGGATCGAGTTCGATGGTTTCGAGCACATCGATCATCTCCTTGTTGAGCGTCGGGCTCATGGCATTGCGCTTCTCGGCGCGATTGAACGCCACCCACGCAATGCCGCCCTGCACCGTGACCTTGACCGTTTTCCAGCGACCTTCGTAGCTCATCGTCTCTCTCCGTGGACAGTGCCGCATGCGCGGCCTGAATTCAATTTACTATCAGGCTACCTGATATGTAAAGGAGAATATGACCAGGTCGGTACAAACCCTGAAGCAGGCAGCGAGCAGGGAAAAGGCCCATGCCGGACGACATGGAAGCGAACTGGGAGCGAAAACGACAACGCGGCGTAGTACGCCGCGTCGCAAGGTGATAAGTGAGACGTTTGAGCTTATTGCAACGACACGCCATCGAAGCGATGACTGCCCAGCGGCGAAAACACCAGCCCCTGGACGCGGTTCGACACCGGCAGCGAGACGATCGAATGCGCGATGGGCGTGAACGGCACCTGTTGCTTGAAGATGACCTGGGCCTGCTCATAGAGCGTGGTGCGCTCCTGCACGTTGGCGTCGGCGCGCGCCTTGTCGATCAGCGCATTGAACGCCGGATCGCACCATTTGGACACGTTGCTGCCATGCACGGCATCGCAACCCAGCAGCGCGCCCAGCCAGTTGTCGGGGTCGCCGTTATCGCCCGACCAGCCATAAAGCAGCGCGTCGTGCTCGCCGCCCTGCTTCGCGCGGCGATTGTATTCGGCCCACTCATAGCTCACGATCTTCGCGCGCACGCCGATCTTCGCCCAGTCCTGCTGAATCAGTTGCGCCATGAGTTGCGCGTTCGGATTGTAGGGACGCTGCACCGGAATGGCCCAGAGCGTGATGTCGAAGCCGTTCGCCAGACCCGCCTGCGCGAGCAGGGCGCGCGCTTTCGCCGGATCGAACGGCGCGTCCTTGAGGCTCTTGTTGTACGACCATTGCGAAGGCGGCATCGGATTGGCCGCGATCTTCGCGTTGCCCGCAAACACGGCCTGAATGATGGCGGGTTTGTCGATCGCCATATCGAGCGCGCGGCGCACTTCCACGCGATCGAGCGGCGCATGTTGCGTGTTATAGGCCACGAAGCCGACGTTGAAACCCACGCCCGAAACGAGCTTCAGCGACGGATTGCGTTTAACCACCTCCAGATCGGCCGGACGCGGAAATACCGACACCTGGCACTCGCCACTCACGAGCTTCTGGATACGCACAGCGGGATCGGTGTTGATCGAGAAAATCAGATGCGCAAGCTTCACGTCTTGCGGCCGCCAGTAATCGGGATTGGCGTCGTAGCGAATCAGTGCGTCCTTCTGGTACGAACGCAGCAGGAATGGCCCCGTGCCCACCGGCAACTGATTGATGTCGGCTTCGCGGTGCGCGGCGCTGAGCTGCGCCGCGTATTCGGCCGAGAGAATCGAGGCGAAGCTCATCGCCAGATTGCGCACGAAAATCACGTCGGGCGTCTTGAGGTCGAAGCGCAGCGTGTAGTCGTCGAGCTTTTCGATGCGCGCGATGTTCTTGTCGAAACCCAGGTCGCTGAAATAGGGGAAGCTCGTCGGATACGCCTTTCGGAACGGCTGCTGCGCGTCGAGCATGCGATTGAACGTGAAGAGCACGTCGTCGGCATTGAACTCGCGCGTCGGGTGGAACCAGGCCGTAGTCTGGAATTTCACGCCGTGTCGCAGATGGAACGTGTAGACACGCTGATCGGGCGAGCTGTCCCAACTGGTGGCGAGCCCGGGTTCGAGGTCGAGCGTGCCGTTGTGGAACTGCACGAGTTCGTTGTAGATCGTGTCGGTGCTGGCGTCGAAATCGGTGCTCGTGGTGTGCTGGCCGGGATCGAAACCGGCGGGGCTGCCTTCACTGCAAAACACCAGAGTGCCTTTCGGCTCGGCATGCGCGAGTAGCGGCAGCGTGGAAAATGCCGCCGCGAGTGCGAGAGAACGCGTGATTGTGCGGGCAACGCGCTGCGCGCGACCGCCCCCTGCTCGTGAAAATCGGAATGACATGGCGATGTCCGGATGGGTGCGTGACCAGCGGGATTCAGCAGTCTTTGCTGCGATAGCCGCACGATTTTGCGCATCCGGCTCATCTGGCACCACCAATTTATCCGCACAACAATAGCTGCCGGGCTGCTAAGACGAACGCGCTGGTACATCGGCGCTGCCGACGGCAAGCACCTGCCGCAACAAGCCGACCAACTATTGCCTTCGGCCGCCGAGCCCCGCCCTGCAGGCCCGGCACGCTATCTGGCCCGAATAACCGGCAAAGGGCGCGACCGGTTATAAGCTTATTAGTGGTTAACCCTTGTATTCCAGGAAGAGAGGCCTATAATAGGGAAAACCCCTAGGGAATTGCCCTAACTAATCGAGGACATCATGGCTGCGCTGATCGCTGCACTTTCGTCTAACGTGAATGAAGCCTTTGAGGCGCTCGGCCGTCTCGGCATGAAGGCGCTCAATCGCCATCTGGAATACTGCGAACTGCTCGCAGAAGCCCAGCGCCGCTACTAAGCGGCCCGCGGACGAAAGCAGTCCGCCCTTGTCAGTACATCTGCTGTAGCGTCACCGCACGCCGGAAGCATCGAGCTTCTGGCGTTTGCGTTTGTGGACCGCGCAGAGCGTCTTGTAACGCGCCGGCTGGTCGCACCCGATCCGGTGCGCCACGCCCGCACGCGCCTCCATCCTCGCTGCCCCGCTCACGGGCACGCCGTCTGCTGTATCAGTGCCATCACAACGAGTGTGAGTGGCCCTGAACCATGGACGACTTTTTCAACCGGCTCTTCCATTTGCAGCCGTCGCTGCTTGCGACGGTCACGCACGACGTTCTCCATCTGATCGTCGCGGTCCTGATCGTCGCGATCGGCTGGTGGATCTCGAACCGCATCGCCCAGCTTTTCGCCAATATGCTCGCCCGCTCGCACGCGGACCCGACGCTCGCGCCCATGCTCGCGGGCATCGGCGCGTGGGCCGTGCGCGTGATCGCGATCGTCGCGGCGCTGAGCGAAGTCGGCATTGCCACCGCCAGCGTGCTGGCCGCACTGGGCGCCGCCGGTCTTGCGATCGGTCTCGCGCTGCAAGGTACGCTGCAGAACATTGCAGCCGGCATCATGTTGCTGATGCTGCGGCCGTTTCGCGCGGGCGACGTAATCGAAGGCAGCGGCGCGGCCGCCGGCATCGTGCGCGAGGTGGGCCTCTTCACGACGCGCATCGAGCGCAACGACGGCAACGACGTGTTCGTGCCGAACAGCCAGATCTGGAGCAATCCCGTCATCAACTACAGCAGCGGCGGCACGCAACATGTCGACGTGAAGATCGATCTCGCGCGTCGCGATCAGGTCGGGGCCGCCATCGACGAACTCAAGAAGTTGGTCGCCGACGAACCGCGCGTGCTGGCCGGCACCACGCTTGCGCCGACCGTCGCCGTGGACAGCTATCCGTCGAAGGGCGGTGCGCGGCTGCGTATCGGCGCGTGGGTGCGCCATGCCGATGCCGCCTATGCCGCCGACGATCTGCGCGGCCTCGCGCGTGACGCGCTGGCGTCGGCGGGGCTCGCGGTCGCGGGCATGCCGCTCGCGCAGCACGAAGACGACGAGGCGAATGCCGCGCTGTCTCATTCGTAACGTGACCTGCGCAACAGGATCTGCACGACGAGGAAGTAGCGACGATATCAGCGTCGCGCGCCCTTGACGCGCGACCCCGCTGCCAGGCAGCGTATTTCGCGGGAGGATGGCCATGTCGATGCAAGCAAAGCTCGACCGCTGGCGCAATGTGTCGCGGTTCCTCATGGCCCGGATGACGGACTACGGCGAATTGTTCACGATCGAGATGGCCGAGACCCGCGCGCGCGTGATGCGCGAAATGCTCGCGCTGGTGGCGCTCGCGGTCACCCTGCTCTTTACGCTGTCGTTCTTCTGTTTTGCGCTGATGGCGTCGGCATGGAACACGCCGTACTTTCTGGGCGTGGTCTGGGGCATTGCGGCGGCGTGGCTCGTTCTCTCGTTCGCAGCGCTGCTGATGTTGCGCGCGCAACGACCGACGCAATCGTTCGGGCTACTGCGCGACGAATTGCGGGCCGATCTGGAAACGCTCAAGGAGGCGCTCAAATGAACCGCCGAACCCGCCTGCGTCGCGCGCGCGAAGCCGCCGTGCTCACCCGCATGGAGCTCACGCGCACGCAATTGCTCATTGCCAATATTGGTCTGCGGCTGGGTCAGTATCCCGTCGGGCCGCGTGACAACGCCCTGACGCTCGCGAATCTCGGTCACGCGCTGGCCGCCGCGCCACGTGTCACGTTGCTCGGATCGGCGGTGCTGGGCACGCTGGTGTTCGGACCCAAACGCGTTGTACCGCTCATGGCGCGCACGGGGTGGCTGGGCTGGATCGCGCACAATCTGCGCACCCATGCGGCACATTGAGCGAGGTCTGCGCGGAAGGCAGACGCCAGTGGTGTAGCATGCCTTGAAGCGGGCGAAGTCCCCGGCCCGCTTCAGGAGAACACCCGATGCCAACCGACTGGAAGCGCCGTATCCGCCTGTTCGTGCAGCGTTTCTGGCAGCCCACCAGCGCCTGCATGACCTGCATGCCCGGGAGCTGGGGCAACATCATGAGCCTCGCGCACTGGGCTTTGGCGTTCAAGACCGGCATCTTCACCGGCCTGCTCGCCGTGCTGCTGACCTTCACGCCCGCCGCAAAGCTCTACTCGAACCGCTATGGCAACGCGCTCGTCATGGGCGTATTGACGGCCATCGGCGACGCCTACTCCCACCCCAGTCACTACACCTTCCCCGAAGCGATCCTCACCGGCGCGATGTCGGGACTGATCACGCTCGCCGCGTCGTTCATCTTCGAGGACCGCGCGCGCCGCCTGCGCGCTTTATGGGCGCGCCTCGTCGGACAGACGGCGCACCACTGAGCCCGCCTTGCCGTTCTGAGTCAATCCCGATCCGGCGCGCCCAGCGGAAACAGCGGCCGATACGGCCGCGCCTCCTGCACCGCGCGCGCGAACGAAGGCCGCGCCAACAGACGCGCGCGATAGGCGCGCAGGGTCGCAAACGTCTCGGGAATCCGATGCGTCCAGTCCGCGTAGAACAGCGAAGGCGCAGCGGCGCAATCCGCCAGCGTGAAATCTTCGCCGCTCGCCCAGGTGCGGCCCGCCAGCCGTGAATCGAGCCACGCATAAGCCAGATCGAGTTTCTGCGCGGCAAACGCCAGACCATCCGCGCGCTTCGTGGCGTCGCCCGTCAACGCGCCATCGACGGCGCGTTGCACCGGCGTCATCACATGCAGATCGAAGAAGCGGTCGAGGAAGCGCACGTCGAGCGCCGCCATCGGATCGGCGGGCAAGAGGCGCACGGGACCGGGATGCGCCCGTTGGAGGTATTCGATGATGATGCTGGTTTCGGCCACGTCGCGCTCGGCATCGACCAGCAGCGGGAATTTGCGCAGCGGCCAGCGTTGCAGCCAGTCCGCCGCATGCGGAGAATCCGGCCCCAGGGCGCGGAATTCGAAGGGCGTGCCGTTCTCGTAGAGCGCGACGAGCACCTTCTGGGTGTACGAAGAAAACGGATGACCGTAGAGCGCAAGCGACATCTCGATACCTCCCAAGCCAGCAGTCTGGCGATGCCCGCCAGACTACCGCATTCAGGCGGCGACAGGCTGTCCCTGGGGCTCGCGCGCACGCTTGAGGCGCAGCGCCGGCGCTTCCACGCAGCGCCAGCTCACATAGGCGAGCGGCACGCAGATCGCCGTCACGCACGCGAACAGCGCGAGCGGCGCAATCGACGGCAGCCAGAGCGCGAGCAACTGCGTAACCGGCCAACCGTACAGATAGAGACCGTACGAAAGATCGTCACGCATGCGCAGCTTCGCGAGCAGCGGCGACTGAAGCTGGCCGATATAGAACAGGCCGTACGCGCCCAACGTTACCGTCGCCAGACGCATCACACCGGCAGGCGCGAACAACGCCGCGCCGAAGCCGATCAGCGCGCACACGGCGAAGGACGCGCGCATCGGCAAGCGGTCACGGAATAGATAGAAGCAAACGCCCGCCAGATAGAGCGACGCGAACCAGATCATGAAGCCCGAGACGCCAAGAAACGCTTCGCCCTCCACCCCGCGCTGCAACGGCGCACCGACGAAGGCCGCGAGATTGACGACCAGCGCGAAGCCGAGCATCGCCCAGCGCCGCTTCATGACGGCGCACAGACCGAGCACGGTAAGCAGAAAATAGCAGCGCAGCTCGAACGTGATCGTCCACATCGAGCCATTGACCGACGGCACCGCCGAATTCACGAACACGGCGGGCGTGCGCGGCTGGCGCAGGCCGGCCAGATCGGCGAAGAATTGATGGGCTTGCCAGTCGCTGAAATATTGCGCGCCGCTCGCACCAAGCGGCCCCACGACGAACACCGACAACGCCGACGCCACGATAAACGCCGGATAAAGCCGCAATGCGCGCTTCTTGAGAAACGCGAGTGCGCGCGGCTCATGCGTCCAGCTTTGCGCCGTTAAATAGCCGCTGAGGAGAAAGAAGGCGCAAACGCCGAGCGTGCCCGCCGACATACCCGACGACCACCGTTCGAGCGGGTCCGGAAAGCGCAGCAATTCGAACGAATGAGAAAAGATCACCGCGACGGCAAATAGCAGTCGCAAAAGGTTGTAGTTATTTTTATGCACGCGTTTTGTCTTATGTCTGTTGATTTCCCCGAAGACTGGCGCGGACTATAGCATCGTTACATTGCAGTTAAATCGGCTTTGTCGCGTGAAAGGAACAATCTGGAAAGCGGGATTGCGGCCGCTTTAAACCTGTGGATTTAAAATCCATTTAACGGATCGATATAAATCCGCGTAAACCCTCATTGGTGCGTGGCATCCAGTAACGCAACCCACCCGGCTGCATCGACTGCCACCTTCACGGCGTCGAGCGCCGCGCCAGCACACGGCCCTTCGATGCAATGACCGTCCTCGAAGCGGAACAGCGCGCTGTGGTGCGCACACATGAGCACCTGGGCGCGATAGCAGGCCACCTCGCCGGGCTCGAAATCGAGCGGCACCGAAAAATGCGGACAACGGTTCACGTAGGCCCAAACGCTCGCACCGCGCCGCACCAGCACGACCGACTGGGCAGCATTTTGGGCATCGATCACGCGCGCGCCGCCGTCGGGTATCGCCTCGAGGCGGCAGACAGGCAACGTCTCCATCACTCAAACCCTCCGCTCGGGGTTGCCGACGCTCCAGTCCCACGGCCGCACTTCGACGCGCTCGAACACGCCCGCCTGCATATACGGATCGTCGCTAACAAAGGCCATGACCTCGTCGATACCCTCGGCTTCGATCACGAGCAACGTGCCGTTGAACAAGTCATCCTGCGGCGCGAGGGTGGCCCCACCCAGGCGCACGAACACGCCATGCCGCGCGGCGGTACGCAAGTGGCTGCGATGCTGCGCACGCACGCGTTCGCGCGCCTCGCGCATATCGGGCCGGTCGGTGGCGAATACCGCGAAATAGCGTGCCATCGCCCTCACCCCCGGTCGAGCACGAAGTCGTAGCGCGCCTCGCGATACGCCCCGTCGAAACCAAAACGCCGGGCAGGTTCGTCGCCTGCCGCGCGCTCGCGATACGCGACCATCAGCGCAGGCTTCACGCCGAACACGGCATCGGAGGCCAGATACGGATCGCGCTCGTCGAACAGATGCGTGACCAGCGTGCGGTGCTGCGGCGCCGTGATCATGAAATGCAGATGCGCGGGCCGCCACGGATGCCGCCCCGTCGCGGCCAGCATGCGGCCGACCGGGCCGTCGGTGGGAATCGGGTAGCTCACCGGCACGATCGTCGTGATGGCGTAGCGGCCCTCGGCGTCGGTGCGGTAGCGCCCGCGCAGGTTGCCGTGCGGCTGCGCGGTGTCCTGACCCGAGTACATGCCGTTGTCGGCGGTCTGCCACACGTCGAGCACGGCATTGGGAATGGGACAGCCTTCAGTGTCGAGCACGCGGCCCTGCACGAGCGCCGGCGTACCCGGCGTAAACGCCATGTTCTCGCCGTAGCCGCGCTCGGGCATGCCTTCGATATAGAACGGGCCGAATACGGTTGTGTCGGTCGCGCCCGTCGCCAACCGATGATTGATCGCATCGACCAGCATCGACACCCCGAGCGTATCCGAGAGCAGGATGAACTCCTGGCGCACGAGGTCATCGCACTTCTGACCGGTCGCGGTCAGGAAGCGGATCGCGGCCATCCATTCGGCTTCGGTGGGCTCCGCCTCGCGCACAAAGGCGTGCAGATGGCGCACGAGACCCTGCATCAAGGTGCGCAGACGGGCATCGGGCGTCTGAGCGAAGCTCGCCACTACCTGCTCGGTCAGCGCCTGTTCGGCTTCCTTTGCGGAATTGGCCATGTCGTCCTCCTGTGTCTTTTAGCTTTGACGCGGCGCTTACGCTGGCGCCGCGCCTTCCCACGCGCGTTGCAACAGCGCGCGGATCGCCTGGCGCTCCACCGGACGCGGGTTGGCGTAGGGGTTCTCACAAGCTAATGCGGCCGCCTCGTCGAGGCCCGCTTCGACCATGCCGATGTCGTCCAGCGCAATCGGCAGGCCAAGCGCGCGATTGAGCGCGAACAGCAACGCCCCCGCGTCTTGCGCCTGCTCGCCGCCGAGCGCGCGCGCCACGGCGGCAAGCGCTTCGGGCGCCGCTGCGTGGTTGTAGTGAGCGGTGTGCGGCAACATGGCGGCGTGCGTCTGCGCATGCGGCAGATTGAAGGTGCCACCGAGCGTATGGCAGAGCTTGTGATGCAGCGCCATGCCCACCGCGCCAAGACAACTGCCCGCCAGCCACGCGCCATAGAGCGCCCGGCTGCGCGCAGTACGGTCTGCGGGTGTATGCACGAGCACGGGCAGCGCCTCGCCCAGCGCACGGATCGACTCTTGCGCCATCAGACTGACGATGGAGTTGGCGTCCTCGGCGTAGAGCGCTTCCACGGCATGCGCCATCGCATTGACGCCCGATGCGGCCGAGATCGCCACGGGCAGCGACACCGTGAGCGCCGGATCGTAGATCACCGTGCGCGGCAGCACGCGCGCATCGCGCCCAGTGCGCTTGAGACGCCCTTCGGTGAGGCCGTAGATGGGCGTCATCTCCGAGCCCGCATAGGTCGTGGGCACGGCCACGATCGGCAGCGACGAGGTCAGCGCGATGGCTTTGCCAAGGCCGATGGTCGAGCCGCCGCCCACAGCCACGCAGCAATCCGCATCGAGCGCCACCGCCGCGTCGCGCGCGGCGTGGGCGACTTCGACGGGCACATGCATGACGGCCTGCGCGTGCACGCCTGCGGCGCGCGCGCCGAGCGCGTCGGCTACGTGTTCGGCGAGCGCACGCTGATCGGGCGTCGATAGAACGAGTGCGCGACGCGCGCCGAGACGCCCGATCTCATCGGGCAATTGCGCGAGCGCGCCCCAGCCGAACACCACGCGCGAGGGCGTGCCCTGCCAGACGAAGGAGTCCATCGCGGCCTCAGCGCTTGAAGTGCGGCGGCACCTGGCCGTCCACGTTGACCCAGACCGACCGGGCTTCGGTGTAGTCGTGCATCGCCTCGAAGCCCATCTCGCGGCCATAGCCCGACTGCCCCACGCCGCCGAACGGACTGCCCGGATTCACGCGCTTGTAGCAGTTGATCCAGCACATGCCGGCGTGGATCTGCGCCGCCAGCTTGTGCGCACGCGACAGATCGCGCGTCCACAGGCCGCTGCCGAGACCATAGTCCGTGCCGTTGGCGATCGCCAACGCTTCTTCATCGGTGCGAAAGCGCAGCACGGTCACGAATGGGCCGAACACCTCTTCCTGTGCCACGCGGTCTCCCGAAGTCGCGGCTTCGACCACGGTCGGGCGCACGTAATAGCCGTTCGCGAGCGCGGCGTCCGTCGGCGCGCTGCCACCGGTGAGCACGCGACCGCCCTGCGCCCGCGCAATATCGACGAAAGCCAGCACGCGCTCCTGGTGTTGCTTCGAGGTGAGCGGCCCCATTTCCGTGTTCGCATCGAGCGGATCGCCCAGGCGGATCGAAGCGGCAAGCGAGACGAAACGTTCGAGGAACGCGTCGGCGATGCGCTCATGCAGGATCAGGCGCGAACCGGCGATACAGGCCTGGCCCTGGTTGTGGAAGATCGCCCAGGCCGCGCCGTTGATGGCCGCGTCGAGATCCGCATCGTCGAACACGATGTTAGCGCCCTTGCCGCCCAGTTCGAGCTGCACGCGCTTGAGATTCCCCTGCGAGGCCTCGACGATGCGCCGCCCTGTCGCCGTCGACCCCGTGAAGGCGATCTTGCCCACGCCTTCGTGTTCGGCCAGACGCTGGCCCGCCGTATGCCCGTAGCCAGGCACGATATTCACAACGCCCGCCGGAAAACCCACCTCGGCCATCAATTCGACGATGCGCAGCGTGGAGAGCGGCGTGATCTCCGAAGGCTTGAGCACGACCGTATTGCCCGCCGCGAGCGCGGGGCCCATCTTCCAGCTCGTGAACATGAGCGGGAAATTCCACGGCACGATCTGCCCCACCACGCCAATGGGCGCGCGCTGCACGTAGTTCAGAAAGCCGGTTTCGACGGGAATCACCGAGCCTTGCAGCTTGTCGGCCATGCCGCCGAAGTAGCGAAAGCATGCCGCCGTGCGCGGCACATCGAGCGCGCGCGAGTCGCGGATCGGGTGGCCGGTGTCGAGCGATTCGAGTTGCGCGAGTTCTTCGGCGTTCGCTTCGATGGCGTCGGCCAGACGCAGCAGCAGGCGGCCGCGTTCAGCGGCGGCAAGTGCGGCCCACTTCGGAAACGCGCGCTGGGCCGCGGCGACCGCGAGATCGACGTCGGCGGCCGTGGCCGCGGCAATCGACGTAATGAGCGAGCCATCGTGCGGATTGAGCACGTCGATCGTGCCGCCTTCGACGGCGTCGGTGAAGCGGCCGTCGATAAAGAGTTGGGTTTGCATGAAAGATCCTCGTTGAATGCGTGCCGGGCCAGTCGTCGTGCGACCGCTCAGAATTCGACCGGATAAGGCTTCAGTTCGCCGCGCTCGTAGCGCTTCGGAAGGTCGGGCGTCGCGTTCTCCCAGACCAGCAGCATCGAGCGCTTGGTCGAGTAGCCTTGATGGCGGATATCGGCGGGCATCGCGCAGATATCGCCCGCGCGCATCGTGATACGCGCGCGCGGCGCGCCCGTGTTCTTGTCGCCCACGTCCCAGACGATTTCATCGGAGAGTTGCAGGAACCACTCGACGCGGTCATTGCCGTGGAATACCGGCAGGATGAATTCCTCGGTGGTCGGACAGAACAGACTCTGGCCGCATACGGAAGTGACCGAGGGATTCCACGTGACGTCCGAGCGCGAGAGGTACTTGAAGAGATTGATCGCGTGCAGTTCGCCTTCGAAACCCGGCTCGACGTGCAATTCCGGCTCGTCCTGAGGGACGTCGGCGAATGCGCGATTGACGGGCAGATCGTCGCGCAACGGCGAGTCGCCTTCGAGGCCCGGCATGCGGCGCGTGGCAATGCGCGTGCGCTCGATCGCCGAGTCGTTCTCGCCGTGCTTGCGGCCATAGGCGCTGCCGGTTTCCTCTGGCGCGGCGAACGGGTCGAAGCCCGTATTGGTCCAGTCATGCAGGATCGCCTTGAAGGTCGCCATGATGGTGGGCGTCTCGAAGGTCTCGGTGTAGTCCACGCCCGCTTCCTTCAGGATGCCGTTGAACGTTCCGGCGTACACGTCGACCTTGCCGTAGTGGTTGCGCGTGCCAAACACGTGGTCGAAGTTGACCCAGCCGTAGAAGAAGCCCCAGGCGACGTCGCGCATCATTGCGCGCAGGAAGGCGTCGGCGGGAATCGCGTGGGTGCGCATCTGCCCTTTCGCGGGCCACGTGATCTTGACGAAGTATTCGTCGCGGAAGAACTCGAACGCGCCGAGCGTGTAACGGCGATAGCCGGTCACGTCATCGGGCTCGCTTGCGCGGACCAGGTCCGCGGCAAAGCCTGCGGGGCTCGTGTGGGTGTCGAAAGTGTCCAAGGTGGCCATCATGTGTCTCCTGAATCCTGGAATAGTCGTTCTGGAATCCTGATAATTTCAATGGATGCAGATTTCGGCCCACTTCTGCACGGACAACTCGCCTAACATCGTCTGCACGAGCGCCACGCCCGCCTGACTCGCGCTGAAGCGATACGCGCAGCCCGCCGGCAACAGCGCCTGATGACCGCGACGCAGCACGACATGGCCCATCGCGCGGCCTTGCGGTTGCGCGCCCGCGGGCACCGTGCCCTTGCCTCCCTTGGGCGGCGCGTCAAGCTTGATGAAGTCGATGCGCACTTCGCCATCCATCTGGATCACGAATTCGTCGTGGGCGCAGGCGAACCACGGCGATGGCCCTTCGGTGCGCAGCACCTCGATCACGTAGTCGAGGTTCTTGCCCGCCACGACCTTTTCATAGGGCGCTGACTTCGCCGCGGTTTCGAAAATATTGGAAAAAACGTAGTGGCTCGCCGAGCCGCTGGTGATTTCGATCTCGCCCTTGCGGTAATGCGCGAGCGAGCCGAATTCAGTGTGAAATGACGACGTGGTCATTGCTGTCTCCTTGTTGATCGCAGCGCGTTTGTCGATGTGTCGACTTGAGCGCCGCGGTCCCATGCAACCTTGTTGATAGAGGTGTCGCTGGGTTCAACTTTAGGAGCGCAATGGGGCGGCAACAACCGGCGCCAGAGCGATTACGGCATTCGCAGATCGCGAATAATCGCGGCTTGGTGCCGCTGCCGCTTGTGTGAGGAAGGGAATCAGCTTACCCAGCCGCGCTCGATGAGCGGCACATCCCAGGCGGGCTCGGGGCCGAGATAGTCGGCGAGGAATTCGACTAGCGCCTTGACCTTGAGCGCCTGTCGCTGCGTTGCGGGATAGACGGCGGCAAAGCTCAGCGGCGCGAGCGCGTAGTCGGTGAGAATCGGCACGAGCGAGCCGTCGAGCAAGGCAGCACTTGCGACCAGCGTGGGCAGACAAACCACGCCACCGCCCGTGAGCGCGTAGTCGCGCAACAGATGCACGGAGTTCGAGCGGATCATGCCGGGCAACTCCATCTCCACGACTTCGTCGCCGCGCGTCATGACCCAGCGGTTACGCGACGGATAGCCCGAATACAGCGCCGTGGTGTGCTGCAACAAATCGCGCGGATGCTGCGGTGCGCCATGCTCGCGCACATAGGCGGGCGTGGCGCAGAACAAGCGGCGCACGGTAAACAGTCGCCGCTCGATCAGCGATTCGGATATGGGCGGAAAGATCTGGAAGGCAACATCGAAGCCCTCCTCGATCGGATCGACGACGCGATCGTTGACGATCACGTCGAGCTGGATGCCGGGATAACGGCGATTGAATTCGGCGAGCGGCGCGCCGAAGTGGCCGAGCGCGAAGCCCGGCAGCATCTGGATGCGCAGGCGGCCGGTGGGCGTGGCGCGCAACTCGCGCATCTGGTCGGTGAGTTCGTTGACGCGTCCCACTACTTCGGCGCATTCGCGGTAGAACGCCTCGCCCACTTCGGATAGCCGCACATGCCGCGTGCTGCGATGAAAGAGCGGCGCGTTGACGAACTTCTCCAACTGCTGGATGCGGTTGGTGATGACCGAACTCGTGACGCCGAGTTGGCGCGCCGCCTCCGCGAAACTGCTGGTCTCCGCCACGCGCACGAAGGCTTCGATGCTTAAAAAACGGTCCATGCTGCTCCTTTTGTCCTACTGTCCCAACTCACAGTGTAATCGGGGCAGGCGGTGACAAGGGAGCGTGCCGCGCTCTACTCATTCGGTCTGGCCGCTGGCTGCAAGACCGGCCTGCTCTGCCTGCGCAACGCCCGGTGCATCAGACTGCCGACCCCGCACCTTCGCCGGAGCGGTCTCCACCAGCAGCAGACTGACCCCGATCCCCAGCACAACAGCGCAGATCGGCAGCCAAAGGATGTTCTGAATGCCGAAGTGCGTGGCGACATACCCGGCCAGCGCGGGCGCCACGCCACCACCGAAGATCTCCCCCGCACCCACCACAATGCCGATCGAGGTCGAGACCATGCCGATGGGCGCGGCCTCGGTGGCAACCGGTCCCGAGAGCAACGAAACGAGACCCAGCGTAAAGAACGACGCAACGAACAGGACCCCGAACAACATCAGCGGCTGCGCGCCGATTCCGCGAAACACATACAGCATGAGCGCCGTCCCCGCGAAGCCCACCACGGTCGCGAGACGCCGCCCGAGCAGATCCGACAACCCCGGCAAGCCGAACTGGCCAACAAACCCGCCAAAGCCGATCGCCGAAACCACGAGCCCCATCTGCCGCGTGCCGAGCGAGAGATAGTCGGTGAGATAGAGCGGCAACATCGCGCCGAGCACGAACACGCCCGTCATGGCGCAAAAGAGCGCGGCCATGGCGACGGGGATATTGCGGCTCTTGAGCACGGTGCGCCAGTTGCCGCGCTCGCACGGCGCGGCGTGCGCAACGCTGGGCGCCGCCGGTTCGCGGATCACGCGGAACATCAGCGCGCCGAGAATCAAGCCCGGAATCGACACCAGCGCGAACACCCAGCGCCACGACACGAAACCGAGCAACTGCGTGGCGATGATCGGCGACAGCGCGAGGCCGAACAGCGCGAAGCCACTCTGTTGCAGCCCGAGGTTGAAGCCGCGACGCTTCGGGTGCGAGGCGTCGGCGGTCGCGGCGAAGCTCGTCGGGCAGAACGAGCCCTCGGCCACGCCCATCAGCGCGCGCACCGCCAGCAGACTCATCAAGCCGCCCGCCATGCCGGAGAAACCGGACAGCAGCGAGAACACGATGATTGCAGGAATCAGCACCTTGCGCCGCCCGATCTTGTCGGAGATGCCGCCCATCAGCGCGGCGAAGATGCCCCAGGACAGCCCCAGGATGCCGATGCAATTGCCCACGTCCTGTGCGCTCAGATGCAGGTCGCGCATGATCGACGGAAAGAGCGGCGCGATCAGCCAGCGGTCCAGCCCAACCAGGCCGAAACCCAGCGCGAGCAGCACGACGGCCTTCCATTCATACGCCACGTCCCATCCGCCGGCCGATGCCTGCCGGTCCTGTTCGATTCGATTCGTTTGCCTGTTCGTTTGCATGCTTGTCTCCTTGGTCGCCGTGGCCGGCGAGCCTCGCCGACGCGCCAAAGATAGGCGCGAGCGCCCCTGCAGGAGTACGGGACAACGCGCGAATGCGTCATTCGCGAAACGCAAACAATGGCCTCAATGGGCCGCCGCGCAGGCCAGGCAAGGATGTACGGGCCATCGCAGTTCGCGCGCGGGCGTCAAACTTCCCACCCAGGACAACTACCGGTAGACGCATTCAGGCATCCGAAGCGGTGAAGCGTGAGCCGTTATCCGGCGGGAGCGCGGCACGGATTCTGCTCAAGTGCCCTCAACGGCCCGGCGCGTGTATCGCCAGTAACAGCGCACGTTTCAGCGCACCTAGCAGCGCGCACGGCGCCCTCACCCCATGGAGGAGCCACCATGAACCAAACCGAACTGGGCGCGAGCGCCGCGAGTGTCGAGGCATCGCTCGCGGCCACGCAATATGGCCTGCCGCGCGAGGCCGTCTCATGGCGCGCGATTCTCGCGGGCGCCGTCGGCATGGCAGCGTTCTCGCTGATCCTGCTCACGCTCGGCACGGGCCTCGGCCTGTCGTCGCTTTCGCCGTGGCCGGGCAGCGGCGCGCACGCCAAGACCTTCGGCGCGGCGGTCGTCATCTGGATCTGCGTGTCGCAAATCATGGCGTCGGGCCTGGGCGGCTATCTCGCGGGCCGCTTGCGCCGCCACTGGCCGCGCATCAGCAGCGACGAAACCCACTTCCGCGATACGGCGCACGGCTTTCTCGCCTGGGCGCTGGCGACGCTCGTGATGGCCTGCCTGCTCGCCTCGACCGTCTCGGGGCTCGGACGCACGGCCGCGATGGCCGCCGCCGAAACCGGCACGCATTCGGCGATGGGTCTGGGCGGCGTCGATCGCGGCAACGCGCAGGCGGCCTGGCAGACCTGGCCCGTCGGCTATCTGATCGACGGCATGCTGCGCCCGGTCGATGGCGCGCCGGCACCGATGGCCACGCGCCCCGAACAGGCGCTCGCCGACGTCGCGCAAAAGCAGGAAGTCGCGCGCATCTTCCTCAACGCCCTGCCATCAGGTGGCGCGCTCTCGCCGGAAGACACCCGCTACGTCTCGCAAGTCGTCGCGCAGCAAACCGGTCTCGCGCCCGCGGACGCCCAGGCCCGCGTGAGCACCACCTACGCGCGCCTGCAAGACAAGATGAACGCGATGGAAACCGCCGCGCGCGCCGCCGCCGACGAGGCCCGCAAAGTCACCATTCGCGCCACGCTCTGGTTGTTCGTCTCGCTGCTGATGGGGGCATTCACCGCCAGCTTCATGGCGACCGTGGGCGGACGGCTGCGCGAATTCTGAACCCGCCAGGCCAATAACGAACTGTTCTGCAATCTTCTCTGGAGGCTGACATGCGCTCACTGCTGCTCTTTTTCCTCGGCGTGCCGATTCCCGTCATCATCCTGATCGCGTTGTTGTGGCATTGACCGCGCGATTGCCCCAAACCTTCATCTCCAGGGGATCTGCCGCACGTTGGCCGTGCCGCAGATCCCTTTGACAATTCCCCCGCCGGCAAAGTAAAATTATTTCATCATGCGTTGAATATAAACGGCACCACCCTGCACATCACGCCGGTTTCATCGCTTCGCTGTCGCGGCCAATCGCGCGCCGCCGCGCCCGCGCTCCCCGTCTCGCGGGGCTTTCGCGCGCGCGCCAACGACCCTGATCCCAACGGAAACCGGCACAAACCGCTTCGCGGTAGCGTCGCCCTGCCGGCCCCGCTGGACAGTCATAGAAGCCGAATCCAATGGACAAGCTGGGTAGCATGAAGTTGTTTCTGGGCGTCGCCGAAGCCGGCGGCTTTGCCAAAGCCGCCGTGCGCGCCTCCCTCAGTACCGCCGCCGTCTCGCGCGCGATCATGGAGCTCGAGGCCAGCCTGCAAACGCGCCTTTTCAATCGCACCACGCGCCAGATGTCGCTGACCGAGGCGGGCCGCCGCTATCTCGAACACTGCGAGCGCATCCTCAACCAGGTCGAACTGGCCGACGCCGAGGCGATGGGCGCCACCGCCCTGCCCAATGGCCGGCTGCGCGTGCATGCGCCCGCAGGCTTCGGCCAGCACTACCTTACTCCGCTGCTCGCGCGCTATACGCAGCAGTTCGAAGGCGTATCGGTCGATCTGGTGTTGTCGCAGCGCACCCCCGACCTGCTCGAAGAGCGTTTCGACGTGGGAATCGTGGTCGCGCAAAGTCTCAAGGATTCGTCGCTGGTCTCGCAGCGGCTGGGCATGACGCGCTCGGTGCTGTGCGCATCGCCTCGCTATTTGCAGCGCTGTGGCACGCCTCGCTCGATCGCAGAGCTGGAAGAGCACACCTGCGTGCAGCTTTCATTGCAGGATTTGCCGTCGGTGCCCTGGCTTTTCGAGGACGCCGACGGCAACGAGCAATCGTTGCGGCCCATGCGCGAAGCGCCATTTACCGTGAATATCGCCGGAGCGCTGGGCGAAGCCATTCGCGCGGGCATGGGCATCGGCATGCTGCCGATCCCCACGGCGCTGCAAGGTCTGCGCGACGGCAGCCTCGTGCAGGTGATCCCGCATGCGCGCCTGAAGCCGATCAACGTCTACGCACTCTACGCATCGCGCCAGTACCTCGACGCCAAGATCAAGACGCTCGTGGAGTTTCTGCGCGAGGCCGTGCCGCAACGCGTGGCCGAGCATGAACAGGAGCTGGGCTTATGGCATGCGCGTTATGGCCGCTCGGCGATGTGCCCGGCCTGAAATCGGGCAATCGTTAGCGATACGAATCAACGATGTAAAAACGCCGCACGTCCTGGCACGACGTACGGCGTTTTTTATGCAGCCTAATCAGGCAAGCCGGATCTTCGGCTGCACCCAGCCGTTGATGCGCTCGGCGGTCCACAGCAGCGTGGCCTTGCGCAAGCCATGCAGCGCCTGCTGATGGCGGCGGTACAACATCGCGTGGCTCAACTGCGCAAGACGGCCGCGAATGAAACCGCCCCGGAAGAAGCCAAAGCGCCCGAGCGTGCCGAACGCATCGTAATCGCTCAGCGACACGAGCGAGCCGAAGTCATGAAACGCGAACGCAGGCATGGGCTTGCCCACGAGCCAGCCCGGCAGATGCCGCGCAAGATACTCGGCCTGCTGCGTGGCGACCTGCGCGGTGGGCGCGAGCGCGCGTTCGGCGCCGTCGGGCGTGAGGCTGGAACAGTCGCCGAGTGCAAAGACATGATCGTCCTCCGTGGATTGCAAGGTCGGGCCCACCACGATCTGGTTCGCGCGATTGGTCGCGAGTCCGCCCAGACCGCTCATGAAGTCCGCGGCTTTCACGCCTGCGGCCCAGACCATCAGGTCGGCTTCGGCCAGCGCGCCACCGTCGTAGACAAAGCCACCCGGCGTCGCTTCCGTCACACGCGTGCCGGTTTTCACGCTGAAGCCGATCTTTTCGAGTTGCAACTGGCTCGAAGCGGAAATATTGGGCGGAAACGCGCCCAGAATGCGCGGGCCGCTTTCGAGCAAGGTCAGTTGCAGACGCTCGCGCACCGACGCATCGCCATAGGCGCTCGCCACTTCGAGCAGGCGGCTCAATTCCGCGGCGAGTTCCACACCGGTCGCCCCACCTCCGACAATCGCCACGCGCAACGCCTCGTCGCGCGCGACGCTGCGAAACGCCCGCGCCCGCAGCGCTTCGTTGAAGGTCTCGGCCTGCTTCTGGCTGTCGATGAAATAGCAGTGACTGGCGACGCCTGGCACGCCGAAATCGTTCGCACGACTGCCGAGCGCAAGCACCAGCACGTCGTATTCGACTTCGCGCGGCTCCAGCACCATGCCACCGTCGGGCGTTGTCAGCGCACCCAGTTGCACGCGCCGGCGCGCGCGGTCGAGACCGAGCATCTCGCCGGGCTCGTAGGCGTAGGCGTGCTCACTGGCGTGAGCGAGGAAGATCACCTGCTGTTGCTGGACGTCGCGCGTACCGGCCGCGATCGTGTGCAACATCGGCTTCCAGATATGGGTTGGGCTTTTGTCGATCAGCGTGATGCGAGCCTTGCCCGCGCGCCCGAGCGTATCGCCCAGCTTCGTTGCCAACAGGATGCCGGCGATGCCGCCGCCCACGATTACGATGCGTACCGGATTCGTCATTTTTAATTCAACACGCAATGAATAAAAACTGATGGTAAACCCTCAACACGGCCTGTGTCAAACGACCGCGCTTCGCCCCGCGCCCGCAGAACTGGCGAAGGACGCGCGCTCGCGCTCAGTTACACTCACGTTCATCGAAAAAAGGGGACGCGGATCCGCATGAAAGAGAAGGCCACTGCATCGTCAACGTCGGAGCCCGTGCGGCGCGGCCGTGGACGCCCGGCGCAGCAAGCGTCGGTCGGCCGCGAGGTGCTTCTGCGCAACGCACGCAAGACCTTTGGCACGCGCGGCTACGACGCCACCAGCGTGCGCGAGATCGCACGTGAATCGGGTGTCGATCCGGCCTTGCTCGCGCATCACTTCGGCTCGAAGGAATCGCTCTGGGAGGCGGTGGTCGAGCAGATCGTCGCGCACGCCCAACCCATGATTGCGGCCACGGCGGCGCTGCGCGACTCGGAACTGGACGCCAAGGCCCGCGTGGATCGCGCGATGGAGATTTATATCGACAAGGTCTTCGAGGAGCCCGATATCGGTCTGTTCTTCTCCACCGCCGCGACGGAAGAAGGCGCGCGTCTGGACTTTCTCGTCGAGCGGATGGTGCGCCCGTATTACAACGTGCTGGTGCCGCTACTCGACGATGCTGCCAAACAAGGCGCGCTCAAGGTGAAAGACGCGGACATGCTGTTCTTCGTCCTGCTCAACGGCGTGAGCAAGACCGTGGGCTACAGCCACCTGATGCTGGCGTTCTCCACGCTGCCCAGTAATCCGAAGAAGTTCAAGCGCACGGTGCTGGAAACGACCCTCGCGCTACTCGCCTGAGCGTTCCCGGGCGCTGACTCTCCTCCCTTTCCGCGGGCGTCTGACGCCCGCCGCCGCACCACCCCACTGCCCTCATCACCCGCTGCTCGCCCGTCCCGGTGAGCAGCGCGCCGCCCGTTCGTGCCCGATTGCGCCCGTCGAAAACCGCATCCCGCTCCCCCGCCTGGGCTTTTTTGAGCCACAGTGCTGCGAAATTGCGGGCAGGATTTCAAAATTCTTAATAAAATGTACCAACTGGTTAATCTAGCTCAAAGCTTGACGTTTGCGCCCCAATTGAAAAGCGCCCGCGTCGGCCCACGGCCAGGCGAGCCTTTAGCGTCCATTCGAGAACTAAACGATGTCGAAGCAACCAACAACAGATTCAGATAATCAGATTCCAAAGGCCGCCCGTATCGGCCTGACCCTCGTAGGGGTCGTCGGCCTGCTGCTCGGCCTCTATTTCCTCATCGGCGGCGGCATGTTGATCGCGCGCGGCGGCAGCTGGTACTACCTGCTCGCCGGCCTCGCGCTGTGCGCCACCGGCGTGCAACTCGCGCGCCGCCGCTCGGTCGCCTTCACGATCTTCCTCGTGTTCCTGATCGCCACGGCGCTGTGGGCTGTGTGGGAAGTCGGCTTCGACTTCTGGCCGCTCAACACGCGCATCTTCATGTTCTCGATGATCGGCATGCTGCTCGCGCCGCTCGTCCCCGTGCTGCGCAAGGGCGAAGGCAAGTCGCCCGCCTGCGGCAAGGCCTGGGGCATCGCGGCCGTGCTGGCGCTGTGCAACGCCGCGTTCGTGTGGGGCATGTTCGTGCCGCACGGCAAGTTCGGCGCCGAAACCACGCCGCCCGTTGCGGGCAACGTGGGCACCGGCGACTGGACCGCGTACGGCCACTCGGCCGGCGGCGACCGCTTCGCGGGCGCTGCGCAGATCAACCGCGACAACGTGAAGGATCTCCAGGTCGCCTGGACGTTCCACACCGGCGACACGCCGCTCAGCCCGGACGGTGGCGGCTCGGAAGACCAGGAAACGCCGCTGCAGGTGGGCAAGACGCTGTTCCTGTGCTCGCCGCACAACACGGTGATCGCCGTCGATGCCGCGAGCGGCACCGAAAAATGGCGCCATGCGTTCCCGACCAAAACTACGGTCTGGGTGCGCTGCCGCGGCCTCGCCTATTTCGACGCCACCCAGCCGATCGTGCAGCCCACCGTGGCCGGCTCGACGCCGGTGTCGGCGATCGACACGTCGGGTGACCCCGCCGCCTGCCGCCGCCGCATCTACATGAACACGATCGACGGCAAGCTGGTCTCGCTCGACGCCGACAACGGCAAGCTGTGCGACGACTTCGGCGATCACGGCATCATCGACCTGAAGGCCGGTCTGGGCAAAGCGCAAAGCCCGCTGTACCAGCTGACCTCCGCACCGACCGTAGCCGGCACGACCGTGGTCGTGGGCGGACGCGTGGCCGACAACGTCTCGCTCGACATGCCTGGCGGCGTGATCCGCGGCTTCGACGTGATGACCGGCAAGATGAAGTGGGCGTTCGATCCGGGCAGCCCGGAAGACCACGCCGCACCGGCCACCGGCAAGACCTTCGTGCGTTCGACCCCGAACGTGTGGGCGCCGATGACCTATGACGCGTCGTCGAACACCGTCTACATGCCGACCGGCAACGCCGCGATCGACCTGTGGGGCGTCAAGCGCACGGCGCTCGACGAGAAGTACGGCGGCTCGGTTCTCGCGCTCGACGCGACCACGGGCGCCGAAAAGTGGCATTTCCAGACGGTCCACCACGACCTCTGGGACTACGACGTGCCGATGCAGCCCACGCTGATCGACTTCCCGATGGAAGACGGCAAGAAGGTGCCGGCGCTGATCGTCGGCACCAAGATGGGCCAGCTGTTCGTGCTCGACCGTCTGACCGGCAAGCCGCTCACCAAGGTCGTCGAGCATCCGGTCAAGCCGGGCACGATCCCGAACGAGCCGTATTCGAAGACCCAGCCGCTGTCGGTTGGCATGCCGCAGATCGGCGCTGAAGTGCTCAAGGACGCTGACATGTGGGGCGTCACGCCGATCGACCAGCTGATGTGCCGCATCACGTTCCGCGGCATGCGCTACGACGGCCTGTTCACCGCACCGGACACGGACTACGCACTGAGCTTCCCGGGTTCGCTCGGCGGCATGAACTGGGGCGGTCTGTCGTACGACCCGAACGCCGGCATGATCTACGTGAACGACATGCGCCTGGGCCTCTGGGTGCACCTCGTGAAGGAAGCGCAGCGCGGCGGCACCTCGGACGGTAACGAAGCCGTCAACGCAGGCATGGGCGCAGTGCCGCTCGGCGGCACGCCGTACTCGGTGACCAAGGACCGCTTCTTCTCGCCGCTGGGCATTCCGTGCCAGAAGCCGCCGTTCGGCAGCCTCACGGCGATCGACCTGAAGACGCGCAGCGTGGCATGGCAAGTGCCGCTCGGCACGGTCAAGGACACGCGCCTCTACGGCGTGCAGATGCACATGCCCACGCCGATCGGCATGCCGACCATCGGCGGTTCGCTGACGACGGGCGGCGGTCTGGTGTTCTTCGCGGCGACGCAAGACTACTACCTGCGCGCGTTCGACAGCTCGACCGGCAAGGAAGTGTGGAAGGCCCGTCTGCCCGTGGGCAGCCAGGGCACGCCGATGAGCTACACCATCGACGGCAAGCAGTACATCGTGATCTCGGCGGGCGGCGCACGCCAGTCGCCGGATCGCGGCGACTACGTGATCGCCTACGCACTGCCGCAGACGCACTAAGCAGTATGAGCCGGGCGTTCGCGTAGCGGACTTCCGGCAGACAGGGCGCGTTCGATACGCGCCCTGTTGTTTTTGCAGCACCCGTTTTTTAACTACTCAGTTCAAATATTCTTCTAAATCCAGAAGCGTTGCCGTGCGAGGCAGGGTGGCTCATGTGCCGTTCATGAGCGCCGCACGGACATTCCTCACTGGATCGCCAGTCACTAAAACGATGAAATCAGAACACTTTTTCTGGGGCGGCTCGCTGCTCGTGTGCGCCGCGGCCATCTCGCAACCGGTTCAGGCGCAGAGCAGCGTCACGCTGTACGGCAATGTGGACGAAGCGCTCGTCTACACGAGCAATCAGGGCGGCCATTCGAACCTGTACACGCGCAACGGCAACCTGTACGCGTCGAAGTTCGGTTTCAAGGGCACGGAGCAACTGAGCTCGACGCTCAACGCGATTTTCGATTTGCAGGAAGGCTTCGATCCGGGCACCGGCGCGCAGCAGTCGGCGGGTCTCGCGTTCAATCGCTATGCCTTCGTCGGCTTGCAGGACAGCAATCTGGGCACCCTGACGATGGGCCGCCAGTACACGCCGTACTACCTGCTCGCCGGCACGCTCGGCCCGGTCACCTACCTGACCGGCGCAACGGGCGCGCACCCCGGCGACATCGACGGTTTCGATACGGACATTCGCGCGAATAGCTCGGTGACCTACACCTCGCCCTCGATCCACGGGCTGCGTGGCAGCGTGCAGTATGGTTTCGGTGGCGTGGCGGGCAGCATGAAGAGCGGCAGCATGTTCAGCGCGGCGTTGCGCTACGACGGCGGCCCGCTTTCCGTGGGTCTGGGCTATCTGCGCATGAACAACACGAGCTATTCGGGCGGCTTCGATCCGAACGCGAGCGCAACCTTCCCGCACTCGACGATCAACACCGGCTATCTGTCGGCCAACAACGTGCAGCACGCGGCGGCGCTGGCAACCTACACGTTCGGCAATCTGCTGTTCGGCGTGAACTACTCGAACGTGGTCTATCGTCCGGGCAGCCATTCGCTCTTCACCGATACCGCCGTGTTCAACTCGTATGGCGCGCTGGTGAGCTACCGCGTGAGCACGCCGATCGAAGTGTCGGGCGGCTATAGCTACACGCGCGCGTCCGCCGCGAACGGCATTCACGATGCGGCGCGTTATCAGCAGATTTCGCTGCGCGAGATGTATCACCTCTCCAAGCGCACGACGCTCTACACCATTCAGGCGTATCAGCATGCCTCGGGCAAGACGCTGGGCGCGAACGGCAGCGGCGACGTGGTCGATGCGGTAGCGATGGTCGGCGATTCGCAGAACACGTCGGCGTCGTCGACGGGCAATCAGTTCGTCGCCATGTTCGGTCTCGCGATTGCGTTCTAAGACGGCGTTCTTTTACTTCTAGTCTTCAAGCAACGCGCAGCAGCAACGCGCAAAACGTTGGGCAGCGAATCGAGGTATCGCCTCGTATCGCTGCCTTTTTTTATGCGCGCTCGCCGCGCGTGAACGGCGCTCAGGTCTTGCGATGAAACTTGAGGCAGTCCGCGCGATAGTCGGCGGTCAGGGATTTTTGCGCGGCTTGCAGATCGCTCGGATAGACGCCGTCGTCCGAACCGGGTTGATAGCCTCGCGCTTCCAGTTCGCCCAGTTCGTTCATCAATTCGGCGTGCGTCACCTTCCCTGCCGCCACGTGCTTGAACGGGTAATCGGCGCATTGATGCGGCGTCAGGATCGGCCCGGCATAAGCAGCCAGGCTCAAGGTCGTCGCGGCCAGTGCCGCGAGATATCGCAGGTGTGCTCCCATATGGGCCTTCCAGTTGAGTTTGCAGGTTCGTAGTGAAGTGCGCCCAGCTTAGGTGATGGCGGGTATGGGAACATGATCGGCCAGATGTAATTTTCTTTAATTCCACGGGATGAGCGTAGCTGCGCAGGTGGCGCATCACGCACGTGCTGTACTTCCCAACGAAGGTCCAGCAACCGGGCAATGATGTGATTGGTCAATGGGGAAAAAGGAAGGTGACGATGAGACGTGCCCCCCATCCATGCGGCCCGGAGTCAGGGCTCGCTGCCCAGTAACGAACGCCACCTCCAATACTTACCGGTTGCGTGCCGAATTTCAAAAGCTTCGTCACGGAGGCGTTAATGGGCGTCGACCACTGATGGTGGTTCCAGTCGTATGTCGACTCCGAATTCAAGCCGAAGGTCCACGCGTCATGCGTTGTGTAGTTAAGAAACGGTTGAAGGAAGGTCGAGCTGACGCCGGACCGATCACTGTTGCCAGCAAACGACCAGATATGATTCGCGAGCATCCCATATGTCCATCCATTCGATTGCCAGAGCACGACAGCGGTTGGACCGGCCCCCCACTTTTCCGAGCCAAGCAAACTATCGGTAGCAGTTGGCAGAAGCAATGCAGGGCCGACACCCCAAATCAAGCCGTTAGCGGTGGGTTTCTGCGGCGATAAAAAGAAGCTTTGGACTACATCACCCAGGCCCGTCTGCGACCCAGAACCAGGAGAGACGCTGTTCTGGGTTACGACGGGAAGAATTGTCCGGGAAATCACGTTCCAGTCGCTATTCAGGTGAAACGGAATGACGGGCTGAAAATTCAGGTAAGACTTATCGCCATCCCGCGCCGGCCCGATGTTCGAGTCGTAATTGAACTGGAACGGGACGCTGATCAGCGCGGCGACGGGATTGCTCAACTGCTTGGCCAGATCCTGATCGCTTTGCGCGAATGCGAGTGAACAACCAGCGAATTGCATCGTCAGACAAGCAATGACTTCCGCCGTCACTTGACGTGCTCGCTTGCCCTGATACCCGCGGGCGCGTCCTTCTTCATCCGGTTGAAGCAAGGCAACCTCCGATATGCGAGCGCGCCGCTGTTATCCACAATCATGCGGCTAGACGTCAAAGCCCGGGAATTTGATGCTCGACCGCTTACGGAAGTTGTCACAGCCTCGCCAGTAACGCCATCGGTGATTTGGGCAACGAACCTGCCCGAAAAGGGAAACGCTGTACGTTGCGCCCCCAAAAAAACACCTTGCCTATTCGCGGCGTTCGTAGCGACCGACATGGCGTTGTGCCAGCCGGCCCTTCGCCTTGCGCTACGGCACCGCTTTGGTGCCACGTCTCCCCGCCTTTGTGCGCGCGTTGATGTCCGCGGATATCCCACGCACACGAAACCCCACAAAATCAGGCGTTTGAACCATAGCGAGCCAACTGGCACGAAGCTCGCTTAATGCTACACACAGAGTAGAAGCGGCTAGCGACCGGCGCATGTTTTCATGCCGGCCACGCGGGGCATTGCTCTTGGGGCGCATCGTGCGCCCACGTCGATCGTCGATCGGCGTTTGCACGGAACCGACCGGGTTCCGCCAACAAGGAGCGTATGCGATGACCCCGTTCGATTTTCATCCCGCAGTTCATTGTCTCCCGACCTTTCCAGCCGGGCCGCGCGCAAGCGCAGGCTCGCGTTCCCTTGCGCCGCATGATGTGCCGCGGTGCGTTCCCTTGCGGAGTTTGCTCATGAAGATCCTGTCTCGCGCAACGCGCGGGCTTCGTCGCGTCCGTGCCCTGGGCGCGATGGCCCTGTCTGGTTTGTGTCTTGCCGTTTGCCTGCCCGTCGCCGCGCGCGCCGACGATCACGTCACGCTGCTGACAAGCTGGTATGCCCAGGCCGAACACGGCGGCTTCTATCAGGCGCTCGCCACCGGTCTCTACAAAAAATACGGACTCGACGTGTCGATCCGCATGGGCGGCCCGCAGGTCAACGGCCTGCAATTGCTCGCAGGCGGTCAGGCCGATTTCATTCTCGGCTACGACTTCCAGGTGCTGTCGGCCGTGGCGGCGGGCATTCCCGTCGTGACCGTGGCGGCCTCGTTCCAGTTCGATCCGCAAGGCATGCTCACGCACGACGACGTCAAGAGTCTCGCCGATCTCAAGGGGCGCACGATACTCGTGGCCGGTTCCGGCCGCACGAGCTGGTGGCCGTGGCTCAAGTCGAAATACGGCTACGACGATGCCCAGACCCGCCCCTACACCTTCAACCTGCAACCGTTCTACGTGCAGCACGATGTCGCCATGCAGGCCTACCCGACCTCCGAAACCTTCCAGGCGGACCAGGCCCACATCAAGTCGCACTTCTTCCTGTTCGCCGACGACGGCTATCCGCCCTACAACACGACCATCGTGACGATGCGCGACACGCTCAAGGCCCGCCCCGAGGTGGTCGCGCGCTTCGTGAAGGCGTCGATGGAAGGCTGGCGCAGCTATCTTGCGGACCCGGCGCCCGGCAACGCGCTCATCAAGAAAGACAATCCGCAGATGAGTGATGCACAGCTTGCCTACGGCGTCGCGCAACTGAAGAAACTCGGCCTGGTGACGGGCGGCGACGCCACGAAGCTCGGCATCGGCGCGATGACCGATGCGCGTTGGAAACGCACTTACGACTACATGGTGGGTGCAGGCCTGCTCAAGGCCTCGGCCGACTATCGCACCGCCTACACGCTCAAGTACGTCGACAACCTCAAGGTCATGCCCTGACGCGGCCGACCCTCGCCCACAATAAATAAGGAACGCTAATCATGCTGGTCACCCAACAAAAAGTCCTGCGCCGCTTCTGGTACGCCATCATGCCGCTCGAACAACTCGATGCGGGCCCGCAGCCCTTCACGCTGCTCGGCGAGCCCATCGTGCTCTGGAAAGGCGCGGACGGCGCGCCGCATGCGCTGCGCGATCGCTGTTGCCATCGCACCGCGAAACTCTCCAAAGGCTTCGTCGACAACGATGGCAACATCGCCTGCGGCTACCACGGCTGGACCTACGATTGCAGCGGCCGCTGCGTGAAGATCCCGCAAAGCGACGGCTCGGCCATCCCCTCGCGCGCCATCGTGCCCGCCTATCGTTGCGAGGCGCGCTATGGCTACGCATGGGTCGCGCTCGACGAGCCGCTGCAACCCATCCCCGAGTTTCCCGAAGACAGCGCGCCGCAGTATCGACGCATCCTGCAGTTCTACGAACGCTGGGAAACCAGCCCGCTGCGCATGATGGAGAACTCCTTCGACAACTCGCACTTCAGCTTCGTGCACAAGGCCAACTTCGGACTCTTCAACAGCCCCAAGCCGTCGAAGTACGAATTCCGTCCGCACGACTGGGGCTTCGAAGCCGAAACCCACGTGCCCGTGCGCAATCCCGCCGCGAGCCACCGCATCACCGGCACGAGCGAGCCCGTCACGGAACGCCACCTGCTCAACCGCTGGTTCATGCCGTTCGCGCGGCGCTTTGGCTGCGTCTATCCGGCCAGCGGCGTGCACCACATCATCTACAACTGCGCGACGCCCATCGACGACCGCTCGATCATGCTGTCGCAATGGCTCTACCGCAACGACACGGAAGAAGCCTGCAGCACCCAGGAACTGATCGACTGGGACCGCCCGATCACCGACGAGGACCGCGATATCCTGGAGGCCACCGACTACGACGCCTGCATCGACGTGCGCCGCCAGCAGGAATGCCACATGGAATCCGACCAGCCTGGCCTGCTGATGCGGCGCATGCTGCTCAAACTGCTCGCGGATCACGGCGAGCGCGAAGTGTTCCGCAACGAAACGGAGATCTGACCATGACGACGCCCTTGCTGGCTGTCCAGCGCGTGGACAAGCGTTACCCGAACGGCACCGTCGCGCTGGAGGACGTGCGTCTCGACATCGAAGCCGGCGAGTTCGTCTCGCTGCTCGGGCCTTCGGGTTGCGGCAAGAGCACTTTGCTGAAAATGTTCGCCGGCATCGAAGCGCCCTCGCATGGGCACCTGCGCTGGTGGGGCGGCCCGTTTTCGACGGTGGGCACGCCGGGCCGGCGCATGTCGATGGTGTTCCAGGAGGCCACGCTGATGCCGTGGGCGAGCGTCGCCGACAACGTGCGCCTGCCGCTCGATCTCGCCGGCGTGCCGCGCCGCGAAGCGGATGCGCGCGTGAGCGAGGCGCTCGCGGGCGTGGGTCTGGCGAAGTTCGGCGCGGCGCGCCCGCGCGAACTGTCGGGCGGCATGCAGATGCGCGCATCGCTCGCCCGTGCGCTCGTGACCGAGCCCGATCTGCTGCTGCTCGACGAACCGTTCGGCGCGCTCGATGAATTCACGCGCAACCGGCTGGACAGCGATTTGCGCACGCTCTGGCAACGACGCAACATGACCGTCGTGTTCGTCACGCATAGCATTTACGAAGCCGTTTATCTGTCGAGTCGCGTGGTCGTCATGCAGGCGCGGCCGGGCCGCGTGATCGCCGATGTAGGCATCGACGGCCCACAATCACGCGATGAGGGCTGGCGCGTCTCGGCGCCTTTCATCGACTATTGCAGCACGCTATCCGCGCGGATATCCGAAGCCCATGCCGCTCAGGGCGACCACTACGAAGGAGTGCAAGCGTGAACGACCACACCCTGACCTCCGGGCCCGACGTGGCCCGCTCGATCAAGCGCACGCGAGCGCCACGGCGTCTGCCGCTGCTGCATCGCCCCGGCGTCGCCCGATTCGCCGCGCCGCTGGCCGTGGGCGTGATCCTGCTCGCGCTGTGGCAGGCGTGGTGCACGCTCGCGGCCGTGCCGCCGTGGCTCGTGCCGTCGCCCGCCGCCATCTTCACGCAACTGATCGCGGACTGGCCGCTGCTGTTCGGCAGCCTGCTGGCCACACTCAAGATCACGCTGCTCGCGTTCGCGGCCGCCGTGGTGCTGGGCGTGGCCATCGCGCTGCTGTTCGCGCAAAGCCCGCTGATCGAAGCCAGCCTCTTTCCCTATGCGATCCTGTTGCAGGTCACGCCGGTGGTCGCCATCGCGCCGCTCATCATCATCTGGGTGAAGGACACCACGGCGGCGCTCGTGCTGTGCGCGATGCTCGTCGCGCTGTTTCCGGTCATTTCGAATACCGCGCTCGGCTTGCGCAGCGTGAATCCGGGGCTCGTGAACCTGTTCCGCATCCATCGCGCGACCCGCTGGCAGACGCTGGTGCGCCTGCGCATTCCCAGCGCGCTGCCGTACTTCTTCGGAGGCCTGAGGATATCGAGCGGCCTCTCGCTGATCGGCGCAGTCGTGGCGGAGTTCGTGGCGGGCACGGGCGGCAGCGGCGCGGGACTCGCCTATCAGATCCTGCAAGCGGGCTTTCAACTCAACATTCCGCGCCTCTTCGCGGCCCTGCTCCTGATCACCGTGACAGGCGTGGTCCTGTTCGGGCTGACCGTGGCGCTTTCGCGCGCGTGCCTGCGCGGCTGGCATGAGAGCGCGCTATGAACACCATGACGAGCACGATGACCACGAACACAACCACCACCCTGATCCGCAACGCAACAGCCATCATGACCGGCGGCGATGGGCGCCAAGGCGAAGCCACGCGCCTCGCCGGCCCCGACATCCGCCTGCGCGGCGACACCATCGAAGCGATCGGCGCGCTCACGCCGCGCCCAGGCGAAACGACCGTCGATGCTTCGGATTGCGTAGTGTATCCAGCGTGGGTGAACACCCATCACCATCTGTTCCAGTCGCTGCTCAAAGGCGACCCAGGCGGACTGAACGCGAGCCTCACGCCCTGGCTCGCGGCCACGCCCTATCGCTTTCGCGCGCTATTCGACGAACGGCGCTTCCGGCTCGCGGCACGCATCGGCCTGATCGAGCTGGCGCGCTCGGGCTGCGCGAGCGTGGCCGATCACAACTACCTCTACTATCCCGACATGCCCTTCGACAGCTCGGGGATCCTGTTCGAGGAAGCCGATCGCCTGGGCCTGCGCTTCGTGCTGCTGCGCGGCGGCGCTACCCGCACGCGCCAACTCGAAGCCGAATTGCCGAGCGCCTTGCGCCCCGAATCCTTCGACCACTATCTCGCCGATATCGAACGCCTGGCCGCGCGCTATCACGATGACTCCGCGCGCGCGATGCAACGAGTGGCGGTTGCGCCGACCACCGTGCTCTATTCGATCTCGCCACAAGAGATGCGCGAGAGCGCCGCGTTGGCCCGGCGGCTCGGCTTGCGTCTGCATAGCCATCTGTCCGAGACCGTGTCCTACCAGGACAGCGCGCGGGCGATGCATGGAATGTCGCCGGTGGCGTTTTGCGGCGAAAACGACTGGCTCGGCCCGGACGTCTGGTACGCGCACCTCGTCAAGCTCGACGCCGACGAAATCGCGCTGCTCGGCGAAACCCGCACGGGCCTCGCGCATTGCCCGCAGAGCAACGGGCGGCTGGGCAGCGGCATCTGTCCGGTGACGGAACTCGCGGCGGCAGGCGTGCCGGTGTCGATTGGCGTCGATGGCGCGGCCTCCAACGAAGCCGCCGACATGATCTCCGAGGTCCACATGACGTGGCTCGCGCAGCGCGCGCGAGTGGGCATGGTGGCGCAGCCCGCGTATCGCGGCGGCCAGTTCGAGGGCGGCGCGCACGCGGCGAGCGTGGAGGAGGTGATTCACTGGGGCACGGCGGGCGGCGCGAACGTGCTTGGACTGGGCGAGGTGGGACGCATCGCGCCGGGTTACAGCGCCGATCTGGCGATCTACAAGCTCGACGACCCGCGCTATTTCGGTCTGCACGATCCGGCGATCGGGCCGGTGGCGAGCGGCGGACGCCCGAGCCTCAAGGCGCTGTTTTCGGCCGGCCAGCGCATCGTGACCGACGACGCCCTCCCCGATGTCGATCTGGCCGAAATCGCGCACGAGGCCCGTGCAGCGGTCAAGGCCATGCTCGATCAGGTTCAAGGCTGATCGACTTGCTGGCAGGCGGGACCGGCACACGTCCCGCCCCTTCCACCGGCACGGCTTGTCGATGACCATCGCCAGCGGGCGTGGCCGTCGCAGCCCGTTTGTCCCCTCGCGCACAGGAATCGTCGACGTTGATTATGCTGGGCGATCTGCGACCGAATCGCTGCCCGCCATCATGCCGACCTACCTCACCTCGACCGAGGCCGCCGCGCGCCTGGGCGTCTCGCGTCAAACGCTCTACGCTTACGTGAGCCGCGGACTGCTGCGCGCCGAAAGCGACCCGGACTCGCGCGAAAGCCGCTATCTCGCGACCGACGTCGATCGTCTCGCCGGACAACGCGCCCGCGCACGCAAGCCGAAGGAAGTGGCGCGCGCAGCGCTCGACTGGGGCGCGCCGGTGCTCGAATCGGGCATCACGCTGATCGAGGGCGGGCGGCTCTCGTATCGGGGCGTCGATGCACTCGAGCTGGCCGCGCACGCCAGCCTCGAAGACGTGGCCGCGCTGCTCTGGCAATGCGACGCCGCAGCGGCCTTCACGCCGCGCGCGCCGCAAGCGCCGGACGTCTTGCAGGCGCTGCTCGCGCACTACCGCGACCGGCGCGCCGAGGACGCGCTGCTGCCGCTCTTTTCCGTCGCGAGCGAAGATACGCCCACGGCCATCTGGCAACCCAGCGCCGAACATCTGGCCCAGGGCTGCGGCGATCTCGTGCGCCTGCTCGCCGCCTGCCTGCTGGGCACGCCGCCCGATACCGCGCCGATCCACCTGCAATGCGCACGCGCCTGGGGCGTCGGCCGCGCGGGCGCGGAGTTGATCCGCATGGCGCTGGTGCTATGCGCCGATCACGAACTGAATGCGTCGAGCTTCACCGCGCGCTGCGTCGCCTCCACCGACGCGAGCCTGCGCTCGGTGGTGATCGGCGGTCTCGCGGGTTTGTCGGGCGGCCGTCATGGCGCGTCCACCGCACGCGACGAGGCGCTCTGGGACGAACTCGGCGAAGACGAACCCGAGCGCCGCTTGCGCGAGCGCCTCGCGCGCGGCGACGATCTGCCGGGCTTCGGCCATCCGCTCTATCCCGATGGCGATGTACGCGCGGCGGCCCTGCTCTCGCGCGTGCTGCCGCTCCATCCGAAATGGACGACGCTGGTCGATCTGGGCAGCACGCTGGTCGGGCAGCGTCCCTCCCTCGATTTCGCGCTCGTGGCGCTGCGCCGCCATTTGCAGCTACCACTGGGCGCCGCGTTCGGACTGTTCGCGCTGGGCCGCTCGGCAGGCTGGATCGCGCACGGCCTGGAGCAGCGCCAGCATCCGCACCTGATCCGCCCGCGCGCCGTTTATACGGGGAAGCCGCCGCCAGAACGCGAGATCGACGCCACGCCGCCCGGCACACGCCGACGCGGCGCAAAGCACGCGACGCCCGCCGATGCCGCGCCCGGACCGGACATGTTCACCACGTTGTTCAAGATTACGTAGCTTTCGAATAGCCGTATTTCAGGCCATTTTTACCGCCTGAGTATTGCGGCATACGAAATAGAGTGTTTCTAGCCGCCGATTTGGCGTTTGATACGGTTTTTCAGGGCCAATTGCGTGCGCGCGAACCGTCGTGCCGCGCCCAAATTTGATACGATACGCGCGAGGAGAATGGCGGCGCGTAGCGTGTCAGGCGTGCAGTTCATTCCGCCTGTTCGCATCGGCCTCTATTTCCCGCTTTATCCGGTGTGTCCGCTTTGCCGGACGTCCGCCTGCCCATCCATTTTTAAGGAGTTCCGCCATGTGGACCAAGCCCGCTTATACCGACCTGCGTTTCGGCTTTGAAATCACGATGTACATTTCGAACCGTTAATCCGTAGCGTCAGCATCATCCCCATAGCCCCGGCCAGCCGGGGCTATTTCTCTGGCGCGGTCTAGCCGCTGCCTTCTTCAGCAAGCATGCACATTCACATTCTCGGCTCCGCGGCCGGCGGCGGTTTTCCTCAGTGGAACTGCAATTGCGCGAACTGCGCGGGCTTTCGTAACGGCCGCCTCAACGCGAAGGCGCGCACGCAGTCGTCGATCGCCGTCTCGGACGATGGCGAGTCCTGGGTTCTCTGCAACGCATCGCCCGATATCCGCGCGCAATTGCAGGCTTTTGCGCCCATGCAACCGGGCCGCGCGCTGCGCGACACCGGCATCGCGGCCATCGTGCTGATGGACAGCCAGATCGACCACACGACCGGCCTCCTGAGCCTGCGCGAAGGCTGCCCGCACGATGTCTGGTGTACCGACATGGTCCACGAGGACCTCAACACGGGCTTCCCGCTTTTCCCGATGCTCACGCACTGGAACGGCGGCCTGCGCTGGAACCCGATCATTTCGGGCGAAGCCTTCACGATTCCCGCCTGCCCGAACCTGCGCTTCACGCCTTTCGCGCTGCGCAGCGCAGCGCCGCCTTATTCGCCGCATCGGCACGATCCGCATCCGGGCGACAATATCGGCCTCGTGATCGAGGACACGCGCACGGGCGGCAAACTGTTCTACGCGCCGGGTCTGGGCGAAGTCGATGAAGCGTTGCTCGCGCGCATGCACGAAGCCGATTGCCTGCTGGTCGACGGCACGCTCTGGCACGACGACGAAATGCAGCGTCGCGGCGTCGGCACGCGCACGGGCCGCCAGATGGGCCATCTCGCGCAGAGCGGCCCCGGCGGCATGCTGGAAGTGCTCGATCAGTTCCCGCACGCGCGCAAGATCCTCACGCACATCAACAACACGAATCCGATCCTCGACGAAGACTCGCCCGAGCGCGCCGAACTCGCTCGCCGCAACGTCGAGGTCGCCTTCGACGGCATGAGCATCGACCTGTAACACCGCATGACGTGCGCGTTCCGTACGCGCACGTCATGCACTCCTCCCGCAGCAGACATTGGACAGAAACATGAAGGCCGCCCTCACTCCTGAGCAATTCGAACAGGCCCTGCGCGCCAAGGGCGCGTTCTATCACATCCACCACCCGTATCACGTGGCGATGTATGAAGGCCGCGCGACCCGCGAACAGATCCAGGGGTGGGTGGCGAACCGCTTCTACTACCAGGTCAACATTCCGATGAAGGACGCGGCGATCCTCGCCAACTGTCCCGACCGCGAAGTGCGCCGGCTCTGGATCCAGCGTCTGCTCGATCACGACGGCGCGCCGGGCGAGGATGGCGGCATCGAGGCGTGGCTGCGTCTGGGCGAAGCCGTCGGGCTCGATCCCGATCAACTGCGTTCGCAGGAACTGGTGCTGCCGGGCGTGCGTTTCGCCGTGGATGCGTATGTGAATTTCGCGCGCCGCGCGAGCTGGCAGGAAGCGGCCAGCAGTTCGCTCACCGAACTGTTCGCCCCGCAAATTCACCAGTCGCGCCTCGACACCTGGCCGACGCACTACCCGTGGATCGATCCGCGCGGCTACGAGTATTTCCGCTCGCGCCTTGGCCAGGCGCGCCGCGACGTGGAGCACGGCCTGCAGATCACGCTGCAGCACTACACGACCTGGGAGAGCCAGCAACGCATGCTGGAAATCCTGCAATTCAAGCTGGACATTCTCTGGACCATGCTCGATGCGATGTCGATGGCCTACGAACTGGGTCGTCCGCCGTATCATACGGTCACGAACGAACGTGTCTGGCACAAGGGGATCGCACTGTGAGCACCACGCCTTTCGACCGCAATCTGAAACCCGTCTGGCGACGCGGCTACCGCTTCCAGTTCGAGCCCGCGCAGAACGCGCACGTGCTGCTCTATCCCGAGGGCATGATCAAGCTCAACGATAGCGCCGCCGCCATCGGCGGGCTGATCGACGGCACCCGCGACGTCGCGGCCATCGTCGCGCATCTGGACGCGCAATTCCCGGGCGTGCCCGAACTGGGCGAGGACGTCGAGCAATTCATGCTCGTCGCGCGCGAAAAGCACTGGATCGATCTTGTCTGACGAACGCCTCACGACTGGCGCGGCACCTGCTGCAACCGCCGCGCCGGGTAACGCTCAACCCGCCGTGGGCCTGCCCTTGTGGCTGCTCGCGGAGGTGACCTACCGTTGCCCGCTGCAATGCCCCTATTGCTCTAACCCGCTCGACTTCGCGCGCCAGGGCGAGGAGCTGAGCACCGAGCAGTGGATCCGCGTGATGACCGAGGCGCGCCAGATGGGCGCCGCGCAGATCGGCTTCTCCGGCGGCGAGCCGCTGGTGCGCAAGGATCTGGCGGAACTGATCGCCGAGGCCCGCAGGCTCGGCTATTACACGAACCTCATCACCTCGGGTATCGGCCTGAACGAGCAAAAGCTCGCGGATTTCCAGCGCGCCGGCCTCGATCACATCCAGATCAGCTTCCAGTCGAGCGACGAAGAAGTGAACAACATGCTCGCCGGTTCGGGCAAGGCATTCGCGCAAAAGCTTGCGATGGCGCGCGCCGTGAAGGCGCACGGCTATCCGATGGTGCTGAACTTCGTCACGCACCGCTACAACATCGACGAGATCGACCGCATCATCGAGCTATGCATTGCGCTCGAAGCGGATTTCGTCGAACTCGCAACCACCCAGTTCTACGGCTGGGCCAAGCTCAACCGCGCGCTGCTGCTGCCCACGCGCGAGCAGCTCGAACGCGCCGAGCGCATCACCAACGAGTATCGCGAGAAACTGGAAGCAAGCGGCAACCCCTGCAAGCTGATCTTCGTGACACCTGACTATTACGAGGAACGCCCGAAGCCCTGCATGGGCGGCTGGGGCGCGCTCTTTCTCACGGTCACGCCGGACGGCACCGCTCTGCCCTGCCACGGCGCGCGCATGCTGCCGATCGACTTCCCCAACGTGCGCGATCACGATCTGCGCCACATCTGGTACGAATCGTTCGGCTTCAACCGTTTTCGCGGCAACGCGTGGATGCCCGAGCCGTGCCGCTCGTGCGACGAGAAAGAAAAGGACTTCGGCGGCTGCCGTTGTCAGGCCTTCATGTTGACCGGCGACGCCGCGAATACCGACCCGGTATGCGGCAAGTCGCCCGAGCATCGCATCATCGTGCAGGCCCGCAGCGAAGCCGCGCAACCCGTGCAACCGATCCAGAAACTGATCTTCCGCAATGACAGGAACTCCCGCGAACTCAGCAAGCCCTGAGCG
Organism: Paraburkholderia sp. J67; assembly: GCF_905220265.1. Lineage (NCBI taxonomy): Bacteria > Pseudomonadati > Pseudomonadota > Betaproteobacteria > Burkholderiales > Burkholderiaceae > Paraburkholderia > Paraburkholderia sp. J67. The sequence goes on from NZ_CAJMZK010000009.1 coordinate 69,127, forward strand.
CGTCAGCGCCGAACAGGCCGTCGCCGCCGGCAAGGACTTTGGCGAACTGGCCGCGTCGGCGCGCGGCGTATTCTGGACTGCCTACGATCCCGCCGATGCCGCCACCCGCCTCTGGCAGTGGCGCAGCGGCTCGGCGGCGCGTTGCCTCACGCCCGATGGCTTCAGCGTGCGCGGGCGCGTCTACGAATACGGTGGCGGCTCCTTCTGTCTTGCTGAGGATGCCGTAGTATTCGCCAACGAGAAGGATCAGCGACTATACCGCCAGCCCGTAGAGGGCGAAGCCGCGCCGGTAGCGCTCACGCAAGCGGGCCTGCGTTACGGCGATCTGCGCTACCGCGACGGTTTGGTGCTTGCGGTCGAGGAAGACAGCGGCACGCACCGCATCGTCTCGATCGCGCTCGCGGACGGCGCGCGTACGGTGCTCGTAGAAGGCGCCGACTTTTATGCAAGCCCTTGCCTGCGTGCCGATGGCGCGCGTCTCGCGTGGATCGAATGGCAGCGCCCGCATCAACCGTGGACCGCCACCCGTCTGCGCAGCAGCGAGCGCGACGCGAGCGGCGCATGGCTGCCCGCGCACACGCTCGCGGGCGACGACATCGAGGATGCGTTGCAGCAACCGCAGTTCGACGCGCACGGCACGCTGTATTGCCTGAGCGATCGCGGCGGTTTCTGGCAGCCGTGGCGCGAACAGGGCGATGCGTTGCAAGCACTGCCTGCCGCGTCGGCCGATCATGCAGCGGCGCCGTGGCAACTGGGCGCTCGCAACTGGATCGCGCTCGACGACGGTTCGAGCCTCGCCACATGGACGGACGAAGGCTGGGGCGTACTCGGCCATCGCGCGGCCGACGGCGCACTGCATACACTCGCGCCCGAATACAGCCGCTTTCGCAATCTCGCGGCGGACGACGAGCACTTCTACTGCCTCGCCGCATCGCCCACCTGCCCCGCTGCGGTACTCGCGATCCGTCGCGACGATTACCGCATCGAGGTGCTCGCCGATGTCTCGCCCATGATGCCGGTCGAGCGCATTCCTGTGCCCGAGCGGCTGCGCTTTGCGAGCGGTGACGCCGAATCGCACGCTTATTTCTATGCACCGCCAAGCATTGAAAGCAGGCAAGCGCCGCCGCCCGTCGTCGTATTCATTCACGGCGGCCCGACTTCGGCCTGCTATCCCGTGTTCGATCCGCGCATTCCGTACTGGACGCAGCGCGGCTTCGCCGTCGTCAATCTCAACTATCGCGGCAGCACCGGCTATGGACGCGCGTACCGCCAGGCGCTGCACGAAAGCTGGGGCGTGGTTGATGTGGACGACGCCTGCAACGTGGTCGCGCATCTGGCCGCGCAACAGCGTATCGATCCCGCGCGCGCCTTCATTCGCGGCAGCAGTGCGGGCGGTTACACGACACTGTGCGCGCTCGCCTTCCGCGACGTATTCCGTGGCGGCGCGAGCCTCTACGGCGTGAGCGATCCGCTCACGCTGGGCCAGCACACGCACAAGTTCGAAGCCGACTATCTCGACTGGCTGATCGGCGACGCCGTGGCCGACGCCGAACGTTATCGCGCACGCACGCCGCTATTGCATGCCGACCAGATCCGCGTGCCCGTGGCGTTCTTCCAGGGCGAGCTGGACGCGGTGGTGACGCCCGACCAGACCCGCAGCATGGTGAGCGCGTTGCAGGCCAACGGCATCGCCACCGAGGCCCACTACTACGCCGACGAGCGTCACGGCTTTCGCAAGGCCGTCAATCAGGCTCACGCACTACAGGCCGAATACGCCTTCTATTGCGGCGTTCTCGGTCAAACGCCACTTTGATCGCGCGTCAGTAAGCGTCAGTAAGCCCCGGTAAGCCCATAAGCGTGCATGAAACGAGCACGCTCATGGGCCACGCTGGTGCGTGCCTGCGCGCATTGACTCGCGTGGCGTAACACCCAGCACGCATACGCAAACGTAAAACGTTTGCGATCGTTTGCGCGCGCAACAATCCCGAGGCAATCGACAGGCCCGAACCTTGCATGCCTGCACCGTCATGTTCACATTCATGTCACGGAACCCTGCATGTCGAATCCGCAAGCCATCGTCGATCTCACCCACGAAGTCAAACGCCTCGCCACGAGCAAAATCAGCGACATCAACGACATCAATCGCGAAACCACGTTTCTCGCGCTGAACGCGCTGATCGAAGCGGCGCGCGCGGGCGACGCGGGCAAGGGCTTCGCCGTGGTCGCGAATCAGGTCAAGCACGTCTCGCGACGCATCTCCGAGATCACGTCGACCTTGAACAAGGATCTCGCGGGCTCGCTGTCCACGCTCACGCAACTGGGCGACAGCATGATCGACCGGCTGCGCTCGCACGACGGCCAGCGTTGCGCCGACCTCGCGCTCAACATGATCGACGTGATCGACCGCAATCTCTACGAGCGCTCCTGCGACGTACGCTGGTGGGCGACCGATTCGGCGGTCGTCGAATGCCTCGCCGCGCGCGACGGCGCCGATGCGTCGGCCACGGCGGCGCACGCGGCCGAGCGCCTTTCCGTGATTCTCGACAGCTACACGGTGTATCGCGACCTCTGGGTGGTCGACGAGCACGGCGTGGTGGTCGCTAATGGACGCCACGCGCAGTATCCGGTGCGCGGCCATAACGTCGGCGAGACCGCGTGGTTCAAATCGGCGATGAAAACGAAGTCGGGCGCGGACTATATCGCCGCCGACATCGAAACGCTGGCCCCGCTGCGTCATGCGCAAGTTGCGACCTACGCCACCGCGATCCGCGAAGGCGGGCGCGCCAATGGCCGCGTGCTGGGCGCGCTCGTGATCTTCTTCGACTGGGCGCCGCAGGCGGGCGCGGTCGTCAAGGGCGTGCGTTTGAGCGAGGAAGAATGGACCCGCACGCGCTGCATGATCCTCGATTCATCGTTTCGCGTGATTGCCGCGTCCGACGACAAAGGCATTCTCACCGAGCGCTTCCGGCTTCAGGCCGATGGCAAGCAGGCGGGCTTCTATGCCGCGCTCGACGGCTCGGTGGTCTCGTTTGCCGCGACGCCCGGTTACGAAACCTATCGGGGTCTCGGCTGGTACGGGGTGATCTGCCAGAAGCCCGTGCAGGCCGAATAAGTTTTGGCTTGAACGTTATCGCGCGGCGTCACTGCCCACCACAGGAAAGGTCGCCTTCCTTGCAGTGAAGCTGCGCGTCCAGGCGCTTTGTCTGCTCCTGCGTGAGTTCGTCGATGCACAGGCCGTACATCGACGAATTGATGCTGCCGCCACTCGTGCCCATCGTATTGAAGCTGCACTGCGCGTCGCGCCACGCGAGCCACGCGCGCTGGGCCTTGCGCAGATGATCCGCGCCATCCTTGCTCACCTTTGCGAGCAGCGCGCGATAGGTGTCGTTGAGCCGCTGGTCGGATGCCTTCATCGTGCGGCCCACACAGTCGTCCATCGCCAGTTGCGTGGGCGCGTTGTTCAGACACTCGGGCTGAGCGGCGAAGCACGACGAGGCGCTCGCGAGTAGCAGCACACCCGCGTAAAGCCTGGAAAAACGCGAGAAAAAACGCATGCGATGGCACTCCATAACGGTGACGGAGCAAGACTATGCCATACGCGCTGTAACACCCAATGCAGCCCGTCATTCGCCTGTCTCTGTAGCACACGCCCCTTGCTTTTCGCGTCAACGACAAACTTCGGCCACGCGGCACGCGGCTTGCTACGGCAATCCATCGGCGGCTCATTGACGCAACGGATCGACGCGACTGTTCACCCGCGCACGTAGACGCGCGGCCACCTCGCACGCGATCTGCAACCTTTTTGTATGATTGCATTTGCATCAATTTCAGCCACTTAGCCCCGTAGAGGGCGCGCTGTTTAGCGTCAGCAGCGTGAAAAACCGGTCGATATTCCCGTCCTTCCTGTATCGACCCCGAACCATCGCAAAGAATCGGAAAAAAATGCCTGCCCTGAACGCGATCGACCCGCTGCGCTTCAAACGCATCATTCAAAGAAACGTCGCGCTGCCGCTGCTCGCCGGAATCGCGACGGCCGTAGCCTTCGTCGCGCTGATCGCCTACCTGGTTTCGACGATGAACTGGGCCGAGCACTCCGAGCGCGTGATCGGCGAAGCGTACGAATTGATGCGCGTGCAGGCCGACCGCGAATCGAGCCTGCGCGGCTATCTGCTCGACGCCAACGAGCGCATGCTCGCGCCCTTCGAGACCGGCCGCCCCCGCTTCGCCGCACAGGTCGAGAACCTGAGCGGGCTGGTCGCCGACAACCCGCCGCAGGTCGAACGGCTCAAGCGCATCCTCGCGCTCGGGCAGCAATGGGACAAATCCGCGAGCGAGGCCGTGCGGCTGCGCCGCAATCATGACGCCGTGCTGGCGACGGTCCAGAACGACAACGGCCAGGCCAACGCCGACGCCCTCCAGCGCGAATTCGCCGATTTCCTCGCCGAGGAAACGCGGCTGCGCCAGGATCGCACATCGGCGGCACGCAGCCTGACCATCACGACCGTTGCGGTATTTCTCGCGCTCACCGTGCTCGTGAACGGTCTGCTCGCGTGGCTCGGCCGCCGCGAGATGACCGCGCTCTCCGCCACCTACGACGACGCGCTGCGCAGCCAGGCGGAACAGGCCGAAGCGCTCGGGGAGCAAGTGTGGCTGCGCTCGGGCCAGCGCCTGCTCGCCGAAAGCGGCATGGGCAAGGAAGCGCTCGCCGAAGTGGCCGGCGCGATGCTCGACTGCCTTGCGGGCTATCTGAGCGCGAGCGTCGCCACGCTCTATGTGCGCGACGCCCACGATTTCGCGCTGCGCCGCGTGGCGACCTTCGGCTTCGGCGACGAAAGCGGCTACAACGTGCCGATCCTCCAGGACGGCCAGACGCTGGTGGGCCAGGCCGCCGCCTCACGGCGCGTGATCGAATTGCGCGATGCTCCGGCCGGTTATCTGAAGGTCGAATCGGGGCTGGGCTCGGCCGCGCCCGCCTCGCTGCTGATCTCGCCCATCGACACCAACGGCCAGATCAACGGCGTCGTGGAATTGGCCTTCATGCGCGCGCTGCTGCCGCGCGACAGCGAATTTCTCAAGCGCGTGGCGGGCACGATGGGCGATCTGGTCGAAGCCGCGATCTCGCGCGAACGGCTCCAGGCCGCTTACGGCGACGCGCAGCAACTCAACCACGAACTCCAGGTGCAGCAGGAAGAACTGCGCGTGGCCAACGAAGGGCTGGAGGAACGCGGCCGCGCGCTGATGGATTCGCAAACGCGCCTCGAAGCGCAACAGGTCGAGCTGGAACAGACCAATGTTCAACTGGAGGAATACGCCCGCCGCCTCGAAACGCAAAAGAGCGAACTGGAGCGCGCCCAGGGCGAACTCACGCGCAACGCCGAGCGCCTCGCGCAATCGAGCCGCTACAAATCCGAATTCCTCGCCAACATGTCGCACGAGTTGCGCACGCCGCTCAATAGCTCGCTGATCCTCGCGAAGCTGCTCCAGCAGAACCGCACCGGCAACCTCAGCGAGGAACAGGTGCGCTACGCGGCCACGATCCATGCCTCGAACACCGACCTGCTCGCGCTCATCAACGACATCCTCGACCTCTCCAAGGTCGAAGCGGGCCAGGTTCAACTGATGCTGGAGACCATCAAGCTCGACGATGTGACGAGCTCGCTGCACGAAACCTTCGCGCCGCTCGCGCGCGAAAAACACGTCGCGCTCACGATCGACCGCCTGCCCGGCGTGCCGGATGCCCTCACGACCGACGGCCAGCGCGTGTTGCAGATCCTGCGCAACCTGCTGTCGAACGCGCTGAAGTTCACGGCGCGCGGCGAAGTCTCGCTCACGGTCTCGCCGGTCGACGCCAATGTCGTGCGCTTCGACGTGCGCGACACCGGCATCGGCATCGCTCCGGACAAACTGGAGATGATCTTCGAAGCCTTCCAGCAGGCCGACGGCTCGACGAGCCGCCAGTACGGCGGCAGCGGGCTCGGGCTGTCGATCTCGCGCGAGCTCTCGCGTCTGCTGGGCGGGCGGATCGGCGTGGCGAGCGAACCGGGCGTGGGCAGCGTGTTTACGCTCTGGCTGCCGCTCGACAGCACCGCCGCCGCGCGGCTCGCCCAGGCCGAAGACGCCGCCCAGGCGGTGATCGCCGGGGCGGTCCACACCGGGGCGGTCCATACCGGGGCGGTCCATGCTGGGACAACTCATGCCAGGGCAAGCGCACCGCGCGCTGAAGTCGCATCGCCCGCTGGCGCGCCGGTTCTGGAAGCGGCGACCCCGCTCAATGCGGCCGAGCGGGCCGGCGAGGCCATCGTCGCGGCGAGCGCCGCCGCCTCACAAGCCGCCGCGGCGATCGCCGACGACCGCGCGCATCGCACCGGCAACCGCGCGATCCTCGTCATCGAGGACGACCTGCCCTTTGCCGAAATCCTGCGCGACCTCGTGCGCGAACTCAAATTCGACTTCCTGCACGCGGCGGACGCGGCGAGCGGCTACGCGATGGTCAAGGACCAGGCGCCCGTGGCCGTGCTGCTGGACGTGGGCCTGCCCGACCGCTCCGGCCTCTCCGTGCTCGAATGGCTCAAGGGCGACCCGCTCACGCGCCATATTCCCGTGCATATCGTCTCGGCCACCGACCACGCCGACAAGGCGCTGCACCTGGGCGCGATCGGCTACACGCTCAAGCCCACGGCGCGCAGCACGCTCGAAGCAGCGATCCGCCGGCTCGAATCGCGCCTGGAACAGCGCGTGAAGCGCGTACTGGTGATCGAGGACGACTACGCGATGCGCGAAAGCATCCGCGCGTTGCTGGTGGGCGACGGCGTGCAGATCGTCGCCGTCGGCACGCTCGCGGACGCCCACGCGCAGATCGCGCAAGGCGCCTTCGACTGCATCGTCACCGACCTCACGCTGCCCGACGGCACCGGCTACGACCTGCTGGAAAAGCTCGCGGGCGAAGCGGGCGTGGCGCCCCTGCCGGTGATCGTGTACACCGGCCGCATGCTCTCCGACGACGACGAACAGCGCCTGCGCCGCTACTCGAAATCGATCATCATCAAGGGCGCGCGCTCGCCGGAACGCCTGCTCGACGAAGTCACCCTGTTCCTGCACAGCGTGGAATCGTCGCTCGCGCCCGAGCAGCAGCGCATGCTGCGCGCGGTGCGCCAGCGCGACGACACCTTCGAAGGCAAGACCATCCTGCTGGCCGAGGACGACGTGCGCAACATCTTCGCGCTGTCGCATGTGATCGAACCGCTGGGCGCGAAGCTGCTGATCGCGCGCAACGGCCGCGAGGCGCTGGACCTGCTGGGCGGCACCGAGCCGGTGGACCTCGTGCTGATGGACGTGATGATGCCGGAAATGGATGGCCTCGCCGCCATGCGCGCGCTGCGCGGCGATCCGCGCTTTGCGCGCGTTGCCGGCCTGCCGGTGATCGCGCTGACCGCGAAGGCGATGGCCGACGACCGCCAGCGCTGTCTGGAAGCGGGCGCGGACGACTACGTTTCCAAACCGATCGACGTGGACAAGCTGGTATCGCTGTGCCGCGTCTGGCTGCGCAAGTAAGATCATGAGCGAATCCACCCAACCCGCGAACGCGCCCGCCAGCGCGCCCTCGACCTTGCACGTCGCGCGGCCGGCGCTGAGCGTCTTCGACATCGAGTTGCGCCTGCTGCTCGAAGCGATCTACCTGCGCTACCAGCACGACTTCCGCCACTACTCGTTGCCCTCGCTGCGCCGCCGGCTCGAAGAAGCGCGGCGCGACTTCGGCGTGGCGTCGCTGAGCCAGTTGCAGGACCGCGTGCTGCGCAGCCCCGACGACTTCTCGCGCCTGTTCGGCTACATGACGATCCAGGTGAGCGACATGTTCCGCGACCCGGAATACTTTCTGGCGCTACGCCATCACGTGCTGCCGGTCCTGCAGACCTATCCGTCGCTCAAGGTCTGGGTGGCGGGTTGCAGCTCGGGCGAGGAACTCTGGTCGCTCAAGATCCTGTTCGAAGAAGAAGGACTCGCCGAGCGCACGATCTTCTACGCCACCGACATCAGCCCGCAGGCGCTGGAGCGCGCGGAATCGGGCATCTATCCGGTCGACCGCTTCGCGGGCTTCAGCCAGAACTACCTGGCGGCGGGCGGACGGCGCACACTGTCCGACTACTACCACGCGGCCTACGGCGGCGCGCGCCTGTCCAGCACGCTCAAAGAGCGCGTGGTATTCGCCGACCACAGCCTCGCCACCGACGAAGTGTTCCTCGAAGCGCACCTGGTGTCGTGCCGCAACGTGCTGATCTACTTCGACCGGCCGCTGCAGGACCGCGCGATTGGCCTGTTCGAGCGCGCGCTGGTGCGGCGCGGCTTTCTTGGCCTCGGCAGCAAGGAGAACCTGCGCTTTTCGAAACGCCATGAAGCCTTCGACGAATTCCGCGCCGCCGAACGCATCTACCAGAAGCGCTGAGCCCCAGCGAACCCGAACCTCACCGCCCAATACCACCCACCCATCGCATAGCGCCATGCCCGCCGCCCGCCCTCAACACGACCCGGCCACCGCCAGCCAGCCCGCCTCACGCGCAGCGCGCGCCGTGGCGGGCCCGTTCGACGCCGTGGTGATCGGCGCGTCGGCGGGCGGCGTGGATGTGCTAGGCCAGATCCTGCCGAAACTGCCCGTGCACTTCGGCGCGGCCGTGCTGATCGTGCTGCACCTGCCGCCCGCCTCGCCAAGCTTCCTGGTGCGCGCACTATCCGACCGCTGCGCGCTGCCGGTGGCCGAACCCGACGCAGGCGAGCCGATCGAGCGCGGCCACGTCTATATCGCGCCGCCCGACTACCACATGCTGGTGGACACCGACGCGAGCATTGCGCTGTCGATTGCCGGGCCGGTGCGTTACTCGCGTCCCTCGATCGACGTGCTGATGGAATCGGCGGCACCGGTGTACGGATCGCGCCTGCTGGGCGTGCTGCTCTCGGGCGCGAACGACGACGGCGCGCGCGGCCTCGCGGCGATCCGCGCGGCGGGCGGCACGACCTGGGCACAGACGCCCGCGACGGCGACCGCGCCGCAGATGCCGGAAGCGGCTATCGCGCTTGGCGCAGTGAATGAAACGATGACACCCGCCCAACTCGGCGCACGGCTGGCCGCATGGCCGGAGATGAAACTGGATTGACCCGGATAAACCGCATGAACCTGCCCACCGTCAATGTGCTGATCGTCGACGACATCGAGCACAACCTCACCGCGCTGTCGGCCCTGCTCGCGCAGCCCGACGTGCGGTTGCTCGTGGCCCGCTCCGGGGTCGAGGCGCTCGAACTGCTGCTCGAACACGACGTCGCCGTGGCGATCCTCGACGTCAACATGCCGGGCATGAGCGGCTTCGAACTGGCCTCGCTGATCCGCGGCAGCCCGCGCACCGCGCACGTGCCGATCATCTTCCTCACGGCCACCTCGCAGGACGCGATCCGCACCTTCCAGGGCTACGAAGCCGGTGCGGTGGACTTCCTCTACAAGCCCATCGAGCCGCGCATCGTGCAGTCGAAGGTGAGCATCTTCGTGCAACTCGAACTGCAAAAGCGCCAGCTTGCGGAGCAACTCGCGGCCACGCGGCAGATGCTCGAAGCCAACGAAATGCTGATGGCGGTGCTGAGCCACGATCTGCGCTCGCCGCTCTCGGCGGTGATGAGTTCGGCGGAATATCTCACGCGCGCTTCCAGCGACGAAAAGATCGTTGCCGTGGGGCGGCGCATTGAGCATTGCGGGCGGCGCATGACGCGTATGGTCGAGCAGTTGCTGAACCTGGCCCGGCTGCAAGGCGGGCGGTTGCCACTGCGGCGCTCGGAGGTGCAACTCGATGCGCTTTGCCAGGCCGTGATCGAGGAGTTTGCGGCGAATGCCGCTATTGTTGCCGGCGGGCGGCTGGTGTTTGAAGCGCAGGGCGATCTTGCCGGACTGTGGGACTCGGATCTGATCGCGCAGGCGGTGGCCAATCTCGTCATCAATGCGCTTACGCATGGGGAAGCCGATGCGCCCGTGCGATTGCGGGTCAGCGGTGAGTCGCCAGTCGAGGTGCTCGTGACGGTGGCTAATCGCGGCGCGATTCCTGCCGATGTCATGCCTATGCTGTTTGCCGCTTTTAGTACCGCGACGCGCGCCGAGCGGCAAGGGTCCGGGCTTGGGCTCGGGCTCCATATTGTTCGGCTCATCGCCAGGACGCATGGGGGGGATGTCACTGTGACCTCTAATTCGGCGGACGGGACCGCTTTTACTATTCGGTTGCCGCGGAAGCCTTTGGGCGGGGGCCAGGTGTTTGAAATTGGGCTCGCTTGAATTTGAATTTTGGAATACTGACTGATTAGGAGTGCCTTGGCATTTCCTTGTTTTCTTGTCGGTTTGCCAGGGTTGCCCCTGTGCGGGGCGGCACCTACTTTCTTTGCCGCGGCAAAGAAAGTAGGCAAAGAAAGCCGCTCACACCGCCAGTGTGACGAAGTCCACAAACTGCCGTACAGGGGGAAAGGTATAGGAGCGTCTGTCATCTCGCACCACCAAACCTGGTGACAAGGCCGTCATACCTCCGGGGGCGCTACGCGCCCCGTGGGGCATAACCGGCAAACCGAAGGTTTGCCAGAGCTCGCGAAAATGCCTTTAGTAAGGGGTTTCCCTCGCAGACCCTTCCGCTGCGAGCGTAGCGAGCAGCGGGATGAATGAGCCCTTTGTCACTTCGTTGGATGGCGCGAGGTGGCAGACGCCCCTATACCATTCCCCCTTGGCGGCTGGTTGTGGACTGCGTCACACTGGCGGTGTGAGCGGCTTTCTTTGCCTACTTTCTTTGCCGCGGCAAAGAAAGTAGGTGCCGCCCCGCACAGGGGCAACCCTGGCAAACCGAAAAGAAAACAAGGAAATGCCAAAAAAAGTCCTGCAGCGAAGCGCCCAGAAATGCGTCCCGAATGCATCCGTCAGGTTGCCTGGACATCGTTTTCAGCGTCCCTTCATGAAGCTTGTGTGGCCTATCCACTTCATCCACACATACGCCATCGCGATCGCGCATCCACGGCAAGATGCGCACATTCACGTAGCACGTCGCGATTCACTGACTACAATGTGTTGGTGCATGCAACGCAGCAAGGCCGCACTGCACAGTCGGTCAGTTCAGACGTAATCACCGCCCTTGTGACGTTTCGATTCCTTCACTGGAGGCATGCCCATGACGTGCCTGAACGAAAGGATGGTCGGCGCTGCTTTGCTCCTGCTAAGCGGCTATGCATTCGCGGGCGGTCCCGCCGGCGATGTGCCCGAGGAAATGACGGTTGCCAACATAGCGCCGCTGCCGCCAGAGGTCGTCTCGACCATCCCCGAAACGCAAAGCTATCTGCATCACTACGAGATGCAATATCAGGCGAGCGAGACCACGCCTTTCTACTCGCAGATCAGTCAGTTCTATAGTGCCCAGCTAGGCCACACGTACACGTATGTGACGGAACACGCGCCCCCCTCAAGTGCGCCCACGCAGTCCGCGCAGTCCGCGCAATTCCTCGCCACCGGCCCATCGACCGCGCCGCAGATTTCCATCGTCCAGTTGCCGACTTCGAATACGGCGCTCGGCGCGGCCCCGCAGCGCAGGCTCTCGCTGACCGTCGACGACTGGGTGTTCTCGGGCACAGCGCGCGTGGCCGTGCTGCATTCGCACGATTCCGGCGCGACGCTCACTGTCCGGCACGGCTTCTGACACCACGGAACGCGCAGGCGACCGGCCTGCACGCCTTCGTCTAACGCAATGAAGCGCCCGACGCTGGCCCGGCCTGCCCGCGCCGCAACCCGGGGCTCGGCCGCCATGATCGGCCGCCCAAAGCGCTTCGAGTCGTGCCAACCCGACCAGAACCTTCCTGAATGCGACGCGGCCCACCGCCCGGCCACGCGTGGCGCGCGCGTACCGGCAAGTTAGCGCGATCGTTCTATGCGCCGCCCCGGTCTCTCCCTTACCGTGCCAGTCATGCCGCGCGCCGCGCCGCCACGACGACACCAGGAGAACCGCATGACCGCGACCGAACGCTCGCACGCTTTCGCCCTCACCCTGTCCTGCCCGAGTGCGGCGGGTCAGGTCGCTGCCGTAGCAGGCTTTCTCGACCGCCACCGCTGCTATATCGACGAGCTAACCGTGTTCGACGACGCCGATGGCGAGCGCTTCTTCCTGCGCTGCGTGTTCCATGAAGTCGTCGCCGACGGCACCCAGGGTTCGCTCGACCTCGCCGCGCTGCGCGACGATTTTGCGCCCACGGGCCGCGCGCATGGCATGGACTGGGCCATCCACGATCTGCGTCAGCGCCCCAAGGTGCTGCTCCTCGTTTCGAAGCTCGAACACTGCCTGAACGATCTGCTGTTCCGCTGGCGGGTGGGCGAGCTGGAGATGGACATCGCCGGCATCGTCTCGAATCATCCGGACTTCGAATCGATTGCCCAGCAGCATCGTCTGCCGTTTCATCATCTGCCCGTCGATGCCAATACGCGCGAGCAGCAGGAAGCGCAGTTGCTGCATCTCGTCGAAAGCAGCGGCGCCCAGTGGGTCGTGCTCGCGCGCTACATGCAGATTCTCTCCGACGCCACCAGCGCGAAGCTCGCGGGCCGCGCGATCAACATCCACCACTCCTTCCTGCCCGGCTTCAAGGGCGCGCGGCCTTATCACCAGGCGCACGCGCGCGGCGTGAAGCTGATCGGCGCGACAGCGCATTTCGTGACCGCCGATCTCGACGAAGGCCCGATCATCGAGCAGGAGGTGGAACGCGTGAATCACGCCTTCGGGCCGCAGCGTCTGCTCGCAGTCGGGCGCGATCTCGAGTGCGTGACGCTGGCGCGCGCGCTCAAGGCCGTGCTGGAACACCGCGTGTTTATCAATGGGGCGAGAACGGTCGTGCTGTAAGCAGGCGTCCTGGGCGGCGCGTTCAGGTGCCGCGCCGCCGCCGGGCCTCGGCGGCGAGGCCTGCCAGCGTGTCGGCGCTCAGGCGCTGGGCCACGCGCCGCACATAATCGTGATGGTGCGCCTGCAAGGGCGCGCGCAGATGTTCCGCATGCAGATAACGCAGCAGCGCAATGCGCCGATGCCCGCGCGCCATGCTGTGCTCCAGCAGCGCGAGCGCGGCCTGCGCGTCGCCCGAGGCGGCGCGTTCGGTCAGTTCGATGGTCAGCGCCCGGACACGGGCGGGCAAGCCGTCGTTCATGGGAAGAGGCAAAATCGAAGTCTCGATGCCCTCAGCATGGCGCGGCCAGGGCGGCTACGATAGAACACGCGCGGCATCGCGGTGGAATCGCGCCGCCGCTGAGCGCTTTTGCGATGGTTGTTGGCGCAAAATGACAAATGCGCGCGCGCCGGATCGGCGACGCTTGGGCTGCGGGCTTTGTCCCCGGTTCGCCAACGTCGCTGTGCTCATTGCGCCCGTTGCGCCCCCTTTTGTGCTTCCTTCGTGCTTCTTGTGCTGCACCGACACACCACCATGCCCGTCGACTCCTTTGCGCCTGCTGCGTCGCCCATGCCCTCGCCCGCCGAACCGTCCGAGGGCCGCATCCGCTTCGGCATCGTGCTGCTGCCGAACTTCACGCTCACCGCCTTCTCGGGCTTTGTCGACATGCTGCGCCTGTCCGCCGACGATGGCGACTACAGCAAGCCGGTGCGCTGTTCGTGGCGCATCGTCGGTGAAACGCTCGCGCCGGTGCGAGCGAGTTGCGGCATCCAGATCGCGCCGTGGGAGACGTTTGCCGAAGCCGGCGAATTCGATTACGTGGTCGTGGTAGGCGGTCTGCTGCACTCGGGGCCGCAGGCCAGCGACGAGACGCTGCGCTTCATCCGCAACGCCGCCCAGGGCGGCGCCACGCTGGTCGGCATCTGCACGGGCGCCTTCTCGCTGATGCGCGCGGGCGTGCTCGACGGCCATCGCGTCTGCGTGAGCTGGTTTCACTACTGGGATTTCATCGAGCGCTTTCCGAACGTCAATGCCGATGCGCTCGTCGCCGACCGTCTGTTCGTCATCGACCGGCGGCGCATCACCTGTTCGGGCGGGCGCGCCTCGATCGACGTGGCCGCCGCCATCCTGCTGCGCCACTTCGACCACGCGACCGTGCAAAAGGCGCTGCGCATCCTGCTGGTCGGCGAGATGCAGAAAGGCAACGCGCCGCAGCCGCATCCGCCGGGGCTCGATCCGGCCACGCACCCCAAGGTCAAGCGCGCCATTCTGCTGATGGAACAGCATGTCGGGCGCAACGTGCCGCTCGAGGAGCTGGCCTGCAAGCTCAATCTTTCGCCGCGTCAGCTGGAGCGGCTCTTCAAGGCCGCAACGGGCAAGAGCCCGCGTACGTTCGCTAACGGCCTGCGCCTGCGCACCGCCGCGTGGCTGCTGACCAGTTCGGATCGCACCGTGGCCGATATTGCGTCGAGTTGCGGATTTTCCGATGCCTCGCATCTCGGGCGCGAGTTCCGCAAGCAGTTTGGCGTGCCGCCGATGATGTTCCGCGAGCAGCGCAGCGGCCAGGAGGAGGTGAGCATCGAGGCCTTCGACGACTTCCTGCGCAGCAGCAAGCCGGCCGCCGTCACACCGCTCGAAGTCGATTCCGACTGAGCCCCTCCGCCTCTCCAGACTCGCTAGGCTCGCCCGGCCCGCCGCTCGAAGCTCGGCGCATGGCCAAACTGCACGCGATACGCCTTGCTGAAATGGCAAGGCGAATTGAAGCCGCAATTCGACGTGATGTGCGCCACCGACATATCGGTCGTGCGCAGCAATTCACGCGCGCGTTTGAGACGTAAGGTCAGATAGTAGTGCGCGGGCGAAATGTTCAGATACGCCTTGAACATGCGCTGCAAATGCCGCTGGGAGAGCCGCACCAGACGCGCGAGTTCTTCGAGCGAGAGCGGCTCCTTGAGATTGGCTTCCATGAGCCGCACCACCTCTACGAGTTCCGCGCGCGAGAAGCCCACACGCGCATCGACGGGAATCGGCTGTAGATCGCTCGCGCCGCGAATGCGTTCGAGGATGAACTGTTCGGAAACCTTCGCGGCCAGCGGTTGCCCGAGGCGCGCGCTCACCAGATCGAGCATCAGGTCGAGCGGCGCGGTGCCGCCCGTGCAGGTCAAACGGTCGCGATCGACCACGAAAAGCTCATCGGCGAAATGCACGCGCGGGAATTCTTCGTGCAGCGCCGAAAGACTCTCCCAATGCACCGCGCAGCGATAACCGTCGAGCAGCCCGCTCGACATGAGCGCATAAGCCCCCGTGCAGATGCCGCCGAGCGGCCGACCGGTTTGCGCGATCTGCGCGAGCGCCGCGCGCACGGTGTCGTCCACCACCTCGCGAATGCGGATGCCACCGCACACGATCATCACGTCCGGCAGGCTTTCGGGGTCGAGCGCCTGCGTAGGCCGCACGGTGATGCCGTTGCTTGCGCGCGCGGGCTGGCCGTCCAGCGAGTAGATCGACCAGCGATAGTGCTCGCCGTCGCCAACATAGTTGGCCATGCGCAGCACTTCGACCGCGCTGGAAAACGCGATCATCGAGAAATGCGGCAAAGTCAGGAACCCGAAATGCCTGAACGACGATGCCTGGCTGGAGACCGGGTCTGCTGACTTCGCTGGAACCGCTGCGCGCGCATAGTCCAGGCGCTGCGTTCGAACCGCTTCGGCGATGCCGGTAGTCACATTGCGCCCCTTGTAGGGAGACGTCTGGAGACAAAGATTGGCGAGCCGCCTGCGCTCGCCACCTACATTTACACGCGCACGATCAAGCCTCGGCGGGCACGGCTCGCACCCGGAACACCTGCTTGAGTCCCGAGAACAGCGGCGCCTTCACCGCGCCGGGCGCACGCCCAAAGCTCTCGGTGATGCGGTCCAGAATGATCGCGAGCAGCACGACCGAGAGACCGCTTTCGAAACCGAGCCCAATATCGAGGCGCTGAATGCTCGCGAGCACGTCGTTGCCGAGGCCGCCCGCGCCCACCATCGAGGCGATGATGACCATTGAGAGCGCCATCATGATGGTCTGGTTCACGCCCTGCATGATCGACGGCAGCGCATTGGGAAACTGCACCTTGTAGAGCAGTTGCCACGGCGTGCAGCCGAACGCCTGCCCCGCTTCCACGATCTCGCGGTTCACATGACGGATGCCGAGGCTCGTGAGACGCACGGCGGGCGGCATGGCGAAGATCACCGTCGAGAGAATGCCGGGCACGCGTCCGAGCCCGAACAGCATCGCCGCCGGAATCAGGTAGACGAAAGCGGGCATGGTCTGCATCAGGTCGAGAATCGGCCGCACGATGGTCTGCACGAGCTTGCTCTTGGCGGTCCAGATCCCGAGCGGCACGCCCAGCACGAGGCTGATGAGCGTCGAAGACAATGTGAGCGCGAGCGTGATGACCGTTTGATCCCAGAAGCCGGTCGCATAGATCAGCAGCAGCGAGGCCAGCGCGAACATCGCGAAGCGCCAGCCCACGCGCCAAAGCCCGCCCACCACGAAGATCGCCATCAGGAGCGGCATGGGAATGCCTTGCAGCCCTTGCTCGATGAGTCTCGCAAAGCTCTCGATACCTTTGCCGATGGTGTCGAAGGTGTTGGCGTCGTGATCGAGCAGATAGTGAACCGACTCGTCCACCCAGCGGCCAAGCGGAATGATCTCAGACATGGTGACTCCCGTTGCGCATCATGACCTTGAGGACGGCCGCCTTGTCGATGGAGCCGCAGAAGCGGCCTTCGTCGTCGACCACGGGCAGCGCCACCGGATTCGCGCACACGCGCGACACGACCTGCTCGAGCGGCGCGCCGCGCGAGATCGATTCGATTTTCTTGAGCTGCGGTTTGGCCACGCCAATCGCGTCGCGCGTGACGAAGCCGCTGATACGGCGTTCAGCGTCCAGCACGAAAGCGTAGTCGGCGCTGCCATTGAGCGAAGCGGCCACGCTCGTGGCGTCGAGCGAGCGCACCAGCGGCACGCGTTCGGCCTGCATGAGGTCGCCGGCCGTGAGGTAGCGGCTCGTGTCCACGCCATCGAAGAAGGCGCGCACATAGTCGTCGGCGGGATTGCTGATGATCTCGCGCGGCGTGCCGATCTGCACGATGCGCCCGCCCTCCATGATGGCGATGCGGGTGCCGATACGCAGCGCCTCCTCCAGGTCGTGCGAGACGAACATGATGGTGCGGCGCTGCTCCTTCTGCAAGTGCAGCAGGACGTTCTGCATTTCCTTGCGCTTGAGCGGATCGAGTGCGGAAAACGCCTCGTCCATGATCATCAGCGACGGGTTGACCGCCAGCGCGCGCGCAAGGCCCACGCGCTGCTGCATGCCGCCCGAAAGTTCGGCGGGCAGCTTGTGGGCGAAGGCGGCGAGTCCCACCTGTTCAAGCACTTCCAGCGCGCGTTGCTCGCGTGCCTTGCGCCCCATGCCCGCGACTTCGAGGCCGAACGCCGCGTTCGACAGCACGGTGCGTTGCGGCATCAGCGCGAAAGACTGGAACACCATGCTCATGTCGGTGCGGCGCAGCGAGACCAGTTCCGAGCGACGCACGGCGGCAATATCGCGGCCGTCGATCACCACCCGGCCCGCAGTCGGCTCGACCAGACGGTTGATCAGGCGGATCAGCGTGGATTTGCCAGAGCCGGACAGCCCCATCAGCACGAAAATTTCGCCTTCCTGGACTTCGAAGCTGGCGTTGTTGACGCCCAGAACGTAACCGGTCTTGCGGAACAGTTCGTCCTTGGTCGCGCCGCTCGCCAACATCTCTCGCGCGAGCTTGGGGTTGGGCCCGAACACCTTGCAGAGCCCGTCAACCACGATCTTGGGGGATTTCATCGAGTCCATCTCCTCGTGATGCAGGCGCCGGCCCGCACTGTGTCTGAACATGCATGCCGGCGCACACTGCGGCGACACGTTTCGGATACCTGATTGTGTCGATGTGCTGCGTCGGCTTACTGCGTAGACGCCACCCAGTCCTGCACACGCTCGCCGTGCGCGGCGATCCAGCTGTCGGCGGCGGCATCGGGCTTGGCTCCGTTCTGGATCGCCAGCATCACGCTGTCGATCTCGCCCGGCTTCCACTGGAACTTCTTGAGAAAGGCCACCACGGGCGGGGCCTTGGATTCGAGCGCCGGATTCGCGACGCTATCGACATGCTCGGCCGCGCCGAACACGTTCTTCGGATCGTCGAGAAAGCGCAGCTTGTATTTGGCGAACATCCAGTGCGGCGCCCAGCCCGTCACGATCACCGGCTTGTTCGCGTTGACCGCGCGCGCCAGTTCCGCCGTCATGCCGCTGCCGGAACTCGGCATCAGCGAGTAGGTCAGGCCGTATTGCTTGATCGCCTGATCGGTTTTCGACATCACGCCCGCACCGGCGTCGATGCCGACAATGCGCCCGGCAAACGCCGACTTCTGCGCGTTGAGATCGTCGATGCTTTTGGCGTTCACGTATTGCGGCACGACGAGGCCAATCTTCGCGCCCGGGAAATTGGTGCCCAGATCGACCACCTTGCCCTTGAACTGGTCCCAGTAGGCGCCCTGGGTCACCGGCAGCCAGGCGGAGAGCGTGGCGTCCAGATCGCCGCGCGCCACGCCCTGCCACATGATGCCGGCGGCCACCGGCACGAGTTCGACCTGATAGCCGAGGCGCTTTTCGATGATGCGCGCCGCCACGTTCGAGGTCGCCACGCTGTCGTCCCAGCCTTCGACGTAGCCGATTTTCAGCGTCGGCTTGCTGTCCGCGAGCGCCGCCGCGCTCAAGGCCACCGACACCACACCCATGCCCAACAGTTTTGCTAGCAGCTTCACGGTCATCTCCTGTGTTACGGGCAACGAGCGCCCCACACCTCCAGATTCACCCGTCACAAATGGCCGATACCGTTGTTTTCCGACGCGATCTTGTTCAGCCGCGACGTGGTGGTGTCGTGCCGGCTTGTATGCCGGTTTACTTCTCGACGACGAGATCCGAGCGCGGTGTGCTACAGCACAGCAGCACCATGCCCTGATCGATTTCCCGCTGACGAATGCCGCCGTTGTGCTTCATGTCCACCTCGCCCGACACGAGCTTGACCTTGCAGGTCCCGCACATGCCCTGCGTGCACGAGGCGGGCAGGCGCACGCCCGCTTCGCGCGCGGCCGCCAGCACGCTCTGGTGCGAGCCGCAGGCGATCTCGCGGTGGCTCTTTGCAAACGTCACCTTGAAAGTGGCCGCTTCATTCGGCGCTTCGATGGCGTCGCTTTCCACGGTTGGCGGCGCATCGTTCGCAGCCAGCGATTCAAACGAAAAACTCTCTTCGTGATAGCGCTCGCGCGCAAAGCCCGCTTCGTCCAGCAGGTCGCGCACGGCCTTCATGTAAGGCGCGGGACCGCAGGTGAAGATCTCGCGCTCCATGAAGTCCGGCGCAATCAGCTTGAGCAGCGGCAAGGTGAGAAAGCCCGTCACGCCCGACCACTGCGTACGCGCACCCACGCGCTCGCAGACGAACGAGGTGCGAAAGCTCGAATGGCTCGCGGCGATCAGCTCGAGCTCGCGCGCGAAGATCACGTCGTCGGGCGTGCGCGCGCTGTGCACGAAGACGATGTCGCGGTCTTCGGCCAGATCGTGATACGCGCGGCTCATCGACATCAGCGGCGTGATGCCCGAGCCCGCGGAAAGAAACAAATATTTGGGCGCAGCGTGGCGCGCGCAGGTGAATTCGCCCGCAGGCCCAAGCACGCGAATGGTTGCGCCCGGCATGAGGTTGTCGTGTAGCCAGTTCGAAACCTTGCCGCCTGGCACGCGCTTGACCGTGATGGAAATCGTGTGTGGTCGCGCGGGCGACGACGACACCGTATAGCAGCGGTTGATTGCCTCGCCGTCGATCTCCAGTTCGAGCGTGACGAACTGGCCCGGCTCGAACGAGAACGTGCGGCCCTGCGGCGAGCGCAGGAAAAAGCTCTTCACGTCGTGCGTTTCCTGCCGTACGTGGCAGCACTCCAGCGTCTCTTCGACGTCGCTCGTCCACTTCTCCGGCAACGCGCCCCAGAACGCCGGGCGCGTTACGCGGCTATCCGCGGGATCGAATTGGGCCGCATCTCGCATCATGTCAGACTCCGCTTTCCACGCGCAGGGGAATGGTCCGCTTGCGCGCGAGCGCGGCGGCAATACGACCCACATACCAGGCCGAGAATTTTTCGACGAGCCCTTCCGTAAAGGGTGAATACGGGCCCGGTTCGTAGGCGCTGCTGGCCGCGCCCCGCTGCGAATACTCCACCAGCGTGCGGTCCTGGTTGTTGGTCGCGTTCCAGACCGCCGTGAGGTTCGCCACGTCGTAGTCGATGCCTTCGCGCGCGTCCGCGTGCACGAGCCAGCGCGTACGCACGAGGGTTTCACCGGCCGAGAGCGGAATCACCGAGAACGACACGATGTGATCGCTCATGAAGTGATGCCACGAATTCGGCTGGGTCCAGAACGACAGACCGCCGAGATCGGCGTTGCGGAATTCGCCGAGCAATTTCTTCGAGGCCACCTTGGCGTCGAGCGTCTGCGATTCGCCGCTGCGGTCGAGCGGCAGGCGTTGCGTACGAAAGCCCGTCACGTCCAGCAGCTTTTCGATTTCCACCGACGGCAGATTCATTTGCTCCCACTGGCGCGCGCGCTCCTCGCAGGTGCGCTCGAAGGCGTCCATACCATCGGCGTTGGCGGGTGAGCGCTGATAGCCGAAGCCGTATTCGTAGAGCGAAATCGTCAGCTCAGGATGGTTCGCCACGCAGTGATAGCACTCGCGATTGTTCTCCATCACGAGCTTCCAGTTGCCCTTCTCGACGATATCCACTTGCGCGGCGACCTTGCAGCCGGCCAGGTCGTGCGGCAGCAGATACGGCTCCATCGCGGCGCGCAGGGATTCGAAGTCGGCGGGCGGTTCGTCGGCGAGACAGACGAAGATCAGGCCTGCCAGGTTCTGCACATGCACGCTCTTGAGGCTATGCTTGCAGCGGTCGAACTGCTCGCCCATGTGCTCGGCGAACATCAGTTCGCCGCTCAGGTTGTAGGTCCAGCTGTGATAAGGACAAACGATATTGCCGACCGAGCCCTTTTCCTCATTGCACAGACGCGCGCCGCGATGACGGCATACGTTGTGGAACGCGCGCACCTGCATGTCGTCGTCGCGAACGATCAGGATCGAGTCGCTGCCCAGTTCGACCGTGATGTAGTCGCCCGGCTCCGGAATTTCCGGCTCCACGGCCACCTGAATCCAGTGTTCCCGGAAAATCGCCTGCATATCGAGCGCGAAAATCTCGTCACTCAAATAAAAAGGCGCTTCGAGGCTGTAACCTGCTTTGCGCCGCTCCACCAGCGAGCGAATGTCTGCCGATACGTTCATCGTGTGCTCCGGATTCTGCGTCCTTGGTGCTTCAGTGAGTGCCTGGCTGATTCGTCGGACCTTTCCCGTTGGGCCTGATAGCGCCCGGCGAAATCAGTAATCGATGAGTTGATGCTCGCGTAAATACGCAAGGATCACTTGTGCTTTTTCGACCGAAGTCCCCGTATTTACGACGTTGCCGCCCCGGCTTTCGGTAGTGGTCGCGCCGAGCATGCGGGCGTGGCCCGAACGGCGCTCGGCGGCGGCGAATTTCACCGGCTTGCGCTCGACGGGGCCGGATCGCCAGGCGGCGGCTTCGGGGTCGGCCGCGCGCGCGGCAACTTTGGCGGGCCAGACCGAACCCGCACGCAACCGCGCGTAGGCGTAGGCGGGTTGTGCATCGGCGAGCGGATGGACGGCCACCACGGCGGGCAGCGCCGCTTCCACGCGACGGCGCAGACCTTTGGGCAGGAACTGGCGCACCTGTGCGCGCCCTTCCTTGACGTCGATATCGACCGCCGCGCCCACCAGCGCGTAGCCCAGCAGCGCCGCCACGCGGTACGGCAGCATGCCGCTGTCGTGCGCGCCCTCGGCGCGCGTGCCGGTCAGCACGAGATCGTGTTCGCGCACGCGCGTGGCGAGCGCCTTCGCGGCATCGTCGCTTGCCGCGCAGGTCAGCACTTCGACCTGGGCCGCGCCGAGCGCGAGATATTCGGGCAATGCCGGATCGGCGGGATCGCCCGCATGGATCACGTCGAGTTGCGCGCCGTGCCGTTGCGCGAGCTTGCGGCCCAGTTCGAGCGCGGCCGCATCGTTGCGGCTATAGCGCGGCGTGCCGCTCACGGGATGGCGTCCCGTCGATACCAGCACGGCGATGCGTTGCAGTTTCGCGTTGGCGTTCATGCGGCCACTCCTGCGGGGTTGCGTTCTTCCATGTCGATCTCGCCACGCTGGCGCGCCGCGCGTGCGGCCTCGACTTGCGCGATCAGCGCGGCGATGGTCGCCTGCGCGTCGCCCACGACGGTGAGATTCGCGCGCTTCGCGATCGGCGCGCTGGCGTCGGTATTCACGGCGATCACGTGGCGGCAGTCCTTGATGCCCTGCAAATGCTGCACGGCGCCCGAAATGCCGAAGGCGATATAGACGCTCGCCTCCACGGTTTTGCCCGTCGCGCCCACCTGCTTGTCGCGGGTAAAAAAGCCGTTGTCGACCGCCACGCGACTCGCGCCGATGGCCGCGCCGAACACGCCCGCGAGTCGCTCGAACGCGGCAACATCGCCCACGCCGTTGCCCGCCGAGACGATGAAATCCGCCTCTTCGAGCGCAACCTGCGCCGCGTCGATCTCCTCCAGCCCAAGATCGCGATACGGCTGCGCGAGCGCGCTGGCCGGGCGAATGAAGTCGCCCGCGAGACGCTCGCCCGCGCCCACGAACGGCAGCTTCGTTTCCACGGCGTTGGCCGCCAGCAAGATCACATCGGGCAACGTGCGGGTAGCGAAGGCGCGCTTCGCCTGTTCGTAGACGCCCACATGCTGCGCGTCGATTTCGACCACATGCGTGGCGACGCTCGCTCCTGCAGCGGCCGCGTAGCGTCGACCCAGATCGCCGTCACCATAGGCGTTATCGGGCAACAGCACATGCTTGGGCGACAGCGCGGCCGCACAAGCCAGCAACGCGCGCAACTCACTTTCCGGCGCAAAGGCGCGGCGCTCGAAACCCGGCAATTCGATGAGCTTGTCCACGCCGCGCGCGGCGGCATCTTCTTTCAGTTCGCCGAACACGAGCAGCGCCACTTCGGTCTGCGCGTCGGCAAGCAAGGCGGCGGCGGCGATCGCCTGGCAGGCGTGCTCGTCGAGCGCGCCGCGTTCGCTGTGCGCGACCGCCAGGATCACGTGCTTGCGCTCGCGCACTTCGCGGCGCGGCTTCGCTGCCGTGCCGCCGTGCGCGTGGCCCGCGCGCTGCAAGGCGGCCGGGTCGGCGCTGCCCTGCTCGCCCAGCGTGATGCGGCGCAGACCGTCGACGGTGATGACGAAAGGCCGGCGCGGATCGATTCGTTTGATAGCGTTCATCGGTTCACTCCAGCGCCGCGGCGACGAGTTCGGCCACATCGAGCACATCGGGGCGCGGGCCCACGACGCCTTCGAGCATGGCCGTACAGTTAGGACAGCCGACCGCTACCACGTCCGCGCCCACGGCGCGCGCGTCGGCGATGCGGATATCGGGAATGCGCTGCTTGCCCGGGATATCGGTGAGCGGCGCACCGCCTCCGCCGCCGCAGCAACGTCCGCGCATGCCGTTGCGCTCCATCTCCACCACGCGGATGCCGATGGTCTTGAGCAGCTTTCGCGGCGCTTCGGTCTCGCCGTTGTAGCGGCCCAGATAGCAGGGATCGTGGTACGTCGTGCGCTTGTCGCGCAGCGCGTCGAGCGCCTTGGGCTCGATGCGCTTGCTATCGGCCAGTTCCGCGAGCAGCGTCGTGTGATGCAGCACCTCGTAGCGCGCGCCCAGTGCGCGATATTCGTTGCGCAGGCTGTGCATGACGTGCGGATCGGCGGTAACGATGCGCTTGAATTGAAGCGCATTGAGCGTGCCCATCATCTGACGCGCCATCTGGCGGAAGGTGGCTTCGTCGCCCAGACGCCGCGCCACATCGCCCGTGTCGGTCTCGCTTTCGCCCAGCACCGCGTAATTCACGCCCGCCTTGTTGAGCACCTTGACGAGCGCGCGCAGCGTGCGCTGATAACGCATGTCGAACGCGCCTTCGCCCGCCACCAGCAGGATATCGACGGGCTTGCCCGGTTGCGCGAGCGGCGCGTCCAGATCGACCGACCAGTCGTAGCGCGCTGCCTTATCGTGGCCGCCCATCGTGCCGGTCTCGCGCAGATTGGCCAGCACTTCGGGGCCCTTGCCCGGCACTGTGCCGTGCACCAGCGTCTGGTTGCGACGCATATCGACGATGGCGTCCACATGCTCGATCAGCATCGGGCACTCCTGCACGCAGGCGCGGCAGGTGGTGCAGGACCAGAGCGTCTGCGCCTCGATCAGCCCAGCGACGATCGGGCCGTCCGGCTTGCCGCCGTGATGACCGACGGCGATGCCAGGGGTCGGGCTGCCCGCGTAGGCCACATCGGTGCCGCCCGCCATGCCAATCACGAGATCCTGAATCAGCTTCTTCGGATTGAGCGGTTGCCCCGCCGCGAAGGCCGGGCAAGCGGCCTCGCACTTGCCACACTGCACGCAGGCGTCGAAGCTCAGCAACTGGTTCCAGCGGAATTCGACGGGCTTCGCGACGCCATATTCCTTTTGCTCGATATCGGGCAGCTTGAGCGCCGTGGGCGGCGTGGCCCGGCCCTCGCCGGTCCAGGCGGCGCGGTTGGCATCGAAGCGCTCCTGACGCGGATGGAACGCCAGATGCAGCAGGCCCGCCACGGCGTGCTTCATCGGGCCGCCCTGAGCCGCGCCAAACGTCATCGTGTAGGCGCCGATCACGATCAGCACCGCGCAGAGCAGCGCAAACGCGCCGGACATCGCGCCCGCAGGCACGGCCGTGTACAACGCGATACCCAGCGCAAAGGCACCCAGCATCCACGGCAGCGTATTCCACGGCCCGCGCGAGAGGCGTGCTGGCACCTGCTTCGCATGGCGGCGACGCCACACGAACACCGCGCCCACCAGCATCGTCAGTGCAGCGAGCAGGATCAGCTTGTCGAGCCACGGCGAATAGATTGCCAGCCCGTAGTTGATGAACACCAGCACGAGCGCGCCAATCGCACCGCCCGCCGTGGCGACGTGGGTCTTCGCGATATACGGGTCGCGCGCCACCACATGATGCAGGTCGACGAAATAACGCTTCGGGATGCTGAAGAGATTGCCGACGCCAAACTTGCCATAGGCGCCCGGCACCGCCGCACGCCCAAGACGCCAGTAAGCGGCGCGCTTCGCGACCGCGAACGCGAGGCCCGCCATCGAGAGCCACAACAGCGCGGTGATGAGGTAGGCAGGCTTCATGGCTCAGAAGTCCTTGACGAGACGCAGCGCGTCGTAGATCGCGCCGTGGATGTTGTGCATGGAAATGCAGTCGCCCACGCGGAACAGCAGGAAGCGGCCGTTGCCGAGTTCTTCCGAGAGACACGGCTGCGGTTCCGCCGCAAAGAGCTTGTGCACGTCCACCTGACCGTGGTTCAGCGACTCGGGCTTGAGCTTCCAGTAGAGCGCGTCGTTGGGCGTGCTGCCGTTTTCGATCACCACCTGATCGACCGCGCGTTCCTCCTGCTCCTCCGTGTACTCGTTGCGCAGCACGGCGATCTTCTTGCCGTTCTCCTCGTACACGCGGTCGAGCCAGTAATTCGGCGTGTGAATCACGCCCTGCGCGTAGAGGCGACGGTAGAAGATCGGGAAGGTGGTGCCGCCCACGTCGTCGGCCACCTTTACGTCGGGCGTGACGATCTCCACGTTCGAGCCACGGCTCGAAATGAAATCGGCCACGCCCGCGCCTGCGTGCGTGCTCACGCCGTCGTAGACCAGCACGTTCTGCTTCGGCTCCACACGGCCCGAAAGGATGTCCCACGAACTCACGGCGAGCCCATCGTCCACGCCCCAAGCGGCAACCTGCTGCGTGAAGCTCGACCCGCCCGTGGCGAGCACGACGATATCGGGTTGTTCCGCGAAAATCGTCGCTTCGTCAGCGGTCACACCCAGACGGCGATCCACACCCAGGCGCTTCGTTTCCATATCGAACCAGCGCACGATGCCGGCCATCTGTTCGCGCTGCGGCGCCTTCGCGGCCAGCAGGATCTGCCCGCCCACGGCGTCGCCCTTCTCGAACAGCACGACGTCATGGCCGCGCAGTCGCGCAACGCGCGCCGCTTCCAGCCCCGCCGGACCCGCGCCAACCACCACCACCTTGCGCTTCGGGCCGCGCGTGCGCGCAATCACGTGCGGCATGGTCGCTTCGCGCGAGGTCGCGGCGTTCTGCACGCACAGCACGTCATGGCCGTTGTACTGCCGGTCGATGCAGTAGTTCGCACCCACGCATTGCTTGATTTCGTCTTCGCGGCCGTCGCGGATCTTGATGACCATGTGCGGGTCGGCGATCTGCGCGCGCGTCATGCCCACCAGATCGACCATGCCGGTCGCCAGCAGACGCTCGGCCTGGCCCGCGTCGCG
Source organism: Paraburkholderia sp. J67 (assembly GCF_905220265.1). Taxonomy (NCBI): domain Bacteria; kingdom Pseudomonadati; phylum Pseudomonadota; class Betaproteobacteria; order Burkholderiales; family Burkholderiaceae; genus Paraburkholderia; species Paraburkholderia sp. J67. The sequence goes on from NZ_CAJMZK010000009.1 coordinate 95,592, forward strand.
AATGCTCTGCGCGTGCATCACCGGCAGCTTCACCACCGACTTGATGCCCGCCGCGAGATGCACAAATGGCTCGGGCGGCAGCGCCATCGGCGGCATGCAGTTGGCGAGCGTGTTGTGGGTATCCGCGCCCGATCCGATCACGCCGAGGTAATCGATCAGGCCGGTTTCGGACATCGCCTGGGCGATCTCCTTCAACTGCTCGTGATCGAGACCGTCTTCGTGGAATTCGTCGCCGCACATGCGCAGGCCCACGCAGAAGTCCTTGCCCACCGCTTCGCGCACGGCCTGCAAGACTTCGACGCCGAAGCGCAGACGGTTTTCGAGCGAGCCGCCCCATTCGTCGGTGCGGAAGTTGGTGCGCGGGCTCCAGAACTGGTCGATCAGATGCTGGTGCGCCGCCGAGATTTCGATGCCGTCCATGCCCGCGTCCTGCACGCGCTTTGCGGCCGTCGCGAAGTCGCCGATGATGCGGCGGATTTCCTCGACTTCGATGATCTTGGCGTTGCCACGGTGCACCGGCTCACGAATGCCCGAGGGCGACATCAGATGCGGCCAGTGTTCGCCATGAAACGCCGAGCGGCGGCCCATGTGCGTGGCCTGGATCATGATCTTCGCGCCGTGGCGATGCATGGCTTCAGCCAGACGCGAGAGCGGGTCGATGATGCGGTCGGTAGAAAGATTCACCGACTTCCACCAGCCCTGCGGGCTGTCGACCGACACGGGGCTCGAACCGCCGCAGACGGCGAGACCGACACCGCCCTTGGCCTTCTCCTCGTAATAGCGGATATATCGGTCGCCCGGCAGGCCGCCCGGCTCCGCATAAACCTCGGCATGGGCGGTGCTGACGATGCGGTTGCGCAGCGTGAGCTTGTTGAGCGTCAGGGGCTTGAACAGATTGGGATAACGCATCGCGGACGACCTCGGGTGTTCAATAGGTATTGCGGTCAGACGGGGCGGCTGGCCGATTCATTGAATTAATTCGGCATGCTTATTTGTATTCGCGCCGGGGCTCTCAGATTCCAGGCCCCCAGCTCAGGCCGTGAGCGGCGACACCTCGAACACGCAGTGCGCGTGGCATCCGGCGGCGCAGCGCACTTCGCGCGACTGGGCGCGCGGCGCGTTCTTGCCGCCGGGCGTCGTGTCGTTGACCCAGTCCATCGCGCCTGCGAACCAGCCGGCGAACATGTAGCAAAGCTTGTCGTCCTGACCGTTCTTCTCGGGCTGTGCGAGTACGAACGACGAATTGCGCAGTTCGATGCGCGCATGCGCGCTCGCCGGGTCGGCTTCCAGAATCGTGAAGAGACCCCAGCCGCGCTGCGAAAGGCGCTTGAGGTAATGCTCGAACACGGCCATGCCTTCGATGCCGTGCTTTTCGGCTTCCTTCGCGCACCAGTGATACGCGCTCTTGTAGCCCGCCTTGTAGAGGATTTCGGCGTAGGTGTCACGGCCCAGCGCTTCTTCCACGGCCGTGTGGTTGTTGGTGAAGAAATGGCGCGGCACGTAGAGCATCGGCAAGGCGTCGGTGGTCCAGACGCCGGTTTCCGGGTTCACGTCGATGGGCAGTTGCGGTTGCATCGTGGTCTTCCTGATCGTAGATTTCGTAGGGGCTTCAGACGTTCCAGACTTCGCCGAACACGCGCAGCCAGTTCTCGCCCATTACCTTCTTGATGCGCGACTCGCTCCAGCCCGCGCGCTCCATCGCGGCGGTCAGGTTCGGAAACTCGCCGATGGTGCGGATGCCTTCCGGGTTCACGACCTTGCCGAAGTTCGTCAGACGGCGATAACGACCCTTGTCGTGCGTGATCCAGTCGAAGAACTCCGTCGTGTAGCCCTGCGTGAAGTCCGTACCGATCCCCACGCGGTCTTCGCCAATCAGATCGACCACGTATTCGATCGCTTCCAGATAGTCCTCGACCGTGGCGTCCGCGCCGCGCTTGAGGAACGGCGCGAACATCGTCACGCCGACGAAACCGTTGGCGTCGGCGATCTCCTTGAGCTGCTCGTCGCTCTTGTTGCGCGGATGCTCCTTGAGACCCGAGGGGCAGCAATGCGAATACGTGACCGGCTTCTTCGACACGGCGATCGCATCCGACGAGGTCTTGCCGCCCACATGCGAGAGATCGACCATGATGCCCACGCGGTTCATCTCCTGGATCACTTCGCGCCCGTAACCGGAGAGGCCGCCGTCCGCTTCATAGCAGCCCGTGCCCACGAGATTCTGCGTGTTGTAGCAAAGCTGCACCACGTTCACGCCCAGTTCCTTGAACACCTCGATATAGCCGAGGTTATCCTCGAACGCGTACGAGTTCTGGAAGCCGAAGATGATGCCGGTCTTGTTCTCTTTCTTCGCGCGCACGATGTCGTCGGTGGTGCGCACGAGCGTGAGGATTTCGCTGTATTCGCGGATCTGCTGCTTCATCTCCGCGATGTTGTCGACCGTCTTCTGAAAGTCTTCCCAGACCGAGACCGTACAATTGACGGCGGTGACGCCGCCCTTGCGCATGTCCTCGAACACGGAGCGTTCGAACTTCGAAATGTTCAGGCCGTCGATGATGATGCTGTTGTCGTGCAGGGTGCTCATCGTGGTTAAGCTCCGTGGGGTCTCAGTAGATGGGGAAGCGCTCGCAGAGCGCGAAGATCTCGCGGCGCACGCGTTGTTCGGTGGCGGCGTCGCCTTCGGGATGCGCGCGCAGCGCGTCGAATACTTCGAGAATCAGCGTGCCGATCTGGCGGAACTCCGCCACGCCAAAGCCGCGCGTGGTGCCCGCGGGCGTGCCCAGTCGAATGCCGGACGTGATCGTGGGCTTTTCCGCGTCGAAGGGAATGCCGTTCTTGTTGCAGGTGATGCCGGCGCGCTCCAGCGCCTGTTCGACCTGGTTGCCCTTGAGACCCTTGGGGCGCAGATCGACCAGCAGCAGATGGTTGTCGGTGCCCCCCGTGACCAGATCGACGCCGCCCGCCTTGAGCACTTCGCCTAGCGCCTGCGCATTGGCCAGCACGTTGTCGATATAGGTCTTGAAGCCCGCGTCGAGCGCTTCGCCAAAGGCCACCGCCTTGCCCGCGATCACGTGCATGAGCGGGCCGCCTTGCAGCCCGGGGAACACGGCCGAGTTGATCTTCTTCGCGATCTCCTCGTCGTTGCTCAGCACCACGCCGCCGCGCGGGCCGCGCAGCGTCTTGTGCGTGGTCGACGTCACCACATGGGCGTGCTCGACCGGATTCGCATGGCGGCCCGCCGCGATGATGCCCGCGATATGCGCCATGTCCACCATCAGTTTCGCGCCCACGCTATCGGCGATGGCACGGAAGCGCGCAAAGTCCAGTTCGCGCGGATAAGCGGAAAAGCCCGCGATCAAGAGACTCGGCTTGTGCTGCTGCGCGAGTTCCTCGACCTGGTCGTAGTCGATACGCATCGTGTCGCGATTCACGCCGTACTGCACCGCGTTGAACCACTTGCCCGAAAGCGCCGGCTTCGCACCGTGCGTGAGGTGGCCGCCCGCATCCAGCGACATGCCGAGCACCGTGTCGCCCGGCTTGGCGAGCGCCAGCATTACGGCGCCGTTGGCCTGTGCGCCGGAATGGGGCTGCACGTTGGCAAAGCCTGCACCAAAAAGCTGCTTGAGGCGGTCAATGGCGAGCGATTCGATTTCATCGGCGAATTCGCAGCCGCCGTAATAGCGCTTGCCGGGATAGCCTTCGGCATACTTGTTGGTGAGCACCGAGCCTTGCGCTTCCAGCACCGCACGCGACACGATGTTTTCCGAGGCGATCATTTCCACCTGCGATTGCTGGCGTTCCAGTTCTTTCAGAAGGCTGCTGCGCACCGCAGAGTCGCGCTGGGCGAGCGGTTGCGAAAAGAAGGCTTGCGAGTTCGACATAGGGCGTCCATGACGAGAGATTGGGGGTGGCTGGCCACGCCGCGCAACGCGGCGCTTGCGTGGCTTCCAACGGCTCTATTCTTGTCGCTCGGCTTTTTGATCGATATCCGAATTCAGACGCGTTCTTTTCCTTTTCCGCCATCGGCGTCCGTTTTTCACAAGTCCCGCCAGGTGCTACCTGGCGCAACCTCCCCCCTTTCGCAGCGCCTCCAAATTCTTTCTGATCCGAATAAATTTCTCGTACACTCGGAACGGCCATTCCCCGATGTGTAGAGCTGCCCATTCAAGCGCGATCCCACGTGTTTGATGCGTGCCGAATAGCACAGTCGTTTCCTCAGGGGAAAGACCTGAAGCTCGTTGTAAGGACGGTGGCTTATAGGGTTTTGCCGCATGGCAGACCCCGGGGGCCGCCTCCAGAATGCCGTAGCCTGGTCGCGCCCCGAGCGCCGCCATCGAATAAAAGGAATGGTTCCCCATGTCTCCCGAGCGCACCGCGTCGCTAGCGCATTTCGCGTTCATGCCGCTGCCGAACTTCACGATGATCGCCTTCACCAACGCGATCGAAGTGCTTCGGATGGCGAATTATCTGAGCGGGCAGCCGCTCTATCGCTGGTCGATCATCAGTCCCGAAGGCGGCACCGTGACGTCGAGCAGTGGTATCGGCTTCGACACGGGGCCGGCCGAATGCGCCGGGCAGCCCGATATCGTGTTCGTGTGCGGCGGCGTCGACGTGCAGCACGTCACCACGCCCGCCTATCTGAATACGCTGCGCCGCTTCGCGCGCATGGGCGTGGCGCTGGGTAGCCTCTGCACCGGCACCTATGCGCTCGCGAAGTCGGGCCTGCTCGCGGGCTATGCCTGCGCGATCCATTGGGAGAATATGTCGGCGCTTAAGGAAGAATTTCCCGCCACGCGCTTTCTCAAAGAACTGTTCGTGATCGACCGCGATCGCGTGACCTGCACGGGCGGCGTGGCGCCGCTCGACATGATGCTGCACCTCATCACGCCGCGCGTGGGCACGGCGCGCGTCACGCAGATCGCCGAGCAGTTCGTGGTCGAGCATATTCGCGACACCAGCGCGCAGCAGCGCATGCCGCTCGTCGCGCGGCTCGGGTCGGCCAACAAGTCGCTGTTCGAAGTGATCTCGCTGATGGAGAGCAATATCGAAGAGCCGCTTTCGCGCGAGGAACTGGCACGTCTCGCGAATATGTCGCAACGCCAGTTGCAACGGCTCTTTCACGAACACCTCGGCATGACGCCGACGCACTACTACCTCACACTGCGCCTGCGCCGTGCGCGCGAGCTGCTGCTGCAAACCGATATGTCGATCATGCAGATCACGATGGCCTGCGGTTTTCAGTCGGCCTGTCATTTCAGCAAGAGCTATCGCGACGCGTTCGCCATCGCGCCCACGGGCGAGCGCCGCAAGCGTGTCGCGCCAATGGCCGGCGTGGATGCGCCGCTGCGGCATCTGCCTGCGTTACCGGTTCACGCCTGAAAGCGCACATCGGCAGGCAGCAACGCAAACAGGCAGCCCCAACCACGGGCTGCCTTTTTATTGCACGTGAATAACGTTACGCCGCCAGCATCCGATGCGGGTCGATAACGAATTTACGCGGCGCGCCACCATCGAACTTCTTGTAGCCTTCGGGCGCTTCTTCCAGCGAAATCACCGTCACATTGACGATCTTCGCGATCGGCAAGCGGTCGAACAGAATCGCCTGCATGAGATTACGGTTGTACTTGAGCACGGGCGTCTGCCCGGTGTGGAAGGTGTGCGACTTCGCCCAGCCCAGGCCAAAGCGGATGCTCAGGCTACCGTGCTTCGCGGCTACGTCGGTCGCGCCCGGATCGTCGGTCACGTAGAGGCCGGGAATGCCGATCATGCCCGCGGGCCGCGTGATCTCCATCAGCGAGTTGAGCACCGTCGCGGGCGCTTCTTCCGCGTGGCCCGACGCGCCATGACCATGCGCCTCGAAACCGACGCAATCGACCGCGCAATCGATCTCGGGCTTGCCGAGAATCTGCTCGATCTGCTCGCCGAGCGACGCATCCTTCGAGAGATCGACCACTTCGAAGCCCATCGCCTTCGCATGCGCGAGGCGTTCGGCGTTGATGTCGCCGACGATCGTGCAAGCCGCCCCAAGCAGGCGCGCCGAAGCAGCCGCCGCCATGCCGACCGGCCCCGCCCCCGCGATATAGACGGTCGAACCAGGCTTCACGCCTGCTGTGACGGCACCGTGATAGCCCGTCGGCAGGATGTCCGATAAGCAGGTGAGATCGCGGATCTTCGACATGGCCTGATCGCGATCGGGGAATTTGAGCAGGTTGAAATCGGCGTAAGGCACGAGCACGTACTCGGCCTGTCCGCCGATCCAGCCGCCCATGTCCACATAGCCATACGCGCCGCCCGCGCGCGAGGGATTGACGTTGAGGCACACGCCCGTGTTCTGCTCGCGGCACATCGCGCAGCGCCCGCATGCCACATTGAACGGCACGGACACGAGATCGCCGATCCTGAGCGTTTCGACGTCACGGCCCACTTCGACCACTTCGCCCGTAATCTCGTGGCCGAGCACCAGACCGACCGGCGCCGTCGTGCGGCCGCGCACCATGTGCTGGTCCGAGCCGCAAATATTGGTGCTGACAACCTTGAGAATCACACCGTGACCGATCGCGCGTCCCGAAGGATCGACCATCTTCGGGTAGTCGATATTCTGTACTTCGACCTTGCCCGCTCCGAGATACACCACGCCTCGATTGTTGCTCATCGCTGCTGTCTCCTTTGTGATGGGTTATGTCTTGCTGCTACTTCATGTCACTGCTCCATGCGAGGTAGTCGGCGCGCGTCCAGTCGAGCGCCACGCCCACGCGGCGCGTGCCGGGGCGGATCTTGGGTTTGTGCACGGCGAGCGTGAGCGTTTCGAGCGCGGGCCACTCGCGGAACGACAGCGCCGCGAGATCGGCGACCAGCGTTTCGAGCAGCCGCGTATGCGGCTTGTGTGCGAGCCAGTCGGCGACGCGCGTGCAGTAGCCGTCGTAATCGATCCACTCGCCGCTTTCGTTGGGCGCGCAACGGTAGCCCAGTTGTGCGTCGATCACGACGGGCTGCGGTGCGCCATGCTCGTGCGCATGGATACCCACGCGCACCGGCACGCTCAACGCTTCGACGAACACGCTCCAGCCGCGGCCCCGGCCGGCCCATGCGTCTCGCGGCGCATAGGCCTGGACGATGCCTTCGTCGACGATCTTCATGACATCAGCGGCGCGGCGGCGTCGAGCAGGATGCGGCAGAAGTAATCGGCGAAGCTGCGCCGCACGACCACTTCATAGCGATCCGCGCCGGTCGGGATCAGCACGATCGAGGCCTTGAAAAAGAAGCTCTGGGCGCACTGGCCTTCGTTGAAGAGGCGCGGATGCAGATCCAGCGGGCAGCCGCGCGCGAGCACTTCACGCACGCGCGTACCGGTCAACTCGACCACCGTAAAGCCGCTGCCGACATCGACCGCCGACGCCCACGCGTCACTATTGCCGCTCAATGCACCCGTGAGCTTCGCTTCGAGCACGCCGGCTTCGACCGGGCCAGCCGAACGCACGAGCCATTCGTCCGGGCCGAGCCAGAGCACGTCGTAGTCCGCACCTTGCGAGCGCGTGTTCGGCTTCAAGGGCAGGCCGCAACCCACGGCCTGCGCGAACGCGCTGGCGAAGCCCGCATTGCCCGGTTCCCCGCGCACGTTGACCAGATCGCGAAACGGCAACTCGCGCATCGCAAACGCCTTCGACGTGCGCGCGGTGTGCGGCTTCATCACGTCCGCCGAGCCAACGAACGGCGACTCCAGTTTCACAGTGGCCACGCGCTCAGCGAGGGGCATCGGTTCTCTCGTTTCATTCCACATGCTGACGCACCCCTTCCGTGTCATAGAAAATCGGGCTGGCGATCGTGGCCGTCACGCGACGGCCATCGGCCATCGGCACCACCACCTTTTCGCCCATCTTGCCCAAACCACCCTTCACCACCGCGAGCGCAATCGAGCGCTTGAGGATCGGGCTGTAATAACTCGACGTCACGTGGCCGATCATCGCCGTCGTGCCGTCCGCGCCGGTGCGCGTCTCGGGGGCCACGATCTGGCCGCCTTCGGGCAGGACGTATTGCGCGTCCTCGGTCAGCAAGCCCACGAACTGCTTGCGCCCTTCCTTCGCCGTATCCGAGCGCGAGAGCGAGCGCTTGCCCAGAAAGTCCTTGGTCTGCGAAACCAGCCCGCCCATGCCCAGATCGAACGGCGTGACCGATCCATCGGTGTCCTGACCGACGATGATGTAGCCCTTCTCCGCGCGCAGCACGTGCATCGTTTCCGTGCCGTAGGGCGTGATGTCGAATTCCGCGCCCGCCGCCATGATCGCTTCCCACACGGCGCGGCCCGCATTGGCCGGCACGTTCACTTCATAGGCCAGTTCGCCCGAGAAGCTGATGCGCATCACGCGCGCCTTCGCGCCCGCCACCGTGCCGTTGCGATACGACATGAACGGGAACGCCGCATTGGCGAAGTCGATGTCGGCGCACACCTTTTGAAGCACCTTGCGGCTCTTCGGGCCGACCACGGCAAACGTCGCCCAATGGTCGGTCACGGAGGCGAGACGCACCTTCATGTCCGGCCACTCGGTCTGCAACCAGCGTTCGAGCCACGTGAGCACGCGCGCAGCGCCACCGGTCGTGGTCGTCATCATGTAGTGCTCGGGGGCAAGGCGCACCGTCACGCCGTCGTCGAACACCATGCCGTTTTCGTCGAGCATCAGGCCGTAGCGGCACTTGCCTACTTCGAGCTTGCTCCACGGGTTCGTATAGACCCAGTTGAGCAGCTTCGCGGCGTCGGGACCCTGGATGTCGATTTTGCCAAGCGTCGAGGCATCGAGAATGCCCACGCTATTGCGCACCGCCAGGCATTCGCGCTTGACCGCCGCGTGCAGATCCTCGCCCTTCTTCGGGAAGTACCACGGACGCTTCCAGTTGCCCACGTCCTCGAACAGCGCGCCATGCTCCACATGCCATTCATGCACGCAGGTCTTGCGGATCGGGTCGAGCCAGTCGCCCAGCTCACGGCCCGCGAAGGTGCCGAACGTGACCGGCGTGTAGTTCGGGCGGAACGTCGTGGTGCCCGTTTCGGGAATCGACTTGCCGAGCGCGTTGGCCAGGATCGCCATGCCGTTGATGTTGCCGAGCTTGCCCTGGTCGGTGCCGAAGCCCATCGCCGTGTAGCGCTTGACGTGCTCGATCGATTCGAACCCTTCGCGTGCGGCCAGCAGAATGTCCGCCGCCGCCACATCGTTCTGGAAGTCGACGAACTGCTTCGGCCCGCGCGCCGCCGCCGCGTGGCTGCCCACCAGCCAGAGCGGTTGCAGCGGCGCTTCAGCGTGGTCGACGACCTTCGGCACGGCCGGACGCGTCACCGCAAAACCCAGCGACTGCGCGGCATCGACGCCTGCGTCCACAGCCTGCGTGAGGCCTCGCGCGAGGCTGAACTCGCCCACTGCCGCGCCCGCGCTCACTTCGGGCTGCACGCGCTTGCCCGGAATGAAGCACGACTTCGCCTCGCTCCATGCAGCCTTGCCACCGGACTGTGCGAACAGGTGCAGCACCGGATTGAAGCCGCCCGACATCGCCACCAGATCGCAGGGCAGATCGGCCTGCTTCGCGCCGGTCTGGCCTTTGTTCCAGGCGACGACTTCGACCGAATTCACACGCAGCTTGCCGCGTGCGCTCATGATTGCGGCGTTGTTCATGATCTTCACGCCCTGACGGCGCGCGGCGGACTGCCACTCGCTCGTGCCCTGGCCACGCGGATCGACGACCGTGACGGCCGCGCCGCAAGCCTTCAGATCCAGCGCGCAACGATAGCCCGCGTCGTTGTTCGCGAACACCACGGCGTTGCGGCCCGGCAGCACGCCGTAGCGATGGATATAGCTCGACACCGCCGAGGCCAGCATGATCCCCGGCAGATCGTTGTTGCCGAAGACGATGGGCCGCTCGTGCGCGCCCGTTGCGAGAATCACGCGCTTCGTGCGGATCTTCCAGAGCAACTCGCGCGTGCCCTGACGCGTGGAGACCGGCAGATGATCGGTCAGGCGCTGCGTCACGGTCACGAGGTTGTGGTCCTGATAACCAAACGCCGTGCTGCGCGAAAGAATCTGTACGTCGGGCAATTTCGCGAGTTCGGCTTCGATCTTTTCGACCCAGTGAATCGCGGGGCGGCCTTCAATCTCGGTCTTGCCCGAGAGCAGGCTGCCGCCGAGTTCGCGCTGGTCGTCGACGAGGATCACGCGCGCGCCGCTGCGCCCTGCGGTCAATGCTGCGAGCAGACCGACCGGGCCACCGCCCACCACCAGCACGTCGCAATGCGCGAAGGTCTTGTCGTAGCGGTCGGCGTCGAGCGCTTCGGGCGCCTTGCCCAGACCCGCTGCCTCGCGGATCTTTTCTTCATACTTCGGCCAGAACTTGCGCGGCCACATGAAGGTCTTGTAGTAGAAGCCCGCAGGCATGAAGCGCGAGAACTTCTGGTTCACGGCCATGCGGTCGTTTTCCAGGTTCGGCACGGCGTTCACGCTCGTTGCCACGAGGCCTTGATACAGCTCGATTTCGGTCGCGCGTGCATTCGGCACCGTATGTGCGCCGCGCTCCAGTTGCACGACCGCGTTCGGTTCGGCCACATCCGCCGTGACGATGCCGCGCGGACGGTGGTACTTGAAGCTGCGCGCGACGAAATGCACGTCGTTGGCGAGCAGCGCCGAAGCCAGCGTGTCGCCCTGATAGCCCTGATACGTGCGCCCGTTGAACGTAAAGGTCAAGGGAATCGCGCGGTTGATGCGCCCGCCTGCGCCCAGACGATTTTTCTGGCTCATGCCTTGCCCCCTTGTGTGGTCTTTTCGTTTGCGCCCGTAGCGCCCGTGCGGAAAGTCTCATAGCCGTGAATCTCGTAGCTCACGGTGTCGCGCGTGACCATGAACCAGCGGCGGCAGCCCTGCGTGTGCAGCCATTGCTCCTTGTGCACGCCGCGCGGGTTATGGCGCATGAACAGGTAGTCGCCCCATTCCTTGTCCGAGAGTTTTTCGGTCTCCAGCGGGCGGGCGATTTCCGCCTCGCCGCCACAGCTAAATTCCGCTTCGGCACGCGGGCCGCACCACGGACATTCGATCAACAACATGATGTGTTCTCCTTGCAGGTCCGTGTGGGATTCAGTGCGCAACAGCGGCTGCGCCGTGTTCGTCGATCAGATGGCCCGTATAGAAGCGGTCGAGCGAGAACGGCGCATTCAGCGGGTGCGGCTCGTCGTTCGCGATAGTGTGGGCAAACGTCCAGCCCGATCCCGGCGTGGCCTTGAAGCCGCCCGTGCCCCAGCCGCAGTTGAAATACAGCCCCTTCACGTCGGTCTTGCTGATGATCGGGCAGGCGTCGGGCGAGACATCGACGATACCGCCCCACTGCCGGTTCATGCGCACACGCGAGAACACCGGGAACATCTCGACGATCGCCTGCAAGGTGCCTTCGATGATGTTGAAGCTGCCGCGCTGGCCAAAACCCGTGTACTGGTCCACGCCCGCGCCGATCACCAGATCGCCCTTGTCGGACTGGCTGATGTACGCGTGCACGGCGTTCGACATGATGACCGTGTTGACCACCGGCTTGATCGGCTCGGACACCAGCGCCTGAAGCGGATGGCTTTCGAGCGGCAGACGTACACCCGCCATATCCGCGAGCGTGGACGTGTTGCCTGCGGCCACCACGGCGACCTTCTTCGCCTTGATGAAGCCCTTCACCGTATCCACGCCCGTGACGCGCGCGCCGTCGCGACGAATGCCCGTCACCTGGCAGTTCTGAATGATGTCCACACCCAGGCGGTCCGCGCCGCGTGCGAAGCCCCAAGCGACGGCATCGTGGCGCGCCACGCCGGCACGGCGCTGGATCGATGCGCCCAGCACGGGGTAACGGCTGTTGAGGTTGATCGTCGGCTCGATTTCCTTGATCTGTGCGGGCGTGAGGAATTCGGCATCGACGCCGTTCAGGCGGTTCGCGTTCACGCGCCGTTCGGTGTCGCGCACATCCTGGAGCGTGTGGGCGAGATTCAGCACGCCGCGCTGGCTGAACATCACGTTGTAGTTGAGGTCCTGCGAGAGCCCTTCCCAGAGCTTCATGGCCTTCTCGTAGAGCGCGGCCGATTCGTCCCAGAGATAGTTCGAGCGCACGATGGTGGTGTTACGCGCCGTGTTGCCGCCGCCAATCCAGCCCTTCTCCAGAATGGCGATATTCTTCACGCCGTGTTCTTTCGCGAGGTAATAGGCCGTGGCCAGACCATGCCCGCCGCCGCCGACGATCACCACGTCGTATTCCTTCTTCGGCTCCGGGCTCTTCCATTGCCGCTCCCAGTTCTCGTGATACGACAACCCGTTGCGGAACAGACTGAATATCGAATAGCGGCTCATTTCACGGTTCCTTCGTTGCGCGTTTCCATTAGCATTCGATGACGTTCACGGCCAGACCGCCGCGTGACGTTTCCTTGTATTTGGTTTTCATATCCGCGCCGGTCTCGCGCATGGTCTTGATGACGTTGTCGAGTGTGACGTAGTGTTCGCCGTTGCCCTTGAGCGCCATGCGCGAAGCGTTGAGCGCCTTGATTGCACCCATCGCATTGCGCTCGATGCAGGGAATCTGCACGAGGCCGCCCACCGGATCGCAGGTCATGCCGAGGTTGTGTTCCATGCCGATCTCGGCGGCGTTTTCGACTTGCAGGGGCGTGCCGCCCATCACGGCGGCGAGCGCGGCGGCGGCCATCGAGCAGGCCACGCCCACCTCGCCCTGGCAGCCCACCTCGGCACCGGAAATCGAGGCGGTTTCCTTATAGATGATGCCGATGGCGGCGGCCGTGAGCAGAAAGTCGACGATGCCCTTGTCGTTCGCGCCTGGCGTGAATTTCACGTAGTAATGAAGCACCGCGGGAATCACGCCTGCGGCACCGTTGGTAGGCGCCGTAACGACACGCCCGCCCGCGGCGTTCTCCTCATTCACGGCCATTGCGTAGAGATTGACCCAGTCGAGCATCGAGAGCGGATCGCGCAGCGACTCTTCCGAGCGGGCGCGCAGATTTGCGCAGAGATCGGCGGCGCGACGGCGCACCTGCATGGGGCCGGGCAATTGGCCGTGCATGCGGCAACCGCGCTCGACGCAGGCGGCCATGGCGTGCCAGATCGCCATCAGCCCTTCACGAACCGATTCCGGCGAGCGCGAGGCGCATTCGTTGGCGAATACCACTTCTGCGATCGAGAGACCGCTTTCGCGGCAGACGCGCAGCAAGTCGTCGCCGGTGCGGAACGGCCAGGGCACTTCTTGCGCGCCGCGCACGCCGTTGACACGATCGCCCTCGCGGTTCACGACGAAGCCGCCGCCCACCGAGTAATACTCCTTCTCCACCAGCAACTGGCCCTGCTCGTCGAAGGCCTGGAAGCGCATGCCGTTCGAGTGCAGCGTGTTTGCGCCGCCCATCGTCTTGCGATAGAAGGCGATGCATTCACGCTCGTCGAAGCGGACTTGCTGCTTGCCGAGTAGCACGAGTGTGCGCTCGCTGCGGATTGCGGCGAGGCGTGGTTCGATGCTGTCGGGGTCGATCGCGTGCGGCAGGTGGCCTTCCAGGCCGAGCAGCACCGCCTTGTCTGTGCCGTGGCCTTTTCCGGTGGCACCGAGCGAACCGTACAGCTCCACCTTCACCCGGCGCACGAAGCCGAGCAGATTGGCGTCCTCGATATGCGATGCGAAGCGGCAAGCGGCAATCATCGGGCCAACCGTGTGCGAGCTCGACGGTCCAATGCCGATCTTGAACAGGTCGAAGACGCTGACGTTCATCTGGCTTCCTTTTGAAGGGGGCCGCTTTGGTGCGGCGATGTCAGCAGTAGATCAAAATTGGGCCTTCGGCTGATAGAACAAAAGCGGCATCGTCGCGGGATAGTGGCGTCATGGGCGCCTCGCGGCGCTTTTTCTGTGCGGGTTGGCGATGGTTTTTGGCGGTTTTCTTATAGTCGGGGGTTGGGGGTTTGTTTTTTTTGGCGGGGCTTGATTTGTTGGCATTTCCTTGTTTTGGTGTCGGTATGCCAGGGTTGCCCCTGTGCGGGGCGGCACCCACTTTTCTTTGCCGCGGCAAAGAAAAGTGGGCAAAAGAAAGCCGCTCACACCGCCAGTGTGACGAAGTCGGCAAACCGCCGTACAGGGGGAAAGGTATAGGGGCGTCTGCCACCTCGCACCACAAAGCGGAGTGACAAAGGACTCATTCATCCCGCTGCGCGCTACGCGCACAGCGGTCGGGTCTGCGAGGGAAAACAACGGTACTCAGGGCTTACCCGTGAGTTCTGGCAAACCTGCGGTTTGCCGGTTATGCCCCACGGGGCGCGTAGCGCCCCCTGAGGTATGATGGCTTTGTCACTTTGTTTAGTGGTGCGATGTGACGGATGCTCCTATACCTTTCCCCCTAAAAGGCGGTTTGCCGACTTCGTCACACTAGCGGTTTGAGCGGCTTTCTTTTGCCTACTTTTCTTTGCCGCGGCAAAGAAAAGTAGGTGCCGCCCCGCACAGGGGCAACGCTGGCAGACCGACGAGAAAACAAGAAAATGCCAACAAAAAAACAACAAAAGAAAATCAGAACGAATGCCGCATCCCGATCCGCACATCGGCTTGGGTAGTCGTAGAAGAAGGCGTGAAGCTATAACCAATCACAGCATCGACACCTTGCGAAGCCTTGAGCCAATCCCCGGAGATATAAACATCGGTATTCTTGGAAAGCAGATAGTGAAGCCCAGCGGAAAGCTGATTCCAGTGATGCCCATCGAAATGGGTGTACTGGTAGCCGCCAATCGCACTAAACGCAGGCGTGACTTGCCAGTTAACACCGCCTTCGGCGACGAGCATATGTTCGCTCTCCCCAAACGCCTTGATTTGCGTATAAGTGAAATCACCAGAAAGCGTAACCGTATTAATCACATAGCTCGCGCCAACGCCGAAAGTCCCCTGCTTATCGACAGGAAAAGACTCGCTTGAATAGAGATCGGTAACAGCACCCGTAGAGGAGTCCACACTCACGGTAGGCCGACCAAAGAACGTGTGCACACCGAGCATGGCATAAGGATCGAACGCATAGATCCCCGATGGATTATTCAACTGGGTATAGGCGGTCCCCATGGAAAACGCCCCATTCTGATACTGCGCGCCCACGCTCCAGGCACTGCCAGTATGAAAATCCCCAGGCGTATTGCTGAACGAATACATGCCGCCAAACTGGAAGCCGCCATACGTGTTCGACATGAACTTGATGGCATTGGGCAGATGATCCCCGTTCATGCGGTCGAAGTCGCCCTGATTGATGGCATAACCGCTCGCCCACGCCGAGATGTTGTAGAGATAAACCATCTCCTGTGTCATGTCGATCTGATTGCCGAGGGTCAGCGTACCCCAATCGCCCTGCAACCCCACATAAGCCGCGCGCCCAAACAACGATCCCCCATTGGCGATCTGCCCATTCCCCAGGTGAAAACCGCTCTCCAGTTCGAACACGGCTTTGAGGCCACCGCCCAGGTCTTCAGTACCCTTGAGGCCAAACCGGTTCGCATACGAGATGCCATCATCGAACTTCACCTGATGCGAGCCGCCAGCGTTGTTCACCCACGTCACACCACCGTCGATAATGCCGTAGAGGGTCACGCTGCTCTGTGCATGGCTCGCGCTCGAGATCAACATCGTCGCCAGTGCAATGGCGCTCAGTGCCGCCGTTTTCGTTCTTTTCATGGTGTCGGTCTCTCCAGACTCGCACTACGGTTGAAGGGCCGCGTGCTGCATACAGCGCACGGTCCTGCAAAACGTATAAGTCCAAATCTCCCCCGACTTGCGCGCAAACGACGGGCGCCAGGCTTGATGCGACATGGGTGGTCTCGATCATCGCGAATCCGTCGCGCATCTGCCCAAATCCGTCATAAAGGGCGTACCAGGTTTTTTATTGATTGATCGTTCAATAAAAAAAACCTAGAGTGAAGCCCTGTTCGCATGCCCCAAGAGTCACCATGCCCAAGTTAGGAATGCGCGAAATCCGCCGCGCCCAGCTCATCGATGCGACCCTCGAATCCATCGATCAGGCGGGGTTGTCCGGCACGACGCTCGCCACCGTTGCGCAGCGCGCGCGGATTTCCACCGGCATCGTCAGCCACTATTTCGGCGGCAAGGATGCGCTGCTCGAAGCCACCATGCGTCACGTGCTGCGCGATCTCGGCGCGGCCGCGCAGCGTCGTCTGAAGGCGGCCCGGCCGCAGGCGCGTGCGCGTCTGCGTGCGATCGTCGCCGCGAATTTCGACGTTTCGCAGGTCAGCGGTCCCGTGATGAAAACCTGGCTCGCGTTCTGGGCCGAAAGCATGCATGTGCCTGCGCTGCGGCGCTTACAGCATGTCAACACGCGGCGGCTTTATTCGAATCTCTGCGCGGAATTCGGCAAGGTCATGCCGCACGCGGCCTCGCACCGAGCCGCCAGTGGTCTCGCCGCCATGATCGACGGTCTGTGGCTGCGCGGCGCGACCACCGGCGAGCCGTTCGACACTCAAGCCGCATTGCGCCTTGCCAACGACTACATCGACCTTTTGCTGGACACGCACGCCTCATCCGCCAAACCGCGTGCGCGCCAGCGCGCCTGATCCGGAGCGACACCCGCATGACTTCCCTCTCCCTCGAACGCCTCTTCATCGACGGCGCCTATACCGACGCCACCAGCGGCGAAACCTTCGACACGCGCGATCCGGCCACGGGCGAAACGCTCGCCACCGTGCAGCAGGCCAGCGCCGCCGATATCGATCGCGCGGTCGCGTCCGCGCGTGCGGGCCAGCGTGTCTGGGCCGCCATGACGGCCATGCAGCGCTCGCGCATTTTGCGTCGCGCCGTCGAGTTGCTGCGCGAGCGCAACGATGAACTCGCCGAACTCGAAATGCGCGACACCGGCAAGCCGATCGCCGAAACGCGCAGCGTGGACATCGTCACCGGCGCAGATGTGATCGAGTACTACGCGGGTCTCGCGCCCGCACTAGAAGGCCAGCAGATTCCGCTGCGCGAAAGCTCGTTCGTCTATACGCGGCGCGAGCCGCTGGGTGTGACGGCGGGCATCGGCGCCTGGAACTATCCGTTGCAGATCGCCTGCTGGAAGTCCGCGCCCGCGCTCGCCGCTGGCAACGCGATGATCTTCAAGCCGAGCGAAGTCACGCCGCTGTCCGCGTCCCGCCTCGCCCAGATCTATATCGAAGCGGGCGTGCCGCCAGGCGTCTTCAACGTCGTGCAAGGCGATGCGCGCGTGGGCGCCCTGCTCAGCACGCATCCCGGCATCGAAAAGATTTCGTTCACGGGCGGTGTCGAAACGGGCAAGAAGGTCATGGCCGCCGCGGGCGCTTCATCGCTCAAGGAAGTAACGATGGAGTTGGGCGGCAAGTCGCCGCTCATCGTGTTCGAGGACGCCGATCTCGACCGCGCCGCCGATATCGCCGTCACGGCCAACTTCTTCAGCGCCGGCCAGGTCTGCACCAACGGCACGCGCGTATTCGTGCATCGTGCGGTGCGCGACGCGTTCGAAGCCCGCGTGATCGAACGTGTTGCGCGTATCCGTGTCGGCCTGCCGAGCGATCCCGCGACCAACTTCGGGCCGCTCGCAAGCGCCGCGCAGCTCGACAAGGTGCTCGGTTTCATCGACAGCGGCAAGCGCGAAGGCGCACGGCTGCTCGCCGGGGGCGCACGACTCGAAGATGGCGCGTTTGCACGCGGCCAGTTCGTGCAGCCCACGGTGTTCACCGATTGCCGCGACGACATGCGAATCGTGCGCGAGGAAATTTTCGGCCCGGTCATGAGCATTCTCGTATTCGATGAGGAAGCCGAAGTAATCGAGCGCGCCAACGACACCCTCTATGGTCTCGCCGCTGGCGTGGTCACGGAAAGCCTTTCGCGCGCGCATCGCGTGATTCATCGGCTCGAAGCGGGCATCTGCTGGATCAACACCTGGGGCGAGTCGCCCGCCGAAATGCCCGTGGGCGGCTACAAGCAATCGGGCGTGGGCCGCGAGAACGGTCTGACCACGCTCGAGCACTACACGCGCATCAAGTCCGTTCAGGTCGAGCTGGGACCGTATCAGCCTGTTTTCTAAGTTGAAAGAGCGCCGCAGAGGGAGAACCGCATATGGCCGCGCAAGAGTACGACTACATCATCATCGGCGCGGGATCGGCGGGCAATGTGCTCGCCACGCGCCTCACCGAAGATAGCGACGTCAAGGTGCTGCTGCTGGAAGCGGGCGGGCCGGATTATCGCTTCGACTTTCGCACGCAGATGCCCGCGGCGCTTGCTTACCCTTTGCAGGGGCGGCGCTACAACTGGGCCTACGAAACCGATCCCGAGCCGCATATGGACAACCGCCGCATGGAGTGCGGGCGCGGCAAGGGGCTGGGCGGTTCGTCGCTCATCAACGGCATGTGCTATATCCGCGGCAATGCGCTCGACTACGATGGCTGGGCCGCGCTAAAAGGCCTTGAAAATTGGAGCTATCTGGACTGCCTGCCGTACTTCCGCAAGGCGGAAACGCGCGACATCGGCGCCAACGACTATCACGGCGGCGACGGGCCCGTCCATGTGACGACCAGCAAGCCCGGCGTGAATCCGCTCTTCGAAGCGATGGTCGAAGCGGGTGTGCAGGCCGGCTATGCGCGCACCGACGATCTCAACGGCTATCGCCAGGAAGGCTTCGGCCCGATGGACCGCACCGTCACGGCGAAGGGGCGACGCGCCAGCACCGCGCGCGGCTATCTGGACCAGGCGCGCCATCGGCCCAATCTCGACATCGTCACGCACGCCGTCACCGACCGCATTCTATTCAGCGGAAAGCGCGCGTGTGGCGTGGTCTTCATGGATGGTCCCGCGCGCGTGACGCGTCATGCACGCCGCGAGGTGCTGCTATGCGCGGGCGCGATCGCTTCGCCGCAGATCCTGCAGCGCTCCGGCGTCGGACCCGGCGAGTGGCTGCGCGAGCTCGACATCCCCGTCGTGCTCGACTTGCCCGGCGTCGGCCGCAATCTTCAGGATCATCTGGAGATGTACATGCAGTACGAATGCAAGGAGCCGGTCTCGCTCTACCCGGCGTTGAAGCTGCGTAACCAGCCGGCTATCGGCCTTGAGTGGATGTTGCGCGGCACCGGCCTCGGCGCGAGCAATCATTTCGAGGCAGGCGGTTTCATCCGCACACGCGACGACGATCTCTGGCCCAACATCCAGTACCACTTCCTGCCCGTCGCGATCAATTACAACGGCAGCAATGCGATCGAGATGCACGGTTTCCAGGCGCATGTGGGGTCGATGCGCTCGCCCAGCCGCGGGCGCGTGAAACTGCGTTCGCGCGACCCGCGCCAGCATCCGTCGATCCTGTTCAATTACATGTCCGAGGCGCTCGACTGGCGCGAGTTCCGCGACGCCATCCGCATCACGCGCGAGATCATCGCGCAGCCCGCGCTCGATCGCTTCCGCGGCCGCGAGTTGAATCCTGGAGCCGATCTGCAGACCGATGCGCAGATCGACGCCTTCGTGCGTAGCCGCGCGGAGACCGCTTTTCATCCGTCCTGCTCGTGCCCGATGGGCGAGGACAACATGGCGGTGGTAGATAGCGAGGGCCGCGTGCACGGCCTCGACGGCCTGCGCGTGGTGGATGCGTCGATCATGCCCCTCATCACCACCGGCAACCTCAATGCGCCGACCATCATGATGGCCGAGAAGATCGCCGACCGGATTCGCGGACGCGCGGCGCTGGCCCGGGTTCAGACGCCCTATTACGTGGCGAACGGCGCGCTTGCGCGCGGCGGCGTGGTGCCGCCCGCCCCGCTCAACCAGCGTAACCGGCAGACTGCCGCAGTCTAAGTGGGGGCAGAATAGCCGCAGAAGCACGTCCGGCGGCGGTGCGCCGGGCGCTGCCAGCCCCAGCCGCGGCAGTTCGGCAGAACTGTGGCGCAAGAAACTGCTTGACCGGATAGCCGATACAGCGTACCCTCTGACAGTTAATCTTCTTGCTGTGTCTGTTCATCGTTTGCCGCTACCGCGGCTCTTGTTGACCTATCCCGCTTGAGTGTTGATTCGCGCTTTATTTCGGGCGCGTGTATTTTTGTTTGTTTTTTTGAGGATTTTCTAGTGGAAACCGGTACCGTCAAGTGGTTTAACGACAGCAAGGGCTTTGGCTTCATCACCCCGGACAAGGGCGGCGACGACCTGTTCGCTCACTTCTCGGAAGTGCGTGGCACGGGCTTCAAGACCCTCGCAGAAGGCCAAAAGGTCAGCTACGAAACGAAGCGCGGCCCGAAGGGCCTCCAGGCTTCGAACATCACGCCGCTGTAAGCTGTAGGTTTTAAGCTTCAGGCTGTTTGCATCGCGCCCGCCCTCTGGGTGGGCGCGAATGTCTTGTCTCAGACCGTGGCGTTATGTTGTTATCGACTGCCACGCGTATCTCGTGCGTGTTCCCGTATCCGTTGTTCGCTGCGCCCGCAGCTTGAACACGTTGCGTGCACGCGCCCCCGATGCTCGTCTCTGCGGATTTGCAGGCGACTGCCGACAATCCGCGTACCCGTTTGGCTCATCAAGAGCATGCAATGCCCCGCAAATCGGCGGAGAATTGCCGCTGTGATGGATCGCTCGATTCCGGTACGCTGAGGGTTTCGTTGTTTCCGGTTCCCGACTGTACCTCGTGATTGCTTGTGCAATCCCTGGCAGGAAGTGGGGCACGAGGAATCAGCCGTTGACGTTGGGCATTGGTCCGCACTCCGCACTGGCGCGGCGTTGCGTATTTCAGGAGGAATGGATTTGGCGAAGGAAGAACTGCTTGAACTCGACGGCGTTGTCGATGAAGTGCTGCCCGACAGCAAGTATCGCGTGACCCTCGAGAATGGCGTCGTTGTGAACGCCTATGCCTCGGGTCGCATGCGCAAGAATCACATCCGCATTATTGCTGGCGACCGGGTCACGCTCGAGTTGTCGGTCTACGATCTGACCAAGGGCCGCATCAATTTCCGGCACAAGGACGAGCGTTCGTCGGGCTCCGCGCCGCGACCCACCGCTCCGCGCCGCCGCTAAGGCGAATCCGGCTGGATTGCTCTGGATGAAGGGCGGCAGCGCCGCTCGAATGTCGCTGATTTCGCGCAACCGATCATAGGCCCAAGCCTTATGGTCAGCGTCTGCCGATATCGCCCATCCTTCACAGCAATCCACGAAGAACCTTTGTTGTTCTCCCTGCCGGAAAAAACACTGGCGGCGCGACACGTAACCGGGCTCCCGGTCAAACGTCACGCCGCCTCAACTACCTGGCCCCACTCCGGCTTACACGCGCGCCGCGAAGTAATGCGACCCCGCGATCGTCAGCGCGGCCAGCATCAGTGCCCCATAAGGCGCCAGCGATTTCCAGCGGCTGCGCACCGTCACCTCCAGTTCCATGTCATGCGCGCTGCCCGCCGGGAAGCGACCGCGGTCCTGCCAGTAATGGCGGTACGCAAACACGGGCACGATCAGCAGCACCGCAAAGAGGCCATCGCGCAAGGTGTTTTCGCCTTGCAGATTCGCGCCCGCCCCCACGAACACCAGATTCCCATAGCCGCATAGCGCGCCCGCCGCCAGCAGCCACGACGGGCAGCGGAACGGTCGATGCCACGAAGGCCGGTCCATGCGATGAATCCAGCCCGATTGCAGGTTCAGGAACACGAACAGCATGTAGCAGACGTTCGAGATCGACAGGACCGTCATGTAGTCGGACATCGCCAGCAGCACGAGATTGAAGCCGAGATCGGTCCACATCGCCGCCGTGGGCGCGCCGTGCTCGTTCACGCGCGAGAGATAGCGCGGCAGCCAGCCATCGACCGATGCCTGATAGAGCGTGCGCGACGAACCCATCATCGACGTCATCACGATCAGCAGGATCGAGAGCATCAGCATGACCACCACGACATTGCCGACCCACGCTCCGCCGCCGACGATCGACGCCATCGCCGTGCCGACGCCCGTGCCATCGCCGATGCTCGGGTCCAGCATGGCCTGGGTGCCGAGCACGCCCTGGAAAGCGAGCGGCACCAGCGTCATCACCACGAGGCACAGCGCGCCGGACCAGAAGATCGCGCGCGCCGTATCGCGGCGCGGATCGCGGAATTCGCGCGTGTAGCACACGGCCGTTTCGAAACCGTACGACGCCCAGCCCGCCATGAACATCGCGCCGAGCGCCATCACCACGCCCTGCCCGTTCCACGCGCCGAACACCGACGCCGTGAGATTGCCGCGCGCGTCGTGACCGAGCGGCAGCAGCGGGAACAGATGCCGCGCCGGCACATCGCCGGTGACGAAGGGCACGATGCCGACGATCAAAAGCGGCGTAAGCGAAGCAATGCCGAGAATTTTCTGCGTGCGCGCCGCCTTCGAAGCGCCGCTATGTTGCAGACGGAAGGTGAAGAGCAGGAACGCCGCCGCGATCAGAAACGTCGCGTTGATGCGCAGCGTGAGGCCATGCTGGATGAAACCCAGATTGGCGAGCGTCCAGTGCCACTGGCGCACCGCCGCCTCGGGCGGAAACAGGGTGGCCAGCGCATAGTTGGCCGCCAGCCCGCAGCCTAGCGCGAGCATGGGCGACCACGCGAGCCAGTTGCACCACACGGAAACCGGCGCCACCAGCTTGCTGTAGCGCACCCAGCCAATCGCGCCATAGACCGAGGCGCCGCCCGACTTGTGCGGAAAAAGCCCGGAAATCTCGGCGTAGGTCGCGCTCTGGATCAGGCCCATCGCGATCGACGCGATCCAGATCGCCCACGCGGGCTGGCCGATGGTCGCGCACACGCCACCAATCGTGAACAACACGCCCGCGGGCACACCGCTCGTCACCCAGAAGGCGTCCTTCCAGGTGAGGCCTCGCCGCAGACCCGATCCGGGACTTTCGCCAGTACGCCCTTGTTCGGCGCTCCCTGTGTGACCTGCTCCGATTCCCGCCTGCTCCATCTGTCTCCTCCTCTGTCCACCCTAATCGAACAAAATTGCCGGGCCTATCGGGACCTATCGGGATTTCCGGTGCTTAACGCTTCGGCGCCAGAAATCCCCCGGCAAATCACTGCACGGTCACTGCACGCCCACATACGCGCGCACGGCCGGCAGACCCGGCTTGCCGTCCAGCGTCGTCACACCCGCGAGCCATTTGTCGAGCATCTGCGGATTGCTCTTGAGCCACGCGGCGGCCGCCTTCTCCGGGTCTTCCTTGTTCATGATCGGCACCATCAGATGGTTTTCGATCGAAGTCGTGAACTGCAGATTGGAGACGAACTTCGCGACGTTCGGGCAGCGCGCGCTGTAGTCGGGCGGCACGGCGGTGAGCACGCGCGCCTCGCCGTAATTCGGGCCGAACACGGCATCGCCGCCGGTGAGATAGTCGATCTTCATCTGCACGTTCATCGGATGCGGTTCCCAGCCGAGGAACACGATCCACTGCTTGTCGCGGATCGCGCGATTGACCTGTACGAGCATGCCCGCCTCGCTCGACTCCACCAGCTTGAATTTGCCGAGGTCGAACTGGTTCGCGCCGATCATCTTCTGGATCAGCGCATTGCCGTCGTTGCCGGGTTCAATGCCGTAGATGCGGCCTTGCAGTTTGTCCGCGAACTTCGCGATGTCCTGGAACGAATGCAGACCGCCCTGATAGACGTAATCGGGCACCGCGAGCGTGTATTTCGCGCCGGTGAGATTGGGCGTATTGAGCACCTTGATCGAACCGGCCTTCACGAAGGGCTCGATGATCGGGTCCATCGTCGGCGACCAGTAGCCGAGGAACACATCGATCTGCTTCGACTTCAGGCCCGCGAAGGTGATGGGCACCGAAGCCATCGTCGTGGTGGGCGCATAGCCCAGGCCCGCGAGAATGGTCGAGGCGAGCCCCGTGGTCGCGGCGATATCGGTCCAGCCGACATCGGCGAAGCGCACGCTCTTGCACATGGCCGGATCGGCCGCGAAAGCGCTGGAACACGCGAACGCCGCCAGCAAGGCAGCGCAAACCGGGACTTTCCTGAAACGGGCCATCTTGTTCTCCTCGGGTTTCATAGTGTCGATCGCTAACGTGTGGGTCAGCGGCGATGCTCGCGACGTGCGCGGCATGGCCATCCGATGCTTAATCGTCGCGCGGCAAAATGCGCGCGAACGTAGCAAACGCGACGACGACTTGCGCTGAAACGACAAGGGAGGAAAAGACGGCTTTCAGGCGGCGAAAGCCTGCGCCGGGGTTACGAAAAGCTGACGCTTTGCGTGTGGGGGCGTGAGGTGACGCGAGGGAGTCGACAAACCGCACGCTCACGCATGCGGCCTTTTGAATGAGGATGGTTGCGCGGCTTACTTCGTGCCTTCGGCCTTATGTTCGACAGTATCGCTGGGGTATTTGAACTGCCCATAGCGGATCATCAGCACGCCGAGCGCAATCAACACAATGGCGCCCGCGGAGGCGAGCAGATGCAATTCGGTATTCATGCCCGCGCGCAGGATCAGGTCCCGCGCGATCGACACCATCGCGATGTAGAGCGGAAAACGCACCGGCAACTGGCCCGCCTTGAGGTACTGGCCGACCATCGCGAAGACTTCGAGGTAGAGGAACATCAGCAGCAGGTCGGTCAGCGACACGCCATCCGAATTCACCATGCGCCAGATGAGGTGCACCATCGCGGCCACCGTGCCGATGCCGATGATAAAGAGGCCGAACAGTTCCGCCAGTTCCATCGCGCGCTCGAGCCGCACCTTGATCCCTTTTTGCAGCGCGTTTTCGTATTTCATATTCCCTGAGTTCCTTCGAGACAAACGGAACGGGTAATCGTAGCGCGAGAATATGAACGCAAGAAAATGTCGATGAAATCGTGTTGTAAGGGAGCGACGAGCGCTATGAGATGGCGCGAGAAGGCCGGATGCAAAAGCTGACAAGGCTGTAAAGCGAATTCGCCGAACTGGAGCGCAACGCAGCCACTGATCCCGCCATCGTGAGGCCATGCGCCACGCTATCGTTCAGGCTGAAGCGGCTTGCGGGCGCGGCGGATCGGCAAGCGCGATCCGCGCATCGAAAGTCACCTGCGCGACTACAAGGACTCTCACCGTTGGACAGCACCCATTTCGATTGCGCACAATGCGGCCGTTGCTGCACCGACCTGCGCCTTCCCCTCACGATTGCCGAAGCCATCGGCTGGCTCGAACGCGGCGGCCAGGTGGACCTGCTCTGCGAGGCCATCGCGTGGCCCGTCGAGCCCGAGGCGGACAACGCCTTCGCCGCCTACAAACGCCAACGCACCTTTGCGGGCAAAAGCGGCGAATTGCCGATCCGCGTGGGCGTGACGCTGGCCGCCACCTTCACAGGGCCATGCCCGAATCTGGGCGACGCCATGCGCTGCGGCATTTATGCCGAGCGCCCGCTCGTGTGCCGCGTCTATCCCGCCGAGATCAATCCGTTCTATGCATTAAGGCCGGAATTCAAGCTCTGCCCCGATAAAGCGTGGCAGGCGCCTACGCCGTTCGCCATCAACGGCAAGATGATCGACGCCGTCACGCGCGATGCGATCGACGCAAGCCGGCGAGCGGACGAAGAGTCGGTCGGCATGAAGCGCGCGCTTTGCGAGCGCCTGGGGATCGACCTCGCCTCGGTCACCAACGAAGGGTTCGTGATTATTTCGCCTGCACGCGAACGCCTGCTCGCCGCGCTGCTGGACGTGCAACAGGACGCGCAAGCACAGAACGCGACGCACACTGCGTGGACGCTCGTCTCGAACCGACGCGCGACGGTGGACACCCTGATCGAAGTGGGCGCGCTCGGCGCGATGCACACGCAAGCCAGCCGCAACGCGTTCCAGTACATCGGCCTGTAAGCTCACTTCAAGAGGGCGTTTCGGCGGCTTGAGCCGATTGAGCCGATTGAGCCGATTGAGCCGATTGAGCCGATTGAACCGATTGAGCCGATTGAGCCGATGGAGTCGGCGTGTGCTCGCCAGCGTCGGCGCTCGACTCGGCTCCGGCCCCATCCTCGTCCTCGTCCTCGCCCGCGAACACGATGCGGTTGCGCCCCGAGCGCTTCGCGCGATAGAGCGCGCGATCGGCAGCGTCGATCAGCGCACGCGCTGCGGCGCCCTTGTCCGCCGAGGAGCCCGGCGTAACGGCCACGCCGATCGACAGCGTGACCGGCACTTCGGCGCCCTCGTTGTCGCGCACGACGAGCGCCTGCACGGCGCGGCGCACGCGTTCGGCCACCACGGTCGCATTCGA
The DNA here is from genome assembly GCF_905220265.1 of Paraburkholderia sp. J67. NCBI lineage: Bacteria > Pseudomonadati > Pseudomonadota > Betaproteobacteria > Burkholderiales > Burkholderiaceae > Paraburkholderia > Paraburkholderia sp. J67. The sequence goes on from NZ_CAJMZK010000009.1 coordinate 121,800, forward strand.
GCGGTCACCTTGCAGCACGGCGACGAATTCCTCACCGCCGAAACGCGCGACCGTTTCGCCCAGGCGCACCGCCGAGCGGATGCACGCACCCACCGCGGCCAGCGCGCGATCGCCCACCGCGTGACCATGCGTATCGTTCACCTGCTTGAAGTGATCGAGGTCCATGAATAAACACGCGACCGGCACCGTATTGCGCGCGGCGCGCTGCAACTCCTCTTCGAGCCGCATTTCAAAGTAGCGCCGATTAGGCAGGCCCGTGAGCGCGTCGGTCATGCCCAGATGCTTCAATTGCTCGCGCTGCGCCACATTGACGAGCCCCGCGCTCACGAAACCCGCAAAGCGCGCGAGCAGATCGGTCGCCATGCCCTCGGCGAAGCGATCGTGACTTCCGCTCACGAGACTCAGATAGCCGAGCAAACCCGAGCGGTGCCGCAACGGCAGGATCGCGGCGCTCGCCGAATCCGCCGTCTCGCCGAGCAGCGCCGCGCGTGCGTCATCGCTCAACGCCGCCACAGGCCCAAGCAAGGGCGCGGCATCGGAGAGATCGAAATCGGCGGTACGGCCCCAGCGCAGATGATCGCTCGCCGGCGCGGAGAGCGCGACTGCGGCATGCAACTCGGCGGCCAGACGCGCGCCATCGTCGAGCCAGAGCGTGGCCGCGCAGAGATCGAAGACCTGCACCAGTTCGCCGGTCAGGATGTCGAGAAACGCCGCAAAATCCTCGGCCTCGATCAGACGCAGCTCGATCTGCTGAAACCGCTGCAACGCACGTTCGTTGTGCTGGACGGTGTTCACGAGCGAACGCAGGCGCTCGCCGATGGAAGTCGATTCGGTCACAGGTGCACCGGATGTGGATACGCCGTGCTTATCGGCAATTTATGCGTAATCCTTTAGCCGGACACCGGCGAATCGCTTATTTCGGCTGCGTTTCGGCGGCCTTGGCGATCGCAGCCGCCGCATGCGCATCCGCTTCGAGCAGCGCGCGCAACGTCACCTGACTGGACCCGCCCGCATCGGATGCCGCGCCGATACGCCGTGCGCGCGGCTCGTGCGCGTGGATGGTCGAGCGCACCAGCGGATAAATCTGCGAATCCCAGCGCCTGCCGTTGAAGACGCCATAGTGCCCAACGCCGGTTTGCACATGATGGGTCTTCATGTAGGGGCGCAGCCCCGAGCACAGCTCCTGCGCCGCCACGGTCTGCCCCACCGCGCAGATATCGTCCTTTTCGCCTTCGACGGTGAGCAGCGCCGTGCGCCGGATCGCATGCGGCTCGACTAGCCGATCGCCCACCTTGAGTTTGCCCAGCGGCAGCGCGTATTCCTGAAACACGGAGCGCACCGTCTCCAGATAGAACTCCGCCGTGAGATCGCTGGTGGCGAAATACTCCTCGTAAAAGACGCGGATCGCCTGCGCTTTTGCGGCATCGCCTTGGGCACGCTCGCGACGCATCTCGGCGAACGAAGCCAGATGGCGTTCGAGATTCATCGACATGAACGCACTCAATTGCACGAAGCCCGGATACACCCGCCGATGCGCGCCGGGAAAACCACCTGGCACTGCGCCAATCAGATTGTTCTCGAACCATTCGATTGGCTTGCTATTGGCCAGATCATTGACCGCGGTGGGATTCACGCGGCAATCGATGGGACCGGCCATCAGCGTCATGCTTGCGGGCTGCGCGGGATCGTTGTCGGCGGCCATCAACGCGACCGCCGCGAGCGCGGCCACGGTGGGCTGACAAATCGCGACCAGATGCGCATCGGGGCCGATGCGACGAATGAAGCTCATGACGTGCTCGACATACTCATCGAAACCGAAGCGCCCGGCCGCGAGCGGCACATCGCGCGGGTTGTGCCAGTCCGTGATGTAGACATCGTGATCGGCGAGCATGGTGCGCACGGTGCCGCGCAGCAAGGTCGCAAAGTGCCCGGACATGGGCGCGACCAGCAGCACGCGCGGCTGCGACACGCTCTCGCCTGCTTCCCCCATTGCCTCCTTGCGAAACCGCAGCAACGTGGCGAACGGCGTGCGCTTGACGACCTCTTCCGTGACGGCGACGCGCTCGCCGTTCACTTCCACCGAATCGATGCCGAACGGCGGTCTCGCATGCGTGAGGCCGGCCATCTCGATCAATTCGCACCAGGCGTCCAGCTCGCGCGCATCGAACCCTGCCGCGAGCGCGGGCCACGCCGCCAGCGCCTCGCGCGTGAGCGTGGCGGCGGCGCGCCAGGGACGCATGAGGTCCGCGAACGCCTGATACGCGGGATAGGCAAGCATATTCATGGTGGCTGTCATACGATCGAAGTGCCTGCATGGCAGGCAATAGCTATGCCAGCGCGATCCGCATTGGCATGGGCCTTGCACCGGGATCGACATGCGCATACGGCCGCGCGCCGTGGCATGCCACGTGAGCAGGCCCGCGTGCTTCAGCGTAGTGCACGGTGGCGGCGATTGCGGTGCGTTGCGCCCGAGACGTGTGCGCGCCGTATGTGACTATCGTGACTATCGCGACTACCGTGATCATCGTGATCAGGAGACCTGCATGAATCAGACGAATACGAGCCTCACGATCAGCAGCCGCAACTATTCATCGTGGTCGATGCGCGGCTGGCTGCTTGCGAAGCTCGCGGGGCTCGAATTCGAGACGGTTACCGTGCCGGTCGATGATGCCGCTGCGCGGGCCGAGCTTTTGTTGCTTTCACCTTCCATTCTTGTGCCTTGTTTGCGGCACGATGGGAATGAGATCTGGGATACGCTGGCGATCTGCGAATATCTCAATGAGATTTGCACTCAAGCGAAATTGCTGCCCGTCGATCGGAAGGCTCGTGCGCATTGCCGGTCTGTGTGTGGTGAGATGCATTCGGGGTTTAGTGCGCTGCGGTCTGCTTTGCCCATGAATTTGCGCGGGCATTTTCCGAATTTTCGGATCTGGTCGCGGGCGCAGGATGATATCGAGCGCATCATTACCATCTGGCGCGAGTGTCTCGCTCGATATGGCGGGCCCTGGCTTTTTGGGGAGATCGGCGCCGCCGATGCCATGTATGCGCCGGTCGTTACGCGGCTTCTTACCTATGAGGTGCCCATTGATGCCGATATCGGCGAGTATTGCATGCGCGTTCTTAAGCAGGCGTTTGTCGCCGAGTGGATTGGGGCTGCGCAGGCTGAAAATGTCGATATCGATGAGCTTGATATGGAGTTCTGAGTTTTTCTTCGATATTTCTACGCTGTTTAAACAATTGGCATTTCCTTGTTTTCTTTTTGGTCTATTAGCGTTGCCCCTGTGCGGGGCAGCACCTACTTTTCTTTGCCGCGGCAAAGAAAAGTAGGCAAAAGAAAGCCGCTCACACCGCTAGTGTGACGAAGTCCGCAAACCGCCGTTTAGGGGGAAAGGTATAGGAGCGTCTGCCACCTCGCACCACCAAACGAAGTGACAAAGCACTCATTCATCCCGCTGCTCGCTACGCGCGCAGCGGTTGGGTATGCACGGGAAACCCCTGTACTAAAGGCATTTTCGCAATCCCTGGCAAACCTGCGGTTTGCCGCTATGCCCCACGGGGCGCGCAGCGCCCCCGGATGTATGACGGCCTTGTCACTTTGTTTCGTGGTGCGAATAGACGGATGCTCCTATACCTTTCCCCATAAACGGCGGTTTGCCGACTTCGTCACACTCGCGGTTTGAGCGGCTTTCTTTTGCCTACTTTTCTTTGCCGCGGCAAAGAAAAGTAGGTGCCGCCCCGCACAGGGGCAACGCTAATAGACCGACAAGAAAACAAGAAAATGCCAATTGTTAAAACAGCGGAGCGAACTATGAAACCCCCATACACAACCCCTTGACGGCAGAAAAGAACGACGCCACCAACCGACTATCCCTCCGCTCTTTAAGACAGCAAACATGAATGTGAGTAGAAATAGGATCCCCCACAATCCGCACCTTCCGTAGCCTCTCATCGGGCACATACTCCGACTCCGACACGGTCCCGACACCAAGCCCACGGGCAACAGCCTCCCGCAACGCCTCGCGGCTACCAATCTCCATAGCCACCCGCGGCGCGGCCCCGATCCCCGCCAGCGCTTCTTCTAGCGCCAGCCTCGTAGTCGACCCCGCCTCGCGCATGAGCAACCGCTCGCCGGCCAACTCAGCAAGCCCAACCGAATCGCGCCGCGCAAACGGATGCCCCACATGCACAAACACCACCACGGGATACCGCGCATAAAGCTGCATGTGATACCGCTCATCGTCGGAAGCCCGCGCCACCACACCCACATCGCACACGTAAGCATCAAGCTCCCGCATCACATGCTCCGAATTGCCAAGCGCGACAGAAAGATGCATATGCGGATGCCGCGCGTGATAGGCCTCGATCATCTCGGTGACATGAAACGGCCCCACCGCGCCAATCTTCAATGACCCATGCGTCAGCGCCCCACTATCGCGCAGCAGAGAAATCGCATCGTTCTCCAGGCCGCCGATCTGCCGGGCAATCGGCAACAAATCGAGCCCCACTTCGGAAAGCTCCACACGCCGCCCACGCCGATGAAACAGCTGCACACCATGCTCCTGCTCGAGCGCCTGGATCTGCGAGGTCACGGTGGTCTGGCTCATGTTGAGCGCGCGCGCAGCCGCCGTGAAGCCGCCATGCTGAACGACCGCAATAAAGGCGCGGATCTGGGTCAAGGTCATAGGCAATCATCCTGGGGATCGATCGAATTATTCGGTGGATGCATCGAATCTCAACGGGTATTTCGATCATAGCGGCGTCATGTGTCAAAACTATTCTGTTGCTCACACCGGGCCTGAATACATCGCGAATCGCCGGATTCGTCTGATGTGAGGCCCACACCCCGACCCCATTGGTGCGAGCATGACGACTTCCCCTGCCATCCACGTTCACTCCCTCAACGACGCCGCCAAGGCCGTCAATCCGCGTCGCGCGGCGCCTTATCGCGGCCCCGTCACCACGGCGATTTTCGATTGGGCCGGCACCGTGCTGGACTTCGGTTGCATCGCACCCGTCGAGGCGTTCTGCGAAGCCTTCGACCTCGCGCAATTGCCGATCAGCGTCGAGGAAGCGCGCGCGCCGATGGGCGCCGCCAAGCGCGAGCACATCGCGTTGATCCTGCGCGATGCCAACGTGCAAGCGCGCTGGCAGGCGCAGTTCGGCCGTGCCTCGAATGAGGACGATATCGATGCACTCTATGCGTCGTTCCTGCGCATCGACGAGGTCAACGTCGCCAAATACAGCGCGCTGATTCCCGGCGCGCTGGAAACAATCGCTGCGCTGCGCGCTCGCGGCATCGCGATTGGCAGCACCACGGGCTATCCGCGCGAAGTGATGAAGAATCTGCAACCGATCGCCGCCGCGCACGGTTATGCCCCCGACTTTTGCTGCACGGTGAGCGATGTGGCGCGCGGCCGTCCGTGGCCCGATATGTGCCTCGCCAACGCCCTCGCGCTGGGCGCGGCGCACGTGCAGAGCTGCGTGGTGGTCGACGATAGCCCCACGGGTCTCGAAGCAGGTCTCGCCGCCGGCATGTGGACGGTGGGCATCGTCGCCACCGGCAATGAAGTGGGCCTCTCGCTTGCGCAGTGGCTGGCGCTCGACGCGCCCGCACGTGAAGCGCTGCTCGCACCCGCTCGCGACAAGCTCGCCCGCACCGGCGCGCATTTCCTCATCGACAGCATCGCCGAACTGCCCGCCGTGATCGACGCCATCGAGCGCGCAATGGCCGCAGGAGAAGCAGCATGAGCGGCTGGCATTTTCACAACCCCGTGCGCGTGCGCTTCGGCGCAGGTTCGCTCGACGAGATCGGCGAGGCCATCGCAGGCCGTCGCTACGTGATCGTCACCTATCCCGACGCCCTGTTCGCCGAGCTTGCCGATCGTATCGAGGCGCGCAACGGCGCCGCGCTTGCACGCATCGATTCGGTCGAGGCCAATCCTTCGGTGCCGATGTTGCGCCGCGCCTGCGACCAGCTCGCGGCACTCGACGAAGCCCCGGAAGTCTTGATCGCACTCGGCGGCGGCTCGGTGATGGACAGCGCGAAGGTGCTGGCCGCCGAGCATGGCGCGTTTGACCCCGTGCTCGCCTACCTCGAAGGCGCCGCGTCCACCGGCCGCCGCGCTCTGCCGATCATCGCGATTCCGACCACGGCCGGAACCGGCAGCGAAGTGACCTGCTGGGCCACGGTGTGGGACCCCGAAAACGATCGCAAGCTCTCGCTCTCGCGCGAAGACCTGTACGCCGAAGCGGTGATCGTCGATCCGAGCCTGATGTTGGGTCTGCCGATGCAGCCGACTATCGCCAGCGGTCTCGATGCCCTCTCGCATGCGCTCGAAAGCATCTGGAACGTGCATGCTAGTCCCGTCACGCGCGGTCTTGCCATCCATGCTGCGCGCGAGTTGATCTCGGGCCTGCAACGCGTAAGCGCCAATCCTCAGGACCTCGAAGCACGCGGCGCAATGGCGCTGGGCGCGCTGCGCGCGGGCCTCGCGTTCTCGAACACGCGCACCGCGCTCGCCCACAACATCTCGTACGCCATCACGCTCTCGCGCGGCGTCGCGCATGGCATTGCCTGCTCGTTCTGCCTGCCCGCCGTGATGGAAGCCGCGCTTGGCGTGGACCCGGAGTGCGACGCCGCGCTCGCCGAGATTTTCGGCGATGTCGAGCAGGCCCCCGCGCGTCTTGCCGATCTGCTCGATTCGCTGGGTGTTTCCAGCCATCCGTCGGCCTACGGCGTGGACGCGGCGCAATGGGAAACCATCGTCGATCACGCCTTCGACGGCGCACGCGGGCGCAATTTCATCGGCCAGCGCGCGCGCTTTCCCCACATCGATTTCGCAGCGCACGCACAAGCCGTCGTGCATTGACCCTGAACAACGCCCTTAACGCTCATTGATACTCACCGCTCAGGAGATTCCAGCGTGACTATGCAAACCTCCGCGCCGCGCGCCGTCGAAACCGACGCGCTCGCGCGCCTCGACAACATGCCCTGGACGCGCTTTCATACGCTGATGCTCGTCGCCCTCGGCGTGGGCTGGGCGCTCGATTCGTTCGAGACCAATATCATCGGCAGTGTCTTCGGTGTCCTGAAGAGCCAGTGGCATCTGAGTTCCGCGCAAGGGTCGCTTGCCGTCAGCATCTGGGTGTTCGGCATGCTGGTGGGCGCGATCGGCTTCGGCTATCTGGCCGACCGCTATGGCCGCAAGAAGCTCTTTCTCGCCACGCTGCTCTGGTACGCGTTCTTCAGCGTCGCCACGGTGTTCTCGTGGAACTACGAGTCGTTCCTGTTCTTCCGCGCCATGACCGCGCTTGCGGTGGGCGGCGAGTATTCGGCCGTCACCGCCACGATGGGCGAATTCATTCCCAAGCGCCATCGCGGCCGCACCGATTCGCTGATTCTCTCGGGCTTCCCGGTAGGCGCGCTGATTTCGGCGGCGATCTCCTACCTCGTGCTCAACCATCTGCCTGGTGCTATCTCGTGGCGCGTGGGCTTTGGTTTCGGCACCACGATGGCGCTGCTGTTCTTCTGGATTCGCCGCGTGATTCCGGAATCGCCGCGCTGGCTGCTGCAACAAGGCCGTGTGAGCGAAGCCGAGGCAATCGTCGACAGCATCGCCGCCAGCGCCGCGCACAGCAAGCTCACGCCGGCCGACCGCGCCCTTGCGTTGAAGCGTTATCCGAAAACGAAGCTCATGCCGATGCACCCCGCCTTCTGGCGCAACGTGCGCGAATTGTTCGGCGCTTACCGCATGCGTTGCGGGCTGGCTAGCGCGCTCAACTTCTCGCAGGCCGCCGTGGTCTATGGCGTGCTCTCGCTGATGGCGCTCGTGATCCTGCCGTACATGAAGGTCTCGGCCGCCGACATGCCGATCTACTACGTCTACGGGAATGCCGCCGCGCTTGCGGGCGGGCTCACCGCCGCCGTGCTGGTCGAGGCCTGGGGACGCCGCGCCTCGCTGTTCGTGAGCTACACCTTCACGACGCTCGCCATCGTGGTGATCTACGCGATGCATACGCTGCCTGGCATGGTGATCGGCTACTGCCTGATCCAGTTCGGCGTGACGTGGGCGTATATCTCGGGTTACGTGGTGTCCTCGGAAATCCTGCCGACGCGCATTCGCGCCACCGGCCTCGGCATCTCCGTGGCAGTGGGTCGCCTTGGCGCCGTGATCGCACCGCTGATGCTGACCAATGTGTACGCGGCATCGGGCACGCCCTCGGCTGCGCTGGTCGGTCTGCTGCTGCTCGCGCTGCCGGGCCCCATCGCGGCGGCGGCATGGTGGATGATGGGACGCGAAACGCGCAACGTCTCCCTCGAAGAAGGCAGTGTCGACGATGGTTTCAGCGTGAGCGCCGAAGCGCTACCGCGCGTGGCCTGATGCAGGACACTGTTGTGTAGGGCTTGTTAGTGCCGCGCGGCGCCGGATTCCGAAAGGGACCGGCGCCGCGCCGCTTTAGTTGTGATCGTCGTCGAGTTGCATGTAGAAGTCGCGCGTCGTATGCGCGACATCGCGGCTGAACACCTGCGAGCGCGCGTCGAAGAAGAAGCGCAGGAAGGCCATGACGGCGATCTGCTTGTCGCGGCCCGGCGTGATGTTCACGTCGGCCAACGCGCCGGCCTGCGCATGCGGCGAGAGTTTGACGGTGGCCGCGATCTGCGCGTGCGCGTAAGGGCCGTGGTCATGGCTTCCCGCGCAACTCGCGCCGAGCAGCGACTGCCCGCCCGACGCATCGAGTCCGGCCGCCGCTGCCGCCTGGAGCGCAATCGACGAGCTGGGGAAACATGATACGGTGTCCTGCACACTATCGTTCCAGCCGCTTTCCAGCGTGGCGCGCCACTGGAAATTGCGCCCCTCTTCGGAAAGCATATGGACCGCCGCGCCCGTGGCGACCGACCATTGCGGGCTGTAATAGCCGCCCTGGCCCGGCACATAAAAGTTCTCGTTGCGGCGATAGCCCAGGTAGTGGAACGCGGGCCCGGCGCTGAAGTAATCGAAGCCCGGCACGCGCAGATCGTAGTCGGCCGACAGATCCGCCGACGCGCCTTCGTTGCCCACCACGTTGGTGCCCGTCAGCCACTGGAACTCCGCCCCGCTGCTCACGCTCCAGCGCGGCAAGATTTGCCAGCGCGCCGTCGCGCCGCTCGCCATGCGGCGCACCGCGCCCCATGACCAATCGGAATTGGGCAAAGTCTGGCCGCGCCACGACAGCAGCGAGTCGCGCACGGGATTGACGCCCACCCACGCGCTCCACGCGCCCCACGGCCCTTGCTGCCCCACGCGCGCCTGGCCGTCGAGCATCACGCCCGTCGGCGGACCGTCGGTCGCGCCGAGCGACGCGCTCCAGTCCAGCCGCCGATCACCGCCCAAACGCACGACATCGGCCATCATCCCCTGCACTTCCTCGCCGCTCACCGAGCCACCGAACGGTATGCCCGCATAGCCGCCGAGTTGATCCGGCGTGAGCTTGCCCGGCAACCGCTGGCTCAGCGATGAACTACCGGAATTCAGAAAGAGCTGCCGGTAGCGCAATTCGTACTGCTGCGTGCCGTCGATCCATTCCGCGCGCAATTCGGGCGCGACGGTATTGAGCCGCCCCTGTCCCGCCGCGCCGACATGGTCCGACCATGTCAATCCCGCTGCCACCGAAGGCGAGTCGATGCCCGTGAGATCGGCGGGCACGTAGCGCGCGATGCGTTGCGGGTCCGTCGCGCCCTGCCTGGCGGCGTCAAGTTCCGCCTTCGCGGCGATGAAGGCCTTGTCGTAATAGAGCCGCTGCGCCGCGAGCGCATGGCCGTACGCGTGCAACGGCCCATGCGTGCCGGGCAACGCGTCCTGCACGCTCTTGCCCTGCGCATTGAGGGCGAGCGCGAGGCCTTCGGCGCTATCGTCATCGTGGCTTTGCAGATAGCGTTCGCGGAAAATGCGCTCGGCCTGCGCATACTGCTTCTGCCCATAGAGGGTCCAGCCGCGCAGCACGCCGGTTGCGGCCTCGTCGACTCCGAGCGAAGCCGCGATATCGAGTTGCCGCAAGCTCTCGTCGTAGCGATGTTCCCGGTAGGCGTCGTTGGCGCGGGCCAGCGCAATCTGGCCGCGCAACTTGCGCGCACGTTCGTCGGCGGCTATGGACGGCGGCGCGAGCAACGCGTCGGCAGCCTTCACGTCGCCTTGCGAAAGACGCACTTGCGCGAGACCAATCGTTGCGTCCACATCGTTTGGCGCGAAGCCCAATGCCGTTTCGAACCACGTCGCGGCGGCGTCGGGCCGATGCTGCGCGAACGTGATCCAACCCGCCTGGGTAGCGGCTTTTGCATCGCGATTCGCGCGGATGGCAGGCGCGAAGGCAGCCAGTTGCGCGTCGATGGTGGGATCGTCGGGCGGCAACGCCGCGAGCGCGGTGAGCGCGCGCTGGTATTGCAGACGCTGGAAAGCAAGATCCGTATCGCGATCGCGTTTGCCCTGCCGCGCTTCAAGCTGGATCAGTGCATCGGCCTGCGCCGCCGGCAATTGCCGCTGCGCCAGATAGAGCGTCGCAAGGCGGTTGCGCGCGGGCTCGCAGGCAGGAATCAACGGGCGATAAAGGGCGAATACGGCATCACGGTCGCCCGCGTGGGCGAATACCTCTGCCGCGCGCCATGCGCGGTCGATATGGGCGCAGCCGAATTCATCCGGTGCGCGCGCAACCATCAGGCGTAGCTGGCCGACGTCGCCTTTTAGCGCGGTGTCGATGTCCCTCGCCTGCTGCCGGCGCGCGCGTTCCGCCACCAGTGCGGACGCGGGCCGCCACGTCGCGAACTGGCTCTCGAGGCGCGCGACCTGCGCATCGTAAGCGTCCAGCCGGTCGGCCTTGAGCAGCGCCCAGAGCGGTCGCTCGTCCGGTGCGGAGGGCGCAGCAGGCGCAGTCGGCGCGCCGCCGGCATTGGCGTTGGCGTCGACCACCACTGCGCTCGCGGGCAGCGCGGGCACGATCAGACTCTGCTGTTCGCTGCGCTCCACGCGCACGCTGTCCGGCTGCGCGTGCTCGCGCGTGACGGCCTGCTGCGCCGCGTGCGCGCCGCCTTGCACGCCCGTTGCGGAGGCGCCCTGGGCGGCACTCTGGTCGATGCCGAGCAGATTCTCCTGCCCGGCATGCGCGACACACGACGACGCAACCGCCAACGCCACGCCCCACCGCTTCCACCCGCCGCCGGCGCGCCGCACGCGCGCGTCAGTCCGGCGAACCGTCATGGTGTTTCCGGTGGCGTCGACGCAGGAGCATGGCGGTCAGCACGGCCAACAGCGCGAGCAGGCCGAGCAGGACCGCATAGCCCCACCAAGGATGGCGCGAGACTTCAAAGCCCACGCGATCATAGGCATTCAGGCTGCCAAGGTCGTAGCGCGCGCCGCTGCGGCCCGTCCAGAGGTCGGGACTATCGAAGCTCACCTGGCTCACGTCGCCGTCGAGGTTGTCCCAGTAATTCGGCTCGATCAAGCGGCGCACGCCGTCCGCGAGTTCGCCGGCATTGGCCGCCGTGAACGCGGTGACCGTGTTGCCATTGCTGCCCTTGTACTGCATCACCAGCAACTGACGCGAAAGCGGGGTGTCGGCGTTGAGTACCGAAGTCGGGGGCGGCGTGGCGGTGTCGCCAGAGCGACCGCCAAAGCCCGCACGCAGCAACTGGCCGAGCGTGCCGAAGTTGTCGCGCGGGTTGTCACGCGCGCGCGGCGCGGGGGAATCCGCATCTTCCGCGTGATAAGCGAGCGTCATCACATGGCCAGGCTGCCACGGTGCACCCTGCCACGCGGTCTGCGCAATCGCGCTGACACTGCCGACCAGAATCGTCTGGCGGCCCGTATCCGGGTTGCCCGCCGTCACCTGCGCGGCGGTCAACGGCCACGCCTGATTCTGCGCGAGCTTGCCCATCAGGTTCCACGCGGCCGCAATCGTGTGATTGTCCGACGCGCCCACTTGCAGCGCGAGGCCCGAACCGTCCGGGCTCACCGTGTACGGGAAGCCACTTTGCGCGAAGCGCCGCAGATCGGGCATCGCCGTGTAGTGCGAGGCAGGCGGCAGCGTGATCGACGAATCGTCGAACACCGTGAGCAGCAGGTTGCGCGTTTCGCGCAGCATGCAGCGATCGGTCATCAACGGCACCAGCACGGGGCGCAGCGACAGCACGTTCGCGCCCGGCCGGAAGCTGCGCAGCGGAATATTCACGCGATAGTGGCGCAGCACCGCGCCCTGCTGCTGGTCGAGCGCGATCACCTGCTCGAAGCGGTTGTTCAGATAGACGTTGAGCACCGAATCCTGGCGCATCTTCGCGCCTTCGGTGAAGTTGAGGTCGAGCGTCGCCTGGGCGTCTTCGGGCGCGTAGATATCGGCGGGCAGCGTCACGTCCAGATCGACACGGTCCTGACCGCCGAGCGTGCGCGATGTGAAGCCCAGCGAGCGGAACGTGTGCGGCTGCGTGCCGGTGAGCGTGCGCCGCGCGGCGTAACTGGCGATACGCGCCTCGTCGAGCGAGTTGATCGTCATTTCCGCGAGGTGCGGCTGGGCGAATTCCGGGTGCGCGAAGCTGCGCGCCGCGAGCTGGACCTGCGCGTCGTCGACGCCGCTCACGACCAGCACGAAGCGGCGCGGATCGTCCGGCTTCGGATAGATGCCGAGGAACGCGCCCTTGATGCGCGCGGCGACATCGGCAGCCAGATACGGGCGCAGCGCGTCGCGCGTGCCGAACAGCAGGACGTCGGTATCGGCAAGCTTGGCGAACGACAGGCCCGGCAGCACGCCGCCGCCCGTGCCCGCCTGCGCGTCCTGCACATGCAGCGACGGCGAGAGATAGCGCAGACGCAGCGCCACGCCTTCGGCCAGCAAGGCGCCCGTGCCAAGTTGCGCATCGTTGGCGGGATGGGTCGCCGCGACGATCGACAATGCGCGGCCGTGCTGCTGCTTCGGATCGATCAGGTCCGCGAGATCGGCCAGTTGCGGCGTGAGCGGCTTGAGTTCCGTCTGCAATTGCAGGGTCGAGGCGTTCGTGTCGATCTCGGACCACAGTTCCGGCGAGTTCGGGTCTTCGCAGTCATCCGTGGAATGCTGCGCGACCGCGAAGCTCAGCGTGTTGTAGCCGGGGCGCAGCAGGTCGACGGGCACGCGCACGTCGGCCGTGAGTTCGGGCTGGCGCGACGACAGTTGCATCTGGGCGATCGTGCGGTCGTTCACGCGCACGGCAAGCTCGGACCGGTCGCTCAATAAGGATACCGAATTGGTGGCGACCAGATGGAGGACCACCGAGCTCACCTTCTCGCGCGCCGAGATCGGTAGGCTCAGCGAGCGCACGCTCGACTCGCCCACGAGTCGCACCGGCCCGGACAGATTACCCAGCGTCGCGAGCGTCATAGGCTGGTCCGTGGGCGCGGCAGAAGGCGTTGCGGCTACCGCGACCGTCGCGGCCGCGCTACTGCTCGCAGGAGCCGGCGCGGTGGCCGATGCCGTGGCTGCGGACACCGGCAACACGGCGGCCGCCGCGAGCACGAAACAGGCGCACGCGAAGGTGCGCAAGGAAGAAGTGAGCGTCATGAACGAGACAGGCGCGAGGAAAGAAAGGTTCGAAGCGCGCGCGACGAGGCGCGAAGTTGGCGGAGCACGAACGACACCATGCCGGCAAAGAAGAAACGGTAATGACCGAAGGCGTGCACCGTGCCGAGATAGACGACCATCGCGAGGCTGCGCAGGATGCCGATGCGCCGGTTGCGGCTCTCGCGGAATGCACGCCAGCGTGCGCTATCCCCGAAGACGAGCGCGACGCGCTCGGAAAGCCCCTCGACGCTCGTGTCGGTGAACTGCGCGCCCACCGAGCGCGTACCGTCGTTGGACGCGAAGATCATCCGCAGCGAAACCGGAATATGGCTCGTGCGCGCGGGCGCCGCGTTGAACACTTCGAGCACGGCGTCAGCGCTCGTGGAGAGCGGTGTCTGTACGTCGGCGGCGAAGGCGAGTTTCACGCCGCCCGCCGACATATCGACGATCCGGCAGTCGAGGCCGGCGTCCGCGCCTTCCACATGCAGTTTCGCGACGAGGTCGGTGGGAATGCGCGGCGTCGCGCGACGCTGTTTGCGCTCGTACAGCACGCCCACGCAGGCGTTCAGCAACACGAGATTCAATACGCTCCAGCCGAGCGACGCGCCGATCACGTCCGCGTGCGGCGCGCCGTGCACGAGTTTCCAGACGCCCACCACGGCCGAGGCCAGCACGCATAGGTAGACCACATAGAACGGCCCGGCCAGTTGCGAGATCGAGTCCTGCTCCAGTTGCTCGCCCTTGGGCGTGACATTGAAGGTGGGCGCGCGCGGCTTCACCAGCACGGAGATCACGCCGCGTAGCGAGAACATCGACACCAATAGTTCATAGACTTCAGAGATCAGCGTCCAGCGGTGGCGGCCAAACAGATAGTCGGTAGTCAGGATCGCACCGATCATCTGCGGCAGACCGTAGGCGAAGAACTGCGGAATCGTCGCGTGATAGAACTGCAAGCCGAACAGCAGATACATGGCGGGCGCGACCAGAAACACCACGCGCGCATAGCAGAAGAACCAGAAAAACGCGTTCGAGAAATAGCAGATGCGCTGCGGCAGCGAGAGTCCCTTCATCGCCAGCGGATTACGCAGCAGGAGCAACTGGATCATCCCCTGCGCCCAGCGCACGCGCTGCACGACGAAGCTCGCAAACGTTTCCGGTTGCAGGCCGGAAATAAGCGGCTCATTCAGATACAGACTCCTGTAACCGCGCGCGTGCAGCGTGAGCGCGGTTTCAGCGTCTTCGGTAATCGACTGGCCCGTTATGCCGCCGATCTCCATCACGCAGCGGCGACGAAGAACCGCCGCGGAGCCGCAAAAAAACGACGCGTTCCAGAAGTCGAGGCCCGGCTGGATGACCGAGTAAAACATCTCGCTTTCGGGCGGCATCTTGCCGAACAGGCCAAGGTTCTTTTCGAGCGGGTCGGGATTCGTGAAGAAGTGCGGCGTCTGCACGAGACAGAGTTGCTCGTCGCGCTGGAAGAAGCCCACGGTCTTTTCGAGGAAGTCGGCAGTGGGCACGTGGTCGGCGTCGAAGATCACCACGAGATCGCCCTGCGTCTGCGCGAGCGCGGCGTTGATATTGCCCGCTTTCGCGTGTTCATTGCGCACACGCGTCAAATAGTGGCCGCCGTGGGCCGCGCACATCTCGCGCAATGCCTGCGCGCGTGCGAGCGCTTCAGCGGCCTTTGCGGCGTCGGCCTGGTTGAGCTTTTGCTGTGTGCCGCCATCGTCGAGCAGATAGACATGAAAGCGCCCTTGCGCGTAGCGCATGTCGAGCGCGGCGCGCAGCGTCGTCTCCAGCAACTCCGGTGACTCGTTGTAGGTGGGGATGAACACGTCCACCGACGGTAACGGCCCCGCCCCAGTGATGAGCGGCGCGACCTTGCGATCGAGCGGGCGGCTGTTGACGAACAGGCCGATCGACGCCACCACGATGCCATAGATCTCCGCCCCGTACAGGAGCAGGGAGAACGTGAAATCGGCCAGTCCGTAATAAGTGAGCGTCGAGGTCGTGCGCCAGTATAGATAGCGAAACGTAAGGAATGCAGAACAGAGCAGAAAGAAGAGGCGAACGTGCTCGAAGCGGCCCGTGCGCCGCAACAGGATCATCACCCCCAGCACAGCATAAGAGAGCGTGAACTGCGCCGAAAGATCGACCTTGACGGCCACGATCAGCGTCACGGCGGCAAGCGTGAGCCCCCATGCGAGCGCAATGCTCCACGACGGCAAGGTAAAACGCGGGTGCGCTTTTTGCGCCTGGACTTTTGGCTCGCTTTGCGCGCGTGTACTCGATGCCGTATCGACGAGTTCTTCCACGATGGTATTCGGATACAGCAGTAAAAATGCGCGCGATACTAGCACAACGACACGCAACGCGGAAAAGGATAACGGGTGAAAATCCTTTCAATTACTTTCACACGATCTCATGACAGGTTTACGGCAGCGTCCGCGAAAAATTTAAACCGGATTATACGTAGAGCGCAACCCTGGGGGCACGATCGCCATGCCTTATGCAGCGGGAAAACCACGCTTTCTGGCCGTCCCATTCCTCAGATTTTATAGGCACTTATTGATGCATTTCGATTACCACTTTTAATTGGGGCAGTATCTTTTTCTGACCACCGATGTCATTAAGAAAAAGCGACCGATTTTTCAAAGAAAAAATTTCCGCATTAATAAAATCGGAATAAATTCCCTTCAATTACGAAAAAAATTTTTACATATTCTTACGGCAGCCTCCATTCATCGCCATTTAAGATTTGACCCAATACGAATAAGACAAGGCGGCGAAATGAACAACAAAACGCGGTCGCATTCTGTAAGTCAGCATTACCTCGCGCGCAGACTCCCCCGTCGGGAGGCGCGCCTTCACATCCACTCAAGCGGCATCGCACCACCCTGCGCCTGCTGCTGATCCCTGCGTGATTCGGGAAGCGTCAGCGCACGCGCCACGCTTCGATCCCTGCGACGGCCCCGTGGTCCGGCGCTGGTCCAACTCGTCCCAAGAGAGCCGCCCTTGAACGCCTGCACGCCACGCTATTGCGCGCCACGCGCGCCTGTCTTCAACGCACTTACGACGATTGTCGCCTGTTTGGGCATGCTGACGAATGCCCCTGCCTTCGCTGCCGAGGCGAATGCCGTCAGCGACAACGGCTTTGCGCAACTCAACCGCAGCGTGCCTGTCACGCGTGTGGTCACGTTGCGCGAACTCGGCCTGCTGAGCGCGGTCACGCTCACGGCGCCCGATACGCGCCGCGAATTCTTCCTGCCCGTCCCCGCCGACGTGCCGATCAGCGACGCCACCTTGGAGTTCGACGGCGGCTATGTGCGCGGAGACGGCGGCCGCACGACCATGCTGCTCTCGCTCGATGGCTCGCCGGTCGCCTCGCGCGCGCTCGACAAGCCCGAGGGCGGCGTGAACGTAAATCTGGGCGTGGACGGCGCGGCGCGCTCAGTCGGCTTCGTGCGGCTCGGGCTCGGTTACGCATCGGTCATCAACGACAACGTCTGTACCGACCAGACCGCTATCGGCAACGTGCTGCGCGTCGATCCGTCCACGCGTCTGAGCTATCGCTTCGATCCCGCCGATGTACACGATCTGCGTACCGCGTGGAGCGCCTTGCCCTACGCGCCGGTGCTCACGGTCGCGGGCGCGCATCTGGACGCCGCCTCGCTCGACACCGCATGGCGTACCGACGCGCTGCTTCAGCGCGACGGCAAGCGGCCCACCATGCAGGCCGTGCCCACAGTCGGCCAGGCCGCCGACGTGAGCGGCCTCGACGTGCCCGCCGCGCTGCGCGCGATCCCCGCATTCGATGCGCTCGCAACGGCCGCGGGCGCGCCCGGCGCGAGCCATCACGTGATCGCCGACGACGCCGAGCTAGGCGCGCTACTCGCGCTCGCGCCGCGCAACGCCTTCGGCCCCGATGTGCTGCTCGCCGACGCGGCCTTGCGCACGCGCTTGAACGCCGCACTCGACGCCCTGCGCGCTCAGGTAGCCACAAGCGCAGCGGGACAGTTGCCAGGCTTCGACGCATGGCGAGCGACCACGGCGGCGCAGATCGTCGCGCCGCTCGCGGCTGGCGAAGCGCGCGTGGCGCATTACGGCGGCCGCGCTGTGATCGTGGTTGGCGACAACGCGGGCGCGAGCGTGCTCGCGCATAGCTGGCGCCCCATCGACGTATCGCAGCGCGTGGTGGTCCATCACATCGACTCCGGCGCGCGTCTGCACGGCGACACCATCCCGCTTTCGGACCTTGGCGGCGAGCCGCGCAGCGTCGACGTCCATTCGATCGACTCATGGGAAGCGAGCTTCGACCTGGCCGCCGCGTCCGGTGAAAAGAAGCTGCCCGACGAAGTCGTGCTCGATCTCGCGGCCTCGCCCACGCTCTCGAACGGCGCGGCCACGGCCACGGTCTATTTCAACGACGTGATGATCGGCGCCAAGCTGCTCGACGTGGACGGCCATCGCGAACGCCTGCGCCTGAAGATCCCGCGTTACGCGCTCGCCCGCACCAACAATCTGCGCGTCACGTTCCGCCGTCAACCGGACGCAGGTTGCCAGGCGCGCCAGGCCTATCCCGTCGCGGTACTGCCGAGCAGCTATCTGAAGCTTGCGGACGGCACGCCCGGTGCGGACTTCGTCGGCATGGCCGCGCGCTTTGCATCCTCGGCCACGGTGATCGTGCCGCAAGCGTATCTGGATGACGCACTGCATAGCGTGCCGCGCCTCGCCGTGCTCACGGGCGCAGCGGGCGTGGCGCCGCTGCCCGCGCGCTTCGAGGTCGTGGCCGCGGGTCAGGACGCGCGGCCCGCCGGACCGTTCCTCGCCACCGACGTCGCGCTCGCCGACGAGCGCGACCCGGTCGCCTTTTCGCCCTCGCGCCTGCAACTCACTTCCACGCGTGGCGACAAACTGATCGACGTCTCCGGCCTCTCGCGCCTCGCGGTGCTGAGCGTGGGCACTTCGGGCGACGCGCACGGCATCGTCTATCGCTCCACCGGCAACGCGCCTGTTCTTACCGACAAGCTCCAGCTTTCGCGCGGCAATATCGCCGTGGTGGACGGCACGGGCGTGCTCAAGCGCTTCGACACCGTCAACCCCGACGATCTCACCGACACCGGCGCGGACAGCACCGCGTGGGTCACGCACCATTGGGCGCGCTGGGGCATCCCGTTCGTGCTGATCGTGCTGCTGCTCGCGCTGATCGTCGTCGCACAGATCGCCCGCAAGCGTCGCACGGTGCAAACGAGCGAAGCACGCCGCGCCGCCGCCCAGCAACCGCCGGTCGACAAGAACAGTCCGGACACGCCACCGCGAGACAAGCCATGATCCTCGCCACGCTCGGCTTCTACGGGCGTATTGCGCTCGCCCAGTATTACCAGTGGCTCGAACATGCCGCCATCATCGTGTCGGCCATCATCCTGATTTCGAGCCTCGACGATCTCTTCATCGACCTCTGGTACTGGATTCGCGAAACGGTGCGCCATTTCACGGTGAAGCGGCAGCACAAGCCGCTCACCGTCGCCCAACTGAAACAGCGCGCCGAGCAGCCGCTCGCGATCATGGTGCCGGCGTGGCACGAACACGATGTGATCGCAGCGATGATCGAAGACCTCGTGCGCGTACTCGATTACCGCGCCTATCGCGTGTTTGTCGGCACCTATCAGAACGATGCGGCGACCATCGCCGAAGTCGAACGCATGCGCCATCGCTACAAGCATCTGCATCGCGTGGAGGTGCCGCACGATGGACCGACCTGCAAGGCCGACTGCCTGAACTGGATCGTGCAGGCGATCTTTCGCTACGAGTTCGAGGCGGGCACCGAGTTCGCGGGTATCGTGATGCACGACAGCGAAGACGTGCTGCATCCGCTCGAACTGAAGTTCTTCAACTATCTGCTGCCGCGCAAGGACATGATCCAGTTGCCCGTGGCCTCGCTCGAGCGCGAATGGTGCGAGCTGGTCGCGGGCACCTATATGGACGAGTTCGCCGAGTGGCATGCGAAGGACCTCGTGGTGCGCGAAAGCCTGGTGGGTTCGGTGCCCTCGGCGGGCGTGGGTACCTGTTTCTCGCGTCGCGCCATGCTCGCCCTGATCGCCGATACCGAGTCGCAGCCCTTCAACACCGAAAGCCTCACCGAGGATTACGACGTGGGCGAGCGCATCGGCCGTATGGGGATGCAATCGATTTTCGCGCGTTTTCCCGTGCAGTTCGTCACGCAACGCACGACCTGGTTCGGTCTTGGACCCGAGCGCGAAGTCACCACCATGATGCCGCTCTGCGTGCGTGAATATTTCCCCGACACGCTTCGCACTGCCTATCGTCAACGCGCGCGCTGGACGCTTGGCATCGGCCTGCAAGGCTGGACGCTCACGGGCTGGACCGGCTCGATCGCCAACCGTTATCTGTTGCTGCGTGACCGCAAGGGCATCGTGACCTCGTTCGTGGGCATGGTGGGCTATCTGCTGGTGATCCAGTTCATGCTGTTCGCGCTCGCCTCGCTGCTCGGCCTCACGCCGGATCTGTTTCCCTCGCCCTTCGTCGACTCGCCGTGGATGAATACGCTGCTCACCGCGAACTTCATTGCACTCACGCTGCGCGTGGTGCAGCGTGTGATCTTCACGACGCGTCTCTATGGCTGGGAACACGGCGTGCTTGCCGTGCCGCGACTCGTCATCAGCAACTTCATCAATTTTCTGGCGGCGCTGCGGGCGTGGCGGCTCTTTCTCATTCACCTGCTCACCGGCAAGCGCCTCACCTGGGACAAGACCATGCACGATTTTCCGAGCGCGAGCGGCCTGCGCAATACACGGCAGACCCTGGGCGAATTGCTCGTGTCGTGGCAAGCGATCGACCCGGCCACGCTGGAGCGCGCGCTACACGACGAGCACGCGCGCGAAGCGCCGCTTGGGCGCGTGCTAATGGCCAACGGCTGGCTAGACGAAGAAACGCTCGCTGAAGCCGTGGCGTTTCAAACCGACCTGCCGCGCGGGGAATTCGTGCCTGCCCGACTTGACGATCCCGACAACGCCGTACCGGTCGACGTGCTCGTGCGCCTGCGCACGCTGCCGCAAGGGCTGGACGAGAACGGCCATGCGGTGTTCGTCGCCGCCAACCTGCTCGCCGATGCCGCGCTCGACGAATTGCACGCACTCACGCAGCGCACCGTAGCGCTGCATATCGTGCGCGAAAGCGAAGTGACGGCGGGGCTGCGAATCCTGCGCCGCGTAGAAGAACCGCTGCTCGTGGGCGCGGACGGCGAAGTCGTCGTCATGTCGCCCGCCGACGTGGGCGCGACGCGCGGCGTGCCGCTGCTGGGCGACCTGCTGATCGAAATGGGCCTCGTTTCAAGGGTGAAATTCGATGCAGCCTTGCAGGAATATCGTCCTGAGCGCGACGGCCGCATCGGCGACTTCATGGTGGCGCGTCGCATCATTTCGAGCGAGGCGCTGCACAGTGCCGTTGCCGCGCAACAGCAACTGCGCAGCGCACAAACGGGAGGCCGATGACGCGCGCCGTTTTCAACCCACGCCGCGCGCCGCGCGCGAGCGCCGCCGCCTGGCTGCTGGCCACGCTCACTGCGTTGCATGCGCCGCAAGCCGTCGCCGATCATCCCCTGCCACTCGAACTTTCTGGCGCTGCGTACCGCGTTGCGCACGAGGCGTATGCGGCCTATAACGCGCATCGTTACGACGCGAGCGCGACGCTGGCCAGCGAGGCGATTCGTCAACGCCCCGATGTGGTCGAACTGCGTGTGCTGCGTGCGAATGCGCTCGCAGCGGGCGGCCATCGCGCACTGGCCCAGCGTGAGTTGAGCGGTGCGATCCGCGATCTCGGCCCGAGCCCGGCCCTCGTCACGCGGCGCGCGCAGATCGCGGCAGCCGGTGAAGGCGCGGCGAGCGATCTGCCGGGCCGCGCGGGCGTGGCCGCGCGCGACGCCTACGATGCCTACGCGCACAAGCGCTACGACGACGCGATCGACGCGTCGCGCCAGGCGATTGCAATCGCGCCCAAGGTGGAGCGACTGCGTTATTTGCTGATCGACTCGCTTTCCGCTTCGGGCCGCGACGACGACGCGTGGGCTGCCTCACAGGACGCCGTGGCACGCTTTGGCGACACGTCGGCGCTGCGCTCGCGACGCGCGTTCATTGGCGCAAAGCTCGCCCCGCAAGCCTCGATTGCGGCCTACGACGCACGCGAGCGCGGCGATCTGGACACAGCGCAAAGCCTCGCCCAACAGGCAATCGCGTATGCGCCGGAGCGCAGCGCATTCAACATTCAACTGCTCGACGTGCTGTTCGCGCGCGGCGACATGGCAGGCGCTGAGGCCGCCGCCAGCGCAGCCGTTGAGCAGGATCGTCTGAATCCGCTCGCGTGGACGCTACGCGGCTATGCCCGCGCCGCACAACATGAAAGCGGCGCGGACGACGACTTTGCGCGCGCCATCGCCCTGTCGTCAAATAATATGGATAACCAGGTAAGCGACGACGGCAGACGAGCCACCCGCGGCGCTCGCACGGCGCGCGCGATCATCGCCGATGTGCGGCTTGCACAGCATCGCCCACAAGACGCGCTCGATGTACTCGCACCGCTCGGCGTGGCGCACGACGACACCGACGCGGTCATCGCACTGCGCCGCCAGCGTGCGCGGCGCATGCTCGCCATGCACGATCCCGGCGAGTCTCCCGTCGATATCGACCCGCTCGCCCGCCCCCTCTTCGACTGTCACGACGACCGCTTCGGCGCTTCGTGCGATCTCTACGCCGCCGACCCTGCTTTCGCAGACGTGCGCACCGCGCGCGACGCCACGGCGCGCGGCGACCATGCGGCCGCTATCACGGCATTGCGCGCGGCCATCGCTGCCGTGCCCGACGATCCGCAGCCTCGCCTCGAACTGATCGACGCGCTCGTCACCAATGGTGACAACCGTGCAGCGCGCGCCGCCGCGCGCGACGCGCTCGCCAGCGGCGCGACAGACGGCATGGAGCCGCTCCAGGTCGCGTATCTTGCACAGCGTGCGGGCGATACGCCACGCGCTTACGGCGCCTTCGCGCAAGCCGATGCAGCGGGCACGCTCCCAGCCAGCGCAACCGGCGACGCGGGCTACGCCGCCTTGCAAACGCATCACAACGCCCAGGGCGCAACGTGGCTGGAACGCGCCATCGACCACGGCACGCAAGACGCCGACACGAATGCAACGATGACTCCGCAGGCCCTCGCCGACGCCCGCAGCGCCCACGCGGACGCGACGCGCAACTGGGGCTTCAACGCCACGCTCAACTATCGCGGCGGCGGCATCCAGAACGGCCTCGTCAGCAATCCGACGCCCGGCATCGCCAACAACTGGCAAGCCGGCACCGAGGCCTACTGGCGCCCGTTCGGCAGCCTCGGCGAGCGGGCCTTCGAACTCTATGCGCGCGGCTACGAAAACTTTGGCGTGAAAGGGGACTCGCCCTCGGGCGTGCAAACCTTGCAGACGGCATTGGGCGCGCGCGTGAAACCATTCACCTCGACCAATGCGATCTTCGCGTTCGAACGCATCCTGCCGATCGGTTCCAGCGTGCGCGGCGACTGGCTCGCCCGCGCGGCATGGTCGGATGGCTTTGGCACGACGTTGCGCGAAGACACGACCAGTTGGTGGACCGGTGTCGCCTATGGCGAAATGGGCCACTACATCGAGCATCCGTCGACCTATGCGACGACCAATGCGCGTTTCGGCCGCACGTTCCGGATCGACGCGATCGACCCGCGTCTTACCGTGTTTCCGCATCTGGTGGCGGGCGCAGACTACGATTCGGCGATCGACCATAGCGTGCCGGTGGGCATCGGCGCGGGCGTAGCGGCACGCTTCTGGTTCCGCGGCTCACGCTATGATGCGCCGCGCTCGTTCGTGGATGTGTCGGTGCAGTATCGCGTGCGAGTGGCGGGTGATGACCGTGCGAAGGGGGTGTTTTTCGGCGCGACGTTCTCGTATTGATGGCACGCGAATTGAAAACTCACCACTGCCCACCTTAAAGCGCCACGACGCTCGGCCGCTGCGGGCTCGCATCCTCATGAAAGAGATCGTCGAGATATTGCGCCAGTTCGTCGGCTTTGATGAAAGCCGGAATCTCAAACGCCGCGCGCCTGCGCTTGCCTTCCACGCCGAGATGAAACGCCGCCCACATGCCATCGTTTCTGACGATCGCCATCCTGCGGCCAAACACATCGAATCGGTATTCTTCCTGCATGGCGCAAAGGCTCCCGCTCGCGTGGATACCGTTGCACTCTAACCGCTCTATGGGCAACAAGTAACGCGAGCGCGCACGAGAACGCTTGCCAACCGCATTTTGTCGGGGTATCACACAAGACCCTCCACTCTCCCGATCATCATGCGCATTCTGGACATCGTCGATTACTCGCAGCCCGCCAAAGAGACCCTCGAATGGTTGCCGAAGCCCGAGGCGATCATTTCCGGCGAACCGCACCAGGCCGCTCACATGCACTTCACGAGCCCTTGCGGTCAGCTGTCAACGGGCATCTGGGAAAGCGAGTGCGGCAAGTGGACCGTGAACTTCACGGAGAACGAGTACTGCGAAATCCTCGAAGGCGTGTCGGTGCTGCGCGACGAGGAAGGCACGGAGCGAACCGTGCGCAAGGGCGATCGCTTCCTGATCCCCGCAGGCTTCAAGGGAACATGGGAAGTCGTCGAGCGATGCCGCAAGGTATTCGTTGCGGTCGAGTTCAAAGGCTGAGTCCCATCACGGACGATGCCTGCGACGAGCGCATGCCCCCATTGACAGGGTTATTGGCGCAGGTACCATGAATCCGCCGGTTCAAGCGCGCTGCGCGAACCGGCAACCCAGTAAGCAGTCCGACGCTCATACGCTTCCTACCCGTGCACCCCGGATCATGAAATTTCGTGGCCCCTTGATACAGTACGATCGAGGACATGGCGGATTTCTCGCCATGCGCAGCGCGATTTCTGCGGGCCTGGGCAAGCAGGCCAGGCCTTGCTGTTACTTCTCGATCGACACCGTCCTCTCCATTCGCTCCGTGCGCCGGCACCATTCGGCCATGACCTGCGATTTCATCGGCGTTCGCAAGGATGAAATCGCCTCCTTGCTCCCCAAGCCCTAGCCTGCTGCTTTTCCCCTTCGATTGACATCGAGCCGCGTAGAACCGGACATCATCTGGCACGCGGCGGCCCGCTCTCGCCTGTCCCGCGTGCGCGCCCATCGCGGCTGCGCGTTGCGTTCGCGCTGGACCGACTCGAGCGCCAATCAGTACGCCTCGTCTATTTCGACAGACGCCGGGCGCGGGGACGCGCATGCCGTCCTCGACCATTCCATAGGGAAGCAGGATGAAACATCACGGAAAAAACCACTACGCGCTCGCCGGTTCGATTGCCGTTGCCCTGCTGCTTGCTGCCGCCGTGCAGCCCGCCATCGCGGACGACAACCAGGTCAATGTCTATAACTGGTCCGACTATATTGCGCACGACACGATCCCCACGTTCGAGAAGCAGACCGGGGTCAAGGTGCGCTACGACAGTTACGACAGCGACGACACGTTACAGGCCAAACTCCTCTCGGGCAGTTCAGGCTACGACGTCGTCGTGCCTTCATCGGCGTATATGGCCCGGCAGATCGAAGCGGGCGTCTATCAGAAGCTCGATAAATCAAAGCTGCCGAATCTCGCGAATCTCGACCCGCATCTCATGAAGCTGGTCAGCGACGCGGATCCAGGCAATCAGTATGGCGTGCCGTGGGCATGGGGCACGGACGGCATCGCGTACAACACTCAGGAAGTGAAAAAGGCGCTGGGCGGCTCGCTGCCGTCCGACTCGTGGGCGCTGGTGTTCGACCCGGACAACCTCGCGAAGCTCAAGAGCTGCGGCGTGTCGTTCCTGGATTCCGCGTCCGATGTCTTTCCTGCCGTGCTGCAATACCTGCACCGCAACCCCAACAGCACGAATCCCGCCGACTACACGGCCGCGTACGAGGTCCTGAAGAAAGTGCGGCCCTACATCACGCAATTCAACTCGTCGGGGTACATCAACGATCTGGCCAACAACGATGTCTGTGTGGCCGTGGCTTATTCCGGTGACGCCGGTATCGCGCGACGGCGCGCCGAGGAGGCCAAACGCAGCTATCAGATCGCCTTCGTCAATCCGCAGGAAGGCGGTCTGGTGTGGTTCGACATGATGGCGATCCCGAAGGACGCCCCGCACCCCGAAGCGGCGCTCAAATGGATCAACTTCATTGAGGATCCCAAAACGAGCGCGGCCATTACCAACGAAGTGTTTTATCCCACCGCGAATCGCGCCTCGCTCACGCTCGTGCAATCGACCATCGCCAAGGACCCCATTACGTTCCCGTCCGACGAGACGCTCGACAAGATGACGGTCATGCGTCCGCAACCGCCGGCGATCATGCGCTTGCAAAATCGCTTGTGGGCGCAGTTGAAATCGGGAACGTGATCGACTGGGCGAGCTTAAGTCCATTGAGTCTGGCTGCGCCGCGTGAATTCGCGCGCACAGCCAGACTTGCGTGTTCATTAATCGTCAGCCTTCTGCGGTCGCGTTCCCCAGAACAGCACGCCCTCGATCGCAAGGAACGCCGCAACTGGCGCGACTGCCCCGGTCGTGCCCGCGATTTCACCGCCAAACCGGCTCGCCACATACAGCAGCACGATCATGCTGAGCGCCATGCCCGGCGCACCAAGCCCACGCAGCGCCGCGCTGCGATGGTAGCCCAGCCAGAACGCGATTCGTGCCGCGATCCAGACCACCGTGGTCGCCACCACGGCGCGCATCGCCAGACCATCGGCGCAATAAGCCGCCAGCCCGAATAACGCCACGCCGAACACGATGATCTGCTCCACCGTGTTTTGCAGGTAGCGTTGATTGACGCGCAACCGGCGGGTCTCGAAGCGCGCCAACGGATCGAACGCGGGCGAGGTCAATCGTTCGTGCGCCACGGCTTCGACGCCTGTGACGAGGCAAAACAACACGGCCACGCAATAGCACTTGAGCGTTAACAGCATGCGGGCCGCGAGGCTGTCCATGCCCGGCATCGACGGCATCAAGCGGTCGACGGCAAGCCAGAGTCCCAATGCGAACAACCCAGCCACGGCGATGGCCGCCATGCCGCTTGCGCGCTGCTGGCGAAAATCAGGCGCGTTTCGTGTGGGATCGCTCATGGAAGGTCTCTCGTATCTGGATCAGTTGTCATCGCATCGCGCTTATCTATTCACGCAGCCTGAAGCCGGCTTTCCAAAATGTGAATTTTTGCGGCGTGGCCGCTCCCCTACGCTTCTCCGGTATCGACCAATGATGGTCTGTTTCCACCGGGCCCCGCACGCCCATTGCATTATCCGGGTTCAAGACAATGTCCAACATACACTACTGGAATTACCCCACTGAAATCTTCTGCGGCGCGCATGCGCTCGCTGTGCTCCCTCAACGCTGCGCGGCAGCGGGCATACGCAATCCGCTCATCGTGACGGACCCGGGGATGTTGAATCTCGCCCCGCTTGCGCAGTTGCGTGACTGCCTCGATACCGCGCACATCGAATATTCGATCTTTCACGGCTTTTCCAGCAATCCGGCGATGCACGAAGCGCGCGCGGGCGCAGCCGCCTTCGAGGCGGGCGATCACGATTCATTGATTGCCATTGGCGGCGGCAGCGCCCTGGACACCGCCAAGGCTATTGCATTGCTCAGCCGCGACTCGCAAGGGCTGGAGCGCTTCGAATGGTCGCAACTCCTCGCGCACTACCCTACGCTCGCTGATTTCCCGCGTCTGGACCTGCCACGGCTCATCGCCATCCCCACGACCGCAGGCACCGGCTCGGAACTCGGACGCGAGGCCGTGCTCACGGATCAGGAGAGAGGTATCAAGAAGGTCGTCGGCCATCCCGAACTGCTTGCGCACACCGTGATCCTCGATCCAGTCCTCACGCTCGGCCTGCCACCGGCGCTAACCGCGGCAACGGGCATGGATGCCTTGACGCATCACCTCGAAGCGCTGTTCTCTCCGCTTTGCCATCCGATGTCGGCGGGGATTGCGATCGAGGGCGTGCGTCTCGTACATGCGAATCTCGAGCAAGCGGTCCTGGACGGCACGAACCTCGCAGCACGCGAGGGTATGCTCGTCGCTTCGGCCAGCGCCGCCGTCGCGTTTCAGAAAGGCCTCGGCGGTGTGCATGCGCTCGCTCACCCGCTCGGCGCACGCCATCATCTGCACCACGGTCTGCTTAACGCTGTCCTGCTTCCCTATGTGCTCGTCGCCAATCGCCGCGCGATCGAAGAACCCGCGAGCCGCCTCGCACGCTACCTCGATCTGGCGGACACGAGCTTTGACGGCCTGCTCGACTGGGTCCTCCAATTGCGCAAGACGATCGGCATCGTGCCTCGTCTTGCCGATCTGGGTCTGACGAAGGAGGATGCCGTCTGGGTTGGCGAGCAGGCGCTGGCCGATATCTCGTCGTCCGATACCAATGCGATGCCACTGAGCGCAGCCGACTACACGCGCATCTATTGCAATGCGGTGGACGGCACCTTGAATTAGCCCGTCAGGCCATGAACGCTCAGCAGATCGTCGACGAAGGCGCGTGCCGCTTCGCTACGCGATCGTCCTGCGTAGGTGACCATGCTGTGCGTCACGTCATAGCGCAATTGCTCGGGCAGCAGGGCCCGCATGCGCCCACGCTCCACCCACGTCTGGGCATAGTGAAGCGGGAGATAGCCCAGGTGCGTGCCGGCCAGCACCGCGTGCGCCACGCCCTCCATATGGTAGGCCGTGGCGCTGCTGGATTCGGGGCGCAACGGCAATTCCTGATCTTCCGGCAGGAAGCCATGAAGCACCCAGTTTTCCGCGGCAATGGCGTCCATGCCGGGATCGGCAACGCCAAACAGCGGATGACGATCGCCACAGAAAACGCCGATCTCCTCCGTATAAAGCGGCCGATATTCGAGTGGCGGGCGCGAGCGGCTGAAATAGGAAATCGCCAGATCGAGCTGGCCGTCGATCACCGCCAGTTCCAGTTCATTAGGAGAGTTGACGAACAGGTTGATATGCACATCCTGATCGCGCTTCTGAAACAGCGCCAGGGCGTCGCTGAAGCACGCTTGCGGCAGCGTCACCACGTTATCGGCGAGCCCGATATACAGTTCTCCGACGAGGCTCTCCGAAAGCGCCTGCGCCTGGTCGCGAAACGAGCCGATGGCATCGAACATGTTTCGCGAAGCGTCGAGGATGCGCTGGCCCTTCGGGGTCAGACGAAAGCCACCCTTGCCCCGCTCGCAAAGCCGGTAGCCCAGGCGTTGTTCGAGATTGCTGATCTGCGTACTGATATTCGACTGGCTGATGTTGAGTTCGGCCTGAGCTGCACTGAACCCGCCGCATTTCACCACGCTGGCAAAAATGCGCAGAAGCCGCAGGTCGAGATCGGTGACATTCCTCAGCATGGGATGGACATTCAAAAAAAGGGGACGAGCATTCTAGCCCGGGGCGCATTCTGCCCAACATTATGAACAAAACACTCGCTGGCATCGGCGGTGCGCGACCGGCCATAGCTCTTTAATTTTGAATGCTGGCTTTCAATAAATCAGACATAGGCGTTTCCCATTGTCAGGCCCATTCGAGCGTAGCAATCCCATTCGCTGGCACATGCGGTAGAATACTGTAGATATATACAGTATCCGGAAAGTCGCGCCCGAACGCCAATGGCGTACTGCCTGGCAGCCTTCCGACCACGAATCCTGATTGGAAAAAACAGATGAACACTCGCGCGGGCACGGCATTACAGCGTAAGCGCTCATGGGTTGCGCTGGCCATTTCCGGGTAACCGCCGCGTGACAAGCCCCCGCCCGCGCCGGATTGCTCACCTCGACATGGATGCTTTTTATGCGTCCGTCGAACTGCTGCGCTACCCCGAGCTACGCGGCAGCGCCGTCGTGATCGGCGGTGGCCGCAATGCCACGCCGGAGACGCTTCCCGATGGCACGCGCCGCTTCGCACGGCTACGCGACTACGTGGGCCGGGGCGTGGTCACGACCTCGACCTACGAGGCGCGCGCACTTGGCGTGTTCTCTGCAATGGGCATGATGAAGGCCGCGCAACTCGCGCCCGACGCCATTCTCCTGCCGACTGACTTCGACTCATACCGGCGCTATTCGCGGCTGTTCAAGGACGCGGTTCACACCTTCACGGACCAGATCGAAGACCGCGGTATCGACGAGATCTACATCGACCTTACGGACGTGGAGGGCGAATCCAGCGAGCTGGGCACACGCATCAAGGCTGCCGTGCACGAGGCGACCAACCTCACCTGCTCGATCGCCATTGCGCCAAACAAGCTGCTCGCCAAAATCGGCTCTGAACTGGACAAGCCAAACGGTCTCACGCTACTTACGATGGCGGATCTTGCGTCGCGTGTCTGGCCGCTGCCGGCGAAAAAGGTGAATGGCATCGGGCCGCGTGCGAACGACCGCCTGGCCAGCCTGGGTATCGCCACAGTGGGAGACCTGGCCGCGGCGGACCTCGGCCTGTTGCAGGAGCACTTTGGCCGCACCTACGCCGCGTGGCTGGCCCGAATCGCGCAAGGCCTCGACGATCGTGACGTGGTGGTGTCTTCGGAGCCCAAGTCCATGAGTCGCGAGACCACGTTCGAGCGCGATATGCATGTGACCCGTGACCGCGCCACGCTGACGCCAGCACTCACACGTCTTTGCGAGCGGGTCACCGAAGATCTTCAACGCAAGGGTTATCGGGGCCGCACAGTAGGTCTGAAAATCAAGTTCGCCGACTTCAAGATCGTGACCCGCGACCTCTCGCTGCCGGAGCCCGTGGCCGACGCTGCATCGATTCGACGCGCAGTGGGCGAATGCCTGAAGCGCGTCACGCTGGATCGACGCATCCGCCTGATTGGCGTGCGCATTGGCTCGCTCGAATCCGCCAGCGATCAAGCTCCGGCGCCACTACCGACACAGTGGGAGTTGCCGTTCGATTGATGACGTGCAGTTGCGATGCGAGAGCGCATCGTGCGCCCTTGCATCGCCAAACAACTTAAAGCACGGTGTTCAACGCTTTCTCGAACCTGGCGACCGCACTGTCGACGTCATGCAGTTTGTCGAGACCGAATAGCCCAATGCGGAAGGTCTTGAAGTCTTCCGGCTCGTCACATTGCAAGGGCACACCGGGCGCGATCTGCACGCCCGCATCGGCAAACTTCTTGCCGGATCGAATGCCATCGTCGTCCGTATAGCTGACCACGACGCCCGGCGCCTGAAAACCTTCGGCCGCCACGCTTCTAAAACCTTTGCTAACCAGCAGCGCGCGAATCCGCTTGCCCAGTTCGATCTGCTCGGCCATCACCTTCTCGACACCGTAGGCTTCGGTTTCCTTGATCACGTCGCGCAGCGTCGCGAGACTGTCGGTTGGCATCGTAGCGTGATAGGCGAATCCGCCGCCTTCGTAGGCTTCCATGATTTGCAGCCATTTACGCAGATCGCAGGCAAAGCTGGTGCTGGTGGTAGCGTCGATTCTTTCGCGGGCAAGCGCGCTGAGCATCACCAGGGCGCAGCAAGGCGACGCGCTCCAGCCTTTTTGCGGCGCGCTGATCAGGACGTCGACGCCCGTGGCCTGCATATCGACCCAGACCGTGCCCGAGGCAATGCAATCCAGCACAAACATGCCGCCGACGGCATGCACGGCGTCGGCCACCGCGCGCAAATACGCGTCGGGCAACATCATCCCCGATGCGGTTTCGACATGTGGCGCAAAGACGAAGTCCGGCTTGTTTTCCTTGATCGCCGCGACCACCTCTTCGATGGGAGCCGGTGCATAAGCGGCCTGCCTGCCCGGTTCGACCGGACGTGCCTTCAGCACAACCGATTCGGACGGGATGCTGCCCATGTCGAAAATCTGCGTCCAGCGGAAACTGAACCAGCCATTGCGGATCACGAGACACTTCTTGTTCGTCGCGAACTGGCGGGCAACGGCTTCCATGCCGAAGGTGCCGCTGCCCGGAACGACTACGACCGACTTCGCGTTATAGACTTTCTTGAGGCCGTCCGAAATATCGCGCATGACGCCTTGAAAGCGTTGCGACATATGGTTGATCGAACGGTCGGTGTAAACCACTGAATATTCGAGAAGACCATCGCGGTCGACATTGGGAAGTAAACCTGGCACGCTCGCCTCCAGTATTGGATGAACTACGTGAGCAGTAAGGGTTAATCCGATACTGCTGCCACCGTGAAGATAGGCTTTTTGCCCCGACGAAAGCCGATTCTAACGAAAGCCGTGTTCGACCTGGCACATATTTTCGGGCGATATGCAGCGCCAGTGCGAACCGAAGCGGTCGCCAAACCGGGCATCGAACGGACAATGGTGCGACGCAAAAGAATCAGTCTGCGCTTTGTGATGCGGGCGGCTGCGGATTGTTCGCCGGGTTGGTGTCGAAGCGGCTCACACTTTCGATGCCCGCTTTATCCGCGAGGGCGGAGAGCCGCGCATACAGCCAGTCGGCGGTCTCGCTGTCGTAGACCGGCTCGCCATCCACGTAGACCGTAAACGACTTCAGATACTTCGCCTTTTTCTCGGCGTTCTCGATCGTATCCTTCGTCCATTGATAGAGCGGGTACTGCTCCTGCCCCACCCTCTGCGCTTCTTCGACGTATTTGGCGAATGCATCGAACTGGCACATCAACGAGGCATGGCGCTCACGCAGCACCGCTTCGAGCCACTCGCGCCGCTCGTCCTGTCCTTGCGAGCGCAACGCATCGGCCAGTTCGGGTACGACCGTGATCCGAATCTGGAATTGCCATGTGTCCGTCATGTCGATCTCCTGAGCTAACAAGGAGGATAACCGTTAAGGTCGGCAGTCTGTCGATCCGCCGCCGGCGACCTATACTTTCAGGGAATATTTCGTGCAACCCCATTAGCCCAACGCCTGGCATCGAGAGCGAGGGACAGACGCAACCGATGCCCATCCCTTGACGTAAACGGCGGATCGTTGGGCTGGAAAAGGAGCGAAATTTGGCCTGACACACAACGAGATCGAACCTGTTGTTCCGATCAATCGGAGCGCGGACAGCCAGCCATAAGTGGCCCACGATGATTCCCTCAGCCCGCTACGCTCTCGCGTTCGTCGTCAACGTGGCACTACCCACCGTGACTTACCGCCTGGCGCTTCCCCACTGCGGGCTGCTGGGTGCGCTGATGGCATCGGGCATCCCATTGCTCGCCTGGATCACGTTCGATTTCGCGCGTTTCAGGCACTTCGACGCCTTGAGCGCAATCGTCCTGGCGAGCCTGGCACTGTCGCTGCTCCTGCTGATGTCTCCCGCGGGCCAATGGTTGCGCGAAATACGCGATCCGCTAGTGGGCGGCTTTACGGGCGTGCTGTTTCTCCTGTCCCTGGCGGCCAGACGCCCGCTTGTGTTCTATCTCGCGAGATCGACACTCGCGCGCGAGCACCAGGGACGCGAACGCGAATTCGACGCGATGTGGCAATCCCGCCCGGCACTCGCGAAATCGATCCGGCTCATGACCGTCGTATGGGGCGTCGGCCTTGTGGGCGAAAACGCTGTCCGACTCTATATTGCCGGGCACCTGGTTAGTCACGACGTCGTTCGACTCTCCGCGTGGGTCCGATACGGAACCTATGCTGCGTTGATGGCGTGGTCGATCCTGTACCGGCACGCCTACATCAAGCGGCAGTAAGCCGACGATCGCACGTCCCACCGCACGTCAGAACGCATCCTGCACGCGCACCACGCGGGTCTTATGGGCCAGCGGATCGCGCCATATGAGCGTGGTGCGATCCACCTCCGCGCGATCCTGCTGCACGCGTCCGTGAATGAAAAAGTAGCTGGTGGTGACGTCATACAGCGACGAATCGAGCGACACGCCTTCCACATCCGCCGCCGATAGCGCCAGCGTCACGTCGCTCATATTGCGGAAAAACACGGTCTGGCGCCGCGCAACGAATGCCTGCGCCTTGGCGAGCGTCATCCCCGGAACGATGGCCGTGAGCACCTCGGCGCTCGCGGTATTCATGTTCACTGGCGTCGCGTTTGGCAGCACCGTGATGAACGGACGCAGTTTCGCCACCGCGGCTGGCGTATAGCCGGGAATGTCGAGCAGCGCATCGACATCGGTCATCAGCAACGATGCCACCGAACTGCGCCCGTCGTTATCATCGTCGAGTCCCGGTTGATTGGTGAAGGTGGAGTCGTCTCCCTGCGCCTGCGAGTTCTGCGTGGCGTCTGTCGACGCAGTCGATCCATTTGCGTTCTCGAAGCGCGTGGCGGAATGCGAGAGACCCGCGCGCACATACAACGCCGTCTTGCTGGCTAGTTGCCCATTGATGCCGACGAGTTGCAGAAGACGCTGGAACGCCTGCAATTGCGTAGTGTTCACCTGCAACACGCCAGGCGAGGGATTGGAGACCAGATCGCGCAGATTAAAGCGCGCCTGGGCATCTTCGACCGTGCCGGAAAGCCAGGTCGACCCGACCTGTTGTCCGCCCTCGCCGTCCATGCCGCCAAGGAAATGGCTCAGCCGCGTGCGTGCAACCGGCGTGCTCCACAAACCGCCCAGATACGTGGCTGTGGGCAGCGTGTCGGCTTCCGTGTGCAGAATGAGCCGCGTCCAGTCGAGCGCGCCGCGCGACACCCATTGCGCCTGGACCAGCAAGCGCTGGTTCTCGATGCGCCGTACCTGCACCTGCTCGCGCCAGAGAATGCTCGACACCAGTATGGCCGAAAGCGCCATCACCAGCAGCGCGGTGATGATCGCGGCACCGCGCTCGCGTTGAATCGACGCTGGCTGGATTCGTGCGCGCATGCTCACTCTCCCACCAGAAACGCGCGGTCGATGGGGCGCGCAAGCGATGTCGCGCGAATGCTGACCTGAAATCCCGTCACTGCGCGTGGCAGCGGCATCGTGGCGAGTTGCGGAATCGTGAGGTTATTGTCGTTGGTCGTAATCGCGCTGCGCACGTCCGCCATCTGCGTGGTCCAGCCTGTTTGCGGCACGTACATGCGGACCTGGATCTCGCCCACACCGCCCATGAGCGCCACCGAACTCCACGTGCTGTCCTCGCTGCTGCGCATCACGCGGCGTAGCTGACCAAAGTTGCCGATCGGCGGCGACGCACAGCGGATCACCCGGCCCTCGGCAACGTGATAGCGCACGACCTCCAGACGCGGCGCCTGCCCCGACGCAAGCGGAAACGTCCGTACGATTTGCAGTCCGGAACGATCGGCGGTAATCGCACTGCCGCCGGTTTCGTCGTCGGATACCGCGAGCCGAGCGTCGGTGCGCATCTGCTCGAATAGTTGGGCGAACACACGCTCGTCGGCCATGTTGCGCGAGATCGTATCGCGGCCTCGCGCGATCGCGTCGAGCCCACGCCACGACAGTACCGCGACCACCGCGAGTATCCCGACCGCCACCATCAACTCGATCAGCGTGAAGCCACGCGCGCGCGAAACGCCGCGGCGGCTACAGCGAGCGGTTGCTTTCATCGTCGAACATCGTCATCAATTGCGCCAGAATACCTTTGCGTCCCGGCGTCGTCACCGAGATTTCCACACGTCTGAAAAGCGGGTTGGGCGTCGTGCTCACGCGCTGGGTACACACCAGCGCAAGATTGCCCTGCGAGCAGTCGAACTGCCGCTCGCCCAGTTGCGGCCACGCATGCACGAGGCGCAACTGGGTCAGCGCGTTGTCGGCGCTCCAGCCTGCAAGCAGGCGCTCGTGCAACTGCGCGTCGCTCGTCGCGAGGTTGCCCACCGCCCGCAGCGACGCCGCGAGCGCGACCGCGATAATGGCCAGGGCGACAAGCACCTCGATCATCGTGAAGCCGCGCGCGGCAGTGAACGCGCGGTACGTGCCGCCGGTCGAGCCAGCGGGACGCGGCTTATTGCTTGTAGCCGTCATTGAGCGTCTTCAGGAACGCAATAATGTCGTCGACATCCTGCGCCGACATCGAAGGTTTATCCCCGTACTTTCGATCGAAAGGCGCGTCCGCCACATCGATATTGGCCACGTATTTAGCGGGAAGATCGTTGTACTTCTGCACCTTGCCAGCCGCATCGCGCGGATAGATCTTTTCCGGGCTTATATCGCGCAGGTTGTAGAAGTCCATCACGTGCTTCAGGTCGTGATAAACGCCGTTATGGAAAAATGCCTGGCGAGTGGCGACGTTGCGCAGGGTCGGCGTGAGAAACATGCCGCAGTATTGCGTCTGCTCCGCAATGTCCTTGCGATACGGCCCGCATACGCCCATGTCGAAGAACTTCGGGTCCTTGTTCTGCGCCAGTTCCGTATTGCGCGGCACGCCCAGCGCTTCATATTGCGTATCGGTAAAGAGCGGCGGCAGACCATCGCGGCCTGGCTTGCTCAAGTGGCAGCCGGCGCAGTTCGCCTTGTCCGGATTATTGAACAGACGCAGGCCGCGCAATTCCGCCGCGCTCAGACGCGTGCGGCCTTCGAGCCAGTAATCGTATTTGCTGTTGAATGCGTGAAACGAAGCATCTTCGACCTGATAGCGGCCAACTGCGGACATCGCCTCGTCGACCAGCATCACCGGCGAACGCACCACGCCCGCGCCAAACAGCTTTTTCAGCTTGTCGGCATAGCCTGCGCGCGCGAGCTTGAGCGCGACTTCGTGTTCGCTGGTGTTGGCCATTTCCACCGGGTTAAACAGCGGGCCCATTGCCTGCGCCTGTAGCGTATCGGCGCGGCCGTCCCAGAACAGACCGCCTTGCGGCACCATCGCGGGCGCGGCGGGCGCCACACCGGCGTTCTTCTGCGCACGCGCTACCCCCTGGGCCTGTTGCGCGGTCTGCGCAAGGCTCACGGGCGCGGTATCCATATCCACCGGATCGGGGCCAATGCTGAAGTTCGCCTGGCGGTACAGATAGGCCAGCGACGGCGGTGGCCGGTAACCCGCCTGGTTCATCTGCGCGCCGCCGAGCTGCACCGAAAGCGCGTTGGGCGGCCCGTAAGCGTGATCCGGGCTATGGCAGGATGCACAGGACTGCGTACCGGATGCGGACAAGGACTTGTCGTAGAAAATCTCCTTGCCGATCTGCGCCATCAGGCTCAATTGCCCATTCTGCGGCTTCATCAGATGGACCGGATGCGGATTCACGCCAAACTGGTCTTCCAGCGCGTCACCCACCGATTCCGGCATGCGCTCCGGATGCGTAAAGGCATAGCCGCCGCACGCGGCCAGCATGAGCAGGCCAGCCAGCCCACTCCAGAGAACAACACGACGCCAGGGCCGCCCGGCGGCAGACTTGTCGACTGGCGCGGTCGACGATGGAACAACATTCGAGCGAGAGTTCATGATGACGACAACGAGAAGTTAAAGCTGGCTGAATCGACCCGGCGATTCAGCCACTCATCCGACATTCGCTCGCCTGCGCGACACGTGCAGGCGAGCAATTCAGCGTCGCTAGTTGGTTGTCGAGATGGCCGGGGCCGACGACAGCTTGGTCCCATAGTTCGAGTCCAGATACAGCACGGAGTTATTGCCGCTGCCACTGAAATTGAACATGTTCATGATGCTGCCTGCGGAAGCGTCGAACGAGCCGCTGCCGATACGCGTGCCGCCCAGCCAGTTGTCCTCGATGAAGCGCGTGACCGATGCCTGGGTGATCGCCGTGCTATCCACGTAATTGCTCTTCGCCCACGGCGAGATCACGAGGAACGGGGTGCGCGTGCCCGGACCGCAACGTCCGTTGACCGGCGAGCCGGTCACGCCCAGCGGCGCCGTGCCCGTGCCGCAGGTGCTCGTTCCGTTCAGATAGTCGCTGGACGAGTAGGACGCGCTCGTCGGCGTGATGTACTGGTGGTCGTACCAGCCATCCGAGTCGTCATAGGCGATGATGACCGCCGTGTTCTTCCAGTCGGGTTGCTCCTCGAGGAAGTTCACGACGTTGGTCACGAACGCCTGTTCGTCGAGCGGGTCCGAATTACCCGCGTGGGCATCCTGCACCGCAGGCGCCTTCAGGAAGCTCACCGACGGGAAATTGCCAGCCTTCACCGCGGTATAGAAGTCATTGACGTCATATTGGTGATGCACAGGCGTCGACGTGC
Organism: Paraburkholderia sp. J67; assembly: GCF_905220265.1. Taxonomy (NCBI): domain Bacteria; kingdom Pseudomonadati; phylum Pseudomonadota; class Betaproteobacteria; order Burkholderiales; family Burkholderiaceae; genus Paraburkholderia; species Paraburkholderia sp. J67. Next base: position 159,461 of record NZ_CAJMZK010000009.1, read on the forward strand.
TGTCCTTCGGCTCGGTATAGCCGATATAGGCCGTCGAGGTCGGACGCGTATGGGCCGGGTTGGAGGTCGTCGTGTAGTACTGGAACCACGCATGGTGCGGCACGTAGTCGACGATGGACGAGTTCAGCACCGACGAATAGGTGCTGCGGTTACAACCCGTCGTGCCGTTAGCGTTGGTCGTTTCCAGGTTGAAGCCGCCCATGAAGCCGCCCCACGTAATGCCCGCCGAATTCAGCAGATCGCCGATATTCTTGTTCGACGACGACATGGCCGCCGTGACCGTGCTGCTGGTGTCGTTCGCAATCGTGCATTGGTCGTTGGTCGGGTCGAGGTCGCCGATCAGCGAGAAACCGTCCGCGCCATCGGCAATCGCCACGCTGCTCAGCGACGTGCCGCTGGAGATGGTCGTGCTGTTGGTGCTGGTGCCCGTCGTCAGTGTGACGCCGTTGGTCTGCCCCGAGATGACTTCGAGCGCGCCCGGCGTCGACGGACCGAACGTGCCCGTATAAGCGTTGTCGTTCAGCGCGAAATGCTGCGCGTAGTTCCACATCGCCGTGACCGTATTACCGTCGAAGTAGCCCATAACCATGCCCTTCGTGTCGAACACGCCTGAGCCGGTCGTCGTCGCCTTACCGGTGTAGTACGGAAACTCGTCCATCGCGCCGTTGTCTTCGGCTTCCTGTTCCGGACTGTAATTGTGGTTCTGCGACGCGGTATTCGCCTGGGTGCGGTCAATCCGGAACGGCTCCAGATAGGCCGCCGTGATACCCGAGATGGTCAGGTTCGTGGCGTTATAGGAATTGGGATTGTCCGTCAGCAGTGTCGTTGTCAGACCGTTGACGGTGGGCGTTCCGGAGGCCGCCGTGAATGCCGGCTCGCCAGACGGATTGTCCGCGTTCGGATAGGTCCCGAAGTAGTGATCGAATGACTCGTTCTCTCCGTAAATCACCACCAGATGCTTGATCGGCGTTGCCGTGGTCAGCGCATCCTGCGCGCTTACCGTAGAGGTCGTGTTACTGCTGCCGCACGCAGCCAGCCAGCTTGCGAGCGCAGCCAATGATATGGCTGTCAAAACTTTTCGGCGCATCAGAATCCCCTTCTTTTACGTTGATTTCCTGCTTTTTTTGGAATGCCATTGCTTTGCTTTTTTCCAGCGCCGGAATCATGCATGCCCAATGTGACGTCCCCACGTAGGGATAACTCCAACGACGAGCGCAATTATTTCTTTTCTTTTCCAATAAAATACTTTCCAAAAAATACTCACTTGAAAGCAGGATCTGACGAAGCTGGCTGTAACACTTCTCCGCAATACTGGCCGGCGTTTTCAATCCCGTGGATCGACTCATGAAATTCAAAGCCCTCGCTGCACTCGTTTTGTTGGGATGCGCGGCGTCGTGCGCGCTTGCCCAGCAGTACACGGGGAATCCGCCTACCCCGGCAGACGGCTCCGCGGGCGCGCCGCCCCACCCGCCCTGCGGCGATCACCACAACGGCCCGCCTCCCGCCCATCCTCCGTTTGCCAACGGAGAGCCGCCGCCGATGAATGGATACCCGCCACCGGGGCATCCAGACGGGTCGCCTCCTGACGGCCCGCCGCCGGACTGCCGCTAACCGGGCCATGCAACATTGCCAGGCGCAGTCTTACAGCACCTATCCCGCTCGAAGGCTTATCACCCTGATTCAAAAAGAAAAGCGGCGGTCGAATTGAAATATTTCTTAATGATCGCAGCTTGAATCGTCACGTTTCGGCAACGTTGGAAAAATAGACTGCAACGCTTTAGCGATTTCGGCCAGCTACTGCGCCTTTCTCTTTTCGAGGTTTCAAGGAATACACATCGGACGCCGGGAACAGGCGTCCGTATCGCTTTGTCGCAAGCCTCTATATCGCGTCGCCGATTGCGCATCACGCGAACATCCCCAACACGAATCATCTGCCGCCCGATTTCGAAGGTGCTTTGGCGCCTGTCGAAATTCACTGACATGAATCCGTTTGCCATAACAAGAGCCGCCCGCATGTGTGCCTCGCGTTCTCTCGCCCCTCGTTCGCCATTGACGATCAAGACCCCGCTGCTAGCCGCTGGCGCGTGGCTCGCCTTGTGTTCGCGGGTCGCCGCCGCGTCCGTGGTCATGAACTTCGCGCACGCGGACATTAGCGATGTGGCGCATGCCATTGGCGAAGCGACGGGAAAAACCATCATCGTCGACCCGCGTGTGAGAGGTCAGATCGACCTGGTTTCCGCCACCCCTGTTGCGGAAGACGAAGCGCTCAAAACCTTGCAGTCCGCCTTGCGTATGCGAGGCTTTTCGCTGCTCCAGGATCACGGCGTGCTCAAGGTCGTACCGGAGGCCGACGCAAAGAATAACGGCGTGCCCACCTACGTGGGCAACCAGCCCGTCGCCCGTGGCGACCAGATCATTACGCAGGTGTTCCAGCTTCATCGCGAATCCGCCACCACGCTACAGCCAACACTGCGCCAACTCATCTCGCCGAACAATTCCATTACCGCCAACGCGAGCAATAACACGCTGGTCGTGACCGACTATGCGGACAACGTGCAGCGAATCGCCGCCATCATTGCGGGGATGGAAGCGGCGTCCGCCCCGCATATCGCGGTCGTTCAACTGAACTATGCCGATGCGACGGACGTTTCCCAACAGGCCGCGAAAGTCCTGGATCTGAACGGCATAGGCAATAGCGACCCGACCCAAAAAGTGGTGGTCACGCCGGACACACGCAGCAACGCGGTCTTGCTGCGTTCGAGCAGCGCCGCCCGGCTGGATGAGGCGCAGTCGCTGATCATCAAGCTCGACACGCCCACGCGCGCGCCAGGCAATATCCATATCGTCACCTTGCGCAACGCCGATGCGACCGACGTCGCCAAAACGCTGCGTCAGATCCTCGGGCAATCGAGCGGCAGCGATTCACTGGCCAGTGCGCTTGGCAGCAGCGGCCAGAGCTCATCGGGCCTGCCCAACAGCAATGGTTCGTTGCCGCCGCTGCCGAGCAGCAGCGGGTCGGACAGTTCATCGACGAAAAGCACCACGTCGTCGACGTCCGGCAGTTCCGCGAGCGGCAGCGCGGGCGCATCGGGCGCCAGCGACGATCAGGATGGCAAAGGAAACGGTGAGATCGTCGCGGACACCTCGACGAATTCACTGATTATCACGGCGCCAGAGCCCGTGTTCAGAAATCTCAGCACGGTCATCGCCCGGCTCGATCAGCGCAAGGTTCAGGTCTATATCGAATCGCTGATCATGGAAGTCACCTCCGAAAAGGACGGCGAATTCGGCATTGAATGGATGACGACATCGGGTCTGGAGTCGCTTGCCGAATCGACCACGGACGTGGGCATTGTCGCCGGGTTCGGGAATATCCTCGGCACGAAAGGCCTGTTCCGCGCGATCCAGACCAACTCGGATGTGAATGTCCTGTCGACGCCCAGTCTCGTCACGCTCGACAATCACGAAGCCCGTATTCTGGTGGGCAGCAACGTGCCGATCGAATCGGGCTCCTATGCAACGAGTTCATCGAGTTCTACCTCGGCGAATGCGTTCAACACCTACTCGCGCACCGACGTCGGCATCATCCTGAACGTCAAGCCCCAGATCAACGAAGGGGGAACCATCACCATGCAGGTCTACTCGGAAGACTCCAGCGTGGAAAGTGGCACCAGCGATCAGTCGGGGGGCTACACCATCGACAAGCGGTCGTTGCAGACCACCATTCTGGCGGACGACGGGCAAATCGTGGCGCTGGGTGGACTGATCAGCGATAGCTATACGAATGGCAATACGCGCACGCCGTGGATTTCGAAGATTCCCGTGCTTGGCGCATTGTTCCGGCATGAAACGAAGAGCCGCGAGAAGAAGGATCTGCTTATTTTCCTCAGGCCCGTTATTGTGCGCGACGGCGCGACGCTTCAGGCGATTGCCGCCGATCGCTATGGGTACATGCAGGCGAAGTCGCGGAACTACAAGTCGGATAACTGGATGATCAAGGACAGCACTTCGCCCACGCTCCCAGCCCTCAACGGCAACTCCGGAGAGCTCATCGACCTGACTCACGTGCGGCAAGCCGCCGTGTCGCCAGCGGTGGCGCAATAAGCGGCCCGCACAAACAACAACGCCGCACACGTGTGCGGCGTTGTTGCTTTCTTGATGTCCTGCTATGCGATTACGACTGTTGCCAGCCCAGTCCCAGGCTCTTTTGCAGCGACACGAAGTCTTTGAGCAATTCCGCCTGGCCTGAAATCACGTCCTGCTGCGCGGAGAATTCCGCACGCTGCGTATCGAGCAGATCGACGAGATTCGTCGTGCCCGCGCGATAGCGCTGACGCGTCAGATCGGCCGAATGCTCCGCCGACTTCTGCACCTTCTCCAGCGTCGCCAGATGCGCACGCTGGAAGCCGAAACGCGACAGTCCGTCATTCGCATCCTGCAACGCGCCGAGCACCGCCTTCTCGTACTTCGCCTCGGCTTCGTCGCGCGACGCCTGCGCACCATGCACCGCGCCCAGCGTGCGGCCAAAGTCGAACACGTTCCACGACAGGTACGGCGCGCCGAGCCACGTCGCATTTTGCTTGCGGAACAAGTGGCCCGGATCGGCGGCCGAATAGCTGAGGTCGCCGTAGAGCGTGAGCTTGGGGAAGAAGTCGGCGATATGCTCGCCAATTTCCGCGTTACTCGACGCGAGACGGCGCTCTGCCGCGCGAATATCCGGACGCTGCTGCATCATCGTCGCCGGATCGCCGATCGCCACATTGGCGGGCAACGACGGCAGCGCCCGCGGCGCCGCGAGTTCGGCATCGAGCGTGCCCGGCGCCTTGCCGGTCAGAACCGCCAACTGGTCGAGCGAGATTTCGACTTGAGCCGCGAGCGGCGTGAGCGTGGAGCGCGTGTTCTCGACCTGGGTGGTCAGGCGTTCGACATCGACATCGGCGGCCGTGCCGCCTGCGCGACGCTGCTCGGTAAGCGTGAGCATCTTCTGTTGCAGATCGGCCGTGCGCTGCGCGATGGCCAGGCGCTGCTGCTCGTCGCGCAGTTCGATATAGGCCTGCGCGACTTCAGCAGCGAGCGACACCTGGGTATCAGCGAGATCGGCATCGACCGCGTCGGCTTGCGCGCTGGCCGCCTGCACCGCGCGGCGCGTGCCGCCAAACAGATCGATTTCCCACGACGCGTCGAAGCCCGCCGTGTACAGCGACAACGGCCCGCGCCCCGAGGAGCCCGCGCTCGAATCGACCGACGACAACGCGCTCAGGTCGGGTTCGCGCATGCGCAGCGCGGCGGCGTCTGCCGAGACTTTCGGCAACTCGTTCGCGCGCTTTTGCTGGATTTGCGAGCGCGATTCGCGCAGCCGGGCCTGTGCAGCGCGCAGATCCGGGTTGTGCGCGAATGCCGCGGTGATCAGCGTATTCAACTGCGCGTCGCCGAGCGCGAGCCACCATTGGCTCGGCGCGGGCGCGCTCGACATGCCCTGCGCGGGCGTGCGCACGAAGTTGGCGGCGCTGGTGGCGTCGGGCGCCACAACGGGTGCGCCGCGATAGTCGGGGCCCACGGTGCAGGCGCACAGTGCGCCCGTGAGCGCGGCGGCCAACGCGAACGGAGTGAGACGAATGGAGCTAAATGCCTTCATGGTCGTATGAATAGAACTTCAGTGACCTGCGGACGGGGCGCTCGCGCCACGTTGCGGTTTCTTGAGCAGGAATGCGAGCGGAACACACGCGAGCAGCGCGATACCGAGCAACCAGAATGTTTCGGAGTACGTGATGACCATCGACTGCGTCTGAATCTGCGCGGCGATCTGGCCCAGCGCCTGCATCTTCGCGAACGCCATGTCGCCGGTCTGCGCGAAAAAACTGGCCGCACTCGCGCCGATGCGCTCCTGACCGATCAGCGAATTGTTCGTGATCGAGTCGCGCAGCACGGCAGTGTGGAAAGTCTCGCGTCGGTCGATCAAGGTGCCGATAATCGCCAGCCCCACCGAGCCGCCCAGATTGCGCGCCATGTTGTAGAGCCCGGCGGCATCGCCCGACTCTTCGCGCGACACGGCGGCCATTGCGGCCTGGTTGAGCGGCATCATCGCGAGAATCTGCCCTACGCCGCGAATCAGCTGCGACCACGTGAAATCGTGGCCTACGCTCAGCGCGGTCAGCGTCGTGTCGAGCATGCAGCTCCACGCGAACGCGAGCAGCCCGATCACCACCAGCGCGCGAATATCGACCTTGTCGAGCAGACGCGGCAGAAATGGCATCGTCAACATCGCGGGCAGCCCTGAAAGCAGCATCACGACGCCCGACTGTTCCGCGTTGTAACCGGCCACCTGGCTCAGGAACTGCGGCAGCAGATAGGAAATGCCGTAGAGACCCGCGCCCACCACGAACACGATGATGTTCACGCTCGCAAAGCGCGCGTTGCGCATGAGTGACAGGCGCAGAATTGGTTTTTTCGCGGTGAATTGCGAAATGGCGATCAAGGCCATCCCCGCGAACGTGACCCACGAGAGCGAAACGATCATGTGCGATTCGAACCAGCGCTCGCGCTGTCCTTCTTCGAGCACCACGGTCAGCGAACTCAAACCGATCGCAAGCCCGACGATGCCCACCCAGTCGGCCTTGAAAAACGCTTCCCAGTGCGGACGATCGGCTTCGAGCCCGTAGAGCAGCAGCGCGATGAGTGCGAGACAGACCGGCAGATTGACGAAGAAACACCAGCTCCAGCTAATGTTTTCCGCCAGCCATCCTCCCACCACTGGCCCAAGCAAGGGTCCCAGTAGCGCAGTGAGCCCGAACACCGTCATGCCCACCGGCAACTGCGAAGGCGGCAGGCGCGTGCGGATGATGGTCTGCGCGGTGGGAATCATGGCGCCGCCCGTGAAGCCCTGGCCGATGCGGCCCGCGATCATCACGCCGAGCGAATGCGACCAGCCGCACATCATCGAGAACGCAATAAAGAGCGCCGAGTTGGTGAGCAGGAAATTGCGCAGGCCAAACACGCGCGTGAGCCACGCGGCGAGCGGAATCATCACGATTTCCGACATCAGATAGCCCGTGGAAATCCACGTCCCCTCCGTGCCGGTCGCGCCGATCTCGCCTTGAATCTGCGGCAGCGCCGAGTTCGTGATCGAGATGTCGAGCGTTGCGATCAGCGCGCCGAGCGCGCCCGCGGCCACCGCGATCCAGTCCGACGCGCTGGCGCGCTCGCCGTGCGGCTGCGCGGGTGCGGCCATCGAAACGGCGGAAGAATTAGCCACGATGATTCTCGGCGTCGATACGACGGTCGGCGTCGCGGGCGGAACGCGTGTCCACCTTGACGGTCACGGACATGCCCGGCAACAGCACCTTGCGCGTTTCAGGCCCGGTTTCGAGGCGAATGCGCACCGGCACGCGCTGCACGATCTTGGTGAAGTTGCCCGTGGCGTTTTCGGCGGGCAGCAAGGCGAATTGCGACCCCGTGCCCGGCGAGAAGCTATCGACCACGCCGTGCAGCGTATGACCCGAGAGCGCATCGACCGATACTTCGACCGGTTGCCCCTTGCGCATCTGGCCGATCTGCGTTTCCTTGAAATTCGCCGTGAGGTAAGTGTCCTGCACCGGCACGACGGACAACATGCGCGTGCCCGGCTGCACATACTGGCCAACGCGCACGCTACGGTCGCCCACGCGGCCCGCGATCGAACTCGTGATGACCGTGTGGTCGAGGTCGAGCTTCGTCTGCGCGGCACTCGCACGCGCTGCTTCGAGCTGCGCGCGCGCCTGAACGAGTTGGGCATTCAACGCGCCCAGTTGCGACTGGGCCGATTCCACGGCGGCATGATCGGCGGCGAGCGTCGCCTGGTCCTGGTCGCGCGTACTCTTGAGTTCCGCGAGCCGCTCCGTCGTCTCCGCGCCCGACGCGGCGAGCGGCGTGTAGCGGTTCACCTCGTCCTGCGCATGGCGCAGACTGACGCGCGCCACCTCTTCCTGCGCCACGGTTTGCGCAATGTTGGCGCGCTGCTGGACGAGCTGCGCCTGGGCGTGCTCGACATCGGCGTTGCGCGCGTCGATGGTGGCGTTGGCCTGGTCGAGAGCCGCCGCATACTGGCGGGTATCCAGCTTGACGAGGGGATCGCCCGCCTTCACCGCCTGGTTGTCGGCGACGAAAACGTCCGTCACGTAGCCGCTGACCTTAGGGGCGATGGTCACGCTATCCGCTTGCAGATAGGCATCGTCCGTGGTTTCAATGAAGCGCCCGACGAACCACCATTGGCCGAGCCAGACACCCCCGCCAATGAGCGCGACGAGACCGAGTCCCAGCAGAATGGCACGTTTGGAGCCGCGCTTCTCCGTATTCACTGCTTCACCTGCTGCTACGCGCCCGGGCGCTTCTGCTGTCGTTGACATATTTTTGAAAGCCTCAATCTATACCGAATGGACAAAGTGTTCCGAGTGGAAAAATTATTCCATTCGATAAACTTGTGTCAAGTGTTATATTTTGGAAGATCTGAGTGCCCCCTGTGGCAGGAACCCTATGAGCGAGACCCGACGACCCCGCCGCCCGACCGAAGGCGGCTACGCACGCGGCGACGAAACGCGCCGCAAGATCATCGACGCCGCGATCCACCTGTTCGGCCAGCATGGCTTTGCGGGGGCTTCCACACGTGATATCGCGGCCAGAGCGGGCGTGAACGCCCCCGCGTTGCAGTACTACTTTGAAAATAAGGAAGGGCTTTATTGCGCGTGCGCCGAGTCACTCGCCGACGACGCGTGGTCGGCCATCGAGCCGCAAGTGCAGAATGCGCGGGCGCTGCTTGAGCGCCACGGCAAAATCGACGAATTGATTGAAGCTTTCATTCAGCTTCAAAACGCGGTGGCCGATTTGATGTTCAAGAAAGGCGACGATACCGACAAGCGGCTCTTCTTCGCACGGGAGCAAGGCGGCGGCGAGCCGGAAATGGGCGCCCAGATATTGCGCGAACGCATGCGTGACCCGCTCAATCAGGTGACCGTCGCGCTGCTCGCGCACATTGCCGGCATGTCCGAGGACGATCCGCTCACCGTGGTGCGCACGTTCAGCCTCTATGGACAATTTCTGCTGTTCCATTTCGCACGCGAGTCGACGCTCTCCATGCTCGAATGGCGCGAAATCGATGTCGAGAAAGCCGCCTTCCTGAAGGCGGCCATCGGCGATCAAACGCGCGTGTTGCTCAAGCATTGGTATGACAAGAAGCGGGCGTCAAAAGAATAGCTGCGTTCGGCCTGGGCGATTCGGCGTCATGTGATTTTGGCGGAATAGCACGGGAAAACGGCTGCAAAATCCGCTGCGCTCACGTAGCCGGTCAAGTATGTTATTGGCATAACGAACAGGCCCTGGCTGCCAGGTTGGTTGCCATTAGCGAACGACAAGCGAGTCACCGGTGAAACGCGACAATAATATTGCCTCACTCGGCAAGCGGGCAATGACGTGCGAGACCATTGCGCCCTCAACGATTGCACCGTTTTCCCCATCATCGAGCAGCACCGCGCTTTCGATATTCCATGAACCCTGGTGGCTCGATATCGCCACGCAGGGTAACTGGAAGCTCGCCACGGTGAAGCGCAACAACCAGGTCATCGGGGAAATGCCTTATACACCGACGCGCCTGAGCCTGTGGCGCGTATCGCATCTCCCGCCGCTCACGCGCACGCTCGGCCCGGTGATCAAACCGGTGACGGGCAGCGCCGCGTGTCAACGGCATCATCATCTCGATGTCACCGCGAAGCTGATCGACCAGCTTCCCGATTGCGACAGCTTTTTCCAGGTATTCGATCCGCGCATCGACGATGCCATTGCCTTTGCGCTGCAAGGCTTTTCGGTGTCGGCACGCTATACCTTCCAGATCGACGCGAACTGCTCGATCGACGATGCCTGGGCGAGTCTCGACACCAAGACCCGCAATGTGATCCGTGGTGCCCAGCGCAATCTGACGATCGCGCCGATCGCGACGCCGGGTGAGTTCATCGAGTTTTACGAATCCAATCTGGCGTCCCGCTCGCGCACCAACGCCTACTCGCCGGAGGTCATGCGCCAGCTTGTGAATGCGTTCGTCGAACGCAAGGCGGGCACCCTGCTCGGGGCATACGGAACAGACGGCAGGCTCGTTGCGGCGATTGGCCTCGTGTGGGATCGTCACGCGGCGTACTATCTGCTGTCGTCGCGTGTGCGGGACGCGCACTGCGGCTCGATCAGCCTGCTGCTCTGGGTGGGCATCCAGCGTGCCCTGGCCTGCAAGCTCACGTTCGACTTTGACGGCTTCGCCAGCCCTTCGACGTTTCACTTCCTCAACGCCTTCGGGGCGACGCTGCGGCAGCGCCTGGCCGTCGAGCGCCTGGGCACCGGCTATTCGTTAGCCCGCGCGCTCAAACGGCGGATTGCACCGAACACGCAATTCACGACCACGCTCTGAGCGTCGACAAAATGGCGCTGCTTTGTCATTCGCAAATCGCGCACTCGGCCATCATCGTGAAATATTTTCTCGACGATCCGAAAAAATCGGCGTCCACGCTTTCCTTAACCATTTCAAAGAGTCCCGAGTCAGGAAAACTCGCGCGTCGCCCACACTGCTTGCACACAACGACGTGCATTTTTTCGGCATCGTCTGCGCGTTGCAGAGCGAAGACGGCACGTGCGCCTGTGTTGCCTGAAACCCATCGCCGGATCACAATGCCCACTCGCTCGAATTCAACCAGAGCCCGATAGATCGACGCTTTGCTTATCCGTTTCTTCCGTTTTGCCGCATGACGGTAAATCTCGTCCGCTTTGGCAGAACCCGCCATTTCGTACAATGAAATCAGGACTTCAATTCGCGCCGGCGTAACGCGAACACCCGTCTCCTGCATGGATTGAATGGCTGAGTCAGAGAAACGAGGACCATCCTGATTTCGAGGGTCAATTTTTTTCACACTGAAATTCCAAGCTGCATTAAGCAACCGATGCAGAGGATCGATTCTTTTTAGAAAGCACCGTGGGCGAACCGGGATTGCCGCCGTCGAACGACGCTTTGGGATGGCGATAATTGGCGGATATCAACGCCGCCAATTCACAAAGACAATTCTTGAGACGAGGGAAGGTGGCGAGCCGTTGCGCCACCCTCCCCGTTTTCAGCAACGCGTTGCTGACGAATCTACCCTACGGCATCGCGCCGGCAGAGGTTGCGTCAAGCGGCAACGGCCTCTGCATAGGTCACGAGGGAATCGACGAGTTCACGCCACGATGCAAGCTCCGGCGCACCGGGCTTGCGCGCGCCGAACAGCATGGCAATGTTCTCGCCCTGCGCGTCGAACAGTTCCACCGAGGTGACGATGCCGTCACAGGTCGGCTTGCGCACGAGCCACGCGCTCGCGACCAGATCTGCACGCAAATGCAGGTTGAAACGCTCGTCCAGCACATTGACCCAGGTGCCCAGGGTGCGTACGTTCGTCACCGTCCCGGTATGAATCTGGATCATGCCGGGGTTACCCACAAACACCATGATCGGCACCTGGGTGCGAGCCGCCTCGACCAGCAACGCTTCAACGACATCGTCGGCCAGTCGCGTCACGTAGCGCGGCTCGGCCAGCCGCAGTGCCTGCGTGCGCGCGAGTCCGAATTTGCGCAGCAACGGGAAAAAGTCGTGTGTGTCCTGCATCGCGTCCCACGCCGCATGAAAGCCGGCAACGTCGATTGCCGCATCCTCACGCGCAGGCTGCGTAGGCTCGGCCGACGTCAGCGCGAGCACGGACGATTGCACCGGGTCCGCCCATTGCGCCACCAACGCGTCAAACGCGGCATGATCGCTATGCGGGCGCAGATAGACCTTGAAAACCGCTTCGCCTTGTCCGTTGTAGAACTGGAAGCTCTTCATTTCCCCATTGGGCGATGCGTCGCGAACGGCAAACGCAAAGGCCCAACTCCGGTGAAAGACACGCAGGTCGATGTCGGCGCCGAGCACGAGACCGACGTGCCCTTGTGCACTCACCGTCTCGAACGTGCCGTCTTTCTCGTGTACGGCCGCCTCGTTGCGGGTGAGCGTCATCACCGGCCCGAGGCTCGGCATTTGAGCGATCAGCCCCATGAAATCCGGCTTCAAACGCACGACGTTGACGCCGACGAAAGCCGCCACGGCCTGCGCCTCGCTAACCTGCATCGCTGCGGCGGCCTCACGTTGACGCAGTTTTTGCGCCGCCTTGAGGGCGAGCCAGGACTCGCGCCACTGTGCGCGGGCCTGGTCATTGGAAAAATCGACTGAATTCACTACGGTCCTTTGTTTGGGTGGGCGACGACGATCAGAAGTCGATCTTCATCCCGACATTGAAGTTGCGCCCCGGGGCGGTATAGGCATTGAGCGTGGCGTAGCTCGAGCTACCCGAGAGATCGCGCACATCGCTCCAGCGCCAGTACTTGCGGTTAAAGAGATTGTTGATGCCGGCCGTGAGGCTCACGTGCTGGGTGATCTTGTAACCAGCGTGCAGATCGACAATCGTGTACGACGGCGTCGAGAAATATTTGGTCGACGAGGTATTCACGTCGCTCGTATTGCGGCGCGAGTTGTACGTGACGTCGGCGCCCACGAACCAGCGATCGTCGCCGCGATACTTGATCCCGAGCACCGCTGCGAGCGGCGGAATCGACATGATCCCGCTACTGGTGCCATCCGTGTTCTGTTCGCTGCCGTCGGTATAGGCCACACCGCCCTTGACTTCGACCGAGTCGCCGGCAAACCAGTCGAACTTCGCCTCGACACCCTTGATCGTTGCCTTGCTGAAGTTGATGTACTGGAATTTTTCCGGATCGGTTGCCGAAGTGAGGCTGCCGCCGACCACTTCGGAGTCGATGAAGTTCTTGTAGCGGCCATAAAACGCCGACGCGCTATACGACACACGATTCGTCCCGAATGCCAGCTTGCCGCGCATACCCGCTTCGAACGAGTTGCTGGTTTCCGGTTTCAGGTTCGGATTGCCGACCTGCTCGTAATAAGTGTGATATTGCGAAGCCGCAACACCGCCGCCGTAGTAGCTATTGACCTGATTGGCCGAAGGCGCCCGGAAGCCGCGTGCGTACTGGACGTACGGCACCATCGCCGGGCTGATTTCATAGAGGAATGCCAGGCGTGGCGACAAAGCGTTACCGCTGGAGTTGGAAAGCGGCTGCGTCGAGGCGCTCGCGGCCGACGTGTACGTGCTGTCGGCGTCCGGCGTCATATGGTAATAGTCGAAGCGCAGCCCCGGCACGAACGTCAGCTTGTTCCAGCTGATGCTGTCCTGCATGTACGCACCCAGATTGAGCGTTTGCGTCTTGGGGAACGTCTCCAGATAGCCAGAGGTCGCGTCAGCCGTATTGCCGTTCGAATCGGTGCTGTATTGCGACACGCTCAGGTCGAGACCGTACACCAGCTTATGCGAAAGCGGTCCGGTATTGAACGAACTTTCAGCGACCGTATTGCCGCCGACGATACTCTCGCCATAGTGGTTGTAGCGCGTCACATCGGTCGTCGTCTCGCCGATCAGCAAGGACTGATCGGTCGCGGCGTTGCGATAGAACACGGAACTCTTGACGTGCTGGACCCATCGATTGGTTTCGTCGTCGTGATCCCATTCGAGCTTGACGCGATTGCTCGTGACGTTGTTGGTCGTGTTATACGAAGTGGTGTTGGCGGTGTAGTTGCCAATTTCGTACAAGCTGTCGACGGAACTGTCGTTGTTGAGGGTTTCGGCGGTCAGCTTGACCTTGTCGGTCGGCGAAAGCTTGAACACGAGCTTGGCCAACGCAGACCGGTTGTTGTACGTCGCGGGATCGGCTTCGTCCCGATTCGCGCCGGTGCCGCCCGTGCTGCCGTGATTGTCCAGTTCATGCCCGTGTCGCCCGGACAGCATCAACAGGCCTTCCACGACTCCGTTTGGCGTACTAAATGCTGCGGTCGCGGTGCCACCCCAGCTCCGATCGCTCGAGTCGTAATCCGATCGCACCGAGAAATAGCTTTTCTTGCCGTAGATCGCGAGCAGGTCCGACGGGTCTTTCGTCACGAAATTCACCGCGCCGGTCAAGCCATCGCTGCCGTACAACACCGACGCCGGTCCGCGCAGGACCTCGACGCGCTCATAGAGATCGGTATTCAGGTAGTCGCCGCGGCCCGCCGCGCCGGAACCGAAGGAAAACGATTGAGGCAGCGGTATGCCGTCTTCCAGCAACAGCACCTGATTGCCTTCGAGACCGCGAATATTGATGCCGTCGTTACCGGCTCGGCCGGTGGAACCGCCGATGCCGCTCGGACGATAGGCCTGGCGGTTGACCGCGACGCCCGGCTCGTATTTCAGCGCGTCCTTGATGTCCTTGGCGTTGTTCTCTTCCATGTCGTCGGACGTGATGACCGACACCGTCGCCGCCGATCGGGTCGGGTCGGTCGTCCCGATACGACTCGCCGTGACCGACACCACGTTCAGTTGGCTTTCCACGCGCGAAGATGCGCCCGTGGTGGTCTTCGCAGCCGGCGCCTTTGCCGCTGCGGTGCCCGACGCGGCAGTCGCCGCTGTGGTCGTTGCGGTGGTCGTTGCCGTAGTCGCCGCCTGCGCCCATGCGCCCTGCGAGCCCGCCAATTCCGCGAGCGCCACCGGAATCAGGATTGCCAGAATCTTTCGCTGAAACAACATCTTCCCCTATTGATACGCGTTCTTGTGCCGCGTGGATCAGCCCATTTCGTAATGTTGCTGAATATACATGAGAAGCATTCTCATTTACATCCAGGCAGATTACGGAATGTTTCGCCATGTTTCGTAGAGGGGGACATGCCTCGCGGAAGAGAGGAGGCAGTAGACGGAAGCAGGCGCCCAACGGATCAGCGTCGCCGGGCTGGCCTGCGTCGCGAGTGGCAAACGGTGCCGCGATTCACGCGTTCTTACGCGTTCGATATCACCGCGTCGTCGACTACGTCGCCTTGCTTCGGCATCGCAAGTTTGATGGCCAACGCCGCGAGCAGCACCATGGCGACGTTGAACCACAACGCTACGGCAGCGGCGAAGCGGAGTTGGTCAGGCTGACCGACGGCAAGCGATTTCATCGGCGGGAAGCCATCGGCTGTCGTCAATGCGGTGAAGATCGCAGCCGATATCGCGATGCCGAACGCAGTGCCGAGCGATGACGCCATCTTGTAGATGCCCGACGCCGCGCCTGACCTCGCGTGAGCGACGCTGCATAGCGCGGCATCGGTGGACGGCGTCGCATAGAGACCCAATCCAACGCCGAGCAGAGTGATGCCAATAACCGCGATAACGACGTATTGCGTCGCGGATACATACGTGAAAGTCGTGAGCGCAATGCCTGCCGCCGTTGCCGCACAGCCCATCAACATGGGGCGTCGCGGTCCACCGCAACGCTGCTGCAACTTCTCGCCTACGCGAATCGTCAACAGGATCGCGACGAGGTAACCCGTGGTCATCAGGCCCGACTGAAGCGACGAGAGTCCATACGCTTTTTGCACCAGCACCAGGACAATCAGCAACGCGCCCGCTACACCGTTCAGAAGAAAATTCGATAACGTGGCGCCCAGAAATATCGCATTGTCGAACAGTCGAAAATCGACGAACGGATGACGGCAACACCGTTCAGTCCGAACGAACACGATTAACGCCAGCGCACACACGCTCGTCAGCGCGAGCACGACCGGATTGAGCCAACCCAGCGTTGCGCCTTGCCCCACCACGACATTAAACGCCACCATAGCGATTAGTAGTGCTGTCAAACCTGTCCAGTCGAACGGCAGCGCGGTCTCTTGCGCATCGCCCCGACTCTCCGGCGTGCCGCGAATGAGCGTCCAGCTTAGCGTCGCCACGATAATCGACATCCAGAAGATCGAGCGCCATCCCATCGTCGCATCGACCAGACCGCCCAGCAGTGCGCACAGGCCCGAGCCGCCCCACGAGCCAATCGACCAGAAACTGAGCGCCCGCTGGCGCGCCGCGCCGTCAAAGTAAGCTTTCATCAACGCCAGCGTGGCCGGCATGATGCAGGCCGCCGACACGCCTTGAATGATGCGACCGGTCATCAGGAATATCGCCGTGCCGCAGGGCGAGGCGGCGATCAGCAGCGATCCGGCGACGCTCAGCGCGAGCCCCGCATAGGTCATTTTCACGCGACCGAAACGGTCGGCCAGTCCGCCGGCTACGACAATGAAAACCCCGGAAAACAGCGCGGTAATGCTGACGGCGATATCGCTGGTGCCATCGTTGATCCGCAGTTCGGTTCGCATGGCGGGCAACACGTTAAGCGTCGTCTGCGCGAACAGCCAGAAGGTCACGACCGCCAGCACAATGCCGGCGATGAGCCTGTCGTTGCCCACGTATCGAGAGGGGCCGAACGTCTCTTCGGAGCGTCCCATTTGCGTTCTCCGCACGGTGCAGGGCGAAACTACGACGCCGCTTGCGCGCTGGCCCATTGCGCGGCAATAGCTGCACGGCGGGCAACGATTCAAGCCAGACGAAGCCGGAATATTTGCCTATACTTTCGTCTTACTTTCATACCTCCGACACTCCCATTTGGGAGGGAAAGTTGCCTCGAAAGGAAGCGGGCATGACGCGCGTCGAGATCATCCATCGAGCGATTCGACACGTTTATGAAGCCGCGCTCACGCCCAACGGATGGCCTGACGCCATTGCCTGCGTCGCGCAGGTTGGCGAGGCGTACAAGGCGATGCTGCATGTCCAGGTGAACGAGGCGAACGAGGCGCGCGGTCTTGCGATCTCCGTTGGCTTTGATGCAGAGAGCGCCAGTCGCCTGCAACGAGAGATCGAAAACCGCCTGCCAGACTGGGTCAATGCGATTCCCGAAGGCCACGCTCTGCGCCAGACTTCGGCCATATCGGACGACGACTTCAAACGTTCGGATATCTACAGGGAAGCCGTGAAACCGGCCGGCGGCTTCTATGGCATCGTCGCGCCGCTCATTCGCAACGCGGATCAACGGGTCCTTTTTTCGATGGGGCGTGATCTGGGCAAGGCGAACTTCAGCGAGGACGATCTCGATGCGATCAATCTGATCGTGCCGCATTTGACGACGGCACTCCGTGTACGAAATCGTCTTGGCGCTGCGGACCTACGAGCGAAGGGCGCGTACGACGTGATGACGCATTTGAATATCGGCGTTGTGCTGGTCGATGCGGCAATGCGCCCAATATTTGCGAACCGTTGCGCTGAGGCGTTAGCACGTTCCTGCGATGGCTTGCTGCTCACCGGAAAAGGCGTATCGGCCTCGCGCCCTGCCGACGCCAAAAATCTGGGCGACATGATCGCCACCGCCATCAGCCTGAATAAAGCGTGCCGGGACGCCAGCGAAGCGGCTATCCGGCCTCAGATGTCGATGCGTTGCTATTTGTCCCGCAGACCGCCGCGTCTGCCGCTCGTCGTTCGCGTCTTGCCTGTCAATGCGTCGGACACGCTGGAAGGCATCAGCGCCGCCACGCGAGCGGCGCTGTTCGTGACTGAACTGGACAGGCCCGTGCGGATCGATCCCATGGTGCTCGTCGCGACGTTTCATCTCACGCAACGCGAGGCATCGCTTGCCGCGCTACTCGCCCGGGGCACCGATCTGGCCGAAGCAGCCGCGCTATCCGGTATAGGAATCGGTACGGCACGCGGCTATCTCAAGCAGATTCTGTCGAAAACCGATACGCACCGGCAGGCCGAACTGGTGTCGCTGCTGCTACGTGGCGGGCTGCAAATTGCGCGTTGATCAGGATAACCTGGTGATGGGAAACTGGCCCGCCAGCCCGCTCAATGGCGCATTCCGCCACCCATTCCGCTGCTCATCCCGCTGCCCGAACCCAGGCCGCTACTGGACCATCCGCCACTGGTCGAACCCAGAGCGCTTGCCGATTCACTCGTGTCGGAACCGCCGTCATCGAGCAACGAACGCCGCGTGTTGCTGCGATTACCCGTCACCGTGACACCTGCGCTACCGACAGCATGAGCCGACCCCAGCGCGGCAAATCCACTGGCGTCGTGCGCGGCGTGCTTCGGCGCGGCATCGACGCTCAGCGACGGATGCGAGCCATAGACATAGCCCTGCTCCACGCCGATGGCCACGCTAACGCCCGACGCTGCGCAACCGGTGCTGATCACGACCGCCTCCTGCGTGAAGGCCCCCATCGTCCCCGCGCCCGCCGACATCTCGCCCCCGACCGTGACCGGCGCGCATTGCATGGCGTCGAACACCACGCCGCCGTCCGGCACGGCCACGTCGACGAATTCCGTGCCGCCCAGCGACAGGCTGGCGAGTTTCCCTGGCGCGAGCACGCCGCCTTGACCTTCACCGGTCTTGACGAAGTCGATATCGACGGCAAAACCCGTGAGGCGCTCGGCGTGAGGCGGCAGCTTGACGCGATAGGCGGCGTTGCGCGGACCGTCGTCGATGCCCGCGAAACTGCCGCCACGCGTGACGATCCGAAAGCCGATGCCCGGCACGTTGGTCGCGTAGACGTTGCCCAATCCCGCCGCTGTGTCCAAGGGAGCCCGCACGCGCAACTCGCGCGCGTTGTCCGAACCGCTGCACGTGAACGGGACATCGTGGACGATGGCCGCGTGGGCCGAGCCGAGCAGCGCGCCCACCGGTGCGTTCTTCGGCACCGCGACGTGCACGGGCGAAAGCGGCAAGACCAGCACGCCAGGCTCGCCGGTTGGGCGGCAATCGGCATGCGCGAGTTGCATACCGCCACTCGCGAGTAGCGCGAACGCGACCGTCAGCCAGCGTGTACCGCGCCGCGCCCGGGTTTCGAGAAAACGAAGCATCGTTGAGAAAAGAAAAAGAAGCCGCCTGATTCTACGGCGCGGCGTTTTCATCGAGCCGACAAGTGTTTTACGGCGCTTTACCAGACCTGCCCTGGCCTTTACCGATTGTTACTTGCGCACGGCTCGGGCGAAGGCCGCTGCGCGCGCCGCTAGCCGCGCGCCACTAGCCGCGCGCCACTGGCCGGCAGACGGCGGCGACGCCCGCCAGCACCATGCCAGGCACTCCGTACCAGGTCAGAATGCGTAACCCACGCCCACCATGAACAGTTGTTCGGTGGTGGTCGAGTCCGGCTCATACTCGTTGTCGATCACGTTGGACGCGCCATACTGGAAGTGCTCGATCTGCCATTTCGCACTCACATGCAGATGGCGCGTCAACGCGTAGTCCAGACTCAGGCCACCGCCCAGCACGGGCTTGTTGCTCATCTGGAAGGTGCCCACGACGTCGCTCGCGGTCATCTTCGCGCCCAGCATCTTGCCCACGTGGAAATCGGCGCTTGCGGTCAGGCCCGGCAGGATCGCGTACTGGCCCAGCAAGCCGACGCTGATCGTCTGATGACGGTAGTGCTCGTAATAACCGTAACTGGAGTCGCTCATGTCGCGAATCCAGTTGTGGCTGCCATACGCGAGATACGGGATCAGTTGCAGATCGCGCTGTGGCGTCAACGCGAATGCACGGCCAAGCTTCACGTTCACATCGATCGTCTTGTCGTGCGTCGTGGACTGCCACGGAATCATCACGGGGCTGTATGCCGACTCCAGATAGCCGTTATAGGCCGTGGTGCCGGTTGCATAGTCCACCGAGGCATTGAAATAGATATCGCTCACGCCCAGCACCGAGCCCTGGCGCACGAAGTTCGCCTCAAACGCGGCCTGGGTGCCATTTTCGGAGTCGAGCGGATCGTACTGGTCCGTATGTTCCGTATAGCTCAGATGATGGCCGCCCACCGAGAGCGAGAACTGGTTATTGGCGTTGACGATCGTGTCGTCGGCATGCGCGAGACCTGCTGCGCTCGCGCTCATCAACGCCAGCAGACCAGCGCGGGAAAAGTGGATCAATCGGGTCACAGTGAAGCCATTCCACGGGAGAGAATCAGGAGCCGCCCATTCTCACCGCTTGCAAGACTCGCCGATACCCGGAACAAGCGGCACCTGTGGACCAACGCTTACCTCGCGTGAGATACGGAAAGCCGCGCGTTTCATCAGCTTCATAGGGACGCCTGCACGCGGCTCCATTGCGACGATTGAAATACCGCGAAGACAGGATTTTGATCGACAATCGCCACCCGGTACGCACAATTTTCCATTGCGCGCCACCGCAAATTCATCACGATATTATTGCCAAAAACGAATTCAAGCGCAGATTGGCTTGCCATACAATGCGCCCAACTGTTTAAGTTTCAGACAGTTATCCACGCTTGATAGCCCCGCTCTTGCAGCGGGGCTTTTTTTCATTGCGCACATTCGTCGCGCTTTGGCTTCTTTTAGGCGATTTTCCGCCATTTCCTCACCTGCCGCTCCTGCGCACGCCACACCATCCATGCCCAGCATGGGCGTCGATCCTGCTCGCCGAATCCAAATCTTCCCGACGCGTAATAAATTCCGAGAGAAAACGTGATTTCAATTACAAGTCATTGATTTAATAAAACGAATTCTTTCTTTCCAAAAAATACATCGCATTGCATTGAATTCTCTCTAGCTGTCACAATTTTGCTACGAATTTTTTAATGCCGTTGCGCCCGCATCCATACGCGCGATAGCCTTCGGGCCTCAAAAGAAAGCAGTTCCACAACAAACGGAGTTACAGATGAATTCACGCGCCCTTACCCTCGCCGCGTTTGCCGCATTCGGCATCGCTGGCGTTGCTCACGCCCAGTCGAGCGTCACGCTCTACGGTGTCGTCGATACCTCGCTCACCTACGTCAGCCACGCAGACGGCAGCAAGAACCTCTGGGCGCTCGGCAACAGCAGCTACGGCAACCTGGCCGGTTCGCGCTGGGGCATCAAGGGTTCGGAAGATCTGGGCGCAGGCCTGAAGGCAATCTTCCAACTGGAAAGCGGTTTCAATCCGTCGACGGGCGCATCGGGCCAGGGCGGCGCGCTGTTCGGCCGCCAGGCCTTCGTTGGTCTGTCGAGCGATCGCTTCGGCACGCTCACGCTGGGCCGTCAATACGACCCGCTGGTCGACCTGATTCAAGGCATCACCGCCGACAACTACTTCGGTTCGGTGTTCGCTACCGCTGGCGACGTCGACAACTACGACAACAGCTTCCGCGTGAACAACGCCGTCAAGTACACCTCGCCGGTCTATCGCGGCCTGCAGGCTGAAGTGATGTACTCGTTCGGCGGCGTCGCCGGCTCGACGGGTGCAGAGCAGTCGTACTCGGCAGCGCTCGCGTACAACAACGGCCCGCTGGCTGTCGCGGCTGGCTACTACTACGCCGCCAACAGCGCCGGCGCACGCAGCAAATGGACGAGCACGTCGGACGGCGGCACGTTCGATAGCGCCATCAACAACGGCTACGTAACGGCGCACTCGCTGCAGATCGCACGCGTGGCTGCGCAATACACGCTCGGCTCGTTCATCTTCGGCCTGGGCTACAGCAACGCGCAATACGCACCGGACGCGGACTCGACGTACAGCACCAAGCAGAAGTACAACACGGGTCAGGGCTTCCTCGCATACCAGGCAACCCCGGCACTGCTGGTTGGCGCGGGCTATAGCTACACGCACGCAAGCGGCGACACCTCGGCGAACTATCATCAGTTCTCGCTCGGCGGCGACTACAACCTCTCGAAGCGCACCGACGTCTACCTGACCGCGGCTTACCAGCACGCAAGCGGCACGACGCGCGACCAGGACGGTGATGTGGAATCGGCGCAAGCGTCGATCGGCTCGTACGGCTACAGCGGCACGGGCTCGCAGACGATGGTGAACCTCGGCCTGCGTCACCGCTTCTAATCGAGCTTGAACGCGCAACCAGAGTCATCTGGTTGCATCGGCAACGATCCGCTCTCGCGGGTCGATGCCAGCGATTCGCCAAAGAACGCCCGGAGCGCCTGCGCGCTGCGGGCGTTTTTTTGTGCGCGCACACCCAACCCTCGATTTTTGGCCGATTAATTTCGCTGCGATACTGAAGCGCCAGTCGGCGAGCCAATCGACCAACAGGGAGTGCGCGTGACCGTCATCGTCCAGATTTCAGATATTCATGTTCGGCCGCGTGGCCTGCTGTATCAGGATCAGGTCGACTCCAACGCGATGTTCGCGGCGGCGGTCGATACGCTCAATCGCCTCGACCCGGAACCCCAACTCGTCCTGATCACCGGCGATCTGACCGATGAAGGATCGCCCGAGGAATATGCCATGCTGCGCGATTTGCTCGCGCCCTTGAAGCATCCCTACGCGGTATTGCCCGGCAATCACGACGACCGCGCCTGTTTGCGCGAAGCGTTCCGCGACCAGCCCTGGCTGCCGCTCGAGGGCGAACTCAACTTCGGCCTCGATGTCGGCCCGGTTCGCGTGCTTGCGCTGGACACGTCGGTCCCGGGATTTCATCACGGCGAATTGAGCGAGCCTACGCTTGTGTGGCTCGAACGCGAGCTTGCCGCCAACGCGGGCAGACCCGTCGTCATCGCCATGCATCATCCGCCTTTCAGCACCGGGATACCCTATCTCGATCTCTATGGCCTGCACGAGATTGCGCCGTTGCGCGATCTCCTGGCCCAGCACGGCAATATCGATTGCATCATCGCCGGGCACGTTCATCGTGCGATGCATACGCGCCTTGGCGCGGTTCCTGTACTCACCTGTCCCAGCACGACCACGCAGATTGCACTGCGCCTCAGACCGGACGCCGAGCCCGCGTCGTATATCGAGCCGCCCGCCTTCATGCTGCATCGCTGGGACGGCCATCGAGGCAGCGCCGTCTCGCATCTTTGCTATATCGGCGAGTTCGATGGCCCGTTGCCATTTGCCTGAACGTCGCGCCAGACATCGCGCCAAACATCGTCCGCGTGCTTCATTCGCTGTGCGATCACGAGGTCAATGAGATCATTCGACCTTGCCCGCACCGTGCCGTATCGCGAGCAGCCCGTCGACGAGTTGCGGCGACAGATAGTGCGGCCCGTCGAACACATAGACGCGATAACCGTGATACGCCTCCAGTTGCGGCGCGAGCTCGGCGGCCGTGGCCGCGCGAAAGCCGCCGCCTTGTTTCGGCCTGAACGCCTCCGCGATGATCCGCACGCGCTTCTTGCCCAGATGCGCCGCGAGCGCATCCGCGTATTCGCGCGCCGCCGCCGGCCCGCGCGCATAGACCCCGCAGCCGTCCTGCAACAGCACGCCCACATCGCGGGGCAACCAGCTGTCCAGCCAGGCAGCAAACGCCTTGCCGCCGATGTTGCTGGTGTCGTACACGCTGATCCACAAGGGCTTGGGCAAGCGTTCGAGCAATGGCCCCATGCGTGCCGCGTCGGCCCATGTGGGGTCCGCTTCCACCGGGAAATACCAGCCGGTGATATGCACGGGCGGGCGCACAGCCGCGAGCCGCAGCGAACGTTCAACCAGTTCCTCCATGTTCGCGCGCGCCTTCTTCTCGTCCGCATAGCCCGCAAGCCCGACGATCACGCCGCGCGCCCACGGCTCATTGGCAATGCGCACCCAGTCGGGCACGCGCGGCGCGGGCAAGCCCGCCCCCGCCATATAGGCCACGTCGTCCACGGCGATCCACTGCACGAGCAGTTCGTTGACGCCAAGCTTGTCCCAGTCGCCGTGCAGGTCGAGATGGTCGTTGTCGGGCTGCCAGACCACGCCTTGCGCGAGCGCATCGGCATGCGCGGGCACCTGCAGCGTGCAGCCCACCGCCGCGAGCGTGCATAGCGCCGCCAGCGCCGCGCGCGCGTAGCGGCGCATCGAAAACGCGAGGCGCGTGTCGCCTGGCTGGGTGATGCTTAAAGCCATCGTCGGCCACTCCTTCAATAGGACAACACCGCGCCGAAGAACACGCCGCCCGCGCGGTCGTCGCCCGTGAGGCGCCAGCGGTATTGCACGGAGACATCGACGTACGAACGCGGCGCGTCGTCGAAGTTGTCGCGGAACCAGTAGCGCGACGACACACCTATGCCCATGCCCACCGGTACGCTGTGATTGATGCTCGTATCGTAGTCCATGCCGACCACGGCATACGGGAACACCGTGAGCTTCGGACTGATGCGGTCGAGCCGCCAGGTGCGGCCCGCTTCGAGATAGCCGGTCGCATAGTTCCAGCCGTTGCTCAGGTAATGACCGAATTCGCCGTAATCCTGAACCGTCCACCACGACGGCACGTCGAGGCGGCGCTCGGTGCCGAAGCCGCCCGAATAGGCGAGCCGCACGAGCCAGTCGGCGGGTGCATGCGAGCCGATCGGAATCAGGCGCTCGAACGCGATCACGGCATTGATCGACTCGAACGGCTTCGCGCGCACGCCCACCGCGCCCAGCGCCGTGGAGATGCCGCTAGGCGCGTCGCCCTTCGCGCCGACGTCCTGGTACGCGCGCGCATAGACCTCGAAATTGCGGTCGCCCAGCGAGCCGAACGGTCGCCAGTAGCCTTCGAGGCCCATTTGCCAGTTGTTGTACGAACCCGGCACCGAGCCCGTCGCCACGCCCGGTTGCAATCCCGCGCCACGATAGTTGACCGAGGCGATGAAGCCCCAGTCGCGCGTGACGTCGGCGTGGGCGTTGCGCAGGTCCTGCAATTGCAGCAAGGTGGCGGGCGCGACGCCGTCGGGCGGCGCCGTGCCGTAGTCGATCGCGCGTTCGAAATAACCCGCGGCCGCCTCGTCGAACCACGCGCGATAAGCGCTGTAGCCTGCGTCGCCCGTGGCCTGCGGTGGCAGTTGACTGGCAGCATCGGCCTGTGCGAAGTATTCGGAGGCGCGCCGGTCGGCGCCCGCACGCTGCGCGAGATAGGCAGCCGGAAGCGGCGGCATGGCATCGAGCAGCCCCGCGTCGAGCGCGGCGCGCGCTTCGCGGCGTGCGTCTTGCGTGTCGCCCGCTGCGACCAGCGCGTCGATCAGTTCGACGCGATGCTGCGGGTTGCGCGGCGCGGCCTCCACCGCCGCGCGCGCGTATTGCACCGCCGCGTCCTTGTCGCCGCGCTGCGCGGCGAGAATCGAAGCCCGCCGCGCGGCGAAGCCTGCATCCGCGGCATAGATATCGCAGGCCGCGCCGCTCGCATCCACCGCGCAATCGAGTATCGGGCGCGCATCGTTCGCCACGTTCGCTGCACTCTGTGGCGCGGTTTGGGCCAGCGCCTCACGTGCCGCGTAGCGGCGCGCGGCGATTAGGGCATCGGTATCGTCGCCTTGCGGGCCAAGCGGCGCGAGCAGGTCGAGCGCACGCTGCGCCTGCCCTTGCGCGGTCCACACGTCGGCCACGATCACGCGCGCCACGCGTCGCTCGCGCGGCGTGCCGTCGCCCGTTTGCCAGGCTTGCGCGAAATCGGCATCGGCTTGCGCCGGTTGTCCTTGCGCCGCACGCGCGTAACCGCGCATCACGTACAGCATGAGCGCGGGCTTGACCTTCGCGTCGAGCGCATCGCCAGCCGCCGTTTCGAGCCCGCTCATGTCGTGCTGATCGATCAGGATGCCGAACAACTGCAAGCGATAGCCGATACGGTCCGGTGCATAACCGATCGCCTCGCGCGCGTGCGCGGCGGCGCTCGCCAGATCGCCGCCCTGTCGCTCGGCCTGTGCGGTGGCGGCGAGTTTCGGCGCGAGCCGCGCCCCCGCCTGAAGCCGCCTTGCGCGTAGCTCGGCGTTGTTGCCGAAGCGCGGCGCGGCGTCCTGCGCGAGCTGCCACGCCGTGTCGTCGTGCCCTGCCGCCATCGCCGCGTCGATGGCTAGCAAACGTAGGCGCAGCACATCCGGACGTAACGCGATCGCGCCGTTCGCCTCGCTTAGCGCGCGCGCATAGTCCTTCGCGTCATAGGCGCGATAAGCGTCCTGCGCGAGTACGAACGCGCGTCCCGTGAGATTGTCGGGCGAGCCCTGGCCCGGCTGCGCGGGACGCGCTGCGCGCACGCCGCGCTTCGCTGAAGCCGTCGACGGAGCCTGCGCCGCCGCAATCTGCGTATCGAACGCCTGACGCCGCGCGACCAGCGACGGATCGGGACCGATCTGGGCAATCGCCTGGGTTAGCGTATTCCTGCCCGCGCGCCAATCGCCCTGTGCGGCTTCCGCATTGGCGAGCAGCAGGCGCAGCGACGCCACATCGGGCCGCTGGCGAATCGCTTCACGCGCGTAGCGCTGCGCCGCCGCATAGTCGTGACGCGCGAACGCATCGTAGCCCTGCTGCGCGACCCGATAAGCCGCGCCCGAGAGCGGCAGCGGCTCGGCCGCTTGCGCCCAAAGAGGCACACCCGCGCCAAGACTCAGCCAGAACGCCGCCAGCGCCAGCGCACGCGGCATCGGGAGATAGTTCGGAGACCTTTTCATGAATGGGCCGCCGCCTCGCTGCGTAAGCGCTCCTGCTCCGCGATCGCCTGCGCCAGCGCTTCGCGCGAGATCACGCCCTGCGCCACCATGTAGTCGCCAATGCGCCCGTGCTCAGCCGGACGATAGCGCTGCATCGCGGCTTCGAAATCAGTACGCCGCACCGCGCCGCGCTCGATCAGCAAATCGCCGAGCAGCGGCACGCTCGCAACCTGAGAACCCTTCGCGTCAGGCGTTCTTACGTCGTCCTCGGGCTGCGCCGCCGGCACGCCCCGCAGCAAACGCAAGCCGTCGGCGATCTCGCCTTCTCGCGCGATGCGCTGCACGACCGGCAACGCCGACTTGGCGCGCAGCGCCGCGAGCGCCTCGTCCGTCAACGGGCTCGCGCACAGCACCACCAGATGACCCGCGCCATCGTTGCCTTGTGGCAGCACGCGATAGCGCACTGCCAGCTCGATCGGAAGGCTCGACGCAGCGTGCAGGAGTTTCGCGCGGTCGAGCGGCGCGCGTTGCAGATCCGCCTGAAACGCGATCGCCTCCGCGAGCGTTTCCTCGTCGAGCCAGCCATGCGCCATCAGCACGCGGCCGAGCGGCGCCTCTTGAGCGTGCTCCTCGGCGAGCGCTTTCTGGAGTTCCTCGGGCGCAATCGCCTGCCACGACACCAGCAGTTCGCCCAGCCGCTGACGCCGGTCCTTGAAGCCATCCGACGACGGAAAGTCGTGCATGGTCTTGTCCCACACGAGACGCTTGCCCGTCACCAGATAGTTGAGGTACATCTTCCACGCGCGCGAGACGGCCATGAAATTGACGAAGTTGCCGATCACCATGCGCGGCACGGAGAGCACGCCGTGCTCCCAGCCGTAGAGCCGCGAGACGAAGTACACGCGCTGCGCGACGCGCATGAGCAGCGCGATGCCGTTGGCCCACAACACGATGGTGAGAAAACGCGAATTGGCAAACGGCGAGGCGATCAGATCGGGACGCAGGCCGAGCATATCGGCGAACGTGAAGAGCAGGAATTGCACCAGCAGCACATACGCGAGAATGCCGACGAATGCCGTCACGATGCCCTTGCGGTCGCGCGCGAGCAGATAGCGGTTCGCGAGCGAGCCCACCCAGCCCATCTGTTCCCAGCCTTGCAGCCCGATCCCCAGCGTCCAGCGCGCGCGCTGACGATACGCAGTCCGGAACGTATCGGGAAAGTACTCGCGCACGCATAGCGGCATGGTAAGCGTGAACTCGCGCACCGGGCCTAGCCCGAACCACGACTTGCGGCGCGTGGCGAACTGCACGGGAAAGCGCGCGAAAATGGATTGCATGCCCATGCGGCCCAGACGCTCGCCCACGTCGTAGTCTTCGGTGAGCGTTTCGGTATTGAAGGGCTGATTGTTCGTCTGCGCCGCGAGCCCCGCCAGCGCGCGCCGCGAGAAACACGTGCCGACGCCGGCCGACGGCACCGCGCTCGCAAGACTCTCGCGCACCACGAGATCCTTCGCGTGCCATTCCGCGAATTCGTCCATGTAGGTGCCCGCGACCAGCTCGTACCACTCGCGTTCGAGCGAGGCCACCGGCAACTGGATCATGTCCTTGCGCGGCAGCAGGTAGTTGAAGAAGCGCAGCTCCATCGGATGCATCACGTCTTCGCTGTCGTGCAGGATGACGCCCGCGAACTCGATGCCCGCTTCGGCCTCCATGCGGAAAATCGCCTGCACGATCCAGTTCAGGCAATCGGCCTTGCAGGTCGGGCCGTCATGCGGCACTTCCACGCGATGCAACTGCTTGTAGCGCCGCCGCATGCGCTCGACTTCGCCGATGGTGGCCGCGTCGTTCTGATAGGTGCCGACGAAGATCACATAGTTGCGGTAGTCGAGCACCTTGACGGCATTTTCGACCATCGCCGCGATCACGTCCTCCTCGCGCCAGGCGGGCACCATGATCGCGAGCCATTGCTGCTCGCGCTCGTAAAGCTGCTCGGCGCGCAGCGGCTTGAAGCGCCGCTCGACCGTGAAGTGGCGGATCGTGCGGCGCACCCAGTACCAGGCGTCGATGAACAGGTCATCGACGCTGGAGAGCAGGATGATGACGGCCACCGTCGCCGCGAGGTACTCCATGCCCTGGTAGTAGCGCCCCGCGGCATAGTTCAGCCACCAGTCGATCGTGGTCCAGTTCACGCTCAGCCTTGCGGGTTCGTGCCGCCGGGGTTGCCTGGCCCGCCGCCCGATCCGCTATCGTCGGGGCCGCCGCTCGCGTTCGCGCTGGAACTCGCCGCTTGCGCCGCCGCGGCCGCCGCCGTTCGTGCGCGTGCCCGGCTGCGTGCCCAGCCGGCCGCGACCAGCAACAACAGCAACAGCACGATGGCGATGGTCGGTACGCCCCAGCCTGCCCAGTGACGCGTGAGCCACGCGCGCTGGTCGTCGAGCGGCGGCACGCCCCCCGCGTATTGCGTATCGAACTGCTTGACGACGCCCGAGCCGTCCACGATCGCCACATCGCCCTGCAGCAGTTGCAGGCTCGCCGGCAGCACCGGCGGCGCGCCCACGCTGCGATACAGCACGCCCGGTGTGCTGCCCGCGCGTGTCACTTCGATCACGCCGAGTTGCGCGAGCCCCGAGATATCGACGAGCGTCGAGCCGCCGCGCCCCTTGAGCGTGATGCGCCCGTCGGCGAAGCTCGTGTGGCCCTCTTCCTTGTCGAGCGGCACGTCGGCGGCGAGGAACGGGCCGGCGGGTTGCGCGGCCTGGCCGTCCGCTACAACCTGCAAGGTCGCGCGCGTGGGCGATACGCCCGTCGCGTTGGCAAGTCGCGCGACGCGCGGCAGGCTCGCACCCGGATCGGCGAGATAGCTCTGCGGCACGAACACATTCGCCGCTTGCGAGAAGCGCGCGACCATGCCCGTGAAGTCCTCGGCGAGCGGCCCCTTGCCGAGCACCAGATAACTGCTCGGCAGCACCGCCGCCGGATAGCCTTGCTCGCGCGGGCGGCAGCCGCCGGCGGGCTGGCGCTGGAACAGCACGCGCAGCGTGTTGGTGGTGCCGAGCGCGTACACCGGAATATCGGCGCTCACGCGTTGCGCGTGCCCGTCGGTATCGAGCAACTGCGAGCCGATCAGCACGCCGTTGAAAAAGATCGACGCCGTCTGGCCGTTGCGGTCGGCGGCAGGCGCGGCCGCCAGATCGAATACCACGCGGCGCGGGATCTTGCCGTTGCCGCTCACGGCGGCGAGATCGAAATGCGCTTCCCATGCCGCGCTCGTCAAAACGTTCACGGTGCCGGGCGTGCCGCCGATCAGCGAGAGCGCGAGCCGGTCGCTATTGCCGCCCGCGCTCAGGTTCGGCGACGGCGCGAGTTCATGCACGACGAGCCGGTTCGAAACATCGACGCCGCTCCACACGCGCGACAGCGCGGTCACGCCCAGATCGTCGCCGACTACGACAGCAGGCAGACCGCCGAGATGCGCAAGCGCGAGTTCGCCTTTCTGTGGCGGCGTGCCAGGGGCCGACAACAACGCGCCGCCCGCACGCGCGCGCCACGCATCGAACGCGCCCGCCGCATCGGCCGACACGGCTTGCACCTGCGCGCGCAACGCGTCGAACGCCTCGCCCGCGCGAGTGCGCAACGCTTGATCGGCAACGACGACGTTCGGCGCGAACACACCGGCAGGCGCAAGCGCGATCAGCGCACCCAGTTCCGCGGGGTTCGCGAGCTTGTGATCGCCGCCCGCAGCGAGCGCGGCGAACGCGGGCACCGCCTGCAAAGCCGCTGGCACCTGCACGCTGCCCAGATGCACGGTATCGCCCACCGCAGGCACGATCTGCGTGACGGGCGTCGCGCCATTGCGCATGAGCAGCGCTTCGAGCCGCCAGGCCACGTCGTAGGCACCGGCGTCGAGTTTGCCTGCGCCAACCGCAATCACGGGTTTGGCCGGCAGCGCGCTCCACGCGGTGCGCACGTCGTTGATCGTCGAGGTATCGAACTGATACGTGAGGTGCGTGGTGGGCGCAACGCGCCAGAGATTGGCGATGGCGGTCTGGTCGGTGCAGACCGCGTCGTTGAGCACCGACGACCATTGCAGCCCCACGCGCACGAATCCCGATGCGCGCGGTGCGCCATCGACGCCGATGCTGAGCGACCCGTCGCCCTGCCCGTCGGCAGGCGTGCGCGCCTGCACCGGCGAACCGTCGAGCGAAAGCACGAAAGTCGTGCGGCCGCCATTGCCGCGCAAATAGCTGGCGTCGAGTTGCAGTGTGGCGTTGTCGATCGGCAGGTTCGCCGGGACCGGCAAATAGAGTTCCTGCGCCGCGTCGGGCGCGTGCAGCACGACCGGCTCGCGCACGCCGAGATCGGCGAGCGACACCGTGCGCGACTCCATGCGCCCCGCGCCGAGTTGCGCGAACGCCCCGGCCAGATCGCCCGGCGCGGCCTGCGCCGACATACACCACACGGCAACGAGCGCCACGCACAGCGCCTGCGCCGCGCCCGACCGCAGAGACCTCACGCGGGCCTCGCGCACACCGTTGCTCACCCGCTTGCCTACACGATCCGAAGTCGAATTCGATATCACGTCACAGGCCTCATGTTGTCGGCGCGGAACAGCGCTACACGCGGGCTAAACTCCGGCCGCGCCCGGTCCGCGCTCAAAGCGGCGGCACGCGCGCGCTAGGTTGCGGCGCGCGCCGCCAGCACGGGATGCTGATAGCCCGGCAACGCCTGGCTCGCAAACGGCGTGAAGGGCTTGCCCACCAGCGCCGCGACGATGCGCTCCGACGCATGACCGTCGCCGTAGGGATTCACGCGGCGCGCAAAGGCACGGCGCGCTTCCTCGTCGTCGACCAGTTCGAGCACGGCTTGCCGGATCGCCTCGCGCTCGGTGCCGATCAGCTTCACCGTGCCCGCCGCGAGCGCTTCGGGCCGCTCGGTCACATCACGCATCACCAGCACCGGCTTGCCGAGCGCGGGCGCCTCTTCCTGCACGCCGCCCGAATCCGTGAGCACAATGGACGCGCGCTGCATGAGGCGCACGAACTCGGGATAGTCGAGCGGATCGGTCAAGTGCACATTGGGCGCGTTGCCGAGCGTGGCGAGCACCGGGCCGCGCACGTTGGGATTCAGATGCACGGGATAGACGATCTGCATCTTGCCGGTCTGCGCGAGCGCGGCGAGCGCCGCGCAGATATGCTCGAAGCCCTCGCCGAAGCTCTCGCGCCGGTGCCCCGTGACGAGCAGCAACGGACGGCCCGAGTCCTCGGGTTCGAGAAAGTCGAATTGCGCGTCGATGCGCTCGCGCATCGCGGCGTCGCGCTCCAGCCGCGCGCACATGAGGTGCAGTGCGTCGATCACGGTATTGCCCGTGACCACGATGCGACCGGTAAGCGCTTCGGCTTCGAGATTGGCCTGCGAACTCGCGGTGGGCGCGAACAGCAGATCGCTGACCACATCGACGACACGCCGGTTCATCTCCTCGGGCCACGGCTCGAACAGATTGCCGGTGCGCAGCCCGGCTTCGACGTGCCCGACGGGAATGCGCCGGTGAAACGCCGCGATTGCGCCCGCCATGCTGGTGAGGGTATCGCCATGCACGAGCACGCGCTCGGGCTGCTCGGCGGCGAGCACTTCGTCGAGCCCGGCGAACAGGCGCGCGGCGAGACCGTTCAAGGTCTGGTTGGTGGTCATCGCGCCGAGGTTGTGCGCCGGCACGATGTCGAACAGATCGAGCACCTGTTGCAGCATGCTCTGGTGCTGGCCGGTCACGCAGACGATCGACTGGACACCCGGCTCCGCTTCAAGACGCTTCACGAGCGGGGCCATCTTGACGGCCTCGGGCCGCGTTCCGAATATGGACAGGATACGCACGGGCAAGCTTCCGGTTATGGCTGGCCTTGGCGTCGCGGCGAACTGCCGACATGATGTAGCCTGCGCGACGCCCCCTGTTTCGACGTCCTTGCAGCGATGAGCGGACATGTGCCGCCCCGCATTCACCGAACGTCCGGCACAGGCTATATGGATTACGGGGAGCGCGTACTGTATCTGCTCATTTAATGCAGGCCGGCAGACGCTTGAGTGACGCGTATGGATATTTCGTGTCGATTATTCGCAGCGTTGCAATTTCTCCCTTCATTATTTACGCGATTGAAACGCGCTACGCGGATTCGGGGCCGTGAAAGGCCCCGAATCGTGGACTTGCCAGCACGTGTCGTGCCGTCACTCCGCGTCGGCAACAGGTTCGGGCAGGATGATCTGTTCCGGCGGCGTACTCGATCGCGCGAAGCGCAAGGCGGCGTAATACAGCAAGCCCGGCACGACGATGCCGACAAGCCACGAGATGTCCACCCCGCCGAGCGCGGCCACCCACGGCCCGGTGTAAAACCCCGTCGCGACGAACGGCATCTGCACGAGCACCCCGATTGCATAGACGGCGATGCCAGTGAGGTTCCAGCGGCCGTAGCGGCCATTCGGATCGAACAGGGCCGGCACGTCATAGCGCTCTCGCGTGACCCAGTAGTAATCGACGAGATTGATCGCGCTCCACGGCGTGAAAAACACCAGCAGAAACAGCAGGAACGACGAGAAAACTTTCAGGAACGAATGTTGCCCCGTCAACGCCAGCCCGCTCGACGCGGCCACGCAAAGCAGCACGAAGGCGAGCCGGGTGCGGCTGCCGATTTCGCGTCGGCCGCCGAAGCCGGTGAGTATCGTGGCAACCGACATCACGCTGCCGTAGGCATTGAGCGTGGTGATCGTCAGCTTGCCCAGCGCGATCGTCAAATACAGCACGCTGGCGATGGCGCCCGTCGCGCCAAGGCCCACGATGAACGCGACCTCGTGCCCGGAAAAGCGCCCGCCCGCCAGTGCCGCTGCCAGAACGCCAAAGGTCATCGACACCTGCGCCCCCACCACCGTGCCGCCGAACACCGCAAGGAAGGTCTTGCCCACCGAAGTCGACTTCGGCAGATAGCGCGAATAATCGGCAACATAAGGCCCGTACGCAATCTGCCAGGAGGCCGACAACGACACCGCGAGCAGGAATGTCGCCAGGGTGAAATGGCGGTTGGCGAGCAGCGAAGCCAGTGCGTGTCCGTGCAGCAGGCTCGCGAACAGGTAGAGAAACGCAAGCGTGCCGACGATGCTCGACACGCGCCCCATCGCGTGAATCGTGCGATAGCCGAGGCCGGTCATCAGGATCACCAGCGCCGAGAAAATCAGAATGGCGACGGTGTGATCGACGCCCAGCAACTCGGCGATGGCCTGTCCGGCGAGCACCGTGCCGCCCGCGGAAAAGCCGATATACATGACCCAGACGAGCACGAGCGGAATGATCGCGCCGTAGACGCCGAATTGAACGCGGCTCGAGATCATCTGCGGCAGGCCCAGGCGCGGCCCTTGCGCACCGTGCAGCGCCATGACCGCCCCGCCGATCAACTGGCCCGCAAGCAGGCCGATCAGCGACCAGAACACATCACCGCCCAGCACGACCGCGAGCGCCCCGACGACGACCGCCGTCACCTGAAGGTTCGCGCCGAACCAGAGGGTGAATTGACTGAATAGATTGCCGTGGCGCTCGGCGTCGGGAATGTAGTCGATCGAGCGGCGCTCGATCAGCGAAACGTTCCCGGCAGATGAAGTAGTCCGTTCCATGCTCGGCTCCTGACCGGTGGAAAACTGCACTGGGTGGTGGCGCTAACGTCGGTCGGCGCCGACGACGCGCAAGGGATCGCACGATCCCGATGGGGGGTGAAACTCAGATGGTGGCGGCGAGTGCCGGAACGATGTCGTGCAGATCGCCGACCAGGCCATAATCGGCCACGCCGAAAATAGGCGCTTCGTCATCCTTATTGATGGCGACAATGACTTTCGAGTCCTTCATGCCGGCCAGATGCTGGATCGCACCCGAGATACCGACCGCGATATACAACTGCGGCGCGACGATCTTGCCGGTTTGACCGACCTGGTAATCGTTCGGGACATAGCCTGCATCGACCGCTGCGCGTGATGCCCCGAGGGCCGCGTTGAGCTTGTCCGCGAGCGGTTCCAGCACCTGCGCGTAGTTTTCTCCGCTGCCCAGACCCCGGCCGCCCGAGACGATGATCTTCGCGCCCGTGAGTTCGGGGCGGTCGAGCTTCGTGACTTCGAGGCTAACGAACTGCGTGAGGCCGGTGTCTGCCGGCGCTTCGATCGTTTCGATCGTTGCACTGCCGCCTTCTGCCGCCGCTGCATCGAATGCCGTCGTGCGCACCGTGATGACCTTGATGGCATCGATGGATTGAACTGTCGCGATCGCATTGCCCGCGTAGATCGGACGCTCGAACGTATCGGCGCTGTGCGCTGCGGTGATGTCGCTGATCTGTGCGACGTCGAGCTTCGCCGCGATACGCGGCGTGACGTTTTTGCCCGCTGCGGTTGCCGAAGCCAGAATGTGTGAGTAGTTCTGAGCAATGCTCAAAACCGTCGCTTCGACGTTTTCAGCCAAGCCCTGCGCGAGTTGCGGCGCGTCTGCAAGCAGCACCTTCGCGACGCCCTCGATCTTCGCGGCTGCATCCGCCGCAGCTTGCGCGTTGTGGCCTGCAATCAGCACATGGACATCACCGCCAATCTTCTGCGCCGCTGCAACCGTGTTCAGCGTCGCTGCCTTGAGGGATACGTTGTCGTGTTCAGCAATAACCAGATTCGTCATTTTCCCATCGCTCCTCATAGCACCTTGGCTTCGGTCTTCAACTTCTCGACCAGCGTACGAACGTCGGCGACTTTCACGCCTGCGCTGCGCTTCGCAGGTTCCGCGACTTTCAGCGTTTTCAGGCGCGGCGCGACATCGACGCCCAGATCTGCGGGTTTGATCGTCTCCAGCGGCTTTTTCTTCGCCTTCATGATGTTGGGCAGCGTGACGTAGCGCGGCTCATTCAGACGCAGGTCCGTCGTGACCACGGCGGGCAGCTTGAGCGACAAGGTTTGCGCGCCGCCGTCAATTTCACGCGCGACAGTGGCACGGCCATCGGCCACCGTAATCTTCGAAGCGAACGTCGCTTGCGGCAGATTCGCCAGTGCCGCCAGCATCTGACCGGTCTGGTTCGAATCGTCGTCGATGGCCTGCTTGCCGAGAACGATCAACGCAGGTTGTTCCTTGTCGACCAGCGCCTTCAATAGCTTCGCCACGGCCAGCGGCTGCAATTCGTCATTCGACTCGATCAGCACAGCGCGATCCGCGCCAATCGCCAGCGCGGTACGCAACGTTTCCTGCGCCTGCGCAACGCCACACGAGACGGCGATCACTTCCGTCGCCACGCCCGCCTCTTTCAAGCGCACGGCCTCCTCCACCGCGATTTCATCGAACGGGTTCATCGAAAATTTCAGGTTCGCGATCTCGACGCCGCTGCGGTCGGCCTTCACGCCCACCTTCACGTTCGCATCGACGACGCGCTTCACACTCACAAGCACTTTCACTGTTCGCCTCCTGGTTCGCTCTGTCTTTCGCCGATCGTCACGCCAATACCGAGCGCGCGATCACCGTGCGCTGAATCTCCGACGACCCTTCATAGATCCGCAGGATTCGCGCGTCGCGCACGAGGCGCTCGATGCGCATCTCGCGCGTGAAGCCGTAACCGCCGTGCATCTGGAGCGCCGCATCGGTCACGAACGCGACCATTTCCGTCGCGTACAGCTTCGCCATCGACGCCGCGTCCGTGAACGGCTCGCCCGTAGCGCGACGCGCGGCGGCCTGCAACGTCAGCAGCCATGCCGCTTCGAGACGCGTCTTCATGTCCGCGAACACCCATTGCAAACCCTGCTTGTTCGCGAGCGGCTCGCCGCCAACCTGGCGCTGCCTTGTCCACTCGACGGCATCACCCATCGCGGCTTCGGCGATGCCAAGGCTCGTCGCGGCGACGTCGAGACGGCTGTTGTCCAGCACCTTCATGGCCGTGCGAAAGCCGCTGCCTTCGGCCCCCAGACGGTTTGCGGCCGGCACGACGCAGTCCAACGCCACTTCGTGCGCGGGCGCGCCGCGAATCCCCATCAGTTTCTCGGCTGGCGACACCGACACGCCGGGCGTCTCGCGATCGACCACGAACGCGCTGATGCCTCGCACACCTTGCTCCGGCGAGGTCTTCGCATAGACGACGATGAACTGCGCGGCGTCGGCATTCGAAATGAAGTGTTTGACGCCGCGAATGTGGTAGTGCTCGCCGTCGCGCACGGCCTGGGTCGTCATACCGGCAGGGTTGGAGCCCGCTTGCGGTTCGGTCAGCGCGAAGGCGCCGAGGTTCGCACCGCTCGCGGCGTCGGGGAGATAGCGTTCGCGCTGGGCGTCGTCACCGCCGATCAGGATCGAGTCCGTTGCCAGGTAGTGCGCACCGATCATCGACGAAGTGGCCGCGCACGCCTGCGCAATCTCGGCCAGCGCGAGAATGATCGCGGCCGGCGATGCGCCGATACCGCCCCAGCGCTCGGGCAGGTTCATCCCCATCACGCCCAGTTCGGCCAGGGCCGGGACGTAACGCGTGGTCGAGGTTTCGTCGCGGTCGACCTGTGCCGCGTGCGGCGCCAGTTCGGCTTGCGAGAAGCGGCGGATCGCATCGGCAATCTCGAGATCGGCGTCGTTTACGCCCAGTCTTTTAAGCATCGTTCATCTCCTGATTCATGGTCTTTTTGATGTCCTGATCGAATTCGTGCTGTCCATGCGTGGGATCGGCACGCCCGATGTGCACCACGCCATTCGCCGCCAGCGAGGCGACCCTGATGGGATCGAGACCGAGCAACTGTTCGAGCACCGTTCGCGTGTGTTCGCCCAGGCGCGGCGCACGCGTGGTTCGTGTTTGCGGATAGGCCGAGAATTTGAGCGGCTGGGACGGCAGGCGCACCGTTGCGCCATCGGCCGTGGTCGCGTCGACGAGCAAGCCGCGCTCGCGCGCCTGCTCGCCGTCGAGCGCCTGCTGCACGTTCTGGATCGGCGCGACCGGAATCCCGGCCGCGCTCAGTTCGGCATTGACCTCGGCGACCGAGCGCGTGGAAGCCCAGTGCTCGATATGTGCGCGCAGCGCCGACTCATGTGTGCAACGCGATGTGTCGTTCGCAAAACGCGGGTCGTCGCACAGCGCGGGCTGGCCGATCGTCGCGGCAAGCCGGGCAAACAGTTTGTTGTTGAGCACCGCGACGACAAAGTGCCCATCCGCAGCACGATAGGCGCCGAAAGGGGCCGAGGTGGGATGCCGGTTGCCGACTCGCTGCTGCGCGACGCCTGTGGTCGCATAGCGCGCAACGAGCGTGGCCGTCAGGCTCAACGTGGCATCGAACATCGACACGTCGACGTGCGTGCCCCTGCCCGTGCGAAGGCGATCGACCAGCGCTGCCAGCACGCCCCACGACGCAAAGATCCCGCTGATTACATCGGATACCGAATCACCGACCAGCGTCGGCTCGCCGTCGGGTGCACCGGTTACCTCCATCAAACCGCACATCGCCTGGAGGATGATGTCGTACGCGGGACGGTGCGATTCAGGGCCGGTTTGCCCGAAACCCGACACGCTCGCATAGACGAGCGCCGGGTGGTGCTCCGAAAGCGTCGCATAACCGATCCCGAGCCGATCCGCGACACCAGGCCGGAAGTTCTCAACCACGACGTCCGCCTGGGCGCACAGCGATTGCGCGAGCGAGCGCCCCTCCTCGGTCTTGAGATCGATCACGACGCTGCGCTTGTTGCGGTTCATCGCGCCGAAGAGGCCGCTTTCCCCATTGGCGAACGGGCCGATCGCCCGGTAATCGTCGCCATCCGGCGATTCGATCTTGATCACGTCGGCGCCCAGATCGCCTAGCAGCGCCGAGCACAGCGGCCCCGCCAGGACTCTCGAAAAATCGATTACGCGTATGCCGTCTAGCGGCAGCCTGGACTGAGTCACGGCATCTTTCTCCTGAACGTCTGGCCGGGTTGGCCGATGCAGTGATTCTGGTCGAGCGCAGCAATTAGATAAAATATCGGAATAAATTAACGGCTATAGGATTTTCGTATGGCTTTGTCGCTCAGGTTGCTCCGCTATTTCGTCGCGGCGGTCGAGGCGGGCAGCACGACCGCCGCGGCGCTTCAACTCAACGTGTCGCAGCCGTCGATTTCGGTCGCCATCCGCGAGCTGGAGTTGCTCTTCAACGATCCGCTATTCGCGCGCGGCGCGGGCACGCGCATGACGCTCACACACTTCGGCGAACGCAAGCTCGCCGAGGCGCGGCAGCTGCTCGCCTCGGCGTCGGCGTTCGCGACCGAGGACATCGGCGACGAGGAATCCGGCATCGTCCAGATCGGGGTGTTTCGCACGATCGCGCCCGTTTATCTGCCGCGCACGCTGGAATTGGCGCAGGCGCGTCACCCGCGGCTCTCGATCCGCTTCATCGAAGGCGATCTCGCGCAACTCGACGAAGCGCTGCACAAGCGGCAGATCGATTTCGCGCTGATGTACGACGTGGGCCTGCCCGACGACATCGAGCGCGAATGCCTCGCCGAATTGCGGCCCTACGGGCTCGTGCCGGCCGGCTCGCCGCTGGCGAAACGCAAACGCGCGATTTCGCTGCACGATCTCGCCGCGCAGCCGTTCATCCTGATCGACCTGCCGCAAAGCCGCGATTTTCTGATGGCGCCGTTCTGGCAATGCGGGCTGTCGCCGAATGTCCGCTATCGCGCCACGTCGATCGAACTCGTGCGCGCGATGGTGGCAAGCGGTCTGGGCGTATCGCTGCTGATCACGCAAAGTCCGGTGGTCACGCAGTCGCCGCTGGTGGTGGAGTGCCCGATTCGCGAAGCCACGGTCATTCAGCCCTTGGTCATCGCGCGACCGGCGCGCGCAGCGCTCACCCGCGCTTCAGAATGCGCGGCGATTTGCGTGCGCGACGCCGTTGCCGAGTTGACGCGCGCCCGGGCGAGCCGGTGATGGGGATCGTTTCAGGGATGACGCAGCAGGCCAGGTCAAGCCCTACACCGTGAACTCTCCTACTCTAAGGCATCAACAAAGAACCCCCTACAGCCGGAAGCCATAGGGGGTTTCGTTGTCACGGACCATGCCAGCGGCGCTAAGGCAGATCGCCAGCCGCTACCCATCCGTCCTTATTCCACCGGAATCCACGCCGCCGTAGCCGCATCGCTCACGCGAAACGCCGGGAACTTCGCGCCCAGTTCGGCGATGGTGTGAATATCGTTCTTCACGAGATCGTCGCGCGTGACCAGCGCGGGTTTGACGGCGATGTGGTGATCGAGCGGTTGCCCCGCCACTTCCAGCGCGGCAGCACGCACCGACACCGCGCCCACCACGGCCGGATTGGTGGCCGCCGTCGCGACCCATGCGCTGTTCGGCGCGCGAATCGCCTCGATATCCGCCGTCGAAATATCGGCGCTATAAATACGCAGCTTGTTCGTGAGATTCGCTTCGCCCGCCGCGAGACTCGCGCCGCGCGCGAACTCGTCGTAAGGCGCGATCACCACGCGAATGTCCGGATGGGCGCGATACGCCGCCGAGGCCTGATTCGCCACCGACTGCGCGATCGGGTTATCCACGGTGCCCCAGCGCGCCTGCTCGCGCACCTTCGGATGCGCGCTCTTGAACGCCTGCCAGACCGCGTCGCGGCGATCGAGCGGCGCGAAGCCCGCTACATAGACATAGCCTGCCGAAAACGCATCGCCGTTGTCCTTCACGGCCTGCTGCAGCAGCAACGAGGCGAGATCTCGGTCGCTTTGCTCGATCTGCGGCACGCGCGGATTGGCGAGATCGACGTCGAACGCCACGACCTTGATGCCCTTGTCGAGCGCCTGCTGCACCACGTCCTTGAGCGATTCCGGCAGGCCGTGATTGACGATGATCGCCGCCACGCCAAGGTTGATGGCCTGCTGGATCTGGTCGCGCTGCTGCGCCGCGTCCTGGCGGCCTTCGTAGATGCGCAGGTCGATGCCGAGCGCCTTGGCCTGCTTCTGCGCGCCCGCTTCGTAGGCCTGGAAGAAGTCGCCTTCGGAGAGGTAGTTGACCAGTGCGACCTTCACGCCGCCTTTATCGAACGGCGCCGGCGCGCCTTTAAGTGCGGCTGCGTGAGCAACACCCGCATCCAGCATCGCCGCCGCGCAAAGCGTGAGCGTACCGAGTGCGCGGGACCAGGCGCTACGACGTTTCGATGGGGACTTCAATGCGTGCTTCGCTGCTTTCATGTTGCTCCTCTCCTATCGTCTTGAATCGTCAGGATTCCCTGGTTATTTTCATGGTTGGCGTCAGGCGTCAGCTACGCGCGCCGCCACGATGTCCAATGCTGAACGTGAATGCCAGCGCGACCACCAGCAGTGCGCCCTTGATGAAATCCTGCAGGTAATACGGCGCGTTGAGCATCGTCAGGCCATTGAGCAGCACGCCCACGAAGACCGCACCGATCACGGTCCCCGGCACGTTGGGCCGTTTCACGCCCCACACTGCGTAGCCCACCAGCGCCGCCGCGACGGCATCGAGCAAAAGCGAATGGCCCGCGCTGACGTCGCCGCGCCCCACCCGCGCCGCAATCAGCAAGCCGCCGATAGACGCAATCACGCCCGACGCCACGTAGGCCGCGACGCGATAGCGCGCAGCGGGCGCGCCCGCCAGCCTCGCCGCCGTTTCATTGCCGCCGATCGCGTAGATCACTCGGCCCCAGCGCGTGAGCGCCATCACCGCTGATACGAGCAAGGTCAGCACGAGCAGCACCAGGACCGGCGCGGGCACGATGTCGAACAGGCGCGCGCGACCCAGCGCGAGAAATGCGTCCGGGAAGGCGCCGCTCGCTTCGCTGCCATCGGGCAGGATCGACCCGGTTGCGAGCGAACGTCCGCCCGTGGGGATCAGTTGCAACCCCGCGAGCAGGAACAACGTGCCGAGCGTGGCGAGTTGATCGGGCACATGCAGGCGCGTGATGAGCACGCCGTTGAAGAGGCCCGCCGCGACGCCGAGCACGAGGCAGGCAGCAGCCGCCTCCCACGCGTTGCCGTGCCAGACCACCAGCACGTAGCTCGCGGCCATCTGGGCCGTGGCGGCCACGCTGCCCACGGACAGGTCGAAGCCGCCTGCCGCGAGCGTGATCGTCACGCCGATGCCGAGCAGCGCCACGATCGACACGGCCTGCAAGATGCTGAAGAGGTTCTCGACGCTCACAAAGGCCGGTTCACGCACGGCGAACAGCACGCTCATCGCGACGAGCACGGCCAGCAGGCTGACGCGTTCGAGCCAGGCGAGCGCGGCGCGGCGGCGCGAGGGCGCATCGGCACGGGTTGCTGCGTGCTCGGCGGCGAGTGTCGGCGTGGCGGATTTCACGATGCTGGATCTCATGTCGGGATAAGGACGTCGGTAAAGACTTCGGTGCTGACTTCGTTGGCGGGCTCGATCGTGCCTCGATCGAAATGGACGATCCGGTCGGCAACTTCGTGCGCTTCGTCCAGATCGCTCACGAACACCAGCGTCGCTCGTCCGGCGGCGCGGCGGCGCAGGGTTGCGGCGATATCGGCACGCGCCCCGGCATCGACGCCCTGAAACGGTTCGTCGAGCAGCAACAGGCGCGCGGGCTCGGCGTGCCAGCGCGCGAGCAGCACCTTCTGCTGGTTGCCGCCCGAGAGACGCGCCACGCGATCCTCAGGACCGGCGCAGCGGATTCCGAAGGTGTCGATCGCCTTCGACGCAACCTCGCGCTCCTTCGCACGCGGGACGACGCCCGAGCGGCTCCAGCGCGGCAGAAACGGAAAGCCGATCGTGCCAGCAACGGAGGCAAACGGCACGGTGTCCGGAAAGAGTGAACTGCGCCAGCGGTCCTCGCCCGCGAGAAAGACCCCGGCGCGAATCGCCTCGCGCGGCGTGCGGGGCCGCCAGGGCTTGCCGTAGAGGCGCATCGTGCCCGCGCGTGCGCGCGCGGCGCCAAAGATCACCTGGGACAGGCGCGTCTTGCCCGCTCCTACCGGGCCGACCACGGCGACGATCTCACCGTCGCGCACATCGAAATCGAAAGGTTCGGACTGCGGACCGAGTTGCAGGCCACGCAGTTCCAGTGCGGGTACAGCGTTGGCGATCGTCTCGCGCGTGCCGGCCGAAGGCTTCGGCAAAGGCCGGCCGATCATGGTCTCGAGCGCCGCGTCGAAGTCGATTGGCGCGTCCTGTGCCGCGACGATGCGGCCGTCGCGCACCACCGCCACGCGTGAAGCCAGGCGGCGCAGATCGGCGAGACGGTGCGAGACCAGCAGGACCGCCACGCCTTCGTCGCGCAGGCCGTCGATCAAGGTATAGAGACGTTCGGCTTCGGCGGCGGACAGACTGGCCGTGGGTTCGTCGAGAATCAGCAGGCGCGGGCGGGTGGCGAGCGCGCGCGCCAGCACCACACGCTGCTGCGCCGCCAGTGACAGCGAGCCGAGTGGCGCCCC
Organism: Paraburkholderia sp. J67; assembly: GCF_905220265.1. Taxonomy (NCBI): domain Bacteria; kingdom Pseudomonadati; phylum Pseudomonadota; class Betaproteobacteria; order Burkholderiales; family Burkholderiaceae; genus Paraburkholderia; species Paraburkholderia sp. J67. The sequence goes on from NZ_CAJMZK010000009.1 coordinate 202,088, forward strand.
CAGATCAGCCCCGTCGAGACCCACGCGGGCCGCCAGTTCACGGGCGCGAGTATGGCGGCGCGCACGCGGCGTCCAGAGTGTCGTCACGCCGCCGCAAAGTTCATCGAGCAGCAGGTTGTCCGCAATCGATAGATCGGGCACCACCAGGTCGGCAATGGATTGATGGACCGTCGCCACGCCCTGGCGCCTCGCGGCCAGCGGCGAGCCGGGCGCGTAGGCCTGGCCGCTCAGTGTCATCGCGCCTTCGTCGGCGCTTTGCACACCGCTCACGATCTTCACGAACGTCGATTTCCCCGCGCCGTTGGCGCCCATCAACGCGACGACTTCGCCCGCATGAATCGACAGGTCCAGCCGTGCGAGCGCGACGGTCGCGCCAAAGCGCTTCGCAATCGCATGGGCGGTAAAGACGGGGGCGGACATGAGGGCAGCGGCTCCAGATAGACGGCAGCGAACGGGAGCGACCATCGTAGCGAGCCGCCATTGCGCCCCCAACGAAGCGATGCTCATATCCATGCGCACGCTTTTGCTAAGGCGCTTGCGGCCGCCTTTGCGGGCGATCCGATATGGTTATGCGAATCGCTTGGTTCGTTTGCGCGCAGCCCGTCCCTAGAATCCGGTAAAGGCAGTCAAAAGCCTGTTCATTGGTCCGGTCATTTAATCAGCCATGCGAATGATTAATCGCCACTCTCCGCCGATGCCAGTCTGAGAGGCCGCAGCGCCTTTCATCCCTTACCGATTATCGCTACGTCATGCAACAGAACCGACGCAAGTTCATTCACCGGCTTGGCGCGACCGCGCTGGGCGCCATCGCCTTACCTTCGGTCCCCGCGCTCGTCACGAACGCGCGAGCGGCTGAGACGCAAACCTTGCGTATCGGCTATCAGAAGTTCAACACGCTCAATATTCTCAAGGGCACCGGCAGTCTGGAACACGCCTTGCAGCCGCTCGGCTGGAACGTGCGCTGGGCCGAGTTCGCGGCGGGACCGCAACTCACGGAAGCGCTCAACGCAGGCGCACTCGACTTCGGCCACGCCGCCGATGCGCCGTCCGCCTTCGCGAATGCCGCAGGCGTGAACGCCGTTTATCTGGGCGCGGAGCAGCCCTACCCCAAGGGCATCGGCATTTTCGTGGCGGCGGATTCGCCGATTCACTCGATCCGCGAACTGAAAGGCAAGAAGGTGGCGATCGGGCGCGGCTGGAATGTGCAATATCTGCTGGTGCGTGCGCTGCGCGAGGCGGGTCTGGAGTACGGCGATATCCAGCCGGTCTACCTCACGAGCGCAGCCGATGTAAGCGCGACCTATCTCTCGGGCAATGTCGATGCGGCGGGTCTCTGGGACCCGTTTCTCGCGGGCCAGCAACTGGCCACGTCGCCGCGCCTGCTGCGTGACGGCACGGGTCTGTCGAACAACCGCACCTTCCATCTGGCGCGGCCCGAGTTCGTCAAGCAGAACCCGCAGGTGATCCGCGTACTGTTCCAGGAACTGGCGAAGGCGAATACGTGGACGCAGAGCCATCCGCAGGAAACCGCGAACCTGCTCGCGCCGCAATTAGGCGTGCGCCCCGACGTGCTCAAGCTCTCGACCGAACGCCGCCACTATACGACCGTTGCCGTGACGCCCGATATCGTGAAGGAGCAACAGGATATCGTCGAGACGTTTTATGAACTCGGGCTCGTGAAGGAGCGCGTCGATGTCGCGCGCTTCGTTTATCCCGAGGTGTTTGTTTAAGCGTCGAAAATGCGGCAATAATTACAGTCCGCGCGCGATCAGCACCGTCATGACGGCATCCTTGATCCCTTCACGCTCGACTGAATACGTCTGCATCAACTGCTCGCGATCCTGCTTTGCGATGGCATTCAGCAAGGCCCGTTCGAGGTGGGCGTGCATGGCCTCGTCCGGGCGGCTGGCTTCGGTCGCCAGGGCGCGATAGCGATCGGTCAGGCGAATCAGCCTCAACGCTTCGCGACGGATGATCTTCTCCGGCGACAAGTCGAACAGGCAGGCATAGAACGCGTAGTATTCCTCGATCCACGCCGCCCGTTGCCGCCCGCTCAAGTATTCGTCGAGCTTCGCCAGCATCGCGTCGAGCGTGGCGGTCTGCGCCTTGTCCGGCCAGTCCATCGACAGGAACAGCTCGCGCTCGATCAGGAACCGCGCGCGATAAAGCTGCGCGGCTTCACCAGAAGACAGCGGGGCCACGAAAAAGCCGCGATTCGGGTCGTGCACGATGACGCCTACCGCCGCGAGCAGATTCAACGCTTCTCGGACCGGCACGCGGCTGATTTCGAAGCGCTCGGCCAGTTCCGACTGCCTCAGTTGCTGTCCTGGCGAGAGCGTGCCCAGATTGATGAGCTTGCGGATATCCTCGGCCACCTGCGCGGGGATATCGATGTCCTTCAATTCGATTTTGCTCACGGATGTCGTCGTCTCTTTAGCCATTGAATGCATCGATATCCGCATTTTACCGCCGCTATTGGCGGGCGGCTTAATCACGCCTGTCCGCAAGGCGCGACGATCTGCGGACAGGCGCTGCATCAAGCGTGCATCAGATCAACATCGGGCCGACATCAAGCAATACCCGCGCGGCGATCGCGGATCAGGAAGATGATGAACATCAGCCACGACACGCCAAGCCCGAAATAGTCGAAATTGCGCAGCGGTCGATAGTCGGCGTACCCAAGCCCCGTCGATCCGATACACGCCGCTGCCGTCAGCAGCAAGCAAATCCCCACCGCGATTCCCGTTTCCTTTTTCATCTCGATCTCCTGATTCAAGCCTTGCCATGTCGTGCGGAAGGAAGCGGCTGGCTGAGCGTCTGGCCGCTTGCGTCGTTCTGGAAATAGCCTTTCCAGCCGTCCCACAGCCACATGGGCTTGAGCGTGGGGCGAAAAGCCGATGCCATGTACCCGCTATAAGCCAGCAGCAACAAGCCGTTCATCAACAGTTCCTGCGGCCCCGAAAAAAGCTGTCTCGGCGTGGCGACGACGAAGGTGTTGAGCCAGAAGATCGTGACCGTGGTGGGCATTTCCAGAATGAGCGCGAGCAGCACGAAGCGGTTCGTCAGCAGCATCGTGCCAAACACGAACTCCATGTATTTGACGGCCGGATACAAATGGATCGTGGTGGCCGCCGCCACGTAGGCGCCGCCGGCGCCGGGAATAGGCGGCACGTAACCCGACGTGATATAGCGGATGCCCGAGAAAAAGAGGTGGGCTCCGAAGTAAAGCCGCAGCCACATGACGACGTACTTCCATGGCGAGGTGCTGGCGCTGTTCATGCTATGTCTCCTGATTGCTCGTTAGTGAGTCTAAAAACCTGAGTCTGAAAACCTGTGTTGCTGGAAACGCCGGTCGTAAGTGCCACTTGCGAAGCCTCACGCCGGTAGAGCGCGCGTGGAAAGCCGGGCCTTGCTGTCCAGCTTCCCAACGAACCGGGTTGCACACTTACTCCCCCACGCTGACCGCTGGCCGTCCCGGCGTGCGGATGCGCGAAAGCAGCGCCTCGTCGATCTCCACGCCGTAGCCCGGGCGATCGTTCGGATACGCGTAGCCGCCTTGAAAACGTTGCCCGCCCACTGCGAGGTCCTCACCCTGCGGGATGTCCTCGCTATTCCAGGCGGCGTGCACGGCCAGCGGCCCGGCGCTCTCGCTCATGAACTGGCAGGCCCACTGATTGGCGACCCACAGATGGGTGCTGGGGCACGCCTCGACGCCCGAGCCGATCAGCGTGCTGCAAAACACCGGCAAGTCGTACAGGCGGCACACGGCCAGAAAGCGCTGGGCCTTGAGCAGGCCGCCGACCTTCTGCACTTTCAGGATCACGCCATCGGCGCTACGCCGCTCGGCGATTTCGCGCAGATGATGGAGTTCCTGCGCGCCCTCGTCGGCATACAACGGCGTTTCGACGCGCTCGCGCAGACGCGACATGCCATCGCGATCCCAATGCGGCAACGGCTGTTCGACGAAGTCGAGCCGATAGCGGTCGAGCCGGCGTATCGTGCGCAGCGCTTCTTCGTAGTTCCACGAGCCGTTGGCGTCGAGCATGATGCGCGCGCCGTCGCCCAGCGCCTCGCGCACGGCCGCCGCGGTCGCGATGTCGTTGTCGAACGTGCCGCGCCCGACCTTCAGCTTGAAGGCCGAGTACCCTGCCTCTCTGCCGGCGACAGCGGTGCTGGCCACCTGCTGCGGTTCGCCCGCCGACAACACCCAACCCAGCGGCACCGCTTCGCGCGTGCGCCCGCCCAGCAGGTCATAGACCGGCACGCCCAGCGCCTTGCCCTTGAGGTCGTGCAAGGCGCAATCGACCAGTGCCTTGGCCTGGTTGTTGTCGCGCGCCAGCGTGTCCATCGCGCCGACAATCTTTTCGATGTTGTGCGGATCTTCGCCTAGCAGAATGCGCGGCGCGAACACGTCGCAGATCATGCTGACGATCGACGCCTGGCTTTCGCCGCGATACCAGGACGAGGTGTCGCCGGACTCCGCCACGCCCACGAGGCCCGAATCGGCATAAAGGCGCAGCAGTACGGTGTTCAGGCAGGTGATCGTCACGTTCGGCAGGCGAAGCGGCTTCTTGAGCGGCATCGACAGGGGAATGCATTCGACTCGGGTAATTTTCATGGCGAAAAAGAAGAACTGGATTTGCATGGCGGTGGCACGCGCAACGAGGCCGCGCGCCACGACGGTTCACTCAGGCAACGGCAGCACGTAGGCGAATGGATCGGCTCACGCGTATCAGCATGACAATCGCCAACGCGACGGCCACGACGTAACAGGCCACGAAGGCATGACCGAGCGCGTTCGGTCCCACGAACAGCGCGCGCGCCACGAGGGCGACAACGGTTGGCCCAAGCGCGAGCCCGAACAGGTTCGTCACGAGGTAATAGAGGGCGGTGAGTTTGCCCATCATGTTGCCGGGCGTGAGATTCGCCATCGTCGCGCCGCCCGCCACCGCGAACACCGCGAAGAAGAAGGTCTGCGCGGCATACGCCACGATGCCCAGTTGCGCCGACTGGATCCACGGGAACGCGGCCGTGACGAGCGCGGCAATGGCCGTCGATGCAATCGCCACGCGCACCGGCGCATCGACCATGCCGCGCTTGCGCAGACGATCGGCCACGCTGCCCCACAACAGCAGTCCCGCGGGAGAGGCGATCAACCCGACCGCGCCCAGCGTCTGGCCGATCGCGGGACGGCTATAGCCCATCGTGCGCGCGATGATTTCCGGCAGCCACGCCATCTGGCTGCCGATGGCGATGCCATACAGGCAGATCGCCATCCAGAGCGGCAGGTAGACGCTCTTGTGCGCCCACGCGAAACGCAGGGCATCGCCGTAGCTGACCTTATCGACGCTCGTGGCATCGCGGCGCGCCGGTTCGCGCACGAGCCAGAGCATGAGCGCGAGCGGTATGCCCAGCAGACCCGGCACCACCAACACGAATTGCCACGGCTTGAGCATGCCCAGCAGCGGAATTCCGGCGAGATGCCCGGCCGCCGCGAACTTCAACAGATAGCCGCCGAGTACGAGGGCGAGGCCCGTGCCCAGCAGTGGCCCGATGTTGTAGATGCCGAACGCGAGGCCGCGCCGCTCGGGCGGAAACGCGTCGCGGATCATCGACGCGGCGGCCGGCGGCAACACCGCTTCGCCCACACCCAGGCCGATGCGTGTGAGGAACAGGAGCGCGTAGGTCTGGCTCAATCCGCACAGAATCTGCACCGTCGACCACAGCAGCATCGCGCCGCCGAGCAGACGCTTGCGGCGCCAGTTATCGACGAGGTAGCCCGCCGGAATGCCCAGCACGCTGTAGAGCAGCATGAACGACAGCCCCAGCAACCAACTCACCTGCAAATCCGATACGCCGAGATCCTGCTTGATCGGCCCGACCACGAGCGAGATAGCCCCGCGGTCGATAAAGGACACGACATACACGATCGTGAGGATCACGAGCAGCGGCCAGCCGCCTGCGGCGACGGCATGGCGGCCTGATGCTGATGCTGCATGAGCGTCGCCGGGGCGATCGGCGGAGCGAGACGGCGCGTCGTGCGCCGTCGGGTTCTCGTACATTGCTGTCTCCTTTGAAGCGGTGTTCTTTTGTGTCGCCTGCTTCTTGTGTGGGGAATGCCGGGGGATGCCTAGCGGTCCCACTCTCGCTCTTCGAGCGCCGCGTGCGCCGCAGTCGTGCCAGATACGATGAACTCGGCAATATCGCCCATCGAGTTGTAGTAAGGACCCCAAAGCGAGCCGCATTCGCCAATCGCATAGAGGCGCGGAATCGGCCGGTCTTCGTGGTCCAGCACGCGCTGATGCGCGTCGTGCTTCGGACCGCCGTGCGTGTTGAGATACGTCGGGAACATCGGGCCGATGGCGTAGTACGGCCCCTTGTCGAGCGGCACGAGAAACGTACTGCGCCCATGGTCCAGGTCCTCGCCTTGCGCGCATTGCGCGTTGTAGCGCACGATGGTGTCCTTGAGCACTTCCGCGTCGAGATGTCCCGCGCGCGCCACGCCCGGAATATCGGGCCAGCAGCACTTGAGCGCGAGTTCCTCCAGCGTTTCCGCGCGCACAATCGACCCTTCCTCCAGTTCCGCGAGGTTGTCCGCGCTCCAGGCAGGGGTTCGGGAATTCAGCGTCGTCATCGCCGCGCCGCCTGCCCTGACCTTCTCGTCGAAGATCTGGAACACCGGCACGTGACTGAATTCCGGCACGTCCGCCGTCGTGGCCAGCCACGTGTCGCGGTTGGCGAGGCCGTGGCGCACTTCTGCCGTGTCGGTCGTTTCGTTATGAAAGCGCCGGGCGTTGCGATCCACCCAGAGCAGGCTGCCGCCATCCTTGAACGCCCCCGAGTTGTAGCCAAACCCGGCGATGCGGTTCAGGTCGTAGGTGACGTACACATGGCCGCGCTTCGACTTGATGCCCCAGCTCAACGGGCCTGCCACCGCGTTCATGTGCCAAAGCTGCGCACCCACGGCCTGAGCCATGCGAATGCCGTCGCCGGTGAGATTCGGACTGCCGAGGAAATAGATCGGGCATGGCGTGATGAATTGCCGGCACATCGCATCATCCGCTTCGAAGCCACCGCTCGCTAGCACGGTTGCCTTGCGCGCCTTGATGGCCAACGTTTCACCGTCCGCCGTGCGCGCCTCGACACCGAGAATCTCCCGCGTCACCGGATGCTGCACGAGGCGCTTCACGGTGGTGTTGCAGCGCACGCGTGCGCCATGCTGCTCGGCAACGGCCGCGATCGCGTTGTACAGGCCTGCGCCGCCTGGCGCCGACACCACGCTCATGCCCTGCACGCTTTCGCTTCCCGGCGCACCGGGAAACTCGGGGAAGAATCCCGGCGCGCTAAAGGGCTTCGGGTTGTCCTTCAACGGCAATCCAAGCTTGTGCTGAAACGCGGGAATCGCTTTCAGGCCAGCCACGAAGTGCCGCAATACGCTCTCTTCGGTTTGCCCGGCGCACAGCCAGTTCATGTAATCGAACGTGGCCTGCTCGTCGTTCGACGTCATGATCAGACCGCCCGCGACGCACACGGAGTTGCCGCCGCCACGCTCGCCCTTTTCGAGCACCAGCACGTCGGCGCCCTGCTCGGCCGCGCTCAGGGCGAAGGTCGCGCCCGCGCCGCCATAGCCCACGACCACCATATCGGCTTCCAGATCCCAGCGGGGCGAGGACCACGTCACCGTCAGTTCATTGTTTTGCATCGACTCTCTCGCTACGAATGGCCAGGTACACTCACGCGGTTTCGGCGACCGGTTGCTCGGCCGAACGCAGGTGGTTGTAGATTTCGTTGTAGCGAAGCACCGGCGCATCCATGGCGAGCATGATCATCTTGCTGCCAGGCGAGCGGTCGATCAGATCCTGCTGCGCTTCGATGATCGCCTTGTCCTCCTGGAACGCCGCATCGGCGATGCCGAAGCAATGCGCCTTGAGGTCGGCCGCATTTGCCCACGGGCCGAAGTTGTAGAAAAACTTCGACTTCGTCGCGCTGACCGGCGTGATCATCTGGTTCGTGCAACGCGCGAAGATCGGCGCTTCCGTGGCGTCGCCATCGACGAGGCGCGTCTGGATGCCGGGGGCGTACGAGTGAATCGTGAGAATAAACACGCCCGGCACGAGGAAGGTGCTGACCACGCGGTCGTCGGAAGGCACGGCGCCAAAGTACGGGTTGGCCTGGCGGCCTGCGTGCCAGCGGTCCGCCTGCACGCCGCGTTCGAGCACCGCCATGCCGCGTTTCGTTTCGCCTTCCTTCATGAGCTTGAGCGATTTCATGTCGCTGCCGCCGAAGGTCGATTCGTGCACGAAGGGGGCGTGCGAGAGATCCAGCAGATTGTCCGCGATGAGTTCGGCGTTGGCGTCGATGTCGAAACTCGCGCAGACCATCGCCCAATCCGCGTTGTCGGGTCCGATGATCGGCGGGATCAGCGCGGCATCGGCCTTTTGCGGGTCGCCCATCCAGACCCATGCAGCGCCATGGCGCTCCTCGATCGGATAGGCACGCACGCAGACCTTGGCCGAGATCCGCTCCTGGCCGGGAATCTCGGTACAACGGCCATCGGCGGCAAATTTCAGGCCGTGGTACATGCAGCGCAGTTCGTCGCCCTCTTTGCGGCCGACCGTCAGCGGCACGAGGCGATGCGGGCAGCGGTCTTCCAGCGCGGCCAGCGTGCCGTCCGACTTGCGGTAGATCGCGAGCGGCTCGTCCATCACGGTGAACGGCACAATCGCGTCGGCGGAAAAGTCCGCCGCCCACCCCACCATGTACCAGCAATTCCGAAGGAACATCGTTTGTCTCCTGTTCGATTGATGCGGCCAACTGGCCGGCGTATCTGGGGCCCAGCTCGATGACCGGGCAATGCTCGAATCCGTCAAATAGTATTCAATTTAGTATTCATCATGTTATGCGGAGTCAAAGCACGACACAAGAACTCATGCCGGGGGGTATACCCGCAACTCGATGGTGCTCAGAGGCCGCGCGCTTCGAGCGAGGCCAGCAGATGCCGCTCGACCTCGCGCCGATCCGTATGGAAGTGGGCCAGCAAGGCCTCGCGATCCTGCGCTGCGAGGGCCTCGACGATGTGATGCTCAGGTGTGGCCGGGAAGCCCGCGCCCCATGACGATGCGGGTGCGAGTGCCCGGTAGCGATCGGTTTGGCGCATCAGGCGCATCGCTTCCCGCGCGATCACGCGTTGCGGCGATAGCCCGAATACGAAGGTGTGAAAGCGGCAATGCGCGCGCAACCAGTCGGCTCGCGCCGCCACGGCCAGGCCCGAATCGAGGATGCCGAGATCGTCCCGCAGCACGGTCAGCTCCGCATGCGTCGGCCAACGCACCGTGAGTAGTAACTCGGCTTCGAGAAGACGGCGTATCTGGTAGATCTGCCGCGCTTCGACGCTCGACAGTAGCGCGACCTGGAAGCCGCGATTCGGGTCATGCTCTACGGCGGCTTCGGCCACGAGCAGTTTCAAGGCTTCGCGCACCGGCGCACGGCTCACGTTGAAGCGCTCGGCCAGTTGAAGCTGGGGCAGCGGCGCACCGGGTGCGATCAGGCCGTCGTTGATCATCTCGCGGATGCCCGCTGCAATCTGCGACGGCAGGTCGGGCGTGCGGCGATCGGGCAAGATCGCCACCTCGACCGCCGCAACCCAGTCCGCCGCCTCGCCGTCGACGCGTGCGCCGCGCAGCATGTCAGCGCTCCCAGTACACGGCGCTCGCCGTGTCGTGCAGCACGTGTTGCTGCTCCGCCGCCGATAACGACGCCACCGAGGCCCTGGCCAGCGAGACCATATCGGCGTAGTTCCCCTTCGACTGGGCGACGTCGGAGCCCCACATGACCCGCTGCGCGCCAAACGCCCGCACCACCCGCTCGACCACGGGCGCCGCCGGAAGGTCCAGCGAAGCCAGCTTGCCGAGATTGATCATCGAGTACAGCAGATAGACATTCGGCTCGTCGTCGAGCGCGAGCAACGCCTCGTCCACGCCGTAGTGCGGCGCGCCCGACTCGCCCGCGATATTCGAGAAATGGTCAAGCACGACAGGTGTATCCGGGAACGACTTGAGCACCGGCAGCAGCGCTTGCAACGCGGCCTCGCGATTCCAGCGATAAAAATGCAGGCGCACGGAGCCGCCCAGTTCGGCGACTGTCTCCCATGCGCGCAAGGCCGCTTTCGACGCGAACCAGCTCGTATCCGCGCCCTTGTGCGGCTCGGTCAGCCGGATGCCCACGGAGCCGCGTTCGCGCAACCAATAGCGCACCGTTTCGCGGATGTCGTGCGCAAGCGCGTCGACCATGCACAGCGCGCGCAGACGATCGGGGTAAGCGGCGGCGGCATCACAGACGTAGTCGTTGTGGAAACCGTAGATATGGGCGCGTTGCACGGCGAGTGCACGTTCTATCCCCTGAGCGTCGAGCAACGCAATCAGGCGCTCGGCGGTGACCGGATTATCGAGCGCGCCATCTTCGAGCGTGCCGCTCAAAGGCGATGGCGGATAACGCGCCGGGTCAGAAGCAATCAGGTGGGCGTGACTGTCAATCATTTGCAATCCTATGTGTTGTCTATGCGGTTGTCGATGCGATGTCTGGCGGCTTACCGCCACGGGTCCACGCAGACATGAACCGCGCCTTCGACACCGCGTCCAGCCGTGGCCAGAATGGCCTCGTGCGTCTGCGCGAGACCGAAGGTGTGCGAGCACACTTCATCGAGCGGATACCGGCCCGAAGCGATGTAACGCAGGGCAAGCTCGACGGCGCCGTAGCTGCGGCCGCGCGGCGCGCGCACGGTCAGGTAGCGCTTCTTGATCTCGCCGATGGGCACTTGCTGCTGCAAACCATTGAGACTCAGATACGCCCCCTTGGCTGCGAGCGCGATCGCCTGCGCAGCGACCGTCCCGTCGGGGTCACCCGTGGTATCGACCACTACATCGACGCCGCGACCCTGAGTGATGCGCATGACCTCGGTTTCGAGGTTCTGATCCTGCACGTCGATGGCGTGATCGGCGCCCATGCGCAAGGAAAGGTCGAGGCGGCTGCGGTCGCGCGTCATGCCAGCGAGGATGACCGTGTACGAGCCTGCCGCCTTGGCCGCAAGCACGCACCCTAGCCCTTGCTGGCCGGGGCCGAACACCAGCACGGTCTTGCCCGGACCCGCACCGCCATCGTTGCAGGCCCACTGCACGCCATTGCCGAACGGCACGGCCAGCGTTGCGTGATTCGCGGGCATGTCGTCAGGAATCCTGTGCATGACCGTGTTCAGCGGTAGATGCATGTATTGCGCGTAGCCACCCCACAGATGAGGCGCGATCTCGCACGTGGACATACCGAAGCGCAGTGTGTTCAGCCGGTCCTTGACGTTGAAGAAGTCGACTTCCATGCACAGGCGGAAGTCGCCTTTCATGCACCATTCGCAGTGCCAGCAAGGCAGATATTCATGCAGCGCCACGCGGTCGCCCGCCTTCACCCCCCAGCGCCGCGCCGCGATCGATCCGACGGCTTCCAGCGTCCCCACGTTTTCATGGCCCATGATCACGGGTGCGTGATCCGGCTTGCGGTACACCTCCGGATCGCTGCCGCCCACCCCGCTCGCTTCCACGCGCAGAATGCCGGTATCCGGTTTCAGTTCGGGATAATCGAACTGGCGCAGTTCCGTGGTCTCCGCGGCAGTCTTGACCGCCGCCCAAACTTTCTTTGTCATCGTTTGTCTCCGTTCCTGAATGATCTGTACCGACGTCAACGCGCACCAAATACCCGCAGCGCGTTGCGACAGAAAACGGCGTCCTGCACATTTGCAGGCTGTCCCGCGAGACTCGCCCGGGCCAACTTCAGCGCGTTGCCATAGCCCTCGCGCGCGCTCACCACCGGAAAGTCGCTGCCCCACATCACCCGGTGTGCCCCGAACGCCGCCAGTGCTTGCGCCACCAGCGGATGGCTCTGGCCGCCGAACGCCTCGCCGTCGCGCAGCGCGGTCGCCGCGCGCGGCATGAGTTCGCCCAGGCCCGGCAGCTTCACCATGACGTTCGGAAAACGCGCGAGCCGGAAAACTTCCTGACGCAGCGCCAGCGCTGCGTCGGTCTCGACAGGTGCGCTCGTGCCGCCGAGATGCTCCAGCACGACCGGAACATCCGGCAGAGCCGCGAGCAATCCGGCGAACGCGGGTGCGGCGAATGTTTCTGCCGAGCCCACGCAACTCACCGGCAACCCGCAGGACTGCACGGCACGCCAGACCTCGGGCAAGGTGCCATCGGGCAGGCAGGAGCCGGGACGCAAGCGCACGCCCGCCGCGCCCGCGTGCGCCAGGAGCTCGACCATTGCGCCAACGTCCGGCGCTTGCGCATCGACCCACACCACGCTCACGAATCGCGCGCCGTAACGCTCGACACACGCTTGCTGATAGCTGTTGTCGGCCTGCCCGATCAGCTGCGTCAGCACGGCGGTTTCGACACCGTGCCGGTCCATGTGATGCAGCAACGTCTCGACCGGCTCGTACCAGCACGGCGAGACGTGCGCATGGCTATCGACGACCATCGCCGCCTCAGGCCGTCAAGGCCACATCGGGATTGAGCGGCACTTCCTGCTTCCACGTCCGCTCGTTGGAGAAAATCACGGTTGCCGCGCGAATCTGCTGCCACGGGATCGGCGCGCTCAGCACGAGTGGGACCTCGTTGCGCTCGGCCAGCGCCCGCGCGGTGCGGATCATTTGCCTGCGCCACGCGACGACCGCCACATCCGAGGTGCCAAGATGCTCCTTCGTGCGGTCGAGAATGCGACCCTGCGTTTCGCTCACCGCATGGTCCTGCGTGAGAATGCCCTTGATGCCCGACATCGATGCGGTCTTCATGGCTTCGCGGTCCTGTTCGTACCAGTTGTCGATGTTGAGCTTTTTGCGGAAGTTTTCATCGACCCAATGCCCGCCTTCCTCGATGCGGTAAGCCACATCGACTGGCTGCGTCTCGTCGAAGAACCACTGGATGTGCCACGTCGATTCGTCGTCGCGCGGCACGAAGGCATTCGCCATGCGGCGATTCTTTCGGACACCGAATCCATCGGGCGGGATCAAGGTGAAGAACGGCAACACGACCTCGGTCACGCGCGCGTGCAGCTTGCCCTCCTCGCGGAAATTGCGCACGCCCGCATAGCGCAGCCCGTATTTGGTGTACTCGACTTCGATCTTCGGTTGAAGGTCACGCTCGTGGTCGTACTTCGCCGGCGCGCTCCACGGCTGTTCGCGGTGCAGCACGCCCGCATGCGCCGAGTCGATGGTGCCTTCCACCGCCTGAGCGTAGTTGCAGTCTTCGAGCACCTTGAACGGCACGACGTTTTCCGCCGGATACGCAAGGAATTCGAATTCCGGGAATGCCGGAACGTGCGCCGCGTCGCCCATGTACGTCCAGATTACGCCTGCGACTTCACGCGTCGGGTAAGCGAGCGCGCGAATGCGCGAGCAGAATGCCGAACCCGCAGGCTCAGTGGGGGTATCCAGGCAAGTGCCATCCGTGGCGAACTTCCAGCCGTGATAGAGGCAGCGCAGGCCGCCTTCCGAGTTGTCGCCGAGTGCGAGCGAGGCGCGCCGATGCGGGCATTGCTCGTCGAGCAGTCCAACCTTGCCGTCTGTGTCGCGGAACGCGACGAGATCTTCGCCAAGCAGGCGCAGCCGCACCGGCTTGCCGCCCGGCTCGCTAATCTCCGAGGCCAGCAGCGCCGGAATCCAGAAGCGACGGATCAGATCGCCGGTCGGCGTGCCGCGACTAACCTGCGTGAGAAGGGTGTTGTCTTCGCGAGAAAGCATGTTTGTCTCCTGCCTGCATTCAATTGGGGATGTGGGGAACGCCGTCGATGCGTGTCGACGCGCGCGGTCAAACCAGGGCGATGGCCCGCGCCAGCCGCTCGCAGGCGCCTCGCGTATCAGAGTCGTTGCCGACCAGGTCGTGCGCCTCGATAACGAGTTCGCGCAACGACAGCAAGCGCTGTAATTGCGCGTCGTTCAGACCGTTGCGTGCGGCCGCGGCCACGTCGGCGTCGAGCAGCCGCCAGACTTCGTCGAGTTCCGACTCGCGGTAGATCATGTGTTCGACTTCCGTTGACGCAGCGATGCGTTCGGCCAACGCGCGCAAGGTCGCGGCCGAGTAGTCGTCGATGGAAGTGAGGTCGTCGGCGTGCATGGCTGCATCCGTGTAGAGGTCGTGAAGCGTCATGGCCGTGTTCGTCCTTATCGGCCTTTCGGACCGAACTTCGACGGCGGCAGATCGAGCGCGGCGCGGCCGTAGTTCGTCATGGCGCTATCCCACGTGAAAGCGAAGTGCTGCGCCGCGGAGTTCGTATCGCGCCAGACCCGTTGCAATTCCGACGTGTTGTAGATCCCCGTGCCGCCCGCCGCCTCGAACAGACCATTGACGGCCTTGCGCGCTGTCTGGGCCGCGTAGGCCCAGTCGCGCGGCACGCGCGCCCATTCGAGCGCCGTGATGGCCTTCGGGTCCTCCGCCGTATCGACGCGTCGCGCGTCCTCGCGTACCAGCGCGAAAGCGGCATCGAGTTCGGCGACCGACACCGCGAGCCGGGCCATCGTCGCGGACTGCTCGGCCATCTGTTCGCTGTCGAACGATTTCAGGCGCGGCGAGAGCCCTTCGGAAAACGAACGAACGGCGGCGCGCGCCATGCCCAACGGCGCGCCAATCAGGGAGAAAGGCGTCACGTTCTGGAACGGCATGCGGTAGATCGGCGCCCTCACCGACCCAGCGGCCGGTTCCTGTCCCGACATCATTTCCTTTACCGATACCGAGCGATGCGCGGGAATGAACGCTTCGGCGATACGGATCGATCGGCTGCCGGTGCCGCGCATGCCGGCCGTATGCCAGTCATCGACGATCTCGATGTCCGCGCGCGGCACCACGAAAAAGCGCGGCTCCGGCGGTGCGTTCTCGCGCTGCACGGCATTGCCGACGATCACCCATTGCGCGTGATCGATACCCGAGCAGAAGCGCCCGTCACCGTTGACGAGACGATAGCCGCCCTCCACTTCGGTCACGGTTCCGCCCAGGCGGAACACGGTGGCCGTGAGTGTGCGCGCGTCGCCCATCACGTCGCGCTGCGCTTCGAGCGGGAACAGATTGAGCATCCAGCTGTGGCCGGCGAGCACGCCATAGACCCAGCCAGTAGAACCGCAGGCCGAAGCGATTTCTGCCGTCACTTCCACAAGGGTCGCGAAGCCGAGTTCGGAGCCGCCGAAGCGCTTGGGCGTCACGACGTTGAACAGACCCGACTCGCGCAATTCGGCAATGGTCTCGGCCGGCACGATGCGCTCGGCTTCGGTGCGCCCGGCGCGCGATCGAATGCGCTCGTGCATCGAGCGCGCCACGGCGACGGCTTCATCATGACTGGCGAGACGAGGCAGCGTGAGCGCCTCGTCGTGAGCGATGGGGGTCGCGGGGGATGTACTCACAGTTTGTCTCCTTGGTGAGCGCTTTGGAACGTAGCGGCCGGGGCACGACGCCCCGCCGTCAACAACCGTGCTGCATAAGTTCTTTGTTTAAACAGGACTACCTATCGATCTGGATAAATCGTTATTCGCCTGCGCGCATCTTGTCTTCGACTTTCTCGCGAGCAGCCACGTCGAGGAACCAGCGATAGTGGCCGCCCTTCGAGATCGGCGGCAGTCCGGTCGCCACCGCGTACCAGTTCGCGCCGTCGTCCTCGCTCGCATAGACCTCGCCGGTCGCGGTGCCGGCGAGCAGCATGATCCTGTCGCCCCAGTGATAGAGGCCCATGCCTTCGATGTTGCCGACGATCTCGTCCGGCAAACCATTGCGGATGGGTTGCCAGGTCACGCCAGAGTCGGTGCTGCGCAGCACCTTCGCGTCGGCGCTGCGCCGCGTGGCCCATTCGCGCGGCGCATTGCCGGGGCCGCCGAGATACAGCACGTTCTCATCGCGCGGATCGATAAACATCGCGTCGGGATAGCCGATCGCGTCGGCGCGTGTCATGAGATGCGTCCACGTTTCGCCCGCGTCCGCGCTGTAGTGCAGTCCTTCGCCGCCGCACATGAAAAGCTGCGCGGGGTCCGAGCGGCGGATCAGTACGCGGTGATTGTCGTGATAGAACTTGTCTTGCGCGGATTCGTAGCTGCGTGGCTCGGTCCACGTGCGGCCGTCATCGACCGTCTTGAGCAGCGCACCCTGCTCGATGCAGACATAAAGCGTTTGCGGCTCGTCGGGATGAAAGGCGATGTTCTTGACATGCGCGACGTGCGGCGGCGGCGGAAAGGTCCATTTGTCCTGGCCTGGCACGCCCATCATCTCGGCGATTTCCGTCCATTGGCGGCCAAGGTCGTCGCTGCGATACAGCGCGGACGGCTCGGTGCCGGCATACAGAACGATCCCTTGCTCACGTTGTTGCGCGGCCAGCGTGTAGATGTGCGCGCTCTTGATGCCCTCGCCGCGCGGCGTCCAGGTCACACCGAGATCCTCGCTGACCCACAAGCCGCCCGCGCCATGCGCGCCAGCAAACAACAACCTCGACCCGGGTTCATAGAGCAACGCGCTCACATGCAGATGCGCCAGTGCAGTGCGCGTCAGGCGCCACGCTTCGTGCGCACTCGCTCGCTCGAACACCTGCATGCCCCGCAAGGTCGCAACCAGCAGCGTTGTGGCCGGACCTTCGCCGTGGGTCACGGTGCCGCCGTTACAAGACAGGATTGCGATCAATTCTTTCTCCTCCTATGGATGCGCCCCGACGAGGCTCGCCCCCGCCAAACCGCGATTACCCCGGACTGGCTCCCGACTGGACCCGTTCAGGGATCCTCGGGATTTCCCTTGCCGGGAGTCTTTGACTTTTTTCGTGTTAGTCGAAATAATATGCAAAAAAGAATTTCGAGTCAACAAACCCGACTCAGCGAAAACCAGTAGCGGTTTTAAGCGAGGGAGGGAACGAGATGACGCGCGATGACCGACGTTAGAGAGGTCGGCGCCGTCGAGCGGTTCGAAACGGACCACTGGAAATGGAGACAGCCATGAATGCCCCACTAGCCCGTGCTGACGATTTGATGACGCTGCGTCTGGCGTCGATTCACTATCTGGCGCGCGATACCCTGGCCTATGCCTTCGAGCGCCCGGACGGCGCACCGCTGCCCTCAGGTGCGCCCGGCGCGCATATCGGCGTGCATCTGCCCAACGGCCTCGTGCGGCAATACTCGCTGCTCGACGGCAGCACGAATCCCCGTTCCTACCAGGTGGGCGTCAAGCGCGATGCGAAAAGCCGTGGCGGCTCGCAGTACATGCACGAGCAATTGCGCCCCGGCGATCTCGTGCAGATCGAAGCGCCGCGCAATAACTTCCCACTCGATGAAGATGCCGGACACACGGTCCTGATCGGCGGCGGCATCGGCATTACGCCGATTCTGTGCATGGCGCGCCGCCTGAAAGCGCTCGGCCGGTCGATGTCGCTCTATTACTCGTGCCGCGAGCGCGTCGACGCCGCCTTCGTCGATGAACTGGAAGGTTTCGCGGACATGCATCTGCACGTCGACGCCGAAGCCGGCGGCGTGCTCGACATTGCCGCCATCGCCCGCGATCAACCGCCCGGCACCCACTTCTACTGTTGCGGCCCAGGCCCGATGCTCACGGCCTTCGAAGCCGCCACGAGCGAGCTGCCGCGCGCGCAGGTGCACGTCGAATATTTCACGGCGAAACAGGAAGCGGCGCTCGACGGCGGCTACACAGTGGAGCTAAGACGCAGCGGCCAATCGTTCGTAGTACCAGGCGGAAAAACCATCCTCAACGTGCTGCGCGAAGCGGGTATCGACGTCGCCTACTCGTGTGAAGAAGGCGTATGCGGCGCCTGCGAGACCCGCGTGCTCGAAGGCCGGCCCGATCACCGCGACGCCATCCTCTCCGATCCGGAGAAAGCCGCCAACAACACGATGATCATCTGTTGCTCCGGATGCAAGGGCGACCGGCTGGTCCTCGACCTCTAACGAACCTGGCACGCGAGGCCCGCAAAGGACCCGCACGCCCTACCTTCCCAAGGAGACATCAGATGATCATTGATTGCCACGGCCACGTCAGCCCGCCCGCCGAGTTGTGGGTCTACAAGGCGCATATCCTGTCGCATCGCGGCGAACACGGCCGCAAGATGCCGGAAGTCAGCGACGAAGAGATCCTTCACTACGCCAATCGCAAGGAAATGGGCCCGGCTGGCCACATCGACATGCTCGATCGCGTCGGCACCACCGTGCAACTGCTCTCGCCGCGCCCCTTCCAGATGATGCACAGCCAGAAGCCGGGCAAGCTCGTGCACTGGTTCACAGAAGAGACGAACAACATCATCGCGCGTACCGTCAAGCTGCTGCCCAAACGATTTATCGGCATTGGCGGTCTGCCGCAAGTAGCCGGCGAGCCGATCGAAGGCGTACTTCCCGAACTGACGCGCTGCGTCAAAGAACTGGGTTTTCGGGGCGTGCTGCTGAATCCTGATCCGTTCGAGAACAGCGGCAGCGAAGCTCCACCGCTGGGCGACCGCTACTGGTATCCCCTCTACGAAAAGCTCTGCGAACTGGACGTGCCCGCGCACATTCACGCCACGGGCTCGCATTCGGCCCGCTCGCCGTACACCGTGCACTTCATCAACGAAGAAACCATCGCCGTGTTCGGTCTGGTCAACTCCGACGTCTTCAAGGACTTTCCGAAGCTGAAGATCCTCGTGTCGCACGGCGGCGGCTCCGTTCCCTACCAGATTGGCCGCTTCCAGTCGGGTGCGGCGCGCGCGGGCCGCGATTTTCTGGCCGGTATGCGCAATCTTTATTACGACACCGTTCTGTATTCCGAAGAATCGCTGCGCCTGTTGATCAAGACGGTCGGTGCCGACCGCTGCCTGTTCGGCGCGGAATGTCCGGGTGTCGGCTCGGTCGTGAATCCCGCCACGGGCAAGACGTTCGACGATATCAAGCCATTCATTCAGGGCTTCGACTGGCTGTCGCCCGAAGACAAGGACGCGATTTTCTTCGGCAACGCGCGCGATCTGTTCAACCTCGACCTCGCAGCGTATCGCTAAGCGGCCCACCCAACGGAGCTTGTCAATGGCAAAAATCGTCCTGGGCATGGGCACGTCGCACGGCCCCATGCTCGTCACGCCGCCGCACACGTGGGGCTCGCGCGTGCCCGACGACCGGCGCAGCACGCACCATTTCGAAGGCCGGCAGTGGCAGTTCGACGAACTCGTCGAGTACCGGCGCGCAGAAAACCTGCATGAACAAATCACGCCCGTGATGTGGAGCAAACGTCACGCCGCCTGTCTCGCCGCGATCGAGCGCATGTCGCAGATTCTCGCCGAGGCGCGTCCGGATGTCGTGGTGATCGTCGGCAACGATCAGATGGAAATCTTCGACGATACCTGCGTGCCCGCGTTCAGCGTCATGTGGGGCGAAACCATCGTCAACAACATGATCAGCGAGCAAAAACTCGCCAGGCTGCCGCTGGGCGTCGCGCATGCGATGCCGGGCTACATGCCGCCAGCCGCGACGTATGACGGCGTGCCGGCGCTCGCACGTCACATCATCGAATCGACGATTGCCGAGCAGTTCGATGTGGCCGCGCTCAAGCGGCTCTCGGAAACGGAAACGCCGCATGCGTTCGGCTTCGTGTTCCGCCAGTTGATGAAGGACCGCGTGGTGCCCACCGTCCCGGTGCTGGTGAACACCTTCTATCCCCCGAACCAGCCGGGCGTTGGGCGCTGCTATGACTTTGGACGGGCGCTCGGGCGAGCCATCGCGTCGTGGGACAGCGACCGGCGCGTCGCGGTGATCGCCTCGGGCGGTCTCACGCACTTCGTCATCGACGAACGCGTGGACCACGCAATTCTCGCAGCCATGAAGGCGCACGATCCCGCACCCGTCGAGGCCCTGGGCGAAGCCATCTTCCAGGCTGGCACATCGGAGATCAAGAACTGGATCCCGGTTGCAGGCGCCATGGATGAACTCGGCTTCGACATGGAAGTGGTCGACTACATCCCCTGCTATCGCACCGAAGCCGGCACCGGCAATGCCATGGGCTTCGCGTGCTGGCGTCCACAACAGCCGCTCTGATCGAGGACCACATTCTATGACACAAGAAAACGAAATCGTCCGGCGTCTGCGGCGGCTCGACTGCTGCGCCGTCTCGGATGCGCTCGACAAACTGGAACTGGGCGGCGTGGTGAGCGGCGTTCAGCAAGCCGCGGGCGACACGCGTGTGGCCGGTCGCGTCATCACCGTCAAGCTCGGCACCGGCGCACCCGCACCAGGCGAGCCGCGCCATCTTGGCACCACGGCAATCGAGATCGGCGGGCCGGACGACGTGATCGTCGTCGAACAGCGCACCGGCATCGAAGCGGGAAGCTGGGGGGGCCTGCTGTCGCTCGGCGCGAAGGTCAAGGGCATTGCAGGCGTGATCGCGGACGGTCCGGTTCGCGACATCGACGAAGCCCGCGAGATGCAGTTTCCGGTTTTCGCCAATGCCTTCACGGCCCGCACCGCGCGCGGGCGCATCGTCGAAAAAGCGACCAATGTGCCGATCGAGGCGTTCGGCGTGGCCGTCGCGCCAGGCGATTACGTCGTAGCCGACCGTAGTGCCGTCATCTTCATCCGCGCGGCGGACATCGCTCGCGTACTGGAAACGGCGGAAGCCATCGTCGCACGCGAAGCCCGCATGGCCAAGGCCGTGCTGGCGCATACGCCCATGAGCCAGGTGATGGGCGGCAATTACGAATTCATGCTCAAGGACTGAACCATGGAAGCGATCAAGGAAGACAAGAACGTCGCGCGTGCCGCGCGGCTCGATACGGCAACGCTCAGCGACGCCATGGACCGCCTGGGCATCAACGGGCAGTGCCGCATGATCAAGCCGCGCGATAGCGCGTTCAGGATGGCGGGCCGCGCATTCACGGTGCTCTACGGCCCCGCCGCCACGCCGCCGGGCACCGTGGGGGACTTTATCGACGATGTGCCGCCGGGCGCCGTGGTCGTGCTCGACAACGGCGGACGCACCGACGCGACCGTCTGGGGCGACATCATGACCGAGATCGCGCATCGCCGTGGCGTCGCCGGAACGGTGATCGACGGCATCAATCGCGACGTGCATCTGTGTCTGTCGCTCGGCTACCCGGTGTATTCGCGCGATCACTGGATGCGCACCGGCAAGGATCGCGTGCAGGTCGAAGGCGTGAATGTGCCGGTCAATATCGGCGATGTGCGGGTGGCGCCTGGCGATCTGCTGCGCGGCGACGCCGATGGGCTCGTGGCCATTGCTCAGGAGCACGAAGAACGTATTCTCGCCATTGCGGAAGAAATCGAGGCCGCCGAAAATGCGATCCGCGCGGCGGTGGCGTCGGGCATGCGGCTGGACGAGGCACGCCGCCAGCACAAATATCACCAGCTGCAAACGCGTACGCAGGGAGAGGCCGCATGAGTGCCGATCTTCAGCGTTTCGATCCCGCGCAGACGACACAACGCGATATCCAGCGTGTTGCCGTCGAATTGATCGAGGCCGCCCGCGCGCTGCCAAGCGCCACGCTGCACGAAGCCGCAGGCAAGCGCGGCGCCCTGCCCGCGGCGATCAAGCCGGTTGCGCCCGGCTTCCGGATTTGCGGCCCGGCCGTCACCGTCCATGCCCCCGGCGGCGACAACCTCTGGTTGCATCGTGCAATCTACGCCGCCCAGCCCGGCGACGTGCTCGTCGTCTGCGTGGCCGATGCCTACGAATATGGCTACTGGGGCGAGGTCATGTCGACCGCTAGCCAGGTCCGCCAGCTAGGCGGACTCGTGATCGACGGCTGCGTGCGCGATCGCAGCCTGCTCGAACAGATCGGCTTCCCGGTCTTCGCGCGCGGCCTGTCGATCCAGGGCACGGGCAAAGACTTTGGCGCGCGCGGCTGGATCAACGCGCCGACGCGCCTGGGCAACGTCACCGTGCACGCGGGCGATCTGATCGTCGGCGACGAAGACGGCGTGGTCTGTATCGCTCGCCAGGATGCGGCCCGTGCTATCGAAGCGGGCCACGCGCGCGAAGCCGCAGAAGCCGGGCAACTTCGCCGCCTCAAGGCGGGCGAGACAACGCTCGGCATCTTCGGTTGGGAATGACGTCACATTGCAGCATTTCGTAAGGCCGGAACCGACCATGACCATCGACATCACGCAATTCAAGGCGGCCATGCGCTGCCTCACCGGGCACGTCTGCCTCGTGACCACCTGCTCCGGCGACGGCCAGCGCAGTGGGCTGACCGCCACCGCCGTTTGCTCGGTGAGTGCGGCGCCGCCCACCTTGCTGGTCTGCGTGAACCGCAGCAGCGCGTCGGCCGGCGCGATTCGCGAGGCGGGGCGTTTCGCGGTCAACGTGCTCGGGAAAGCAGGCACGGCGCTGGCCAATCGCTTCGCCAGTCCGCTCGCGCCCGAGGACAAGTTCGCCGAAGGCCGCTGGATCACGCTCGATACCGGCGCGCCCGTGCTTGCTCAGGCGCTGGCCAGCTTCGATTGCCGCGTCGACCGCGTGATCGAAGCAGGCACCCATCTGGTGTTGTTCGGCGCCATCAGCGCCGTTCAAATCGCTCATGCGGAACAGCCACCGTTGCTTTACGCGCATGGCGGCTACGGCTCGTTCGCTTCAGCCGAAACCTTGCCCGTTGCCGATCTGCTCTGGATCTCGAACTGGGATCCCGATGCATCACCCGTTGCCGATTCATGGCAACACACCGCCGTGCCGTAGACAAGAACCATCGACAAAACCGGCACACGACTTCAATCACGACATAAAGCGAAAGACAAAGTGAGGAGACACCATGTTTCGGAAAGGCATGTGGAGGCATCATCCACTTTCAGGCATCCTAATGATGTCAAGCGTAATCGCTGTCACCGTGCCTGCGGCGCGTGCGCAAGCAACGTACACAATCGGCGGCTTTCTGGACGAAAGCGTAGCCGGCTACCGCGATTCGAATGGCTCGCGCCTCGTCCAGATGCAGGATTCCGCAATCTTTCCCACCAAGATCTTTTTCCGCGGCGCCGATGATCTTGGCGGCGGCCTCAGCGCCAACTTCAGCCTCGATTCGATGATCGGACTGAGCAATGGCAGCCTGTCGCCGCAATCGCATGGCGCGTTGTTCGAGAACTCCGCGTGGGTCGGCTTGCGGCAGACCGGCCTGGGCAGCATCCGCATGGGACAGCAGAACGACTTCAGCTTCGATTACTTCCTGATAGGCGGTATCGACCCAGCCACCGGCATCGCGGGCGGCATGCTGAACTTCCGCACGGGGAGCTTCGGCGCGGATCTGCTGGGGGTCAAAGGACCGGCGCAGATCGGCGCGGCGATCTCTGGCGGCCCGTACGCGCCCATCATCACCAACGGTGTGCCGACCGGCCTCGGCGCGATCAACTGGGACCGTGTAGGTGGGGAGCGCATGTCCAATGCCGTCAAGGTGGTATCGGACGAATACGCCGGTTTTTCAGTGGGCGCGATGTACAGCTTCGGCGGCGTGGCGGGCGACTTCTCGAACGGCTCCGGCAAGAGCGCGGTCTTGAGTTGGCACGCACACGAGACGCGCGCCGCGGTCGTCTACACCGAGCAGAACTTCAGCCCGGTGAACGATGGTCATGGCGGCATCGCCAATCTGATCGCGGGCGTACGCACCCGCATCGCCGATTTCAAGCTGACTGCGATGTACAGCCAGGCGCGCAATACCTACACCGGCGCGCGAATCTATGCGCTGGCGACGGGCGTGGGCTACGACTTCGCGTTCGACTGGAATCTGGGCGCGGCGTACACGTACTCCAACGGCAATAGCGAGTTGAAGAACGTGACCGTCAATCAGGCGGCGTTGCAGTTGACGCACGCGCTCTCGAAGCTCACTTCGATCTATCTGACTGGCGTGTTTCAGCGCACGAATGGCGCTTATGCGGCTGAAATCGGCAACACCGTGGCGGCGGGCAATATCCAGTCGGTGATCGCGTTGGGGATGCTGGTGCGGTTCTGAAGTTGCGGAATTGCGGGAAACGAGGCGCGGTTTCGCGCCTCGTGCAGGAACAGCGCGGCTGCGCCGAGAGTGCCGTGAGTGCCGTCACACGCCGCGCGCTTGCAACACCGCCATAAGCCCCGTCAGGACGATGGAGCGGCCCTTGTCGTAGGCGTCCAGCAGCAATTGCCGGTTCTGCGTGGCCAATGCCTTGATCAACTGCTCTTCGATGTGCGCGTCGAGGTGCGCGCCCTGAGAGGTAATATCCGTCGCCAACGAGCGATAACGATCGGTCAGGCGCATGAGCCTGAGCACCTCGCGCTTGAGGACCTTGTTTTCGGAGAGATCGAAAATGGCGTCGTGAAATGCGCGGTGGCGCTCGATCCAGGCGTCGCGCGAGCCCGTGGCGAGCAGGTGGTTGAGTTCCTCCACCATCGCCTCGAGCAGCTTCAGATGCGCCGGGGTCGGCCACACGACGGTGGCAAGCAGTTCCGCTTCCAGCAGATGACGCATGCGGTAAAGCTGACGCGCTTCGTCGCTCGATAGTTGCGCGACGAAGAAGCCACGATTCGCGTCGTGCTCGATGATGCCTTCGGCCGCCAGCAGCTTGAGCGCCTCGCGCACGGGCACGCGGCTGATGCCGAAACGATCAGCGAGATCGGACTGACGCAACTGAAGGCCCGGCGCCAGGGTGCCGCGATTGATCAGTTTGCGGGTTTCCGCCGCGATCTGGGACGGGAGGTCGATCCCGTTGAGCTCTGCAGTTGCCACGATGCCCGTCAATCCCGAAATTTTATACAATCTGGAATTATATCTGGATTGCCGGGCGGCAGGATTTCTTTTGTATGACGCCCGGCACACGATGGCATCGCGGCTGGCTGCGTCGGAGAATCCCGACGCAGCGCCGATGCTCACAGGTCGCTCAAAAACGCGTCTGCATGCCGATGCCCAATGCCGAGACGTTTTCGTCGCGCATCGTCGGCCGTGGCAGACCGCCGGGCGGATAGATCGACTGCGTCGCCACGCCGCCGTTCAGGAGTTTCTTGTAGAAGGCATAGAGCGTTGTCGATTTCGAGAGGTAGTACGTATAGCTGAGCGCGAACGAGCGCAGACTCCAGTTGCCCGGCGTTGCCTCGTTTTCGTCGCTCAGTCCGCCATAGGCAACGCCAAGGGCTCCAACCGTCCCGGTCGGCACGTTGAAGCCGACTTGCCACGCCTTGTCGGTGTAGCCCGGGTTATTGCGCCGCCACTGATAGGTGCCGTAGAGCGAGACCCATTTGAAGCTGTATTTCAGGCCGAGCGCCTGCTCGAGCGTGTTGCTGTCGGCGCCGGGCGCCACCGTGAGACTGCGGCCGAGACCATAGCTGGCGACCAGCCCGCCGTTCGTGTACCAGAGCGTGCCGATCTCGTACTTCGTATTGGTTGCGGCACCTTGATTCGAGCCGAACGAATAGCCCAAGGTGCCGCTGATGCCGTGCCAGGTGGGCGACGCGTACTGCAGCGCGTTGTCCTCGCGCGCGGGGTCGAGCAGTGGGTTGAAGATCCACGGCCTGGGCTCCTCTCCTGTCATCGAACCCAGCACTGACCCCGCGGCCATCAAGATGGGATCGAAGGTCACGCCCCACGTATAGCCTTCGGTCTGCAAACGCCCGGCAATCAACGATCCGTAGGGGCTATCGACACCCACATACGACTGGCGGCCAAACAGTCGACCGCCCTCTCCTGACGTCCCGTTGTTGATGTTGTAGCCACTCTCGAGCACGGCGATCGCGGACAACCCGCCGCCGAGATCCTCCTTCACGCGCAGCCCCCAACGCGAGCCGCCCGCGCCGCCCGAATTCAGACTGCTGGCACTCGTGGTCGAGTTCTTGAAGTAGCCGTAAAAGACATCGGCGACACCGTAGAGCGTCACGCTCGACTGCGCGTACGCGGCGCAGGGAAGCAGCGCGCCGATAATGCATCCCGCCATTTTCTTGTGCAATTCCGTCTCCTGTCTCCAAACTTTTGTCAGACACTGGACGTCACGTCGATCAAAAGGACAGCCCGCTCCGTGACACCAGCGGTTCATACTTTTAGAAAGTATTCTTTTTTGAATACTTTAATCGTAGTCAAACCGGCCTGACGGGTCAATGGAGAATCACGCGCGTAGTGGTTTACGCCGGTCGCTCGCACAGGCGCGTCTTCATACGATTGCCGGCGCGTGCCGTCATCGGCACTTTCAACGCAGAGACATTCAATGGAACTTCGACAACTGCGCTATTTCGTGAGCGTTGTGGAGCACGGGAGCATGGGCAAGGCCGCGCTGGAACTCGGCGTGGTGACGTCGGCCTTGAGCCAGCAGATCAGCCGCCTGGAGAGCGAGCTTTCAACCCGCCTGCTCCAGCGCACCTCCGGCGGCGTGGTGCCAACCGATGCAGGACTCGCCTTCTGGCGCCAGGCGCAACTGGCGTTGCGTCACGTCGACGATGCGGCCCACGCCGCACGCCAGGCCCGTCTCTCGGGCCACGTAAGCGTGGGGATGGCGCCCAGCACCGCGGGCGTACTCGGCCTGTCCTTCATGAAGGCCATGCGCGAGCGCTATCCCGACGTGCGGCTGCGCATCGTGGAAAGCCTGTCCGGCTACCTCGCGCCGATGCTCGGCGCACGGCAGATCGACCTGGCGATCCTGTTCCACGAAGCGCCCGCGCAGCGCTGGAGCGTCATGCCCTTGCTCGACGAGCGGCTATTCGTGATCGGCGCGCCCACGCTGCCCGCCATGCCGCAAGGCGCGCAAACACGCATCGCGAAGCTCGGCGACCTGCCGCTGATTCTGCCGAGTGGCTCGCATGGTTTGCGCTCGCTGCTCGATGCCGTGTTCAAGCGCACCGGCTACCAGCCCAATATCGTCGCCGAACTCGATGGTCTTGCCTTGCTGATGGACGCCGTGCGCGCGGGCCTTGGCGCCACCATCCAGCCAGGCGCACCGCTCGCGAGACCGGAAAACGAAGCGCTCGCGAGCGTGCGGATCGGCGACAAGGAAGCCTCGCGGCCGAACCTGATCGTGAGCGTCTCGGACGACGAACTCTCGCCCGCAGGCCTCGCGGCGCGTGTCGTGCTGGCCGATGTCGCACGCGAGATCGTACAGGCTGGCCGCTGGCCTGGCGCGACGTTGCGCGAGGCGACCCTTCACAAAAACTGAAGACCTCTTGCCGCCTCCCTGATGGCGGCGCCGACGCTCGATCACTAGAGTTCGTCTCAAAGGAGACAACCCAGATGGTCGACGTTCTCGTTATCGGTGGAGGCAATGCCGCGCTGTGCGCCGCATTGATGGCGCGCGAAGCTGGCGCCTCGGTCCTTCTACTCGAATCGGCACCACGCGCATGGCGCGGCGGCAATTCCCAGCACACGCGCAACCTGCGCTGCATGCACGATGCCCCGCAGGACGTGCTGGTCGATGCCTATCCGGAGGAAGAATACTGGCAGGATCTGCTCAAGGTCACAGGCGGCATCACGAACGAAGCGCTCGCGCGGCTCGTGATTCGTGCCTCGTCCACTTGCCGTCCGTGGATGCGCAAGCACGGCGTGCGCTTTCAGCCGCCCTTATCCGGCGCGCTCCATGTGGCCCGCACCAACGCCTTTTTCATGGGCGGCGGCAAAGCGCTCGTCAACGCCTACTACCGCAGCGCCGAAGCCCTCGGCGTGCAGATTCGCTATGACACGCCGGTCGATTCGATCGAACTCGACGGCTCCCGTTTCGTCGCCGCGCGCAGCGGCACCCAACGCTTCGAGGCGCGCACCTGTGTGCTCGCTGCGGGCGGCTTCGAATCGAACCGCGAATGGCTGCGCGAGGCGTGGGGACAAAACGAGCGCGGTGAATGGCCGGCCGACAACTTCCTCATTCGCGGCACGCGCTTCAATCAGGGCGTGCTGCTCAAGCACATGATCGACGCGGGCGCAGATGCGATCGGCGATCCTTCGCAATCGCATTGCGTTGCCATCGACGCCCGCGCGCCGCTCTACGACGGCGGCATCTGCACGCGGATCGACTGCGTGTCGCTGGGCGTCGTTGTGAATCGCGACGCTCAGCGCTTTTACGACGAAGGTGAAGACTTCTGGCCGAAGCGCTATGCCATCTGGGGTCGACTGGTCGCGCATCAGCCGGGACAGATCGGCTATTCGATCATCGACTCGAAGGCAATCGGCCGCTTCATGCCGCCCGTGTTTCCAGGGGAAAAAGCCGATTCGCTACCGGAACTGGCGCGACGGCTGAAGCTGCCGGAAGCCGCGTTTGTCGAGACGATCACGCAATACAACGCCGCATGTCGGGTTGGCACCTTCGATCACACAGCGCTCGACGACTGCCATACCGAGCATCTCTCACCGGCCAAAACCCACTGGGCGCGCCCCATCGATACACCGCCGTTTTATGGCTACGCGCTGCGCCCGGGCATCACGTTCACCTACCTTGGGCTCAAGGTCAACGACAAGGCACAAGTGCATTTCAACGCGCAACCGAGCGACAACCTCTTTGTCGCGGGCGAGATGATGGCGGGCAACGTGCTCGGTAAAGGCTATACGGCGGGCGTCGGCATGTCGATCGGCACTGCGTTCGGACGCATCGCCGGCACCCAGGCCGCACGCGCCGCCAACCGACAACATGGAGCACAACGTGCAGAAGCTTGAAGCCCTGACTCGCGAGGCGCAGGATCTCGCTTCGCCTACGCCTGCCGCGCGCCGCACGTTCACGAGCGCGCCCGGAAGCACCGTGATCCGCGTGCTCCCCCTCACCGCGAACGAGGCCGAAGTCGCGCGCCAGATGCAGATCTGCAACGCGTGCCGCTACTGCGAAGGCTACTGTGCAGTGTTCCCCGCGATGACGCGGCGCCTGGAATTCGGCAAAGCCGACGTCAACTACCTCGCCAATCTGTGCCACAACTGCGGGGCATGCTATCACGCATGCCAGTACGCGCCGCCGCACGAATTCGCGGTGAATGTGCCGAAGGCGATGGCGCAGGTACGCGCCGAAACCTACGCGGAATACGCATGGCCCTCGAAGATGGGCGTGCTCTACAAGCGCAACGGCTTGACCGTCGCGCTCGCACTCGCCATCGGGCTGGCGCTGTTTCTGCTGCTGGGTATTGCGCTCAAGGGCTCGCTGCTCACGCAGTCGCTCGCTGGCAACTTCTACGCCGTGTTTCCGCACGACCTGCTCGCGACGATGTTCGGCGCCGTATTCGCCTTCGCGGTGCTGGCGCTCGGCGTGGGCGTCACACGGTTCTGGCGCGATGTATCGCCGGGCGCGGCCACCGCGCCGGCTGTTGCCGAAGCAACGAAGAACGCGCTCACGCTGACCTATCTGGACGGCGGCCACGGCGACGGCTGCAACGAATCGAACGATGCCTTCACGCTCGCGCGCCGCCGCTTCCACCACTTCACGTTCTACGGCTTCATGCTGTGCTTCGCTGCCACAGCCGTTGCGACGGTCTACGACTACGTGCTAAAGCTCCACGCACCGTACCCCTTCCTGAGCGTGCCGGTTTTGCTCGGCACAGCGGGCGGCATCGGCTTGCTGATCGGACCGGCTGGACTACTTTGGCTCAACCTGCGCCGCAACCCCAATCATGGCGATCCGAAACAACGCCCGATGGATCGCGGCTTCATCGCGCTCTTGCTGCTCACGAGCGCGACCGGCCTGAGCCTGCTCACCTGGCGCGATACCACGACCATGCCCTGGCTACTCGCCGTGCATCTTGGCGTGGTCATGGCGCTCTTCGCCACACTGCCTTACGGCAAGTTCGCGCATGGCATCTTCCGCTGCGCGGCGTTGCTCAAGTCGTCGATCGAAAAGCATCAGGCGAACACCTTGCAGACCGGTTCGGATTGAGCCGCGAAGCATGTCGAATCGCCACCTCGTTGTTCCATAAAAAATCCCCGGAGACACCCCATGCAATCCTCAACGCCTGCCGCGCGAGGTGGCACTCATGCGCAATCGTCGAAACTCGGTGCGGTCGTTCGCGTCACCAGCGGAAACTTCCTCGAACAGTTCGACTTCTTCCTCTTCGGTTTTTACGCGACCTACATCTCGCGCATTTTCTTTCCGACGAGCAGCGAGTTCGCTTCGCTGATGCTGACCTTCGCGGTGTTCGGCGCGGGCTTCCTGATGCGACCGCTCGGCGCGATAGTGCTTGGGGCGTACATCGACCAGGTGGGTCGCCGCAAAGGGTTGATCGTCACGCTCGCCATCATGGCGAGCGGCACCGTGCTGATCGCCTGTGTGCCGGCCTATGAAACCATCGGTCTGCTCGCGCCCGTGCTGGTGCTGATCGGGCGACTGCTGCAAGGTTTCTCGGCGGGTGCGGAACTGGGCGGCGTGTCGGTTTATCTCGCGGAAATGGCAACGCCCGGGCACCGTGGCTTTTACACCAGTTGGCAATCGGCCAGCCAGCAGGTCGCGATCGTCGTGGCAGCCGCGCTCGGCTATCTGCTCAATCACTGGCTGACGGCGCAGCAGATTGGCGCGTGGGGATGGCGCATCCCCTTCTTCGTTGGCTGCGCCATCGTGCCGATCCTCTTTCTGCTGCGGCGCACGCTCAAGGAAACCGCGGAATTCGAGGCCCGGCCGCGCCATCCCGGCGCACGCGAAGTCTGGCGCATGATGCTGCAAAACTGGCGGACGGTGTTTGCAGGCATGCTACTAGTTGCGATGACAACGACCACGTTCTACCTCATTACCGTCTACACGCCGACCTTCGGCAAGACCGTCCTGAAACTGAGCACCGCCGATAGCCTGATCGTGACGGTATGCGTGGGCATCTCCAACTTCATCTGGCTGCCGATCGGCGGGGCGATCTCCGACCGTGTCGGACGCAAGCCGATCCTGATCGCGATCTCGGCGCTGGCCATTTGCACGTCGTATCCGGCGCTGCATTGGTTGTGCGCCGCACCGAGCTTCGGGCGCATGCTCGTCGTGCTGCTCTGGCTATCGTTTTTCTTCGGCATGTACAACGGCGCAATGGTTGCCGCGCTCGCGGAAATCATGCCCATCGAAGTCCGCGTGGCAGGATTCTCGCTGGCCTTTAGCCTGGCGACCGCACTATTCGGCGGCTTTACGCCGGCGGTCTCGACTTACCTGATCGAAGCGACGGGCGATAAAGCCGCGCCGGGTTACTGGCTCAGCTTCGCGGCGGTCTGCGGACTGGCCGCCACGCTCGCGTTGTACCGGCGAAACAGCAGTACGCGGCGCTCCGCTTCACCTGCCTGAAGAAGGTGCATCGGCGTCACGCAGACGGTATGCTGTAGCGCGTCCCCTTCCCAGCTTGCTTGCACACGCAACGACACGAACATGAAATCCATTCTGCTCAAACTGTGCGCGCTGACCCTGGCCGCCAGCACCACGCTCGCTGCCAACGCCCACGCCGAAGCACTCCACGTCATGACCTCGGGCGGCTTCACGGCGGCCTACAAGGTACTCGGCCCCAAGTTCACGGCCGCGACGGGCAACACGTTCGACACCACGCTCGGGCCGTCGATGGGCCAGTCGCCCGAAGCCATTCCAAACCGCCTCGCGCGCGGCGAAGCAGCGGATGTCGTCATCATGGTCGGCTACGCGCTCGACGCTCTGATCCACGACGGCAAGGTACGAGCGGACTCCCGGGTCGAGCTTGCGGATTCACGCATCGGCATGGTGGTGCGCGACGGCGCGCCGAAGCCCGATATCGGTTCGGTCGAGGCGCTCAAGCAAACGCTGCTGCATGCAAAGTCGATTGCTTACTCCGATAGCGCGAGCGGTGTCTATATCGAACGCGAGCTATTCAAGAAGCTCGGGATCGAAGATCAGGTCAAGCCGAAAGCGAAGATGATTCCGCGCATTCCCGTGGCCTCGGTCGTGGCGAACGGCGACTACGAAATCGGCTTCCAGCAGGTGAGCGAACTGTTGCCGGTGAAGGGCGCGAGCTTCGTCGGCAAGATTCCTGAATCGGTCCAGTCCGTCACGCGTTACGCGGCTGGCATTCCCGTGAATGCGCCGCATCCGAAGGAGGCGAAGGCGCTGCTCGACTACATGGCGTCGCCCGCCGCGCAGCCCGACGTGCAGGCAACGGGTCTCGATTCCGTCACGACGCATTGAACCGTCATGCGGGCGTGGCCGCCAGTCGATCGATCGCGGCCGGATCGAGGACCGGTTGCGGCACGCCATGACGAACGGCGTTCAGCATGGCGTCGCCGACAATGCCGGTCGTCAGCACGCTGGCCGGCGCCACGCGCCGCATCAGCACCAACAGCGGTTTGAGCACGCGATACATCCATCGGTAACTGGTGGTGCGCGATTGAATCCCGTCTTCGGGAATGATCGCGGATGGCCGGAAAATGGCCACCTGACCAAACGGCATGCGCTGCAAGGCGTTTTCCGTTTGCCCCCGGATGCGCGCCCACATCGTCTTGCCCTGTTCGCTGCTGTCCGCGCCCGCGCCCGAGACATACACCATCGTCATGCCTGGACTGCGCGCCAGCAGTTGCTGCGCGACGTGAAGCGTCATGTCATAGGTCACAGCGCGGTACGCCGCCTCGGACATGCGAAACGACGTGACACCGATGCAGAAGAAGCACGCATCGACCCTTGCGAAGATCACATCGGCCGCATTGAAGCGATCGAGGTCGGCGACGATGACGGTCTTGATCCGCGCATCGTCGTAGCCCGGCGGCGCGCGCCGGCCAACGACGATGATTTCGCTGACGTCCCGCGCTTTCAGGCAGGCGCGCAGCACACCCTGGCCGACCATGCCCGTCGCACCGAACAAGACAATACGCATAGCGTTACTCCGAAGGCCACTCAGGCGATGCCGCGCCGAAATCGGCTGCGAGGGTGACGGGTTTCCAGCGCTGCATCGCCGCGTGGCGTGCTGCTTCCTCGGCTTCGACAACCTGCCAGGCATCCGAGCCTAGCACGAGGCGCGCAGGAACGTTCGCGCGCGAAGCGAGCGCCACCGTCAGCTGCGCGATGCGCTGCGGGTCACCCACTTCGTGGCCGACGTAAGCGTCGATGAGCTCCTTGAACTCGCCCATCGATGCCTGGTAGTCCTGCGGTAAATCCTGAACCGTTGCGCGCGCCTCATGCCCCCACCCGGTGCGCATGCCGCCCGGTTCCAGCGTACAGATGCGAATGCCGAAAGGCGCCACTTCCTTTCCCACCACGTCGCTGAACCCGCCCACGGCCCATTTGGCGGCCTGATAAGCGGACAGCCCCGGACTGCTGACACGCCCGCCAGCCGACGACACCTGGAAGATAGTGCCGCCGCCCTGGGCGCGCATGACCGGGATGGCTGCACGCGTGAGGTTCACCACGCCAAAGAGATTCGTCTCGATCTGCGCGCGGAAATCGTCGGCGCTCGTATGCTCGAACGGTTCGATGTGGCCATAGCCCGCGTTATTGACCAACACGTCCAGGCGGCCGAAGAGACGCGCCGCCTCCGACACGGCCGCCTTGGCCTGCGCTTCGTTCGTGACATCGAGTGCGAACGGGGCGAGGCGCTCGCCGTAGCGCGCCTGCAATTCGGCGAAGGCCGCCGTGTCGCGCGCGCTCGCCAGCACCTTGCCGCCGTCCTGCAACGCGGCTTCCGTAATCGCGCGGCCCAAACCTCGGGACGCGCCCGTAATCAACCAGACTTTCGACATGATAGTTAGCCTTTGAAATACACCGACAAAGAATGACGGGCGATCTCCAGTCCATCCGGTCTCGCCCGCAGACACAGGTTGATCGCCCCGCTCACTGCGGATTGAACCCGGCTTTACCCGCCAGCATCACGGATTCGGCGAGTGCCTTCTGTGCCTTCAGATTCGCGAGGCTCTGCGCATAGCCCGCTTCCAGCACTGCGTAGGCATCCCCGCCGAGCACCGTTCGCAGCGGCGGCTGCGGCATCTGGCTGATCGCATAGATGGCTTCGGCCATTTTCACGGGGTCGCCCGACGCCTGGTCGTCGCCCACCGCCTTGATCTGCTGGCGAAGCTGGCCGACCACGCCGACCTGATAGTCGGCGAGTTCCTGAGTCCAGCGGATATTGGCCACGAAGTCCGTCTTGATCGATCCCGGTTCGATGATGATCGTCTTGATGCCGAACTCTGCGATTTCCTGGCTGACCGATTCGGCAAAGCCTTCGAGACCGAACTTGGCGGCGTGATACATCGAACCGCTCGGGAAACAGGCACGTCCTCCCATGCTGCTGATATAGATCAGGACTCCATGCTTTCTTGCGCGCAACGCGGGCAGGAAGGCGCGCGTGAGCTGGATGGGCGCGAGCAGATTTAGCGCGAACTGTTGCGCAATTTCGGCCTCGCTCATTTCCTCCATCGCACCGATAACCGCGCCGCCCGCATTGTTGACGACGACATCGACATCGGCATGGCGCGCCACAACGGCTTGCACCTGCTCGCGATCGGTCACATCGAGCGCCTCCACTTCCAGCAAATCCGGATGCTTCTGCTTGAGCGCGCGCAGCGCGTCGACGCGGCGCACCGCGGCGATCACCCGATGCCCCGCCGCCAGCACGGCTTCGGTGAGGGCGAGACCCAGGCCGCCGGAGGCGCCGGTGATGAACCACTTCTGGCTAGACATGATGAAATGCTCCTTCCAAATAAATGAGCACTTACGCACTCAACTAAATAGCAAAATTTTTACGACGTGATGGCGCGCCAAAGCACGCGAAAACCCAGTTGCCGATGACGCTCGGCTTCCTTGGGAAACTTGTCCACGTATTCGATCGTCGTGTCGGCGATGTGCTCGATCACGGACGAAAGAAAGGCGACCGGCGCGTCCACCAGCACGCCATCGCGCACGCCATCCTCCATCATCCGGGGGATCGCGAGAAACGCCTCCATACCCTGCGCGCGGGTTTCGTCCAGCAATTGGCCCGAAGCCGCCAGCCGCGCGACGGCAACCCGTCCGGCCGCGTTGGCCAGGCCCCAGCCCACATAGCGCTGGAAAACGTGCTCCATGCGTTGCCGGTAGTCCGCGTCGTGCGGATAGTCGGGCATCACGGTATCCGCGAGACTTTGCTTGAGGTGCAGATAGACCTCCTGGAACAGCACTTCCTTGTTCTCGAAGTAGGTGAACAAGGTGCCTTCGGCCACGCCCGCACCCCGGGCAATGCTCGACGTCGTGGCCATCACGCCCTGATCGGCCACGGCCTGCGTTGCCGATTGCAACAGGGCATCGCGTTTTTCGGGGCTCAAAGGACGTGCCATAACGTGGTCGCAGCAAAATAGAGTGAGTAGGCACTCAATTATATTGGCGTTTTGAAGAAATGCAAGCGGTCGGGTTGCCTGCAATGTCGCAGGCCCACCCGACCACGACAAATGCTAGCGAACGACGCCTGCGCCCGCCGGTGCATGCAGTTCCAGCACGAGATCCAGATCCTCCTCGTCGCAATTCGGTTGCGCGCCGCCACGATCGACGACGAGAAAATCGCTGACCCGATCGAAGGCGAGCAAAGGATGGTGCCAGACACCCTTCGCGTAGTTGACGCCCTGGGTGCCGTCGACCCAGAACGCCCGCAGGCGCGACGAATCGAGTTCGCCCGCGGGCGCGACCACCACGGCGTAGCGCGTGTGCCCGAGCGGAACGAACGCCTGACTGCCGAGCGGATGCCGCTCCATCATCGCGATCGCCACGGGCCACGTGCGCGGTTGCGCGCGGAACACGTTGACGAGCGGACGGCCGCCCGCCTCGCACACGTCGATGGAGGCGAGATCATGAAAGCGCTCGGTCGTGCCGCCGTTGATCGGAAAATGCCGCGCGCCGTCGAGTTCGATCACATCGCCGAACGGCGCGAACGCTTCACGCGTGAGCGGTTCCAGTTGCAGGGCAAGTGCGGTAGCCATCGCCGTCCTCCACTCAGACGAGTTCGCCCCACAGACGCAGGCGCGACACGCCGCCGTCCGGGAAAATGTTGAAGCGCACATGCGTGACCGGGCCCAGCGCGGCCAGGCCGGTTTCGAACACATGCTGCTTGTCCATTTCCAGCTTCTGCTCGCCGAGCAGCACCGGCCAGAACATCGCCTGCGTGACGAGCGAGTCGTCGGTGCCGCCCGTCACGGTCGCGGCTTGCAGCGAGCAGCGGTCGGGATAATTGCCCTTGAAATGCGCCGTATCGACTTCGATCTTGCGGATGATGCCCGGCCGCGCCAGCGCCACGATCGCCCAGTCGTTGCCCGGCTCGCGGCGGCGGCGCGTTTCCCAGCCGTCGCCCATGTTCACACCGCGCCCCGGCATCAGCAGGGTCGACGCCATGCCGAAGTGTTGATTGTTCGCCGCCACGAGATACGCGCCGTTCTCGACTGCCGCGAGATCGACGAGACTGCCCTTCTCCACGTTGTTCCAGTCGCGCCTGGGCTGGCCATACACACGCAGACGCGCGAGCCCGCCATCGGGATAGAGATTCACGCGCAAATGGGTGAACGCGCGCGTGTCGCTCACTTCGATGTAGTGATGCTGGTTGCCTTGCAGCGTCGTCGCGGGAACGACGGTTTGCCAGTCGGCGTTCTCGGGCGGCGCTTCGTCGCCGCTCTCCGCGTAGCACGCCTCGATCGAGGCGGCCGGCGGGAAGTTGCCGGTGAAGTGGCTCGTATCGAGATCGACGCCGTAAATCACGCCGGGCCGGGCCAGCCGCACCACGCAATAATCGTGGCCCGTGGTGCGCTTGCGGCGCGTTTCCCAGCCGTCCATCCACTTGCCGTGATCGTCGTATTTGCCGGGGATGAAGACTGCGGGCTGGGACTCCAGCATGCGTTCCTTGGGCGCAAAAAACTCGTCGCTCGCGACGATCGCGCGTGCGCCAAGGCGGTCATCCGCGAGATTCATGTAACGGCGCGTGAAGGCCGGAGCGTTGGGATCGAGCGTCGGGATAGCCATGTTCGTCTCCTTCAAATCAGATAATCAGTTATTCGAATCAATTGTGCGCGATGCTGAGGCGCTCAAGCATGTGCCGCGTTGCCGCCCAGCACGCCGTCATGCACGGCGACTTCGGCTTCGCTACCCGGCACATAAAGAAAGCCTTCGTCGAGATTGAGCACGTGTTTGGCGCGCGCCTTGTCGATGTCGTGCTCCCAGACTGCGACGACCACCGTCGCCACACAGTTGCCGATCAGGTTCGTGAGTGCGCGAGCGATGCCGACGAACCAGTCCACCGGCAGGATCAGCACGAGGCCGAGCACGGGAATGGCGGGAATCGCGGAGAGCGTCGCGGCGAGAATCACGATCGCCGAGCCGGGAATGCCGTGCGCACCTTTCGACGTGACGAGCGAGACCAGTACCACCACGATCAGGTCATGCAGCGAGAGCGGCGTGTTGGTCGCCTGGGCGATGAAGATCACGGCCAGCGTGAGATAGATCGAGAAGCCGTCGAGGTTGAACGAGTAGCCGGTCGGAATCACGAGGCCGACGGTGGAGTCCTTCACGCCCATGAATTCGAGCTTGCGCATGACCTGCGGCAGCACCGCATCCGAAGAAGCCGTGCCGAGCACGATCGACAGTTCCTCGCGCAGATAGCGGATCAGCTTGAAGACGTTGAACCCGGCGAGGCGCATCACCACGCCCAGCACCACCGCGACGAACACGATGCAGCTCGCGTAGAACACGATCACCAGCAAGCCGAGCTGTTTGAGCGAGGCCACGCCGTACGTGCCTGTCGTGAAGGCGATCGCTCCCAGCACGCCGAACGGCGCGAGCTTGATGATGAAGCCCATGACGCGGAAGAACACTTGCGCGAGTTCATCGACTAGCGCATTCACGCGCTGCGCCTTCGGGCCGAGCAGCGAGAGCGCGCTGCCGAACAGCACGGAGAACACGAGAATCTGGAGAATGTCGCCTTTCGCGAACGCGTCGAACGCCGTATCGGGAATGATCTTCAGCAGGAACCCGGCGGTGTCCTTGAGGCTCTTGGCGTTCTCGGTGTAGGTGGCGAGCGAGGCGGCGTCGAGCGAATGCAGATTCACGTTCATGCCCGCGCCCGGACGCGTGACATACGCGAGCACCGCGCCGATCACGAGCGCCACGGTCGTCATCGCTTCGAAGTAGATCACCGACTTCAGACCCACGCGGCCCACCTTGCGCAGATCGCCCGCATGCGCCATACCGCTCACGACCACGCAAAACACGATCGGCCCGATCACCATCTTGATGAGCTTGAGAAAGCCGTCGCCGAGCGGCCGCAGCGACTGGGCGAAATGGGGAAACACCGCACCGACGACTATGCCCAGCACCAGGGCGATCACCACCCGCCCAAACAGCGAATTGAAGAACTTCGTCACGACTTTCTCCTTGGTCGAAGGGACCGGGCGCTGTGGCGCCCAGCCCCGCCCCATGCAAGGCCCGCAAGGGAGGGATCAACTGTTCCGACTGGTCTGACCAGTGTTGTTATGGTGGATAGTAGAAAGCCGATATAGTGGAGTCAAGGCGTCAAAAAAAAGTGTTTACCCTTGCCCGGATTGATCGGATGAAGGCAAAACGCCGGCGCTGCCCGTCCGCGTTTGCCCCGCTCCCCCCGTTCGTCGTGCTTTTGCGCGTCTCACCGCCGGGGCCGGACTACAATACCGGTCAGACCACGCGAGCCCCCGCCATCCGATGAAGAACCTTCCGCATACCGTCACCGACGCCGCCATCGCCACGATCCGCGAACGGATCGAGGGTGGCGTGTACCCGGTCGGCAGCCTGCTCCCGGCACAGCGCCAGCTTTCCGAGGAACTGGAGATCAGCCGCGCGTCGCTGCGCGAGGCGCTGTCGACGCTGGAGGCGCTCGGCATGCTGACGATTCGCGCTGGCAAGGGGGTGTATGTGACGAGCGCGCAGGCCGCCAGCGCTCATCCGTGGCGATTCGCCGATCAGACCTCGCTGCCGGACACCTATCAGATGCGCTATGCGCTCGAAGGCTTCGCCGCGCGCATGGCGGCGCTCGCGATCAGCGATGCGGATGTGGTCTGGTTCGAAGCGAATCTCGAAGCGCTGCACGAGGCGCTCAGTTGCGACGAACTCGACGAAGCATCGCAACTCGACTTCGACTTTCACATGCGCATCTTGAGTCTCGCGGGCAATGCCGCGATCGAATCGATCCTGCGCAGCAGCGCCGACATCATGAAGGAGAGCCAGCGCATGCCGTTTTACCGGCGCGAGCTCGTGCTTTCGACATACCGCGAACACAGCGCCATCGTGGCCGCGCTCAAGACGCGCCATCCGGCCACCGCAGGCCAGGCGATCGAGGCACATATCACCGCCGCCGCACAGCGCGCCGGGGTTCACTTTCCGGTGCCCGAGGGTTCGGGGGCCGATCAGGGTTGAGCAGGCGTGAGGCACGGCTTCGCGCCATGACGCTCCGTCTAAATTATATGGATTCCGAACTAATATTCGCGATATAAAGGCTGGTAAATCGGAATATCGGCAATTGGCTTGTCGCTTATTGCGGCGAGATATTTTTGCCCGTGCCGCCCGATCAGCGTCGGGCATCGAGCATGGTTTATTTCCTGACGGCTTTGCGCTTGCGCGATTCGGCCTTACGGCATAGATCGGTGAGCAGCCAACGTGCGATCACCTCTGGACGGTTCGCGCCGAATGTCGCGAACTTGATCTCGTTTTCGAAATAGACGATGACGCTACCCGTCATCACCCGATAAGTCCCGGTATAACTCACTCCATCCACGTCCACATGCAACGGATGGGTGGTTTCATATTCTGCAGAAGCCAAGGTATTACAATAAGTGTCAAAAGTATGACGATATCGCTTAGCTCGGCATTCGGTCAATTGAATATGCGTTTTGTTTCATATTTAGCGTAATTGGCAGGATCATTCACGCCCCACCCTTTCTTTACCTTTCATTTTCTATGGCACGCCGCGAGATTTATTGCATCACGGCTTGTTTGAATGATTGCGTGCCTGGCCATTTACCGCGCAATGCCGGACATAGACAGCGTTCCGGCACAGCCAGAACGCCGTGTCGCGTCATCAATGACGATCGCGGTACATCGCGGCCTGATCAAGCTCGCCCTTGGCTTGACGGAGCAGTTCTTCGGCGCGCGACGCATGACCGCCAAAGTCGTCGTGATTGTCTTTGCGCGCGGTCTCGATGTGAGCGTAGCTCTGGTCGATCAACTGTTGCGCCTGCTCCAGGTTCGGGTAGCGATTAGTCGGTGCAGCGAAGGCGGTCACAGCAGCGGCGGCCAGACCAGACGCGACAAACACGGTTGCGAGTTTCATGGCGTTTCCTGTTATTTGAAAGGGGATCGTAACGGGTCGCGGGCGATGCACACGAGGCGCCGACGTCCGCGTGCTGAAGTAACGGCCCTCGCCTCGCTCGCGCTGACCGCCTTCGCGCGCTCTTTGGTAACCCACAATTACGGGATTACGCGACCATCCACTCATTCATGAAACGCTGGTATTACCGTGTTTTTTTGGGATGAAAGCCTGGTTCCCTTACGGCGAAACTGCCGCGACCGATGCTTCAAGTCGATCGAGCAGGATCGCGCGCAACGGATGTCCGGCCAGTTCCTCGCGCCGCCGTGGACGGTGCATCTCCACATCGAACTCGCGACTGGCGGGCCGCCCCGCTTCACCACTCGCAGGCTCCAGCAAGACGATACGATCGGCGAGATAAAGCGCCTCGTCGATGTCGTGCGTGACGACCAGCGCGGCCATGCGATGCGCCTCTACGATCGTCAACAGCAGTTGCTGCAAGCGCATGCGCGTCATCGCATCAACCGCGCTGAACGGTTCGTCGAGCAGCAGCAAGCGCGGTTGCGCAAACAGGCCGCGCGCAATCGCCACCCGCTGCGCCATGCCGCCCGAGAGATGCTTGGGCCAACGTGCGCCATCATCGGCGCGCAAGCCGACTTCTACGAGCAACGCGTGCGCACGCACAAGTGCCGCGCCGCGTGCGCGCTCGGGAAACGTGATGTTCTCGGCCACATGCAGCCACGGCAACAAGCGCGGCTCCTGAAAAATGACGCCCGCAAGCGGCGACGGCCCGCGCTGCGTCACACCATCGAGTGACACCGTGCCTGTGAAATCTCGATCGAGGCCCGCCACGATACGCAGCAACGTGCTCTTGCCGCAACCGCTCGGCCCGAGCAGCGCCGTGATCTTTCCAGGCGCCAGCGTGAGGCGCAGGCCGTCGAGAATCGCCCGATCTCCATAGCGCTTGGCGCGAATGTCGACGTCGAGTAATGCAGCGTGCGTCATGCGGACTCTCCTTCCACGGCGGTATCGCGCCACGCCAGCACGCGCGCTTCGAGCGCACGCAGGGCGCTATCGGTCAGTTTGCCGAGCAGACCCAGCAGAATAATGGCGCCGAATACGATATCGGGCCGCCCCGTCTCGCGTCCGTCGCTGAGCAAATAGCCGAGCCCGCGCGTTGCCGCGATCAATTCGGCGGCCACGACAAACATCCACGAGACGGCCAGTCCCATACGCAGCCCCGTGAAGATCTGCGGTAGCGCGGCGGGCAGGAGGATACGCAGAAAGAGCCGCCACGACGGCAAGCGATAGATCGCGCCCAGTTCCACGAGCTTGCGGTCCACGTTGCGGATGCCGGACACCACGCTCAGATGCACAGGAAAAAACGCGCCGATTGCGACGAGCGTGATTTTCGGCGCTTCGTCGATGCCCATCCACAGCAGCAGCACCGGCACCCAGGCAAGCGACGGAATCGCACGCAGCGCCTGAAAACTGGGGTCGAGCAAGGCGTCGAGCCGGCGGCTCAGCCCCATCGCCGCGCCGATCGCAATAGCCAATAACGCACCGATGCCAAAGCCCGCCGCCACGCGCGCCGTACTGGCCGCGATATGGCGCAGCAGATGTTCGGCGCCCAGTTGCCAGAGCGCCTCGGCGATCGACGATGGTGCGGGCACGAGGTTATCGGGCAACACGTGCGCACGCACCAGTCCTTCCACCGCGAGCAAAAACGCGACCGGCAGCAACGCACCGGCGATGCGCCAGGCGCCCGAGAGCGCGGGCGCAGGCGCAGGCGTGTGCGCAACCGGTTCCGGCAGCGCGCGCGCATCGGTCTCGCTAACCCGTGCGGGCCGTAGCGTGCGCACGGCGGTTTGATCGGTTCCCATCGGCCGGCTCCGTTACGGACGCTGCGCCGAGGCCAGCGCCGGTTGCGCCGCTTGCGTATCGATCAGCGCTTCGATCACGTGGTTCAGATCGGTGCCGGGTTTCACGAGTTGCTCCTGCGTGAGGATGGGCGCCGCGGCTTCGAGCGCCTTGATTTGCGTGGCGCCCGGCTCCGGCTGGCTGAAGTCGTTGCGGCTCAGTTGCAGCTTCGCGACCGCGAGCGAGACCTTCGAGTCCTCCGCCACGATCTGTGTGGCTTCGTCCGGATGCGCGCCAATCCAGACGCGCGCACGTTCGTAGACCTTGAGCACGCGCGTCACGGCATCGGGATACTGCTTGAGGAAATCTTCCCGAACATTCAGGAATCCCCAGGTATTGAAATCGACGTTGCGATACAGCAGACGCGCACCGTTATCGATCTGTGCAGCCGCCATATGCGGATCGAGTCCCGCCCAGGCGTCCACCTGGCCATTGACGAGCGCCGTGCGGCCGTCGGGATGCTGAAGATTGACGATTTCCACGTCATCACGCGTGAGACCCGCCGTGTGCAGCGCGCGCAGCGTGAAGAGATACGGATCGGTGCCCTTGGTGGCGGCGATTTTCTTGCCCTTGAGATCGGCCAGCGTCTTGATCGGCGAATCCTTGCTCACGACCAGCGCAGTCCATTCTGGCCGCGAAAAGATATAGACAGTCTTGATCGGATTGCCGTTGGCCTTGGCCAGCACTGCCGCGAGCCCTGCCGTCGAGCCGATGTCGATCGCGCCGCTATTGAGGTACTCCAGCGCCCGATTGCTGCCGAGGCTCAGCACCCAGCGCACCTGCGTATGATCCGGCGCGAAGGCCTGCTCCAGCCAGCCGTTGCGTTTGATCACCAGGCTTTCCGGCGAATAGTAGGCGTAGTCGAGCTTGATTTCAGTGGGCGCTGCGCCCGCGGCCCACGCCGAAACAGCCGGTGCCGTGACGAGTGCGAGCGCGGCGAGCTTGCGCCATCCACGCAGCGGCGCCGCAATTCGACGCCATAGCGACAGTTTGGTCGTTTGATCTTGCATCTGGTTTCCCCTTGTTATGCGTAGCGTATTGGGCAGCATGGCCGCGTAATCTCCAAGCTTAGAAAATTCCGCGCTGGAGCAGAACCAAGATTCGCTCACATGGAAAGCAGAGAAACCGATATTCGCGCCACGCTGCAACATCGCTTGCGCTAATCCATTGCACCGATATCGTTTCGAGAATCCGTTATTGGAACGCCGCTGCGCGCCTTTTTATACTCATCGTTCACGCCATCGGAGGCCGTTCGTGGCCCTGCCCGTTGCGCCTCCATCGACGAAGACAGTAAAGAGGAAGACAGCATGAGTACATCCCGACCCGACATCGCACTGTCCACGGGCACCGATTACGACACTCTCGCGGCCCGATTCCGGCCGCTCTTCGCCGAGATCGCGCGCGGCGCGGCCGAGCGCGACCGCGAACGCATCCTGCCGCACGAAGCCATTGCCGCACTCAAGGCCGCGGGATTCGGCGCGGTACGCATTCCCGTGCAACATGGCGGCGCGGGTGCGTCGATCCCGCAACTGTTCCGCCTGCTGATCGAACTGGCCGCCGCCGATTCGAATCTGCCCCAGGCGCTGCGCGCGCATTTCGCCTTTGTGGAAGACTGGCTCAACGCCCCTGCCGATGCCGATCAACGCGCCTGGTTCGACCGATTCGTGAGCGGCCAGATCGTCGGCAGCGCATGGTCGGAAATCGGCAACGTCGCCGTGGGCCAGACGAATACGAAAGTCTCGCAGCGCGACGGCCGCTTTCTGCTCAATGGTTCGAAGTACTACAGTACGGGCAGCATCTACGCCGACTGGATCGACGTCTACGCGCAACGCGAGGAAGACGGCAGCGACGTGATCGCCGCCGTGAGCACACAGCAGGCGGGCGTCGTGCGCGAGGACGACTGGGACGGTTTCGGCCAGACCACGACGGGTAGCGGCACCACGGTTTTCAAGGATGCCGTGGTCGAAGCACGCAACGTGATCGACTTCTCGCGCCGCTTCAAATATCAGACCGCGTTCTATCAACTCTTTCACGTCGCCACACTGGCGGGCATCGCCGAAGCGGTGAAGCGCGACGCGGCTACGTCGGTACGCAATCGCACACGCGTCTATAGCCACGGTAATGCGCCGCATGTAAGCGAGGATGCGCAGATCCAGCAGGTCGTAGGCGAAATCGCCTCGTGGGCCTATGCCGCTGAAGCGGTGGCGCTGCAATCGGCCGAACCGGCGCAGCGTGCCTACGTGGCCCGCTTCGGCGGCAACGACGAAGTTGAACACGCCGCCAATGTCGAAGCGGAAATCGCCTCGGCACAAAGCCAGATCGTGACCTCGGAACTCGCGCTGCGCGCAGCAACACATCTGTTCGACGCGCTCGGCGCGTCGGCCATCAGCAAGCGGCTCGGACTCGACCGCCACTGGCGCAATGCGCGCGCGGTGTCGTCGCACAATCCGCTCGTCTACAAGGCGCGCATCGTGGGCGACTGGGCCATCAACGACACGGAACCGCCCTTCGTCTGGCAGATCGGCAACGGCCCCGGCCGTGGGAGCAAGTGAATACCATGAGCAAAACTATCCGCTTCAACGCTTTCGAAATGAACTGCGTCGGCCATCAGTCGCCTGGCT
Source organism: Paraburkholderia sp. J67 (assembly GCF_905220265.1). NCBI lineage: Bacteria > Pseudomonadati > Pseudomonadota > Betaproteobacteria > Burkholderiales > Burkholderiaceae > Paraburkholderia > Paraburkholderia sp. J67. The sequence goes on from NZ_CAJMZK010000009.1 coordinate 246,777, forward strand.
TGTGGCGCCATCCGCGCGACCGTTCGTGGCAGTACAAGGACCTCGAATACTGGACCGATCTCGCGAAGATTCTCGAACGCGGCATCTTCGATGCGATCTTTATCGCCGACGTGATCGGCTATTACGACGTCTACAAGGGCAGCAACTATCACGCGCTGCACCAGGCCGCGCAGATTCCCGTCAACGATCCGCTCCAGCTTGCCGCGCCGCTCGCGCTGGCGACCGAGCACCTGGGCATCGGCATCACGGCCTCGACGAGTTTCGAGCACCCCTACACCTTCGCACGACGTCTTTCCACGGCCGATCATCACACCAAGGGTCGTCTCGCCTGGAACGTGGTGACCTCATACCTCGAAAGCGGTGCGAAGAACGTGGGCCAGGGCGGTCTCGCCGATCACAACAACCGCTACGAAGTCGCGGCCGAATATATCGAAGTGCTTTACAAGCTCTTCGAAGGAAGCTGGGAAGATGGCGCAGTCGTACGCGACCGCGAGAAAGGCGTCTTCACGCATCCGGAAAAGGTCCACGAAATCGGCCACAAGGGCAAATACTTCGAAGTGCCTGGTTATCACCTGTGCGAGCCGTCGCCGCAACGCACGCCGGTGCTGTTCCAGGCGGGCGCGTCCGGTCCCGGCAAGACCTTCGCGGCCCAGCACGCCGAATGCGTATTCGTCGCCGCGCCCACGCAAACGCTGCTGCGCGACTATGTTGCTGAGGTGCGCCGCCAGGCCACGCTCGCGGGCCGCGACCCGCGCAAGTTACTGATCTACAACCTCGTCACGGTCATCGTCGACGAAACCGACGAGAAAGCCCAGGCGAAGTTCGAGGAGTACCAGCGCCACGTCTCCTACGATGGCTCGCTCGTGTTCATGTCCGGCTGGACCGGCATCGACTTCGGCCAGTACCTGCCGACCGATACGGTGCGCCGCGTAGAGACCAATGCCATCGTCTCCGCCGTCGAACATCTGGCGGGCGGCGACAAGGCGTGGACCATCGAGGAACTGGCGCGCTGGGGCGGCGTGGGTGGCCTGGGGCCGGTGTTCGTGGGCTCGCCGTCGACGGTGGCGGACATTCTCCAGCAATGGGTGGAGCATACCGACGTCGACGGCTTCAATCTGGCCTACGCAATCGCGCATGAAACCTTCGAGGACGTGGTGCAGCATCTGGTGCCCGAATTGCAGCGGCGCGGCGTCTACCCGCGCGAGTACGCTCCGGGCACGCTGCGAGAAAAGCTCTTCGGCAACAGCGCCAGGCTGCCCGACGAACATCCCGCCGCGCAGTATCGCGACATCGAACGCGTGAAACGCGAAGCGGCTGCCACGGCAACACCCGCCACGGAAACCGCAGAAACGGCCTGACGCCATCTGTCCCGCGCTGCACGAAGCGGCGCGGGACGCTCTCTTTTCAAGTACCTCTTCAGGACCTTCACCATGACCGAACTCGCCGCCCAGGCGCGAGACGGCGGCGCGTTGCGCCGCGGTTATCTTTCGCTATCCGAATTGATTGCGCAATCCATCGGCCTCGTTGGCGCTGCCGGCGGAGCCGGCCTGCTGATTCCGGCCGTGTTCGCCACAGCGGGCAACGGCACCTGGCTCGCCTACCTGCTCGCCACCATCGGCCTGTTGTTCGCCTCGTGGAGCATTACGCAATTCGCCAAGCGCACGGCGTCGCCCGGCGCGCTCTACACCTATGCCGCGCGCGGACTCGGTCCCATCTGGGGCGTCATTGCAGGCTGGTCGTTGCTGATTGCCTATGGCATCGGCGCGGCGGGCATCCTGCAAGGCACTGTCAACGAAGTCGTCGTCCTGTTCAAGGACATCGGCGTCAGCGCGGCGGGCACGGGCCTCGTGGCATCGGTCGTCATCACGCTGGCCGTGACGATCGGCGCATGGCTGATCACCTGGCGCGATATCCGCCTGTCGACGCGCGCCACGCTCTGGATCGAATTGAGCACGGTCGCGCTGATCCTGGTCGTGATCGGTGCGGCGCTGTTCCTGCATCACCGCTGGGTCGATCCGAATCAGTTGACACTCGTTGCAGTCAAGCCGGACCAACTGCGTCTTGGCATGGTGCTGGCATTCTTCAGCTTCACGGGTTTCGAGAGCGTCACGGCGCTGGGCGTCGAGGCGCGCGAACCGTTCCGCCTGATTCCGCGCGCGGTGATCGTGAGCATTCTCGGACCGGCGGCGCTGTTCCTTGCCGCCTCGTATGGCCTCGTCGCGCTGTTCCAGGGCGCGGCCACGCCGCTCGACCAGGCCAACGCTCCGCTCTCGGCCGTGGCGCACGGCATCCACCTTGGCGTGCTCGGCGTGCTGATCGACGCGGGTGTGGCGCTCAGCTTCTTCGCGGCGTTCTTCTCGTCGATCAATGCGGCTGCGCGACTGCTCTACACCTTCGCACGTCAAGGGTTGCTGCATTCGGCCACCGGCCGCGCGCACGCGGGCAACGCCACGCCGCACGTGGCCGTGACGCTGATCACGCTGATTTCGCTTGTCGTAGGTGTGGCGTTCCAGTTGCACGGCACGTCGCTCTTCGATGCCTACGGCTATCTCAGCACCATTGCCACGTTCGGCTTCCTGTTGACTTATGTGATCGTGGCAGTGGCGGCGCCCGTCTTTCTGCGCCGCCGCGGCGAACTCAAGCCCCTGCATGTCGTGATCAGCGTTGTGGCCGTCGTGCTGATCGGCATTCCGTTCGTCGGCAGCATCTATCCCGCGGCACCTGGTGCTTATGCCGTGCTGCCTTATGTGTTTGCCGCGCTGCTGGCCGCGGGCATTGCGTGGTTCGTGGCGCTGCGCCTGGTCGCGCCGCATCGTCTGCGCGATATCGAAGCCGAATTCTCCGACGACGACACCACGCAGAGCGGCCACTTCGCGCCGGTCACGCAGGCACAGACCGCAACGGCAGCTTAACCGCAAGAACCGTCACGCTGCGATGCGCGCTGCGTCCTTCACGTCGTGCGTATCGTTGACCGCTCCGAAAGGATGGACGACGGCATCGGTCGCCCGCCATGCGTAGCGGCGCAGCAATTCGCCATAGCCGCCGCGAATCACGAAGTGCCCGCACTTGTGCGCGTAGTCCTCGCGGCGCAAACGATATGCGCCGGGCAGGCAATACCACGGCAACGCTGGCAGATCGTGATGCACGAGATGGTAGTTGTTGTTGAGGAACAGCAGGCGCATGACGAAGCCCGCTTCGTTGATGGCGATGCGCGCCTTCGGCTCCGGCGCGGCGCGATGCTCGTACAGTGAGCGAATCGTCGCGATCGACAGCGCGGGCCACGTGACGGCTAGCAGGTAGTACCACCACGGCACGCCGGCCCACACATCGAGCACGAACAGCAATACGGCCACGCTGATCCCGTGCGCGATCCACATCGGCGCATAGCGGCGATCGGCGTGACGCAAAGCACGCCATGCGGCGGCGAGCACGGCCGCCGCGCTCATCGGCGGCCCAACGAGCATGCGGCCCACGAAGCGCTTGCGCGCCTGCCACAAGGCACGACGCCACGCGGGCCAGGCTTGCCACTGCTCGGCAGGCACATAGTTGCTTTCGGGGTCGAGGCCTGGCAACGTAAGCGCTTCGTCGCGATGATGGTCGAGATGCGTGTCGCGATAGAGCGTATAGGGGAACCAGATCGCCAGCGGCGGATACCCCAGCAATTTGTTTAGCCATGCCTGGCGTGTAGGGTGACCGTGCAGCAGTTCATGCTGCATCGACATATGCCACGCGCAGAGCAGAATGAAAAGCGGCATTGCGGCGGCCAGCGACAACACATGACTGCGCACCATCAGCACCGTGCCCACCCAGCCGCCATAGACCGCCGCGATCAATAGCCACGTGGGCCACTCGGTACGGGCCGCCAGGCCCGCTTCCAGCGCGGCGATATCGCGCGCATGCCCGGCATCGAAATATTCAGCCATGATTTCCTGCGCGGGCACGCTCGCCCGCTATTGTCTACACTGTCACGATGAGCCGCTGGATCGCCGCCCTGCCGATGTACAACGTCACGCCGCAGCACGATGCGCTGTGGCGCGGACTATTGCGCGACACGCTCGACGCCTTCGCGCAGGCGGGCGGCCCACGCGAGGTGGATCTGCCCACGGAAACGCCCGACGACCTGCTGGCACTTTGGCGCCGCCCAGACCTGCTGCTGTCCCAGACCTGCGGCTTTCCGTACCGCATGCTGGGCGTCGCCGATGCCGTTCATCTGCTCGCCACGCCCGCCTTCGACGCCGATGGCTGCGAAGGCGTGTTCTATCGCAGCGCGTTAGTCGTCTCGGCGCGCGCGTGGGACGAAGGCGCGGTGATGCTCGCCGCCTGCCGCGGCCTGCGCGCCGCCTGCAATGGCCCCGACTCGCACAGCGGCATGAACGCCTTGCGCCATGCGGTCGCGCCGCATGCGCACGCGGGCCGCTTCTTCTCGTCGGTATCGTGGGTCGGCTCGCACCTCAACGCGTTGCGCGCATTGGGCGCGGGCGAAGCGGAGGTGGCCGCAATCGATTGCGTAACGCTCGCCTACGTGCGCGATGCGTTACCTGAACTGCTGCGCAACGTGCGCACGATCGGCATGAGCGCTGCTGCGCCCGGTCTGCCCTTCGTCGCCTCGCGTGCTTTACCGCTAGAACACACAGCCTTGCTGCGCGATGCACTCGATCGCGCCTGCGCCGCCGACGCGGCTCGCGCCGGAACACTGCGTTTGCGCGGCTTCGTGCGTCTCGCGCCCGCCGACTACGCACGCATCGAGCAATTCGCCGACGAGGCCCGCGCACTCGGCTATCCGGAACTGGCGTGATGAACTCAAGCCGTCACGTTGTCTGGGCAGTATAAAAACGCGGCGCGCACGGCTCCAATAACGATTCGGCAGATCGATATAACGGCTGCCCACGCAGGCCCGCCACGCGGTGTTTTCGGCCTCCTTATCGCCCATACGGGAAAGCAACGCAGCGATCGATATAAGGCCTTTGCCCACCGTCGATAAAATGTAAGGTCCACGCGGCAGCGCCGCCAGATCATCCATCGCTTCCAACAGACCACTCGGGGACCACCATGACAGCAATCGGGCGCACCGTCCGCCTCATCGGCGCGGGCATCGTCGCCAGCGCTGCCTTCGCCGCGCCACTCGCGCATGCGGATGTCTCGCTGCTCAACGTTTCGTACGACGTCACGCGCGAACTCTACAAGGACATCAACGCAAGCTTCATCGCCGACTACAAGCAAAAGAGCGGCGAAACGATCTCGATCCGTCAATCGCACGGCGCATCGAGCGCACAGGCGCTGTCGGTCCTGCAAGGTCTTCAGGCCGATGTCGTCACCATGAACCAGCCCAACGACATCGATCTGCTTGCCGAGCGCGGCCAGTTCGTGCCCGCCGACTGGCGCGCACGCCTGCCCGATGCGAGCGCACCTTACACCACCACGATGGTGTTTCTCGTGCGCAAGGGCAATCCGAAGCACATCAAGGATTGGGACGATCTGGTCAAGCCCGGCGTGCAGGTCGTGATCGCGAATCCCAAGACCTCGGGCAACGGCCGTTACGCGTATCTGGCCGCGTGGGGCTATCGCAAGCTGCAAGGCGCAAGCGACGCGCAGGCACTCGACTTCGAGCGCGCGCTGCTGAAGAACGTGCCGGTGCTCGACGCAGGCGGACGCGGCGCGACGACCACGTTCACGCAACGCGAGATCGGCGACGTGCTGGTCACCTTCGAAAACGAAGTGGGCTTGATCGAAACGGGCGCCAACGCAAAGGACTTCGAAGCCGTTTATCCTTCGTCGAGCCTGCTGGCCGAACCGCCCGTCGCCGTGGTGGACAAGGTGGTGGACAAGCGCGGCACGCGCAAGGAAGCGCAGGCCTATCTCGCGTATCTGTATACGCCGGCGGCGCAGGAAATCATCGCGCAACACCATCTGCGTCCGCGCGACAAGACGGTGCTCGCGAAGCACGCCGACGAGTTCAAGTCGCTCAAGACCTTCACGGTCGAGCAGGTCTTCGGTAGCTGGCAGAAGGCGCAGGCCACGCATTTCGCCGATGGCGGCACGTTCGACCAGATCTACGCGGATCGCAAGTAATCCCGCGTGAATGAACGAAAAAACGGGACGGGTGCATAAGCGCCCGTCCCGTTTTGCTATTCCAGGCCTGTAAAGAAGGCTTAGTTCCAGGCGTGCCGCGCAGGCTTCGCGCCGTTCAGATAATAATTGCCGACGAGGTGATATTTCCAGCGCACCGGATCGTGCAGCGTATGAGTGCGCGCGTTGCGCCAGTGGCGGTCGAGATTGTGCGCGGCGAGCGTCGATTGCGTGCCCGCCAGTTCGAAGAGTTTTTCACCGCTCAATAGCGCCGCTTCGGTGGTCAACACCTTCGCTTCGCCTACCGCTACCGAGGCACGCGCGACATCGTCCTCGCTTACGCTGTCTTGCGCGGCAATGTCATCGAGCACCTTGGCCGCGCGTTCGAGCAGAGCCTCAGCCGCATGCAACTGGATAACCACACGGCCGATCTCGCGCACCGTCAAGGGATCGTCGCTCGCGCGCTCGACGCCGCTATCCACCCACGGCCGCGAGCGTTCGCGCACGAAGGCCAGCGTATCGTCGATGGCGGCCTGCGCGATACCTGCGTCGATGGCGGCCTGAATGATCTGCGAAACCGGGCCGTTGAGCGTCGGCAGATCCGAGACGCGATACGCGGGCAGCACATGCGATGCGCCCACGCGTACGTTGTCCAGCGTCACCGTGCCGCTTGCCGTGGTGCGCTGTCCGAAGCCCGACCAGTCGTCGGTGATCGTCAGCCCCGGCGTGCCCTGCGGAATATAGGCGAGCCAGCCGCGCCGCTCATCGTCGAGGCCGAGCACCGGCACGTAATGCGCGAACAGCGCGCCGGTCGAATAGAATTTGGTGCCGTTGACCACGTACTCGTCGCCGTCGCGAATCACGCGCGTTTTCAGATCGAGCACGTTTTTCGTGCCCTTTTCGGAGAAGCCGTTGCCAAAGCGCTTGCCCGCCAGCACCTCGGCGAAGAAGTAGCGCTTTTGCTCTTCGGTACCCGTGAGCGTGATGACATCGACCAGTCCGAAGTGATTTTGCGGCAACTGACCGAGCGACGAATCGGCTGCGGAAATGATCTTGATGACTTCGGTGAGCGTGACGAACGAAGCGCCCGCGCCACCGTAAGCCTTCGGCACGGTGATGCCCCAGAGGCCCGACTGCGAGAACCATTCGATCTCCTCGCGCGGCAGACGCCGTTCACGGTCGCGTTCGGCAGCGCCCTGGACGAGACGCGCGGCGAGTTCACGCGCGACGGCAATCGCCTCGCGGTCGTCGGCGATCACGCGTACGCCCGCGTGCTGGCCCTGCTCTCCGGTCTCTGCCATGATTTTCTCCGCATCAATGAAGGTGCGGACAATCTAGCAACGAACGCCGCACGCGCCAAACGAGCGATTGGCAAATGGATATTCCCTATCGTGGCGATGACGCCGTGGGCGATCGCACTCACGACCGGGCCGCAGAATGTTCCGTCCCGGTTATAGTCTTTTATTGGCAAACGCTATCTGGAGGATGGTCCAGCAATGGATCTGGAACGGCCCGCTGAATCCCCCTCGCACATTGACGCGCGCGTGTGGAAAGTCGCGCTCGTCGTCTCGATTGGCTCGTTCATGGCGCAGATGGATGCGACGCTCGTGAACGTGTCGCTGTCGACGATCGGCCATGCGCTGGGCGCACCCATCGCGATGACGCAATGGATCGTAAGCGGCTACCTGCTGGCAATGGCGCTCATGCTGCCGCTCAACGGCTGGCTCGTGGACCGCGTGGGTGCGAAACGCCTCTATCTGTTCTGCTTCGCCGGGTTCACCTTTGCTTCCGTGCTGTGCGGCATCGCGCACGGTATCGTCATGCTGATCGCCGCGCGGCTCATTCAAGGGCTTGTGGCGGGCGTACTGGCGCCCATGGCGCAGATGATGATCGGGCGCGTTGGCGGCCAGAATATGCAGCGCGTGATGGGCTATACGACCTTGCCGATCCTGCTCGGGCCTATCGTGGGTCCGGTTCTGGCCGGCGCGATACTCGCGCACGCGTCGTGGCCGTGGCTCTTTTTTGTCAACGTGCCCATCGGCGTGATCGGCGTGGGACTGGCCGCACGCATGCTGCCGCGCGATACCGCGTCTTTGCGGCGCCGCCCGTTCGATCTCGCGGGCTTCGCGCTGGTTTCGCCGGGGCTCGTCGCACTGGTCTCTGGCTTGCAGGGGGTGTCGCGTCCCGGCGGCGTGGCGTGCCTGGGCGCAGGCGTCGCGCTGCTCGCAGCCTTCGTCTGGCATTCGCGACGGCTAGGCGAAGCCGCATTGATCGACGTACGGATTTTCTCGGGACGCACCTTCCGTGTCGCCGCCTTCACGCAGTTCTGCGCCAACGGCATGCTGTTCGGACGGCAACTGGCCGTACCGCTGTTTCTGATCGTGGGGTGCGGGCTGTCCGCCGCGCAGGCGGGCTGGCTTGTGGCTGCCATCGGTGTCGGCATGATGGCTTCGTTTGCACTCCTCGGCGTACTGACCGATCGCTTCGGCTGTCGTCCAGTCGCGGCGGGTGGCGCGTTGCTGGCGCTGCTCGGCACGCTTGCGTTCGTCTGGATGGCGATGGGCGCCTACTCGCCGATGTGGGCCGTGGTGAGCCTTTTCGCCGCTGGCCTCGGACAAGGCACGATCAGCGTGCCGTCCATCGCGGCAGCTTATGCATCGCTTCCGAAGGCGCGCATGCCAGTCGCCAACACGGCGCTCAATATCGCGCAACGCATCGGTGGCCCCTTTGCCACGACGCTGGTGTCGATAGCGCTCGCCATGACGATGGGCCATGCATCGAGCGCACAACCATCGCAGTTTCTGGCCGCCTTCGTCGCGCTCGCGTTGCTGCACGCGCTGTGCTTTGCATCGACGCTTTGGCTGCCAGTGCGAATCGAACAAACGCCACCACGCTGAAAAAAGGGCGGGATTCTGTTAGCCGTCTACGGTTTGCGGTGCCAGGTTGATGCCATGCGATCCTGGTAGGGATCGCATGGTTCGAGCGAGTGGAGGATGGCTGGCAGTTAGTTGCAATATGTCGATAAAAATAATGACTCAACCGATAATCGCCTGCCGCCCCGTCCGTGCAAAAAAACGAGTCCCTACATTTATTCATTAATCAGGATGCCTGCTTTAAAAGCAGGGATATTTCCGCTAAATAAGAATCAAAACGATCGCCGATGTTAAAATCGCGCGTCGTATTCAATCACGGGTCTTTTCCGGTCAATCATGCGTATTCTTGCGATCGAAGACGATCCTGACATTCTCAGCAATATCGCCAGTTATCTTGGCGCGCGAAATTACATCGTCGATTGCGCAATGGACGGCATGCACGGTTATACGCTTGCCGCGCAAGGCGAATTCGACGTCATCATTCTCGACCTCGCCCTGCCGCGCCTCGACGGTTACGAGCTGTGCCGCCGCCTGCGCGAAGACGCGGGCTGCGAAACCCCGCTCATCATGGTGACGGCGCGCGACACGCTCGACGACCGCCTCACGGGCTTTCACGCGGGCGCCGACGATTACCTCATCAAGCCCTTCGCGCTCGCGGAACTCGGCGCGCGTGTCAAGGCGCTGATGCAGCGCCCGCGCAGCCGCGCGATCGCACGCACGCTCCAGGTGGGCGATCTCGTGCTCGATATCGACACGCGCGAACTCACGCGCGCGGGCCAGTCGCTGCGTCTGCCGCCCGCGCCCATGACGCTGCTGAAGTTGCTGATGAAAGCGAGTCCCGCCGTGGTCTCGCGCAGCAAACTTGAAGAAGCGCTCTGGCTCGATTCGCCGCCCGATAGCGACAGTCTGCGTACGCATATTCATCAGTTGCGCCAGGTAATCGATAAACCCTTCGCCGATGCGCTGTTGCAGACGGTGCACGGCGTCGGTTATCAATTGCGCGCGCCCGAGTCTCATGACGCCTGACGCCAGCGCAGCACGCGCCCCGCGCACACTTGCACGCGAATTCGTGCTCACGTATCTCGTGCTGGCCGTGCTGGTGGGCGGGTTGCTCTCGCTCGTGTCGATGTGGACCGTCAACAGGCTCGAAACGCATCTTCAGCAGATCGACATGGGCATGGCGCTCGAGCGCGTGCGCGGCGAGTTTCTCTCCGGCAAGGACGTGGGCCGGCCCGAGCGCTTCTTCCACGGCGAGCCCGGCGGCGAGACCTTCCCGCGCTGGCTACGCCAGGTGGAGCCCGGCTTCACGCGCATCGAGCATGACGATCGCGACTGGCACATCATGGCCGACGACCGCGACGGCGTGCGCTATATGCTGCTGCGCGACTACACCGCATTCGAGGAACGCCGCGCGCATTCGCACTGGGTAACGGTGTGCAGCGTAGGCGGTGGCCTGCTGGTCGCCTTCCTGTTGGGCGGCGCCGTCACGCGCCGCTTTCTGCGCCCGCTCACGCGGCTCGCGGAACAGGTCGTCACGCGCCCCGAACAGCCGCCGCAAACGCGCCTTGCCCACGCCTATCCCGAGAACGAAATCGGCCGTCTAGCCGCGGCATTCGACGCCACCTATAACCAGCTCGAAGCCGCACTGCAACGCGAAAAGCTCTTCACCGCCGATGTAAGCCACGAATTGCGCACACCGCTCACGGTGATTTCGAGTTCGTGCGAACTGCTGCTCGACGACCCTGCGCTGCCCGAAGCGAACCGCGCAAAACTACAACGCATGCACATGGCGTCGCGCGAGATTCATCAGCAACTCGCGGCCTATCTGATGCTCTCGCGCGGTTCGGCCGAAGCCACGGGCTTTGCGCAAAGCAACATCGCCACGGTCGTGCACGAGGAAATCGCCCACTGGTCTGCGCGCGCGACGCAACTGGGTCTGCGCATGGAGGGCGAATTCGTCCCGCTTGACGCCACGCTGCATGCGCCCTTGTACCCGGCCGCGCTGCTGCGCATCGTCCTGTCGAACCTGATTCGCAACGCGCTCCAGCACGCCGCCAGCGGCACATGCATCGTCGTGCGCGCGAGTGCGAGCACGTTCGAAGTCTCCGACGACGGCCCCGGTATCGCCGATGCCGTAAAACCGCACGTGTTCGCACCTTTCGTGCGCGGCGGCGCCGCGAATCACAACAATCTTGGCCTCGGCCTCTCGCTCGTCCAGCGCATCTGCGAGCACCAAGGCTGGCACGTCACGCTCGACACCGCGCCCGGCAAGGGCACGCGCTTCCTTATCGATCTTTCGAAGACCTGAATACGCGACGCAGTCGCATCACGTATCGGCCCACATCCGCAACAGGTTGTGATAGCAACCAGTGAGCGACACCAGCGCATCGTCACTGGCCTGTTGTTGCGTGAGCCGCTGGATCGCCACGTCCATATCGAGCAGCAGCGCGCGCTGCGCATCGTCACGCACGAGGCTTTCGACCCAGAAAAACGAGGCGATGCGCTCGCCGCGCGTGACAGGCTCCACCTTGTGCACGCTCGATCCCGGATACAGGATCATGTGCCCCGCCGGCAGCTTCACGCGCTGCTCGCCAAAGGTATCCCGAATCACGAGTTCGCCGCCGTCGTAGGTCGACGGATCGCTCAGAAACAACGTCGCCGAGAGATCCGTGCGCACGCGCTCGCGCGAAGCGCGAATGCCCCGCACGGCATTGTCGATATGAAAACCGAACGCCTCGCCACCCGCATAGCAATTAAAGAGCGGCGGATAAATGCGTTTGGGCAGCGCCGCCGACATGAACACCGCATCTTTCGCAAGCCGATCGACGATCTCGCCGCCAATCTCGCGCGCGAGCGGATCGTCGCCGGCCAGTTGCCGGTTCTGCTTCACACGCTGCGACTGTGCGCCCGCCGTGACCTTGCCGTCGATCCACGGCGCAGCGCGCAGACGCTCGACCAGCCCCTTCGATTCCTGCGGGCTAAAGACGCCCGGTATTTCCACGATCATCGTTTGACTCTATTGATTGCCATGCGGGCGCGCCGCGATCAGAAACGCACGTCGGCGGAGAGCAGGACCGTGCGGCCCGCGCCTGGCACCCCGTAAATCTGGAAGCCATCCAGCGACGCACCAATCGCCGAGTAGTAGAACGTGTTGAACAGGTTCTGCACGTTCAGGCTCAGCGACAGATTCTTGCTGACCGTATAGCGCGCCGCGAGCGAATGCAGCCAGAACGACGGGGCTTTCTCGGCATCGTAGACATAGGTCGGATGCGTACCGCTCGCGCCGCTCACCGTGCTGCTGTTATTGCTCTGGCCACCGACGTATTCGTTGTCGGTATAGCGGCGTGTGCCCACGTACTGCACGCCGTAACTGACCGTGAACTTCGGCGTTACTTCATACGAGGTCCACATATTGAAGGTCGCATTCGGCACATTGGCCGGGCGCTGCCCCGCATTGACGCCCTTGGTGATGCGCCCGCGCATGGCCGCGAAGCCCGCGAACGCCGACCATTTGTCCGTGATGTTGCCGGAGACGCCCAACTCCAGACCATCGACGCGTTTAGGCGGCAGCGCGCGCACCACGCTCGTGGTCGTATCGCCGTAGTCCCACGAATCGCTCAACTCGGTGCGAAAGAGCGCGCCCGTCAGGGACAAACGCCGCTGCAGCAGATCCCATTTCGAGCCCACTTCCCAGGTCTGCGCGACGGCCGGCTTGAGGCTCGCGCTGGCGCTGCTGGTATCGCCGTAGATCACGTTATTGGTGGACGCACCCACCGCCGAAGGCTGCGAAGCCCGGCTATAGCTCGCGTAGACGCTGCCGAACGGCAAAGGCTTGTACGTCACGCCGATACGACCGCTAAACGCGCCATCGTTGCTGCGCGCCACGCTATGCGCGTTGGCGGCGCCGCTCACCTGCTTCACGGAAAAACGGTCATAGCGCGCCGCGCCTTCGACGATCCACTTCGGCGTGATCGTCACCGTGTCGCGCAGATAGACGCCGCCGTCGCTCACCGCCGCGTAGTCGCCCGTGGTGCCTTCCATCGTCTCGACACCGCTCATGCTCGTGCCATAGGCGTTGGTGAGATCCATGACCGGATTCGTCGAGGGCGCCATCACGCTGCGCGGCAGATCGCCATAACGCTCGTGATAGAACTCCGCGCCCACCACCAGGTCGTGATGCACGCCGCCCGTGTCGAACGACGCGTTCACATTGGTTTCGTTCGCAACGATGTCGTAGCGCTTGGATGTGCCGTAGTTGCTGCCGCGCAGGACCGCCAGCGGCGACAGGTTGGGATCGGCGCCGTAACCGCTGTACGAGAGCACGCCCGATGAGCTCGTCACCAGCCCACCGGTGCCGACGTAGCCATACGACGTGCCCGCCGTCGAATTGAAACGTGCGGGTGCGAGCACCGTCGTGCGGTCGGTCTGCTCCCAGCGCGTGAAGTTCGAGATGCGCAGGTTGTCGTTGAAGGTGTGCTCGACGCGGATGCTCGCGCGGTCGGTGGTGGCGTGGTCCTTGTAGAGATCGGGGTCGCCATACCAGCCGTTGCGCGGCACGCCCGGCATGCGCTGGCCGCCCGTGCCGCGCTCGATCGGCACGCCGGTATCGGGCACGTTGTTGTCCTGCTGATGCAGATAATCGAGCGTGACCGTGGTCGGCGTACCAAGGCCCATCGCAAGCGAGCCCGCCACGCCCCAGCGGTCGTCATGCACGATCGCGCGGCCATCGACATCCTGGGTGTGGCGCATGAGGTTCAGGCGCAGCGCCGAGGTCTCGCCGATCTGCTTGTCGAGATCGGCGGTCACGCGCCGGTAGCGGGCCGAGCCGAGCGTCGTCGAGAGGTGGTACGCATCGCCCAGATGCGCTTCCTTCGTGACCAGGTTGACGCTGCCGCCAGGCGCGGCCACGCCCGATTCGATCGTGCCGGTGCCCTTGAACACCTCGACGCGCTCGACGTCGAAGGTGTCCGAGCGGTTGGCGAGGCCCGCGTCGCGCATGCCGTCGATGGTGATGCTCTGTTCGCCCGAAAAACCGCGGATGGTGAACATGTCGCCCCAGCCGAGATTGCCCTCGCCCGAGGTGAAGGTGATGCCCGGCACGTTCTTGAGAACGTCCTGCAGGCTCTGGGCCTGCTGCTCGTCCAGCACGCGTTTGGGCACGATGGAGACGCTCTGCGCCATGTCGAGCACGGGCGCGGTGAACAGGTCCGATTGAACGAACTGCGTCTGATACGGCGAGGACTTGCCGCTCACGACGACGGCGGGCAAGATCTCGCCGCTTTTGACTGGCTGGGTGGATTGGGTGGATTGAGCCGTCTCAGCGGCTTTGGAAGTTTGCGATGTCTGGGTGGTGGTCTGCGCGCTCTGCGCCCCCTGCGTGGCCTGCGCATGCGCCGCAGGCAGCGCCACGCAGCCCAAGGCCGCGCCCAATAGATTCACCAGCAGGCTGGACGGCCGGCCCGACGTTCCCCGATTCAACTGCATGTACTCACCTAATGCAAATAAGAATGATTGTGATTTGCAATGGTAAGCAAGCGCGTCTCAAGAAAATGTTAAGACGCGCGAAGCCGGGGGCGCGGGCCCTCGACGGGGCCCGCGAGTAACGCCAGCGTTATTCCGATCCGCGCACGAACGCCAGGCCGTGCGCCTGGGTTTTCGCCACACCGATCCAATTGTTGCCGTCGAAACCACCGGCCTGCAATTCGGTATGGAAGGCATGCACAGGACTGACCGCGTGGGATGCGAGGTCCACGGAAAGGAGCTCGGTCGTGGCGTCGTCCTTGCACGAGTTGCCGAAGACCTTCAGCGTATGACCACTCGCCAACGCCGTCTTCAAATGGCAGAACGCCTTGGACTTCGTCGTAAAGGTCGACGCGATCTTGCCCGTGCGGTCGATCGTCGTAATCGTCAGCGCACCCGATGGCGCCGATCCAGCCACGTAAATCGTGCCGTCCCCGGCCAGCAGTGCGCTCGTCGTGAGCTTCGCATCGGGCAGTGCGTAGGTCGACCAGAGGTAGCGCTTCTTGTCGATATCCACTTTCGACACCGCATAGCCGTCGTGCCCCTCGCCCTCGTTCGGCAGGAACGAGCCCGCCACCAGCAGACGGTCGCCGTCGAGCGATGCGCTGGCGTCGTTGCCAAACGCCCCACTCGGCAGCCGCTTGACGCCGGTTTGCGTCAGGTCCGCATTGAACTGCGCAACGTAAGTGCCGAATGGGCCACCCATCTGGGTCGTGCCGCTCGTGCCGCCCGCAATCGTGATGCCGTTCGCCCCCACGGAAAAGAGCCAGGACCATTCGTCAAAGCCCACGCTCAGGCGCTGCTGCTTTTCCAGCTTGCCCGTGGCCGAAATGCGGTTCAACACGACGACGTTTTGATTGAGCGTCGCCGCACTCTGCGTGCTTTCCTCGGTGACGGCGTAGATCGAATGGCCGTCGCTTCCGCATGCCTTGGGCGAATTGCTCACATGATCGGGTGCATAGGGAATGGGCGTACGCCAGAGGACCCGGCCGCTTTGCGCATCGACCATGACGACCATCGCCGACCAGCTTGGCCCGCTGTCGTCGTAGACGCTACCGCTGATGCAATAGCGGCCACCGCCGGTCGCATCGATACGATTGGCCGAAAAACCATCCGGCGTACCCAGCGGAATCTCAACCGCCTCTGCGCACGCGAGCGTGCCGTGTAGCGCCAGCGCGGTCGCCATCGCAGTTACCACATTCCGCATTGCGTGTTTGACACGCAATGCCGTCCCCGTTGAAAGCATCATGTAATGAATTACGTCGAAATGACGATTTTAAGCGGCCAAACCCTCCAGCGCCATGCCTACCCACGACGTGCTCTTATCGCCTGAACAGGCGCCTTGCCCGCCCGCCTGCACCGAAGACTTCGCGGACCTCGGCGTTACAGGCGATAATCGGCGACACGGAATCGACTTGAAAAGCAGGTTTGAAAAGCGGAGAAGGGATGAGCAAGCAAGGCTTTACCACGGGCATCGTTCACGGCGACAGGATCTCGGGCAGCGAGCACGGCGGCGTGCGTCAGCCGATCCATACGTCGGTGCAATACGGCTTCGAGCGCGTCGAAGATCTGATCGGCGTATTCCAGGGCACGAAAAAGGGCGGTTTCAACTACGCACGTCAGGGCACGCCCACGACCGCCGCGCTCGAGCGCAAGATCACGAGCCTGGAAGAAGGCATCGGCTCGATCTGCTTCAGCACCGGCATGGCCGCGATCACGGCGACCTTCCTCACGCTCCTGCGCGCGGGCGATCATCTGGTGTCGAGCCGCTACGTATTCGGCAACACCAACAGCCTGTTCGGCACCTTGCGCACACTCGGCGTCGAAGTCACGACCGTCGACGCGTGTGATGTCGAGAACGTGAAGAACGCGATCAAGCCGAATACGCGCATGGTGTTCGTCGAAACCATCGCCAATCCGGGCACGCAGATTCCCGACCTGCAAGGTATCGGCGAAGTGTGCCGCGAGCGCGGCCTGGCCTATGTCGTCGATAACACGATCACCTCGGCGGCCCTGTTCAAGCCGAAGGCGGTGGGCGCGAGCCTCGTCATCAACTCGCTGACCAAGACGATCGCAGGCCACGGCGCCGCGCTCGGCGGCGCGGTCACCGACACCGGCCTGTTCGACTGGAGCGCGTACCCGAACATCGCCGACGACTATCGACGCTCGGCCGCGAAGGATCAGGGGTTGTTGCAGATCCGCAAGAAGGGCCTGCGCGATATGGGCGCAGCGCTGTCGTCGGAGCAGGCGCACGCGATTGCGCTGGGCGCGGAAACGCTCGCGCTGCGCGTGAAGCAAAGCAGCGACAATGCGCTCGCCCTCGCGCAGTTTCTCGAAGGGCATGCGGCCGTTGGCAAGGTGTTTTATCCGGGGCTGAAGAGCCATCCGCAGTATGAGGTCGCGCAGAAGCTGTTCAAGGGCGCGTCGTGGCTGCTGTCGTTCGAGTTGCTCGACGCGGATCGCATGATCGACGTCGTCAACGCGCTGGAATTGCCGATCAAGGCGACCGGACTTGGCGACACGCGCACGCTGATCATTCCCGTCGCGCCGACGATCTTTTATGAGGCAGGCGCGGAAACGCGCAAAGCAATGGGTATTTCCGATGGCATGCTGCGCTTGTCCGCCGGTATCGAGGATATCGACGATCTGATTGCGGATTTTGAGCAGGCGTTGAAGTTGGCGGCTTAAGTTCGGATTACGTTGAACGAATCGGGGCCATTCGATTACCGCGAATGGCCCCGTTCTTTTCCGCCTTGCCGCATCGTTTGCATCGAAGCAAACGCGAGTATCCGGTTCTCTCCATCGGGTCCCTCCCACGCTAACGTCCTTTTTGCGTACCTTCCCGGCAATCTCACGTCTGGCCGCAATGCGAGTATTCGAACGCGCACGCTTCTTTTAATCTTTCTTCACGGGTCGGGCACGGCATGGGGCCGCCGCCACAGCAAGAGAGATCGCCAATGAAAGACGCAACGCAAGACATCACGCACGCGATGAAGCTCAATCACCTGAGCTTCCCCTCGGCCGATACGCAGGCCACCGCAGCCTTCTTCGAGCGTTATCTGGGCTTCACGATCGCGGGCACCTGGGATCGCTCCTTTATCCTCAAGCGTCCCGGCTATGATGTGGTAATCGACTACGCCGGACCAGACGCACCCACGTGGCCGAAGAATTTCCATCTCGGCTTCGAACTGCCGGATCTCGAAGCCGTGCAGGCGCTGCATACGCGCTTTAAGACCGATGGCGTGACGATGGAAACCGATATCTTCAACAACGGCCGAGGCTCGCGCTTTTTCTGCCGGGCACCGGGTGGCGTGATGTTCGAGATGAATACCCGCCGCGACGCCGCGCCTGAATATCAAGGCACATTCGATAACTGAACGTCGCCCGGCACTTCAAACAAGGAGCGTAAGCCCATCATGCAGGCGCTGGAATTCAAGCTGGAACGCGTTGCGACGCCACTGGGCCAGATGCTGATCCTGACCGACGCGCAAGACACCCTGCGCGCGCTCGACTGGAGCGACTACGAGCCCCGCATGCATGGATTGCTGCGCACGCAATACCGCGGCTACGAGGTCGTGCTGGAGGAAAACCATCGCCCCTCCCCGGCAAGCCATGCGATGCAGCACTATTTCGACGGCGATATCGCCGCGATCGACACGTTGGCGTGCAGCACGGGCGGCACCGCTTTTCAGCGCGAAGTCTGGGCTGCCCTGCGCTCGATCGCGCAGGGCAGCACGATCAGCTATACGCTGCTCGCGCAACGCATCGGCCGGCCGTCGTCGGTGCGCGCCGTGGGGCATGCCAACGGCGCCAATCCGATTGGTATCGTCGTTCCCTGTCATCGCGTGGTGGGCAGCGACGGCTCGCTGACCGGCTACGGCGGTGGGCTCGATCGCAAGCGCTGGTTGCTCGAACACGAGCGCCGCAACGGTGCTCACGCGGAAGTGTGACCTCAGCGGCATCGTCTCTCCCCTGCCTATTTCTCCCACGCGAAATACGTAGCAGAAAATCTTCGAAGCGATTTCGTTGACCAGCGCGCGACTCGCCACGCATCATGCCCGTTCGCCGTGCATGCACGCGTTTTCCGCTACTTTCGAAGGCCACAATACGATGTCGAACCCTCCGCACGACCGCCTTGGCGCGAATGACACGCGCCGTCTGCTCCTGAAAGCCGGCGCTGCCGGCGCCTTGCGTGGCGTCACCGCGACGGCGGGCGCACTCGCACTGTCCCTCGGCAGCGGCGCGGCACGCGCGGAAGACAGCAAAGTACTGCGCGTCGGCTATCAGAAGTATGGAAATTTCGTGGTCCTGAAGTCCCAGAAAGCGCTCGAAAAGCGCCTTGCTGCATCGGGCTTCGCGGTGCAATGGCTCGAATTTCCGGGCGGCCCGCAATTGCTCGAAGGGCTCAACGCA
This sequence comes from Paraburkholderia sp. J67, assembly GCF_905220265.1. Lineage (NCBI taxonomy): Bacteria > Pseudomonadati > Pseudomonadota > Betaproteobacteria > Burkholderiales > Burkholderiaceae > Paraburkholderia > Paraburkholderia sp. J67. The sequence continues at coordinate 265,649 of NZ_CAJMZK010000009.1, forward strand.
GGCGCCGTCGATGTGGGCGCCGTGGGCGAGACGCCGCCGATTTTTGCGCAGGCGGGCGGCGTGGATTTCGTCTATATCGGCAGCGAGCCGCCTGCTCCGCGCGCCGAGGCAATCGTCGTGCAACAGGATTCGCCGATCCGCACCGTGGCCGATCTGCGCGGCAAGCGTGTTGCGCTCAATCGCGGCTCGAACGTGCATTACCTGCTGGTCGAAGCGCTCAAGAAAGCGAATCTGCGCTACGAGGATATCCAACCCGTCTATCTCGCACCCGCCGACGCGCGCGCGGCCTTCACGAGCCGCAGCGTGGATGCGTGGGCGATCTGGGACCCTTACTTCGCCGCTATCGAGCGTCAGGCCAATGCGCGCGCCATCGCCACGGGCGAAGGGCTCGTGCGCAACACGCAGTACTATCTCGCGGGCCGCAAGTTCGCGACGGCGCATGCGCCGGTCGTGCACGCGCTGCTCGACGAGATCGCCGCCGTGGATGCCTATGCGCGCGCCAATATCACGAGCGTGGCTGCACAACTGTCGCCGCTGGTCGGGCTCGACGCCGGCACGCTCGAAGTCGCGCTCAAGCGCGCGAGCTTCGGCGTACAGCCCATCGACGCGGCAACCTTCGCATATCAGCAGCAGATCGCCGACACCTTCACCGATCTCAAGCTGATTCCGAAGAAACTCGTCGTGGCCGAGACGCGCTGGGACGCGGCCTGAGATTCACCTACCGAACGCGCGGCAATCGCGCGTTCTCCTCCAGCGAATCGAGATCGAGATGACTGCGGATATAGCGCTCGCTCGCGCGCATGTTCGGCTGCCAGTCCCAATGCTCGATGCGGCCCTGGCGCGTGGCGCGAAAATGGAAGCTGCGGCGGCGCTGGCTCGCGAGCACGGCCTCATGGAGAACATCGAGATCCCATCGGCGCGCTACCTCGGCACGTAGTTCCGCGCACTGTTGCGCATGAGCGGGATCGCTGGCGAGATTGCGCAACTCCTGCGGATCATCGCGCAGATCGAAAAGCTGTTCGGGGTCCGCTGGCGAATAGACGTATTTATAGCGATCGCGTCGGATCATCACGATGGGCGCAATCGCGCCCTCGCCCAGATATTCACCGATCGCCTCGTCGTGGGCCGACTCTCGATGCAGATGCGGTACGAGGCTGTGCCCGTCGATTGCATCGGGCCATGCGGTGCGTCGCTCGCCCGTCGCCATCTCCACGAGCGTAGGCAGCAGATCGACGTGCGAGACGGACGCGCTCACGCGAGCCGGTGCGAAGCGGCCCGGCGCGTGGACGATCAACGGCACGCGCGCCGCTCCTTCGAAAAAGCTCATCTTGTACCAGAGGCCGCGCTCGCCCAGCATGTCGCCGTGATCGGTGGTGAAGATCACGATGGTGTCGTCGGCGAGACCCGTTGCCTTCAGCGTGTCGAGGATCGCGCCGAACTGATCGTCCAGATACGAGAGCGCGCCGTAGTAGGCGCGCCGTGCGTTGCGCACGTGTTGCGGCGTGATGGGATCGCGGTCGATCTCGCACGCTTCGCGCAAACGGCGCGAATGCGGGTCGCTCTCTTCGTAGTCGAGCGTCACTTTCGGCAAGTCGATCTCTTCGCCCTCATAGCGATCCCAGTATTCACGCGCAATCGCATACGGATCGTGCGGATGCGTGAACGACGCGACCATCATGAAGGGCCGCGTATCCTTGCCGCTCGCCTGATCGCGGGCGATATCGAAGAGATGCTGGCGCGCCGTGTAGCCCACTTCGTCGTCGAAGTCGAGTTGGTTCGTGCGCACGCAGGGCCCCGCGTCGAACACCGAACTCATGTTGTGATACCAGCTCTGGCGACGCTGCGGCTCGGACCAGTCCGGCACCCAGCCGAAATCGGCGGGATAGATGTCCGTGGTCAGGCGCGTTTCGAAGCCATGCAACTGGTCGGGTCCGCAGAAGTGCATCTTGCCCGAGAGCGCCGTGCGATAGCCGGCCTCGCGCAGATAGTGCGCGAACGTGAGCGTCTGCGCGGGCAACTCGGCGGCATTGTCGTATGCGCCGATGCGTGAAGGCAGGCTGCCCGCCATCAGTGCGTAGCGCGACGGGGCGCACAATGGACTCGCGCAATAGGCGGAATCGAACACGACGCCTTCGCGCGCGAGCGCGTCGATGCGTGGCGTCTTCGAGACCGTGTTGCCGTAGGCGCGCAGCGCGGCGGGCGTGACCTGGTCGCCCATGAGGATAAGGATATTCGGTTTCGCGATATGAGCCATGTTCAGGCGTCGATAGAATGAACGAATGCGGGTGCAGCGGCGCCGTCACCCCGACTCATTGCACCTTAACGAGCAGGTACGGCTGCGTGAACCCCTCGCGCGCTTATGAGTGCATAAGCACGGCGTGCCCCCTTGTGCCTTCTCGTCAGCCCCATGACTACCGCCATCGACATGACCGCGAATCTCGCCCGGCCCTCGCGCACCGCACGCGACACGGCTCAAGACCGTCTGCCGCCGATGCAGGCGCTGCTCGCCTTCGAATCGGCGGCGCGCCTGAAAAGCTTTACCGCCGCCGCGCGCGAGCTGGGCACCACGCAGCCCGCCGTGAGCCAGCGCATCGTGCAACTCGAAGCCGATCTGGGCGCGCCGCTGTTTGCGCGCGGCCATCGCGGCGTCACGCTCACGCCCGAAGGCGAGCGGCTCTTCGATACTGTGCGCACGAGTCTGGAAACGATCCGCGCGACCGCGGCCGACATCCGCACGAGCCGCGCGGACAAGGCGCTCACGATCCTCACCGATCCGGGTTTCGCCGCCTACTGGCTGATGCCGCGCCTCGCCTCGCTCAAACATGCGATGCCCACGCTCGACGTCAATATCGTGACTTCGCAGGCGGCCTACGATCCGCAGCGCGATCAGGCAGACGTGGCCATTGCATTCGGCGATGGCAACTGGAAGCCTTGCACGTCCACGCGCCTGTTCGCCGAACAGGTCACGCCGGTCTGCTCGCCCGCCTTTCTCGACGCGCATCGCGCTATCGCCCAGCCGCACGATCTGGCCACGCTGCCGTTGCTGCATGTGAATGCGCCGCAACCCGCGCGCTGGCTCGCGTGGGATTCGTGGTTCGCGGCGCACGGTCTTCCGCCGCCCGAATCCGCGAGCAGCGCCACTTTCAACAGCTATTCGCTCGTCATTCAGGCGGCGCTGCTCGGTCACGGCGTGGCGCTGGGCTGGACGCCGCTCGTGGACGATCTGATCGGCAAAGGTTTGCTGGTGCGCCTGCTCGACGCGCCCGTGACCACCGAACGCGGCTACTTCCTCGTGCGCCCGCCCGCACGCCCCGAAGCGCCCGCCGTGCAGCGCTTTCGGCGCTGGCTCTTCAGCGTGTGCGAAAACGAGGCCACGGTATGACGATGTGAAGTGCCGATGTGAAGCACGCCCCGCATAAGCGCGTCTTATGACCGAATAACGGGGCGGTGTCTTCACGGGTGCGATGTGCGTCGGCGATAGTGGCGGCTCGGTCACTTCCCGGCACGCTGCGATAGTTCGGATTCCAAATCACCTGGCGATATACGCTTATTCCGCCGGCTGATAAGGCGTCTCGATCTTGCGCGATGCCATCCTCGCCACTCCACGCGCCCACATCATGCAAACAAGAAAAACGATAGCTTCCTCACCGACCCTGCGCGGCATCGCCGCCGCGCTCGCGCTCGCCGCCGCACCGCTCGCTCACGCACAAAGCAGCGTGACGCTCTACGGCATCCTCGACGCGGGTGTCACCTACGTCAGCAATAGCGGCGGCTCGCATCTGGTCGAATTCGGCGACGGCGTCTCCTACGGTAATCGCTGGGGCGTCAAGGGCACCGAAGACCTGGGCGGGGGTCTGTCCGCCGTATTCGTGCTGGAAAGCGGCTTTCATCTGGGCAATGGCCAACTGGGCTTCGGCGGCGCCGAATTCGGCCGTCAAGCCTATGTGGGCCTCTCGAATCAATGGGGCACACTCTCGTTCGGCGACCAGCTCGACATGACCGAGGAAATGGTCTACGCCTACAATATTTCCGCGTGGGGCAGCGGCTACGCGATCCACCAAGGGGACTTCGACCGCTTCAACGGCGACCGCCTGCCCAATTCGGTCAAATTCCTTTCGAAAGATTTCGGCGGCTTTACGTTCGGCGGCATGTGGTCGTTCGGCAATGTCGCCGGCGATTTCCATAAGGACAGCGCCTATAGCGTAGGCGCGCATTTCGTGCGCGGCAGTTTCACCATTGGCGCGGCTTACACGCAATTGAATAACCCCAGCGGCATTTACGCTTTCGACCCTTACGCGATGATCGGCACCCGCACGTTTCTGGGCCAACCCACCGTCAGCGTGAATCCCACCACGGGCGCCGTCACGGATCTCTACGCGAATACGAGCTTCCCCGTGGACCGCCAGGGCACCTTCGGCGTAGGCACGAGCTACGCGATCGGCACCGTCACGCTGATGGGCAACTACACCTACACGACCATCAAGGCCTTCGGCAACAGCTCGCATATGCAGGTCGCCGAAGGCGGCGCCGACTGGCAGATCACCCCGGCATTCAGCGCGATCGGCGGCTACCAGTACACCCATTTCGAGGGTCATCACTGGAACCAGCTTTCGGCGGGCTTGCACTATCTGTTGTCCAAACGCACCGATGTCTATATTTCCGGCGACTGGCTCAAAGCCTCGCAAGGCGTGGACGCCGTGATCGGCTATAGTTTCGCGCCATCGAGCACGACAACGCAGACAGACGTGCGTATCGGCATGCGCCATTCCTTCTGATTCGTTCTGACGCGCGCAGGCATATGCAATGCACGTTTGCTTCGTTCGTGCCCTGCACCGCCGACGCTAAGCTGACACCATCTCTCATCGAACGACACACCGGGGCAGAAAGAACATGAAACTCAAGCGACTCCTCCAGACTATCGCCGCGCCTGCGGCACTCGCGTTCGTCGTCGTGCACGGCACGGCTGCCCGCGCGGAAACCGTCAATATCGCCTATCAATATGGCGCCGATCCGGCCAAGCTCGCACAAGCAAGCGCCGCCTACGAGAAGGCGACAGGCTGGACCATCAACTGGCGTCGCTTCGACACGGGCGCCGATATCGTCGCCGCGCTGGCTTCGGGCGATATCCAGATCGGCGATGTGGGGTCGAGCCCGTTTGCCGCTGCGGTGAGCCGCGGCGTGCCGGTCGAAGCCGTCGTGCTCAACGCGCTCACGGGCGGCTCGGAAGCGCTCGTCGTGCGTAATGGCGCGCATATCGACAAGCCGCAGGATCTGATCGGCAAGACCATCGCTACGCCCTATGTGTCCACGGCGCACTACAGTCTGCTCGCCGCGCTCAAGCACTGGGGCATCAAGCCGGATCAGGTGCATATCGTCAACCTCGGGCCGACGGAGACGGTCGCCGCATGGGCGCGCGGCGAAATCGACGCGGCCTATACGTGGGACCCCGCGCTCGGCAAGGCGAAGGAAAGCGGCCACGTGCTGGTCGATTCGGCGCAGGTCGGCAAATGGGGTTCACCCACGTTCGACCTGTGGGCCGTGCGCAAGGACTTCGCACAGGCGCATCCCGAGTTCGTGCAGAAGTTCGTGGGCGTGACGCTCAACGCGATTTCCGACTATCGTGCGAATGGCAAGGCGTGGACGGCTTCGTCCCCGCAGGTGGCCGCGATTTCGAAACTCTCCGGTGCGAGCCCCGCCGACGTACCGCAATTGCTCGCCGGCAACGAGTATCCCGACGCGGCGCAACAGCGTTCGCCGACTCTCCTTGGCGGCGGCACGGCGAAGGCCGTGGGCGCAACGGCGCGTTTCCTCGAAGAGCAGAAGAAGATCGATCAGGCGCTGCCCGATTACAGCGCCGCGATCACGCCGCGTTTCGTTGCGGCCGCCAAGTAACTGGATGCAATGCATGAAGGGCGCACCTCGTGTGCGCCCGGGGAGTCGAATATGGCTGAGCTGAAAGCAGAACGCGTCAGCGTCATTTATGAAAGCGCGCGCGGCGCGCTCACCGCGCTGCAGGACGTGTCGGTGTCGGTGCAAAGCGGCGAGATTGTCGTGGCGCTCGGCGCATCGGGTTGCGGCAAGAGCACCTTGCTCTCGCTGCTCGCCGGGTTTCAGCAGCCCACGTCGGGCACTGTGACGCTCGACGGCGTCGTTGTGAACGGGCCGCACGCGAGCCGCGGCGTGGTGTTCCAGGACGATGCGCTGATGCCGTGGCTCAACGTGATCGACAACGTCTCGTTCGGCCTGCGCATGCAGGGCGCGAGCCGTGCTCAACGCGAGAAACGCGCGGCCGAGGTGCTCGATCTCGTGAAGCTCGGCGGCTTCGAGCATCATCGCATCGGCGAGATTTCCGGCGGCATGCGTCAGCGCGTGGGACTCGCGCGCGCGCTCGCAGCCGACCCCGCCTTTCTGCTGATGGACGAACCGCTTGGCGCGCTCGACGCGCTGACGCGCGAGCGTATGCAGAGTCTGCTGCTCGATGTGTGGAAGCAAACCAGCAAAGGCATCTTCCTCATCACGCACAGCATCGAGGAAGCCGTGCTGCTCTCGACCGAATTGCTGATTCTCTCGCCGCGCCCCGGGCGCGTGGTGGCGCGCCATCGGCTCGACTTCGCGCGCCGTTACGCGCAAGGCGAATCGCTGCGCTCGATCCGCAGCGATCCCGCATTCACCGCGATCCATCTGGAGTTGCTCGACCAACTCATGCGCGAAACCGAAGGAGCCTGATATGGCGTTCAACGACACCACCGCCGCGACGCTTTCGGCCCCTGACGCCACTACGAATGCGCCCAATGACAGCAGCGCCGCACCACGCGCGCGCAGCGACGCCCCGCGCTTTCACGCAGGCCATGCGGCAAGCGCGGCGACGCTCGGCTCACTGCTCGCGCTCTGGTGGCTCGCGAGCCATCTGCAATGGCTGCCGCCCGTGCTGCTGCCCACGCCCGAAGCGGTCGTGCGCAAGCTCGGGCGCCTCTACACCGACGGCTTCGACGACGCCACGCTCACGCAGCATCTGGCCGCCAGCCTTACACGCATCGCGCTGGCTTTTTCGCTCGCGCTGGTGACCGCAATTCCGGCGGGCATCGCCATCGCCACGAGCCGCATCGCACGCGGGATACTCGACCCCATCATCGAGTTCTATCGCCCGGTGCCGCCGCTCGCCTATCTGCCGCTGATGGTGATCTGGTTCGGCATCGGCGAACTCTCGAAGGTGCTACTGATTTACCTCACGATCTTCGCGCCGCTGACCATCGCGACCGCATCGGGTGCGAGCCGCGTGGCGAAAACCCGGCTGCTGGCGGCTGCATCGCTGGGCGCAACGCGTCTGCAATTGCTCGTTCATGTGGTGCTGCCGAGCGCGCTGCCCGAGATCCTCACCGGCGTGCGCATCGCGCTGGGCGCGGGCTGGTCCACGCTCGTCGCGGCCGAGTTGATCGCGGCCACACGCGGTCTGGGTTTCATGGTGTATTCGGCTTCGCGCTTTCTCGTCACCGATGTCGTGATTGCCGGGATCCTGCTGATCGGCGCCATCGCACTCGTGCTTGAACTCGGTTTGCGCGCACTGCAACGCAAGCTGACGCCTTGGCACGCTGAAGGCTGAATCTCCCTCCTCATTGCTCTTGCGCGCGCGATGTGAAAGTCGCGCGCGTTTCGCTTCATATCGTTCCCACCATTGCTTCGTTGCCTCCTTGCGCGGCGAAATCTAGTCTGGTCTTTCACCCTTCTGGAGAGACCCGACCATGTCCTTGCCGCTCGACCACGTCGTCATTCGCGTTGAAGATCTCGAACAGGCCATTGCCGATTTCAGCGAGACCGGCTTTACGGTGCAGCGCGGCGGCATCCATGCGGACGGCACCACCCATCATGCGGTGATCGGCTTCGCCGACGGCAGCTTTATCGATCTCACAGCCTCATTGCCAGACGCTCGCGCAGTACGCGAGCCGCGCTGGCCGCACAGCGTCCAAAGCTCAGGCAAAGGATTTGGCGCTTTTGCGCTGCTCACGCAAGCGGTGCCGGATTCAATCGACACGGCACGCACGCGCGGACTGCATTACGAAGGCCCGACTCCCGGCGGACGCATCCGGCCAGACGGTACGCGTATCGAATGGCAAAGCGCGCTGCCCATCACGCGCGATCTCCCTTTGCTGTGCAGCGATCTCACGCCACGATTTCTGCGCTCGGCGGCTGGCGATGCGCAGCGGCATGCGAATGGCGCGCAAGGGATCGCGAGTGTGGCAATCGTCGTGAAAGATCTTGAAGCCAGTGTGGAGCGCTATCGCGCGCTCTATGGCAATCCGTTCGGCGTTCACCGGGCTGAGCTACCCGGCCACGCGGTACGACTCGCGACCTTTTCTAGCGGAACAACGACTCTAACGCTGCTATCCCCGCACGACACCGGCACGCCCAATGGCGTGAACGCGCTGACCTCAGACCTCTACGCGCATCTTTCCACGCAAGGCGAAGGCCTATTCGGCGTGACGCTTGCCACCTCGCACGCGAGCAATGCAAGAGTGCTGCCTTCCGTACTCACTCACGGATCACGGCTTGAGCTGGCAGTACGATAAGGATGCCTTATCGTACTGCACAATAAAAAAAGCCGGGAAACCTCCCGGCTTTTGTTCACTTCGGTAAGCCCCGATCAGAACCCCAGATCCGGCCCACCCGGCGCGCCTGCGGGCGCAGCCGCTGCCTTCGGCGACTCGTGCACGGTCGCATCGGTCGTGAGCAGCAAGCCCGCCACCGAAGCCGCATTCTGCAACGCCGTGCGCGTCACCTTGGTCGGGTCGAGCACGCCCTTCTCCACCAGGTCACCATACTGCCCGGTCGCCGCGTCGTAGCCGAAATTACCCGTGCCTTCCGCCACCTTTGCCGCCACCACGCTCGCTTCCTCGCCCGCATTGGTCACGATCTGGCGCAGCGGTTCTTCGAGCGCCCGCAGCACGATCTTCACCCCGGCGGTCTGGTCGGCGTTATTGCCCTTGAGGTCGAGAATCGCACCGCGCACGCGGATCAGCGCCACGCCGCCGCCCGGCACGATGCCTTCTTCCACGGCCGCGCGCGTAGCGTGCAGCGCGTCGTCCACGCGGTCCTTCTTCTCCTTCACTTCGATTTCAGTCGCGCCGCCCACCTTGATGACGGCCACGCCGCCCGCGAGTTTCGCCACGCGCTCCTGAAGCTTTTCGCGGTCGTAATCGGAAGTGGCTTCCTCGATCTGCAGACGGATCTGCTTGACGCGCGCCTCGATGGCCACTGCTTCGCCCGCGCCGTCGATCACCGTGGTGTTCTCCTTGCCCACCTCGATGCGCTTGGCCTGGCCCAGTTCAGCAAGCGTGGCCTTTTCGAGCGTGAGACCGGTTTCCTCGGCGATCACCTGGCCACCCGTGAGGATGGCGATATCTTCGAGCAGCGCACGGCGACGATCGCCGAAGCCCGGTGCCTTCACCGCAACGGTCTTTAGCACCCCGCGAATATTGTTGACGACCAGCGTGGCGAGCGCCTCGCCTTCGATATCCTCGGCGATCAGCAGCAGCGGACGCCCGGCCTTCGCCACCTGCTCCAGCACCGGCAGCAGATCGCGGATGTTCGAGATCTTCTTGTCGAACAGCAGGATGAACGGATTGTCGAGTTCCGCAATCTGCTTTTCCTGATTGTTGATGAAGTAAGGCGAGAGGTAACCGCGATCGAATTGCAGGCCTTCCACCACGTCGAGTTCATCGGCGAGCGATTTGCCATCTTCCACTGTGATGACGCCTTCCTTGCCCACGCGGTCGATGGCTTCCGCAATGCGCTGGCCAATCGACTCTTCGCCGTTGGCCGAGATGGTCGCCACCTGGGCGATCTCCTTGCTCGTGGTGGTCGGCTTGCTGATCTTCCTGAGTTCCTCGACCGCAGCCGTCACGGCCTTGTCGATACCGCGCTTCAGATCGAGCGGATTGAGGCCCGCCGCCACGTACTTCTGCCCTTCGCGCACGATGGCCTGGGCGAGCACGGTGGCCGTGGTGGTGCCGTCGCCAGCCGCGTCGCTGGTCTTCGAGGCGACTTCCTTCACGATCTGTGCGCCGATGTTCTGAAGCTTGTCGGCCAGTTCCACTTCCTTCGCTACCGACACGCCGTCCTTGGTGACGACGGGCGCGCCGAAGCTGCGTTCGAGCACGACGTTGCGGCCCTTGGGACCGAGCGTGACCTTGACGGCGTCGGCGAGAATGTTCACGCCTTCGATCAGTTTCGTGCGGGCGATGTCGCCAAATACGATGTCTTTGGATGCCATGATGCGTTTCTCTCTCAGGCGCTAAGCCGGATTATTGATTGACGACTGCGACGATGTCTTCTTCGCGCAGTACGAGGAGTTCGTCGCCGTTGACCTTGACGGTCTGGCCAGAATATTTGCCGAACAGCACGCGATCGCCCACGTTCAGATCGGGCGCAATGCGGCGGCCGTCGTTGTCGCGCCGGCCCGGACCCACGGCGAGCACCTCGCCCTGGTCGGGTTTTTCGGCGGCGCTATCGGGAATCACGATGCCCGATGCGGTGCGGGTTTCCTGATCGAGTCGTTTGACGATCACGCGATCGTGCAATGGGCGCAGGCTCATGAGCGTATTCCTTGGCGGTTTCTGGCACTCGCCTCATGCGAGTGCTGATGGAAACCGAGTATAGAAAGACGCTGCGCGGCGCTCCAATAACGGATTGGCAGATCGATATGAATCAATCACGGGCTATGGATATCACTGAGGCGTAGATGCACTGGCCGACGCTCGCTGCGTCGTCAACCAATTTTGAATCGCCTTGAGCACGGCGGGTTCGATGCCGAGAAACCCGTGCGGTGACTCGGCGCCACAGCGTTGCGCACGATTGTCTTCACCTTCGCTCGAATCGAATTCGATGTACTCGTAGTGGCGATTCGACGCGAGCCGTTTAGCAATATCGGCAGGCGATGCCTGGCATTGATCGCGCACATTCGAGACCACCAGCACGCGGTTTTGCGTGCCGTCCACGTCGAGATCGGCGATAGTCGCTTCGTGCTTGCGCGAAACGGTCACGGGCGATGTCAGCACGAATGCATCGGCGATCTTTGCGTCGCGCGCCAGCGCGTTGCCCACCGAGACCGTGCCCGAACTCGTGCCAACGAGCGCGATCTTCGCGTTGGGAAAACGCTCGCGCACGATCTTCAGGATTGCCTGGGTATCGGCAAACGAATCCTTGCCGTGGCGGAAATCGTCATCGACGCCTTCCGGATGATCGGACGGTGTATCGACCAGCACGACGGCGTCGCCCGCGTCGATCCAGTGCTGCGCTGAACGAATCAGAAAATTGCTCTTGAGCGTCGTGGCGCCGCCGGCCCCAAGATGCAAAGCGCCCGGCGTGCCGCCGAACAGCACGACCACCCAGGCGGGCTGCTGCGCAGGCGTGGCGATGAAAAGGCTTTGCGTGACGCCCTCGCGGGTGGGGAACGTCACGAGATCGCCCTGTTCGAGCGGATTGGCCTGCGCATTCGCCATCAAGAGACTCACAGCCAGCGTGCAGAAAAGACGTTTCATCGCTGCGTTCCTTTATCTGATCCTGTAACGACGAACATGGCCGATCAAAATTGCATCGGCAGATTTTCCTGCATATAAATCGAAATCGGCGTCTGCAATGGCAGCCCGGAAGGCGTGCCGCGATTGTAGTGTCCGAGTATGACTTCGACCGCGCGCACGGCCTCGACGAACGGACTCTGATCGAGCACTGCGTCCATCACGCCTTCTATAAGCAGCGCACGGCTCACCGGCGTGAGTTCGTGGCCGATCAAGACGATCTCATGCTCCCGCTTCATGGCCTTGAGCGCGCGCACGACGCCCTCATCGCCCACGGAGATGTTGTAGATTCCGCGCAGATCGGGATACTTTTTGAATGCATCGCGCGTGAGCCGCTCGGTCGAACGCGCGTCCTCGCGACTCTCGACGGTCGCCACGACTTCGCAGGCCGGAAAGCGGCGGCGCAGCACCGAGCGAAACGCGCCATCGCGCTCCTCGTGGCCGAGATACGTGCGCAGCCCCGCGATCACCATGATCTGCCCGCCCTCGCGGCCGACGAAGCGCCCCATCAACTCGCCTGCGATACGTCCGGCACAGCGGTTGTCGATGCCCACGTACGCGAGCCGCCCGCTATCGGGCAAATCGCTTGCCAGCGTCACCACAGGCATCTTCTTCGCGACGCGCGAGACCGCATCGACCACTAGCGGATGCTCATAGGCGACAACGATCATCGCATCGGCCTTTTGCGCGGCGCGCTCGATGACTTTCGCGAGCGACTGCGGTTCGAGGTCATCGAAGAAGGTCACGCTGCATAGGACGCGATAAGTCTCGAACGACTTCTGCGCCAGCTCGAACCCTTGCTGAAGCGCCGCATAGTAGGGCGAAGCCGGGTTCTGCGTGACGATGGCGATACGCAGCCAGCGCACCGAGACCTCATGCAGCGCACGGTCGATCTTGAGCGAGCGCGCCGCTTGCAGCACGCTTGCCTCTTTCGCGCGCGAGACGCCGCCGCGCCCATTCAACACCCGCTCCACGGTCGCATAGCTCACGCCCGCCGCCTGGGCGACGTCCTCCATCGTGGGCTTTTTTCTCGCTGTCATGCGCACCTCGTTGATGAGGAAAAGTCCTCAAGATTCCGTTTGAGAGCCGGGATTCCATCAACTACATTCTATTCGTCATTGGCGCCACGACGCTGCAAGAAAAACGCGCTGGGCACACGAGCATTCACAAAGGAGGCAGCAACATGGAGAAGACAGATTCTGGCCGGGCACGGCGCGCGTTCCTGGCACTAAGCCGCTTTAGTACGATCAGTGCGCTTACGGCAGCGCTCACACTGGCTACGGCTTTGGGCGCGGGCAGCGCAGCCGCCGAAGAGCGCTTCGTGATGGTGAGTCACGGCTCGGATTCGAACGTCTGGTGGAATACCGTCAAGAACGGCATGCGAGACGCGAGCGAGGATTTCAACGTGCAGGTTGATTACCGTAATCCGCCCACTGGCGATACGGGCGACATGGTGCGCATTCTCGAGCAGGCTGCCGCGCGCAACTACGCGGGTGTCATTACCACAGTGCCCAACTTCGAGATGATCCAGAAGGGTTTGGGCGGCGTGAAGGCCAAACATATTCCACTCATGACGATCAATGGCGGCCCCACCGATGGCATGAAGCTTGGGGCAATCCTGCATGTGGGACAGCCTGAGTATGAAGCTGGCAAGGCCGCTGGCGAGCGGGCCAAGGCGGCCGGCGTGCACAACTTCCTGTGCGTCAATCATGGCGCCGATATTCAGGCGCTGTGGGATCGGTGTAAAGGGTTCGCTGACGCTATTGGGGTGGACTACAAGAAGTCCACGATGGATAGTGGGGAAGATCCCACCATTATTCAAAGCAAGGTGGCCGCTTATCTGCGGTCGCATCCGGATACGCAGGCGATTCTCGCTCTTGGGCCCGATCAGGCGATCGGGGTGCTACGCGGTGTGGCTGATTCTGGCAAGGCCGGCAAGATCTATCTCGCCACTTTCGATCTCTCGCCCGATATTCTTAAAGCCATTCAGTCTGGGCAGATCGCTTTTGCTATCGATCAGCAGCCTTATTTGCAAGGCTATCTTTCTGTGGCCGCTATGGCTATTGCCGTACGCGATAAGACTCATGATCCTGTGCGGATTGTCGCTGCGCTCAAGGGCGATAAGAAGGTCGCTGCGCGGCTCGATAAGTATGGGCTTAAGCCCGTGTATACCGGTTCTAGTGTGAGTTCTGGGCCTAGCTTTGTTACTCGTGAGAATCTTGCTGTTGTGCAGCAGTTTGCTGGGTCTTATCGGTAAGCGCTTTTTTTCGTGGTTCTGGCA
>NZ_CAJMZK010000010.1:0-274084 GCF_905220265.1 Paraburkholderia sp. J67
AATCAGGCGGAGATAGTCGGTCTGCGGCGTTTTTCGCGTGGCATCGCGCGTTTCGGCTTCGACTACGGTAAGGCTCGATTGGACCTGCATGACGGCTCCTGTGCTGTCTCTTATTGAGCCCAGGAAGCGGAAACAAAAAACCCGCCTCGTGGGGCGGGTTGTTGTCGCTTTTACCAGACGTACGCTAACCCACCATTCGATGAATGGTGATAATAATCAGCGTAATCGGGCAGCGGCGCGTGTTCATTCGTATAAGGATGGCGTAGCTGACTGGAATTGTCAATCCACGTCACCTCAAGACAAATTGTTCCAATAACTACGAATTACATTTCGAATAGTACGCTTTTGGTGAAAACCGACAGGACATTTCGATACTGGGGCGATTGAGCATTTGAAATCACCAGCAAAACGAGCCGAGTCGTGAAACATTCGACGAAATACCACTCAAGTTATTGATTACAAAGGATTTTATTCGACATAAAAGATTCGGGCGAATGTTTCACGGTTTCGACCCCACGCACCTGTTCTGAGATGAATCTACGCCGGGTGGGGTCAAAAAATAAAGGCAAGGCCACGGCGTAGCCCTGCCCTCTTCATCCGAAATGCACGCGCGTGATCAGCTTGCTGCCGTTGCTTCCATATCGGCGGCCCATTCCTCGATCACGGCTTTCATACGCTCGGCAAGTCGCTGCTGGTCGGCAGAGCCGATGCCCTTGAGATTCAGTTCAGCGCGCCCGTCACCAAACAACTTGAGTTCGCCAAGCGCCACACCGTCGGGGCGATTGAACTGCACGCGCGACTGATAGTGCGTACGGCGCGGACCGATGCGCCGGGCGCCGGCTTCAGCCGACGCAGCGGCCTCGAGCTTGCGCACACTCGCTTTGCCCTCGATCACCTGTTCGAGCCAATGCTCCGCGACCGTCGCGCCGGCACGATCGAAAATCAGCTTGATGTTGTAAGCATGACCGAGCCCGACGTCCTTCCGATTTTGCGCCATGCGTTGCAGAAGATAGGACGGTAGTGACGTCAGGGAAATCACCTTGCTGATGTGCTTCGGATCCTCACTGACGGCCACGCCCAGTTCGACCTGGTCGATATAGACCCCATCGTCGAGGAGCTTCTTCCAGGCCAGCGCGTCGTCGAAAACGGTTTGCTCTTCGCGTTCCTTGTTCGCGTGGTAGGCGCGCAGGTAGAGGTTCTGGTTGTCGAGCCCGTCGCGCACATCGGCGTCGATATGCTTGTCGCCACGCGATCGCGCTGCCCGGATCCGACGCTCACCGTCGACGATCACATACTTGCCCGGAAACTCCGCGAGCCGCGTCACCAGAATCGGCGTGATCTGGCCTTGCTTCTCGAAGCTTTCGGCGAGTTCGTCGATCGTTTCCGCGCTGTAGAACGCGCGCGGATTGTACGGATTCGAGACCACGTCTTCGACGGGAATCTGCGAAACGACGTGATTGGCCGTCGTAGCCGCCATAACCGTCGTGGTCGTCACAATGGGCGGCTCGGACGAGACCGGCGCGGCCACTGCTACCGCATCTGCGGCTACTACGGGCTGAACTTCAGCCAGCGTCACGAGCGCCGCATCGCGCTGGGCAATGCCGACAACATCGCCATCAGCTAAACGCTCTCCTGCCGATACGCGCTCGACAGCCATGCCGGCGCGGACTTTGCTGGTGAAATTCAGCTTAGTTGCCATCGACAACCTCCTCTTCCTGAACGAGCGCGATGATCTCGTTGTAGACCGCCGCGATTTCGTCCTTGGCCACCTTCACGCCACGCACCCCTTTCACGTCGAAGACCGTTCGGCCGAGTGCCGCCGCCTGACGATACAGCTCGCGCTGTTTGACCGTGGAAGTCAGGACCCGCACGTTGCTCTCTGCGAGGATGGCGCTCATCTGCGTATGCAGCAGGGTCTTCGAATTAGATTTATTCAGCAAAATCGCGAATTTACCGGCAGGATTGGCGACGCGGGTACGCTCGACCAGTTCCATCATCCCCTCGCTACTCCAGATGTCGATGGGCGATGCGTCGGTAGGAATGACTGTCGCGTCGGCAACAGCAAGAACACGCGCCGTCGTCAGATCGTTGATGTTCGGCGGGCAATCGACAATCACGACATCGTAGTCATTCGCCAATGCGGCGATTTCCGGCCCAATCATCTTTTCCAGTTTGTTGATGCTGCCGACCCGGAATGGCAAGGGCGTTTCCGGCCCAGCTGCTGCGCACCAACTCATGCACGATTGCTGGCCGTCAGCATCGGCCACATAAACTTTGTAGCCTTCAGACTGAAATGCTCCCGCCAGATTCATGCTGGTAGTTGTCTTGCCTACCCCACCCTTTTGGTTCGCTACAGCGATGACCAGTCCCATTCGGTTCTCCATGCAATGTTCAACGGTGGACTCATCTTCACGCGCACTCTCCACGTGGAGACTCTCCAGCGAGTCAGTTGGCAGTCTAGCGGCAAGTTAAAGTAAATTCTAGCTTTAGCGCTGAAATCGTTGCTGGTTGACCACCAAACTGGCCGTTTGGATAAGAGACAGGGGCGGTTGGCCTCGACTGCATCTGCTCGAGTCGATGTTGATGATGTTCTTCACGGGGGATCGAATCTTCACGTGGAGATTCTGAAGGCCACCGCCGCCGGGGCTACTGCTGTGTAGTTCCAATAATCCGATGATCGAGAACGTGAATACCACTGGTAAAAAGATTGAGTTCACGGTGTCTATCGCAGCCCGAACAGACCAATAGGACTGTTCGGGACGATTGCTCTCCACGTGGAGAATCATCTTCTCTGCGTTTTGCTTGCGCGAGGATCTGCGAAATCGTCGGCTTGCTCGACAATCGAAGATCCATACTCTCGCACTCTCCACGTGAAGACTGCTTGGCTCTGCAGTTCGACCCGCAGACGAAAAAGATCACGAAATCAAAGCAACATCGTGAGAGCTATTGCTCACGGTGAGATTCGCAGAGGCCAACGATGCGTCTGCAAATTCAAGGCAATCCTACGAATGTGGAGTCTCCACGTGGAGACAGGCGCGTTGCCGAAAATATGTCAGCGTCTGACCTGGCGGATAAATGATATGCAGGCCGCCACGATCAACGCAGTCCCGGAAATGAATTATCTCTGGCTCCAGAACTTTCCACGTGGAGATACATATCCCACCGGCAGATATCTATCGCCGTAGTCATCGTTGAATCGCACAAGGGCAGTCGTGAGAGTTACCGTCCCTCAGAAAAGAGAAACAAGCGTGCCTTTGAGACTCTTCACGTGGAGAAATCCATTTCACCGAAGGGTAACTAGCAAATGCGTCAGAGGTCGCTTGCGCAGTCCCGTGGAGGCCACTGCAGCGATAAGGGCGAAGTACCTCCAACAGCCGGGGCAACAAGATCAAACCACTACCCTATCGAGTCGAATGGCATTAGCGATCGGAATACACCTTAAGGTCGCCGCCAACACTCCCCTCTCGCACGTCGAAGCGGCTCGCCCCTGATACAGGCCGCCTAACCACACAAACGACAAATCAATCTCCACGTGGAGATCGTCAACATCAAGAGCGATAGGAGAAGGGGGGAGATCGCGGCACGGCAGACCACGAATGAATTTTCGAGTCTGAGCCAACGCAGGAGGGAATCGAGATTTCGATCAGCTTGCAGAACTACACAAGTCCGGCACCAATCCAAAATATGCAGAAAATACAGAAAGCGAAATTTACTTATGTTTTTATAATTGGCAAATTTCGCTAGAAGGACAAGATGCACGGCGACGTATGCCGCACACCTTTGACCTTGCCCTACTCCTCGCGGGATTTGAATGCCAGTTCAATGTCCCCCACCACACCTTGAGCGTCGCCCATCGGCGCCTGCTGTCCACTCAACAGGAATTCGAGCAGATCGGCGGCCGTCGGCTGACCCCAGGTATCCAGCACGACCCAACGGAAGAAGTTCGTCGAGGCCATCTTGCTCGGCACCTTCGAAGTCGACACCTTGAGCTTGTCCATGCCGACGGTCTCGTTGTATCGCTTGATGAGCGCCGTCTGATCGTCGTATTCCAGTTCGTTGAAGTAGGAACGCGCTTCGGCAATTTTCGCCGCGATGTAGCGGTCCTGCACCTGGTCCTGACTTTCGCGTGCCTTGCCCGCGTCGGCATTGGCACCGGCCGCCGCATTGGCACCCGGCAACTGATAACCCTGCATCAGCGCCTTGCGGAAATAGGCGGCCACATTCGCCAGCGGCGCCGCATTCTTCTGCGAGACACGCGCCGCCGTGTAGGCCACTGCGGTACGGATTTTTTCGTCGCCGTACTGCTTGAGCAGGCGCCGCGCTTCCGACACCGGAATACTGAACTTCGCCATTTCGCCGATCAGCAGCGTCTCGTTGGCGCGCAGTTCCTGCGACGAGTCCGTGTCCGGTTTGCGCGTCACGCGAAACTGCAGCGCCACCACCGAACGGCCGACCTTGTGCTCGATGAGTTCGAAGTTGTGATCCGAAATCTCGTTGACTTCCTTGATGCAGGGCACCAGCACGCGGCTCTTGAACTGCTTGTACAGCTTGTACGACTGCGCCGAGGTATCCTGGCCGAGAATCAGGTCGCGCAGCGTCGCGAGCGGAAAGCGCGCCGTCAGGCCGACGGCCTCATAGCGAACCACGTTCTCCCACAGCGCCAGCGAGTGCGCCTTCCTGAATTGACGCGTGATCCGCATGTCGATCATCGCGTAGATTTCAGGATTCAGCAGTTCGCCGCGGATCTGCTCGGAGAAGGTGTAGCGCAGCACCGATCGTTCGAGTTCGGCACCCGCGAGCAGGCCCGACGCTTTCCAGATGCTGCGTTTGTCCTGCGTGAGATAGTCCCAGTTGACGACCGTGCTGATAAGCGAGTTGATCGTTTCCTTGACGTACTCTGTGTTGTTGCTGTTCAGATCGACGTCCTGCGAGAGCGCAGAGATCGTAATTTCGAACGACGAGCGACCTTGCTCGAGGGAATCCTGGCGGATTGCGTTCTTGATCAGCGAGCTGAACATCTTGCGCTGCTGAAGGCTGATCGATCCGGATTTCGGCGCGATGTGAATCGCGGGGACCGCCTTGCGGAAGAGATCAGGCGGCTGGCCTTGCTGGAATACGAGTGCACCTTGCTTGTCGGCGTCGCCGGCATCGGCCTTTTTTCTTGCCATATGACCCACATGATAGGGAACCTGGTCGGTTGGTAACTGTATACCAAGCGACCAGGTGACTCAAGCTCGCCGCAATGTCAGTGCGCACTCACGACACCAGCCGTGCGAAAAATTGACAAGCGTGGCTCCCGCAGGCGGGCCAAACCAATCGATCCAGGCCTGGCGGGGCACACGGCCTGCGCCAAATGCTCCCATAGCAAGTGACCTTTAACGTCTCTTCGCTCGAAAGAGACCCCATAACAGGCCACCTTTAGCGGTTATGTGAGCACTCACTCTCGATCAAGTTACCCACAGGTATCCAGTTATGGGATTTTTTCCCGATTGGTTTCCTGGGGTCTCCCCACATGATCGGCCTTCAGAAATCTCCCATCGAAGGTGACCTTGCCTCGATCCCATAACTGGGAACCTCAAATAGTCCAAAATCCGCCTCTTCCAAGGGACGAGAAGCCGATTGCAGACCATAATCGGTTACCTTCAAAGAAACCCATATCCGGTTACCCAGCGAATCGCTGGTGTCCGTGCATCAAGTCTCCCCACGAAGTCTCCCCTTCCGGGCGATCCGGTGACCTTCAGCGCCAACCGTGAACACCCACCATAACCAGTTACCTAACGGATTTCCCATATCAGGCTACCCAAACAGCGGAAAATCACCCCTCTACCATGCACGAGACCTCCCCGAACGCCCATAACAGGGTACCCAAGCCAGTTCCCATAAAAGGGAACCTCAGCGTAAATAAGCCATTTTTCCCATACAGGGCGACCTTTTTCCCATATCCACAACCTCGAATCCCCATCTGCGGATACCGAAGTCCCATATCCACAGCCCCGAACTCCCATACCCGGTACCTCAGGCCCCATAACACGCCACCAAATCGGCCGCAAACCCTTATCCCATAAGGCTTCCAGCTGGCTAAAGGTTTACTAAAGGTTCTAAAGCGTATTAGGTAAACACTCAAACACGCGTCCGATAGGAAAGAGGTCTCCCAAAACCGGGACCCTATAGAGATGTAAGTGGTCACCAACATGCCAGATCCCACCCGTGGTGACCTATTCGCCGAGAGCCCGATCCGTGCTCCCATCAGCTGTGACCTATCCGCGGGATCTTGTTAACTCACTTTGAGTTAACAAGGTAACCGCATGATTTTTATGGAATTACAGCTAGATGGTCCCGCGATATGGGATAGACAGGTGCCAGATTGGTACCCGCTTATGGGAGCGCCCTGCTGGCTGCAGTGCCAAGCGATGATTTCAGACACCTGGCGGAAGGTAACCCGAGATCCGTCTGAACAGTACCTTTGTCAGCCGTTGCAGACGGACGTCGGTTATGAAAACCCGAAGGTCACCGGTTCCCATAACGCGTTACCTGCGAAAGGTCACCAGAAATGGGGAATTGCCCTGAGCGGCCTCGCAAGGTGCACCGCAACAATCGCGAATGGTGACCTTGTGAGGCGTGAACTCAATACTCAGTCGGCCAGCGCCTGCGTACGGGTTTGAGCCTGCGGTTGTCCCTGGGCGTTGCCTGCTGTCTGATGCGGGAGGCAATCGTGACGATAGAGCGTGCCCAGGCGCTGCTGGGCTGCCTCGAGGTCGTCCGGATAGTTGTTGTCGACCGCGTGCTCCTCATAACCCACTTTTGAGAGATCCTTGATTTCCTGCATGAGTTCGTCGTGGGTGACCTCATGCGCGGGTTTCACGAACGGATAGCTGTGACACGCACGCGGCGAGAGATGGGGAGCGGCGAACGCGCTGACGCTCGCGGCGCCAAGAAGAGGAATCAATGCGAACTTGAGCCAAGACTTCATGGTGATCTCCGATTTGTTCTGGACCGATACCTGATCAGTCCGAGGATGGACCGCCGGCGGGCTCGCCGACGTACAGATGGCTTGTCGCGCGTGGCCACGCAAACACAGCGCGGGCGCACGACCGAAATGCCAACGGAGATCGAGAATAAGCAGACAGCCGATGCGCAAAATGCTCACCAGCATGAAAGAACTGTCATCGGCGGCGCCCACTGCGTCCGCCGATCGATGCAGTCACACGCATCGAATTTCGTGGCCGAGCGTAGATCCGAATTGACAAACTGACAGCTTCGCGTCAACCGACGGTAAGAACATGACCCCCTCTTCATCGTCGTGATGCCGTTTGGGTGGGTGCCCGCCCCTATCATGGCTGGGCACGTGTGCAACCATGCCGCTCGTGCGCTCAACGAGGGAAGTCATGTCAGCCAGCGAAATCACGACGCAATGGCGCGAGCATCCGGCGCGAGGCCCGCGATGAACCTGCCCGGCTGGGTCGCGGGCCGCGTGGGCGCCTTCGTGCCCGAGGCATCCGACACGCCAGGGTCCGGCGACGCGCCACCGTCGCCCACGGCTGCGGGCGAGCTGGGTCACGAGCGCTGGAAAACCACGACTTTCCGCTGGTTCGCCGCCTACGCCGCCATCTTCTCGGTCTCCTTCATGGTCCTGCTCGGCTTCATCGAGTATTCGGTGACCCACGCCATGCTGCGCGAAACCGATAGCGGACTGCGCTGGCAACTGCGCTATTTCGATTCGCGCAGCGACGCGTCGCTTGGCGCCGCGATCGACGCCCGCCTGCACCGCGAAAACCGGCAGCAGAACTTCTACGGCCTCTTTAGCGCCGACGGCCGCTGGCAGGCCGGTGATATCCATGCGTTGCCCACCGGACTCGTGCTCGATCCCTGGGGCCGTTCGCACGAGCGTGCGAGCGGCCAGACCCTCGTGCTCGACACGGGCGCCGTGCAAGGCTCCCAGCAAGGTCCCCGGACGGCGCTGCGGGTGCTCGGCGAGATCCGCGCCGATGGCTCGCGCCTCGTCGTAGCGCGAACGCTTTCGGACGTGCGCCACGTCCACGGCGAATTGCTCAAGGCGCTATTCGGCGGCGGTCTGCTGTGCCTGTGCGGTAGCCTCTGCGCGGGCTTGCTGCTGAGCATGCGGCAGATCAGCCGGGTCGCGCAGATACGCCGCGCGACCGCGCGCATCGCGGCCGGCGAACTCGGCGAGCGGTTACCTGTCGTGGGCCGCGACGAGCTCGACATGCTGGCCGATCTGGTCAACCGCATGCTCGACGAGGTGGAACGGCTGATCGGCGAAGTCAAGAGCGCCTGCGACGGCATCGCCCACGATCTGCGCACGCCGCTCACGCGGCTTCGCCTGCGTCTCTCGCACGCCGCCGATACCCTGCAGCGCCGTGGCGAACCGGCCGTGGCCGGCGTGCTCGAGAGCGCGCGCGACGAGGCCGACACGGTCCTCGAGCGCTTCTCGGCGCTGCTGCGCATTTCGGAGATCGGCGCTATCAAGCGGCGCAGTGCGTTCGCCCAGGTGGCGCTGCCCGCTCTCGTGACCGAGCTATGCGAACTCTATGCGCCACTCGCCGAGGACAAAGCCATCGACCTGCGTGTCGATCTGGGCGCGGGCCCGGACATCCCCCCCGCCGAAGTCGCGCCGATCTACGCCGATCGCGCGTTGCTCTTCGAGGCCTTCAGCAATCTCCTCGACAACGCCATCAAGTTCGCTCCGCACGGCGGCGTCGTGCGCGTCGCGCTCCACGCGACCTCCGCGGGCGCCCAGTTCAGCGTCACCGACAACGGTCCCGGCATCGCCCCCGCCGAGCGCAGCGCGGTGCTGGGCCGCTACTACCGTAGCAACGCGGCGCGCCACGTGCCGGGCACAGGACTGGGCCTCGGCATCGTCGCGGCGGTGCTGCGTCTGCACGACTTCCGGCTCGCGATCGGCGATGCGCGGAGCGACGCCCCCCCTACCCCACCGACGGCCGTGGCGCCAAACGATGCAAAAAGCAGCACAAAAAGCAGCACGAGAAACAACGTAATAAGCAAGGCAAGCAGCGACACAACAACGAACCCCACGACCCACGCCACCACTGCGGGCACGACCGTCACCATCGACTGCTGGCCTCCCCACCCCCGCCCTACCACGCGCTATCAATGAGAGTCCTGCTGTGCTCCTCCTCCGACGCGGAGCGGAGCTATTTATATAAAGCGCTGAGCGAGAGCCTGAACAGCGTCGAGGTTGCCGACAACCTCTACTACGCGGTCTACCTCGCCTCCCATGAACCGTTCGACACGGTGATCCTGTGCGCGAGCGGTGCGAACGCGCACGACGGCCTTGCCGACGCGCTCGCCTCGTTCACCCGTCTGCCCGACGCCCCCGCGGTCGTGATCGCACTCACGCGCGCGACGCCCGCGGACTGCGCGCGCCTGCTGCGCGCGGGCGCGGACGCCTGCTTCGTGCAGCCCTGGTCGATCCTCGAAATCCAGGAGCGCATGCTCGCGCTGCGGCGCACGACGCTCGCCCAGGTTGGGCCGAATCTCGCGCGGCTCGATCCGCTCACGCGCGATCTCGTCGAGGAAAACCGCCGCATCTCGCTCACCACGCGCGAATACCTGCTCGTGGAATGCCTGCTGCGCCACGCCAACGCGCCAGTCGCACGCGAGCAGCTGATCCGCTATGCGTGGCCCGAAAAGGGCGATGTCGAACCCTCCAGCGTCAACCTCGTGGTTTCGCGCCTGCGCCGCAAGTTCATCGAGCACGGCGCGCGGACCCAGATCGAGACCATCAACCGCTATGGTTACCAGCTCGACCTGCGTGGCGAGCCGCCGAACGCGTCGTCGTAAGCCCGTTGCAAGCCGACCTGGAAGCGTGAGGCATTTGCAAACCTAAATTTAATTTCATGAAAGCTCGCGCGGCACGACGGCCTCACGACGGTAAACTTGCACTTCGAGAGAGGCCGAGCAGGTGACGCGAGGCGGAGTGCGAGGAAATGAGTCAGGTGCGTGTATTGACGGTGGAAGACGATGCCGTCACAGCCAACGAAATTGTGAGTGAATTGACCCAGCGCGGCTTTGTTGTCGACTGGGTCGACAACGGCCGCGACGGCATGGCGCGCGCCATGAGCGACGAGTACGACGCCATCACGCTCGACCGTATGCTGCCGGGCGTCGACGGACTGTCGATCCTCACGGCCATGCGCACGGTCGGCATCCAGACGCCGGTGCTGATGTTGAGCGCGCTCGGCGACGTGGACGAACGCGTGCGCGGTCTGCGCGCGGGTGGCGACGACTACCTCACCAAGCCCTTCGATCCCGAAGAACTGACCGCGCGCCTCGAAGTGCTGCTGCGCCGCCGCCAGGCCTCCACGGTTGCGCGCGAAACCGCGCTCCATGTGGGACCGCTCGAACTCGACCTCATTTCGCGCAAGGTGCGCCGTGACGGCGAGGAAGTGGCGCTGCTGCCGACCGAATACCGCGTGCTCGAATTCATGATGCGCCACGCGGGCAAGACCATCACGCGCACGATGCTGTTCGAAGCCGTCTGGGGCTATCACTTCGATCCGGGCACCAACCTGATCGACGTGCATATGGGACGCCTGCGCAAGAAGATCGATCCGCCGGGCGTGGCGCCGCTGATCCAGACCGTGCGCGGCTCCGGCTACATTCTCGGATAACCCCGCGTGTCGAGCCGTTCGCCTTTACCCCATGCGCCCGCCGCGCCCGTGCTGCCGCGCCGGCGCTGGCACACCACCACGTTTCGCTGGCTGTGCGCCTACACCGCGCTGTTCGGCGTGTTTCTCACCCTGCTCGTGGGCTTCATCGCCTGGAGCGCCACCAGTTCGATCGAGCGCGATACCGACACGATCATGGGCTGGCAGCTCATCTACTTCGATTCGATTCCCGATGCGCAATTGCCCGATGCGATCTATCAGCGCCTCGAGCACGAGCGCATGCATGTGAACTACTACGGCCTGTTCACGGCCGACGGCCGCTACGTGGCTGGCGACCTGCTCGAAGTGCCGTCCAGCATCACCTTCGATCGCGTGGGCTGCACCCTCAAGCACACACTCGAATTGCGCGACCGCGTGCAGTCGCCGATCGTGCGCGCGATGGGCGAAGTGCGGCCCAATGGCATGCATCTCGTGGTGGCGCGCGACATGACCAACGTGCTCGAAATTCGCGAGTTCGTGGTGCGCACGTTGATGGTTGGCGCGGTGCTGGCGTTGCTTGCGGCGGTCGCGGGCGGGCTCGTGCTCGGCATGCGACAGATTCGCCGCGTACGCGAATTCCGCCGCGTGACCCAGTGCATCGCGCGCGGCGACCTGGATCAGCGCCTGCCGATCG
This sequence comes from Paraburkholderia sp. J67, assembly GCF_905220265.1. Classification (NCBI taxonomy): domain Bacteria; kingdom Pseudomonadati; phylum Pseudomonadota; class Betaproteobacteria; order Burkholderiales; family Burkholderiaceae; genus Paraburkholderia; species Paraburkholderia sp. J67. The sequence goes on from NZ_CAJMZK010000010.1 coordinate 11,320, forward strand.
GCGGCGACGATGAACTCGACATGCTCGCGCATCTCGTCAATCACATGCTCGACGAAGTCGAACGGCTGATGGGCGAAGTCAAAGGCGCATGCGACGGCATCGCGCACGATCTGCGCACGCCGCTCGTGCATCTGCACACACTGCTCGCGCACATCGCCGAACGCGAGAGCCTGCGCGCCGACCCAGCGGGCACCGATATGATGGAGCGCGCGCGTACCGAAACGGGCCAGTTGCTCGAACGCTTCCGCGCCATGCTGCGCATTTCCGAGATCGCCACGCTGCATCGTCGCGGTGGTTTCGCGACCGTCGATCTGCGCGAACTGGTCGACGAACTCGCAGAGCTTTACGAGCCGCTGGCGGAAAGCCGCGAGATCGATTGGCGCGTGCAAACGGAAGCCGTGAGCGAGATTCACGGCGATCGCGCGCTGCTCTTCGAAGCCTTCAGCAACCTCATCGACAACGCCATCAAGTTCGCGCCGCAAGGCGGCATCGTCAGCGTGGCGCTGCGCTCGACGCCACTCGGCCCCCTGCTCGAGGTCGCGGACAACGGTCCCGGCATCGCGCCCGCCGAGCGCGCCGCCGTGCTGCAACGCTTTTATCGCGGCGACGCCGTGCGGCATATCGCGGGCTCGGGCCTGGGTCTGAGCGTGGTCGCGGCCGTGATGCGTGTGCACGACTTTACGCTGCATATCAACGATGCGGACGATCTCACCGCAGCTCATGCCGATGCCGACGACGCCACGCCGGCAAGCGGCCCCGGCGCACGCATGAGCGTGGAATGCTGGCCGCGCGCGCTCGCCTGAGCGACGTTCGCGCCGAGACGCTACACAACACGCTACACAGCAGCACACGACCGACGATCCCATGCGCATTCTCCTCATTTCGCCCTGCCACGCCGAAGGCGCGTGGCTGCAAAAGGCCCTTCAGGAAAGCGCCCACAGCCTGCAACGCGCAGAAGAGTTGCGCGATGGCCTCTACGTCGCAGGCGAAGAATCGTTCGATGCGGTGATTGCCGTTGCGCTCGATGGCGCGATGCTGCCTGAACTCCAGGCACTGCTGCCGCGCTTCGCGCAGGCGACCAACGGCGCGACCATCATCGCGGTGCTGGGCATCGAAGCGGGCGCTCACGCGCGCTCGCAACTGCTGCGCGCGGGCGCCGATGCCTGTTTCCGCTATCCGTTTTCATTCATCGAAATGCACGAGCGTATGCTCGCGCTGCTGCGCACAGGCCCCGCGTCCGTCGTGCATACAGCTCTCAGCATGCAGCCCGCCGCCGGGAGCGACGCACAGCTACCGCTGCTCGACGCCAGCACGCGCGAGATCGTCGAAGGCGCGCGTCGCGCGGAACTCACGCGCCGCGAATACCTGCTGATCGAATGCCTGCTGCGTCAGGTCAACATGCCGGTGCCGCGCGACCAGATGATTCGCTACGCGTGGCCCGAGAAAGACGATATCGATCCTTCGACAGTGAACCTCGTGGTCTCTCGCCTGCGCCGCAAGCTCGAACGCGAAGCCATCGAAATGCGCATCGAAACCATCAGCCGTTACGGCTATCAACTCACGCTGCCGAAGCACGTCTGAGCGCACGCCTGAACCGATGATTGCACGCTGAATCCCAAAGGTAACCGCCTATGGGATTTCAGGTCACATGCATGTCATGGTTCGTGTACCTGTCACGCAAAAGGTCTCACCAAAAGCAAAGCGGCACGCATCGAGCGTGCCGCTTTCGCAGGGTGCTGCCAAGGCCCTTCGCGCGACGAAAAGGCCGCGCAGCAAGGCTTTAATGCGCGTACAGCGTGGAATTCAGGTACGCGAGCTGGCCATCCTGCTCGGCCTGCACGAGTTCGTGATAAACCTCGGCGCGGGTCTTTTCGTGCACCGGTTGACCATAAGGCGCTACCCAACCGCCGTTGGCGGGCGTCGCGGTCGTGTTGTTCATGGCGACCTGGGTCGCCGCAGCCGGCTGGCTGTTTTGCGACGGAGCGGTCTGGGCGAAAGCGGACGTGGTGACGATGGCACCGGCGAATGCAGCGATGAGCATGAGCGACTTCATGGATCTATCCTCCAGAGAACGTATTTGATTGGCCGGTTAGCGAATGCGATAAATCGCATCCCGGTGACGAGAGAATAGTTAGGTCAGCCTATCGAACCCGATGCAGGACCATGAAGAAATGTTTAGGCAAATGCGAGGAATCGTTGAAGGAGGCGCGCTGAACGAGGCCCAGCAGGCGCTTGCGCTGTCACGTGCTTAGTCCTCACGCTGATTTGGATCGGAAAACTCCATCGTTCTGCTTGAGCGGACTCGTTCGTAGAATCGGTCGGACCTTACGACCCGTTTTCGAGAAACGATCCCATGAGCACACGCCGCGCCTTCCTCAAACTTTCGCTCGGCGCCGCTGCTGCGGCGCTGCCCGCCCTGCACGCGTCAGGCGCGCTGGCGGCCCCCGCGCCGCGTACGCTGCGCATCGGTAACCAGAAGGGCGCGCTGAGCCTCCTGAAGGGCCGTGGCACGCTCGAACAGCGCCTCGCGCCGCTGGGAGTGAGCGTGACATGGACCGAGTTCAACGCGGGCCCCGTGCAGCTCGAAGCGCTCAACGTGGGCTCGATCGATTTCGGCGACGTGGGCGAAGCGCCGCCCATCTTCGCGCAGGCCGCTGGCGCACCCCTCGCCTATGTGGCCGCTACACCGCCGCGCCCGCAGTCGGAAGCCGTGATCGTGCCGCGCAACTCAGCCTTGCGCGAAGTGGCGGATCTCAAGGGCAAGCGCATCGCCTTCACGCGCGGCAGCAACGTGAACTATTTCCTCGTGCAATTGCTGCGCAAGCATGGCCTCGATTACGCCGACGTGCATCCCGTGTTCCTTTCGCCGCCGGATGCCCGTGCGGCCTTCGAAAACGGCTCGGTGGACGCCTGGGGGATCTGGGACCCGTTCCTCGCGGCGGCGCAGGCGAGCTTCGGCGCGCGCGTGCTGGCCGATGCGACGGGCGTTGTCGTGAACCGCGGGTTTTACTTTTCGTCGCGCGACTATGTGCGCCAGAACGCGGACGTGCTGCGCATCGTCGTCGAAGAAATCGCGAAGACCGACGAATGGGGCAAGACCCATCGCGCGGACTATGCCGCCGAACTCGCGAAGCTCTGGGGTTTGCCCGCGCCGGTCGTGCAGCAGGCAGTCGATCGCATTGCGTTCGGCACGGTGCCGATCACGAAAACGATCCTTGGTGAGCAGCAGAAGATTGCCGATACCTTCCTCGATCTCGGCCTCGTGCCCAAACGTGTCGATGTCCAGGAGGCGGCGACGCTGGGCGTCGCCTCGACATAGTTTCAAGGTAGCCGACGCGCCGCCCGAAGGTTACCCGCGTGCCTTCGCGAGCGTCACCGTCTCAAATAGCTCATAGTCCGGTGTGGGCGTCTGGTCCGCGCCCGGCGCGTGATAGTAGTTCATCGTGATGGTGGTTTTACCGCCGTGCTCGCCGGGGTTCACGTCGAACACGGCAATCCCATAACCGGTACCCGTATCGCGCTGCGCCGACCAGATGGCGTCCTCCAGCGCATCCGCCCCCGCTCGCACCCACGTACCCGCCGTCGCGCCCGGCACCGGGCGGTTGGGTTTCGTGAACACCTTCGCCTGCGGATTCCCATTGCCGGAATCCACGCCATAGACGTCGAGCGGCGCACTCGTGCCCCCGCCGCCCAGAATCAGGTGGATCGTGCCGTGGCTCGTGTCGAAGGTGTTGGCGCCCGCCTGCGTCTGCGCCACGGGCTTCGGTTGCAGCGTATCGACCGGCGCACCCGTGCTCGCATCCACGCCCGCGTGATGGTTGCAGCCGCGCACCGGATAGCTGCGCTCGTAATCGTGATCGTGACCGCACACCACCAGATCCACGCCATAGCGATCGAACAGCGGCAGCCACGCCTCGCGGATGCCCTTGTCCGACCCATTGCCGGTCTTCGACGAACTGAGCGCGTCCTGGTGCATCTGCACGACGATCCAGTCGATGTCGTGGTCCTGTGAAGCCTCGCGCAGCGTCGTTTCGAGCCAGCGCGTCTGCTCGCCGTTGCTATAACCGCGCACGTAGAACGACGAGCCCGGGGCGATGGACGCGTTGCCCGTACTCGCGGCGGGCACGAGCGGCGCGGGGCCGGCCACGAAGGCAGCGGCGTCCTGATAGACCACGTCGTCGGCATCGAGCGAAACGAACAGCACGTTACTCACCCGGAAGCGATACCAGCGGCCTGCGAAGCGCGTGCCGTTGTCGGGCAGCGTATAGCGCGTGAGATACGATTCGAGCCCCTGCGGGCCGTTGTAGAACTCGATCTCATGATTGCCGGGGCACGGCATCCACGGACGATTCGACGACGACGTCTGGTTGTTGTTCGCGAAGTCGCGCCACACCTCGGTCTGATGCGCGGGGTTCAGATTCGCATAGCAGAGGTCGCCATTGAGCAGGTGAAAGAGCGGCTGGAAGCGCTCGACGGCGGCCACGGCAAAGCGGCTTTGCGGCGACGACAGAACCCAGCCCGTATTGGGCGTGGCGAGGTCGCCGTAGCTCGTAAAGCGAAACGGCTTGCGTCCACGCGGCGCGGTCGTGAAGCTCGCGTTGAATGGATTGCCCGCGTGGCTGTCGTTGTCGGCGGTGACTTCGTAGCGATAGATCGTGTCCGCTTGCAGACCACGCAGGCGCGCGTGGTACGTGAACACGACCGCGCCCGTGAGGCCGTCAGTGTAGGTGCGCTGGATCGCCTCGACGTTCTCGCGCCGGCCACGGTCGGCGCTAAAGGTCACGCGCGGACGCGTGGCGGCGGCCAGCGACGCCCACGACACCACGACTTCGCTCGTCGGGTCCGCACCCCAGGTGAGGTGGATCTGCTCGGGCGTGCCGTCGGGTGCGGGCGTATCGGCTTTCGCCACGCCGGTGAGCGAGGCCGCGGCACCCGCCGCGCTGGCGAAACCGGACGCGCCGGCGAGCTTCAGGAAGCCACGGCGCGATACGTGCGATACGCCGGCGGGAGTTTCGGTGAACGGTGCCTCGGGGATGTTCTTCTTTGTCATGTCGAATCGCCTCGTGACGGGGGCGTGCGAACGCATGTCGCGCTGCCAGCCTTGCAGGGGAAGTGTCGGCGAAACGATGGCTTTTGCGCGTGACCTCGCGATGACAGGCGCGACGCGCAGCCCGAGCATCGAGACCGTTCCACGACAAGTCGTCTAGCTAACTCGTCGCGCCATTCCGCCGTCAGCCTGCGGCCCGCGCGCGTGCGAATATGCAGTCAGACTACACATTCATCGGCTTAATGCGCCTGTGCGGCTGATGCCCAGGGCATTCCCTGGAACACCCGGTTTTTATTGAAAAGCGCTTGCGTCCGCCTTTTTGTTCCCGCAATCTTGTCTAGACAACACGGACGGGCTGCACGGTGCGCCCGCCTCATCAAGGTTGACTCGACTACAAGGAGTGGCGACATGCAGGTGAAGTGCACCAGGCTCATCAAGGCCCTGATCGGAGCCGCATGCGGCGCGGCGCTGCTGGCAGGCGGCAACGCCGGCGCGAAGGAATGGAAATCGGTGACGATCGCGCTCGACGGCAGCTACGCGCCGTGGAATCTGACCCTGCCGGGCGGCAAGCTCGGCGGCTTCGAGCCGGAACTCGTCGCCAACCTGTGCGCCCGCGCGCAGCTCCAGTGCAATCTGGTCACGCAGGACTGGGACGGCATGATTCCGGGCCTCCAGGCCGGTAAGTTCGATGTCCTGATGGATGCGATTTCGATCACGCCCGACCGCGAGAAGATCCTCGCCTTCTCGAAGCCCTACGCCGCCACGCCCGCCACGTTCGCCGTGACCGACACGAAGGTGCTGCCCAAGGCCGGCGCGAGCGTCAGCCAGGTGAAACTCGACAACGACGCGCGCAGCAACCTGCCCGCCATCGACGGCCTGCGCAAGGCGCTCAAGGGCAAGACCATCGGCTTGCAATCGGGCACGATCTACACGCGCTTCGTGAACGACAACTTCAAGGACGTCGCGTCGATCCGCGTCTACAAGTCCGCGCCCGAGCGCGATCTCGATCTGGCCAACGGCCGTATCGACGCCTCGTTCGACGACGTCACCTACTACACCGCCAACATCGGCAAGCCCGACTCGAACAGCATCGTCATGGCCGGTCCGCAAATCGCCGGTCCGGTCTGGGGCCCGGGCGAAGGCCTCGCCTTCCGCAAGCAGGACACCGACCTCAAGGCGAAGTTCGACACCGCTATCGCCGCTGCGCAGGCCGACGGTACGGTCAAGAAGCTCGCGCTCAAGTGGTTCAAGACCGACGTGACGCCCTGAGCCTCACTGGCGGTGCGCGTCCTCGGGCGCGCGCCGTTTTCGCGTGCATTCAGCCTGTATCCGTCTGATCGTTTGAGGTAGTCATCATGTCAGTGATCGAAATGCTCGGCTTCGGCGCCGAGGGCTGGGGCGGCGTGCTGCTGCTCGGCGCACTCATGACGGTCGTGCTCACGATCGCCGCGCTCGCACTGGGCGCCGTATTCGGCGGTCTCGTCGCCGCCGCCAAGCTCTCGCGCTTTCGCGTGTTGCGCGTGCTCGGCGACTGCTACACCACGGTGTTTCGCGGTGTGCCCGAGCTGCTCGTCATCTATCTGTTCTACTTCGGCGGCTCGGCGCTCGTGACCAGCATCGGCCAATGGTTCGGTGCGGATGGCTTTGTCGGCGTGCCGCCGTTTGCGATTGGCGCGGTCGCCGTGGGCATGATTTCCGGCGCGTATCAGGCCGAGGTCTACCGTGCGGCGGTGCTCGCGGTCTCGCGCGGCGAACTCGAAGCCGCGCGCGCGATCGGCATGCCCACGCTCACGATGGCGCGCCGCATCCTGATTCCGCAGGTGTTCCGTTTCGCGCTGCCGGGCATCGGCAACGTGTGGCAGCTCAGTCTCAAGGACTCCGCACTGATTTCCGTGACGGGTCTGGCCGAGTTGCTGCGTGCAAGCCAGGTGGCCGCCGGATCGACGCACCAGTACTTCCTGTTCTTCGTGGCGGGCGGCGCGCTGTATCTGGCGATGACGGGCGTCTCGAACCGCATTTTCGGCCGCGCGGAAGCGCATGTCGGCCGCTCCTTCAAGCGCAATTTCGCGCGTAACTGATCCAGTCCGATCCAACCCGACCCAACAGATACGCGGCGGAACCCGACATGCATATCGACATCGACTTCCTGCTCGACACCCTGCGCCAGTTGATCGCAGCCGTGCCCATCACGCTGGGACTTTTCTTCGCCTCGCTCGTGCTCGGCGGCCTGCTTTCGCTCGTGATCGTGGCCATGCGCGTGTCGCCGCGCTGGCTGCCCAACCGCTTCGCACGCGCCTATATCCTGGTGTTTCGCGGCTCGCCGCTGCTGATCCAGATGTTTCTCGTCTACTACGGCCTGGGCCAGTTCGGCGTGATCCGCGAGAGCTTCCTGTGGCCCGTGCTGCGCGAACCCTATGTGTGCGCCGTGCTCTCGCTCGCGCTGTGCACCGCCGGCTACACGGCGGAAATCATTCGCGGCGGCCTGATGGCCGTGCCGGTGGGCCAGATCGAGGCGGGCTATTCGGTCGGCCTCTCAGGCTTCGCGCTGCTGCGCCGCGTGATTGGCCCGATCGCGCTGCGCCAGTGCCTGCCCGCCTACTCGACCGAAGCCGTGCTGCTGGTGAAGTCCACCGCGCTCGCGAGCCTCGTGACGGTCTGGGAAGTCACCGGCGTCGCCCAGCAGATCATTCAGCAGACCTATCGGACGACGGAGGTCTTCACCTGCGCCGCGCTGATCTACCTCGCGCTCAACTTCTTCATCGTGCGCCTGATCGGGCTGCTGGAAAAACGCCTTTCGCACCATCTGCGCGCCGCGCCTGTCGCGCCCGCCCGCAAGCTGACGACACTCGAAACCCCTCGCGCCGCCTCGTGAACGGCCGACCCAACCGGACATCCACGGAGTCACCCATGAACGCAGCCGCACCGGTCGCCCTGTCCGTCAGGAACATTCACAAGTCCTTCGGCGAGCACCACGTCCTGAAGGGCATTTCGCTCGACGCCCACAAGGGCGATGTCATTTCGATTCTCGGCGCGAGCGGCTCGGGCAAGAGCACGTTTCTGCGCTGCCTGAACCTGCTGGAAATGCCCGATGACGGCACCGTCGCACTCGAAGGCGAAGCGCTGAAAATGAAGCGCCGCCGCGACGGCAAGCTGCAACCCGAAGACCGCCGTCAGGTGGATCGCGTACGCTCGCAACTCGGCATGGTGTTCCAGAACTTCAACCTCTGGTCGCACATGACGGTGATGGCGAACCTCATCGAAGGACCGATGCGCGTCCTCAAGCGCACGCGCGCCGAGGCAACGGAAGAAGCCGAAGCGCTGCTCGCGAAAGTGGGCCTCGCCGACAAGCGCGGCCACTACCCCGCGCATCTCTCGGGCGGCCAGCAGCAGCGCGTGGCGATTGCGCGCGCGCTGGCGATGCATCCGAAGGTCATGCTGTTCGACGAACCGACCTCCGCGCTCGATCCCGAACTCGTGGGCGAAGTGCTGCGCGTGATGCGCTCGCTCGCGGAAGAAGGCCGCACGATGCTGGTCGTCACGCACGAAATGGGTTTTGCGAAGCACGTCTCGAATCGCGTGATGTTCCTGCATCAGGGTCTCGTCGATGCGGACGGCACGCCGCAGGAAGTATTTGGCGAACTGAAGTCGGAGCGCTTCCGCCAGTTCGTGTCGAGCCATCAGGACCGCAACGCACACTGAGCGCGTATAGGGTTCATAGGGTTTAAATCGAGCGGGCGCAACAAAGCCCGTGAAAAGATAATCAGGTATCCATACCATGACCGTCATCCGTTCCGAACGCCCGCTCGTGTGGCGCGATATCGCCACTGTCGCCGCGGGCGAGTCGCTGCAACTCTCCGATGAAGCCCGCACGCGCATTCGCGCGGCGCGCGAGCTGGTCGATCAGATCGTCACGCGCGGCATTCGTGCCTATGGCGTGAACACGGGCGTGGGCGCGCTCTGCGATGTGGTGGTCTCGCCCGCCGAGCAGCACGATCTCTCGCACAACATCCTCATGAGCCATGCCGTGGGCGTGGGCACGCCGCTGGGCGCGCAGGAAACGCGCGCCATCATGGCCGCGGCGATCAACAACTACGCGCACGGTCATTCGGGCGTGCGCGTGGAACTCGTCGAGCAACTGGAAGCCTTGCTCGCAGCCGATTGCCTGCCCGAAGTGCCCGCGTTCGGTTCGGTGGGTTACTTGAGCCATATGGCCCATATCGCGCTCGTCTGCGTGGGCGCGGGACACGTGCGCTGGCACGGCGAGCGCCTGAGCGGCGCCGAAGCGCTCGAACGACTCGGCCTGCAACCGCTCGCGCTACAGGCGAAGGAAGGCTTGAGTCTCGTGAACGGCACGCCTTGCGTGACTGGGCTGGCCGCGCTGGCGCTTGAACGCGCGCAGCGTCTGCTCGACTGGGCCGACGCCGTGGCGGCCATGAGCTTCGAAAATCTCGGCGGCCAGATGGCGGCCTTCGACGCGCAGTCGCTTGCATATCGCGTGTCGCCGGGGCTCGCGCAGGTCGGCACGCGCATGCGCGCGGCGCTTGCGGAAAGCGGACTGCTGGCGGCCGCGCTGGGCCGCCGCACGCAGGACCCGCTGAGCATGCGCACGATTCCGCACGTGCATGGCGCGGCGCGCGACGTACTCGCCGCCACCGCCGAAGTCGTGAATCGCGAACTGGCGTCGGTGACCGACAATCCCATCGTCGATGGCACGCCCGACGCGCCGCAGGTGTTCTCGCAGGCGCATGCGGTGGGCGCCTCCATCGCGCTCGCGATGGACAGCCTGGCCGCCGCTGTCGCCCAGGTCGCGGCGATGGCCGAGCGCCGGCTCGACCGCCTCGTCAATCCGCTCGTGAGCGGTCTGCCCGCGTTCCTCGCGCATGCGAGCGGCACGCGCTCGGGCTTCATGATCGCGCAGTACACCGCAGCTTCGCTGGTCGCGCAGAACCGCCGCGACGCCGCGCCCGCGAGTCTCGATGGCGGCGTGACCTCGGGCCTCCAGGAAGACCACCTGTGCCACGCCACGCCGGCGGCGCTCAAGGCGCTGGCCGTGATCGAGAACAGCAGCCGCATACTCGGCATCGAGTTGCTGGCGGCCGCCCAGGCCTACGACCTGCAACCCGTCGATGCCGTGCGCGCGCGTTACACGGAAGCGCTCTACGGCCGCATTCGCGGCATGCTGCCGACCTATCGCGACGACCGCCCGCTGGCGGGCGACATGTCGGTGGCGTTCCGCCTGATCGCCGATGGCAATCCGCCGCCGCTGCCCGAACCGCAGGCCGAACGGCCGCTCGCGGAACGCCTCGATTGCGCGCCGCAGCCTGCGCTGCAAGAGGTGGCACGCGGTGCCGCCGCATCGGCGAACGATGCGCTCGTCAACGCAATGGGACGCTGAGCGCGCCTGAACGCAACCGACGCCGAAGGAGCCGACACGAGCATGAATATCGACGCTTTCGCACTGGCAACCGAGGACACGCGGCGTTTGACATCGACATCGACATCGACGCGCCGCACTGCGCCGCCTTACGAACAGATCAAGCGCTACGTGCTGGAGCGCGTCGAAAACGGCACCTGGAAGCCGGGCGATGCGATCCCGTCCGAGACGGTGCTGGTGAAAGAGTTTGGCGTCGCGCGCATGACCGTGTCGCGCGCGCTGCGCGAACTCACGACCGAGCGCGTGCTCACGCGCGTGCAGGGCTCGGGCACCTTTGTCGCGCCGCGCGACTATGAATCGACGGTGCTGGAGATCCGCAATATCGCCGATGAAATCGCGGCGCGCGGGCATCGGCACACGGCGCGTGTGCTCGCGCTGGATACGAGTGGCGATGAAGCGGCGCTGGTCGCGCTAGGGCTGACACAGGGGCCCGCGTTCCACTCGCGCATCGTGCATTACGAAGCGGGCGAGGCGATCCAGTACGAGGATCGCTATGTGAATCCGGAGCTGTTTCCGCTGTATTTGCAGCAGGATTTCACACGGGAGACGCCTAATCACTACATGGTGCGGCTCGCGCCGATCCAGCGCGCGGAGTTTCGCATTTACGCGCGCAAGCCTGATGCTTACGTGCGGCATCATCTGGATATTGAAATCGGCGAGCCGTGTTTGATGGTCGAGCGGCGGACGTGGGTGGGCGAGGTGGTGGCGACGTCGGTGCAGCTTTGGCACGCGGCGTCGCGGTTTCATCTGGCGGGGAAGGTTTGACGTGAGCGTCCCTGAGCGGCGAAGGCCGCCGGGACGCCAGCCAGATCAATAGCTCACCGGCTCCAGAAGCGCTGGCTCGCCGAACGCCACGAGACGCGCATTAGCCTTGGCAAAATAACCGTGCCAGAACTGGCTCAGGTCGTCGAGCGTATGGGGGTCGCGATAGCCATCGCGCTGCCCCTTGGTGCCCTGCGTGGCGGGCGGCATCATCGCCCCACCGAGCACATAGACCTTGGCTCCCCCGAAATCCGCGACCATGTGCGAACCGACAGCCTTCGTCAGTTCAGTTGCCGGGTTGATGTCGCGCACGGAGCCCCGCGCGTAGAAGCTCGTGACGGTCGAATTTTCGAGCCCATCCGTGACGGCGAACAGCGTCTTGTGACTCGCTGGATCGGTATTCACGGCGTCCGCCACGCTTCTGAACGCCATCAGAATGTCCGACTGGTCGAGCGTGCTGCTGCTTCCCGTCATGACTTCGGCTAGCGTCTTCGCGACCATCGTGCGAGCGAAGCCGGCCTGCTGGCCTAGACACTGGTCGAGCGCTTTGGCCGCGCGCATCGGGGTTGAATTGATGCGCGCGTCGGCGAGGGGACGCTCGACGATGCCCGTATGAAGCACATTCAGATACCGGCCCTGGGAGAATGCTGAAAACTCGGCGATCACGAATTTCGATCCCGGCTGCACCATACGCAGCGCGTTATCCACGACCGACTGCTCGAGTGTCGACCCGAGCGAGACCGTCTGGTCGACGAGGATATACACGAGTTTGTCGTAGGGCTGCGTTTCCGGCGCGATGTGCGTCGCGGCATAGCAACTCGGCACGTCGTTGACGAGACCCGCGTGCGCATTCGCGCAGACGGCGAATGCTGCCACAACCGCGAGCGTTGCCTGTAGAAGCTTGAAGTGTTTCATCGAACGATGGGCGCCACCCGGTGTGGGTGGCGCGAAGGTCAAAACTCGGATTAAAGGGATTCGAGCAGGTCGCGATCAAGGCTCTGCTGTTCCTGGAGGCGCTTGACGGCCGCGACGAGCACGCGTTGATTCTCGCGATCGAGCTTGTGCTGGCCGATCAGATCAGCCGCGAGACGCTGGCGCGACTCCTTGTCGGCAACCGCTGCAATTTCCCTGGCGAGTTTTTCGAGGTCCAGCGTTTCCGTCGTTTCCGGGCGCGTGCGGTCATCCGCTGCAACCGTTTTCACTGGCGCAGGCGCCGGTTGCACGGCTTGCGTGTGTCGGACCTCAGGCTGCGATGCCGCAGGCGACGGGGCCGCCTCGCGCTGCAGCGCGGATGTCCATGCCGCACCCGCCTTGCGCTCGTCTTCAGCAAGCGACTCGTGATAGGCCATCATGAAATCGAACGGCTTCATCCGGTCACCGTAGCCGGGGTTGGCGCTAGACAGTTTCGCGCGCAACTGGCCAAGGCGCATCTGCGCGCGTTGCGCCACTGGGCGGACCGCCACGCGCAGGAAGTCGTCATAGCCGAGCTGGCCCAGGGTCTTGCGGTAGGCTTTCTCGCCATCCTCGTTGAAGAACGAGTACTTGTAGCCCGTGAGCAGGCCGAGGAGCTGCGTGAACACGTAGATGAGCGCGAGAATCATGATGCCGGCGTCGTTGGCCATCGACGAATCCTGATTCACCGCGTCCTGCGCATGCTGGCGCGACTTGTTCGCCGCATCGGCCACCTCGTCGGGCAATGGCTGTGCCGTATTGCCGCCCTGCGCAAACATGTTCTGGAAGTTCCCCGACGCACCGTCGGTTGCCTCAGCCGGTCCACTCGCCGCAACGTCCTGCTCGTGGTTGAACATGTAATGGCGATACGCGGTCGTGCCGACGGCGAACAGCACAATGAACGCGACCGCCAGAATGATGTTCATGCGTCGCGGCTGCATCGAAGACATGCTCGTTGCGCCAATACGCGCACCGAGCCGTGCTGCCGGCTCGAGGTCGGCGTCAATGCCTTGATCGTCTTCGGGCCCGACGGATTTAACGAAGTCGCCGTATTTCGTGCCGTCCCCGCGGCGGAACCCCTTGTTCTGCTTGAAGCTGTTGCGGACCTTGGAGAGCAGCGTGTTGGCGAACATGTCCTCGCCGGCCGCGTGCGTGAAGCGCACGGCGACAATCGCGATGACGAATGCGATCGCCGAACCGGCCACCATCGCAAAGACGGGCGTGATGTCCTTCGACAACAGCGGCGCGAGCAGGAGCCCGGTACCGATGGCTTCCGCGACGGTCAACACGCCGAGAATCGCCCACAGCGTGGAGGACATGGGCTTGCGGCCGTTCTGCCCGGAGATCTTGAGGTATTCACGCGCGTTGAGAAACGCTTCACGCCCCGTCTTTTCCAGGCCGTCTTCGTAGTAATTGAACAGTTCGACTTCGGCGGGGACCGTGAGCGTGCGGGCGACATAGCCGGCATCGTGCGCGATATCGACAGCATAGTCACCCGTGCCCTCAGTCATGTTCTTCCAGGTCGCCATCTTGCCGACGAACGGCATGACAACCCAAAAGTCCTTGCCAAGAAGGCTGCGCGTGTATTTCGACCAGGTCAGGAAAATCACGCCGAGGAGGGCGATGCTGAAGACGACGGTCGTCCACGTGTGCTCGAGAATCAGGTTCATCAGTTCAGACATGTAGTGTTGTTATCCGTGAAGGGTCAGCGTTGCATCGCAAACTCTGGGGTGGCAAGGAATGCACTGCCGTTGTCGTCGTAATAGAGGTTCCCCTGCCCCTTGAACTGAGCGTCGGCGACAACGAGATCGAGGCATCGCGCGGGGCCGTCGATGAATACGCGGTAGACGGTTTTCTGCGTGCCGCGATACACGTTCACGTTGGCTTGCCCCTTGAAGCTGGGCGCCTGATGGACGTTCCCCTGATAGTTTCTGTAGATGAGTACGGTTGGCCGTGGAATGGGCGCCCCGGCATCGAGCGGAATGGTCGCGCCCGTGATGGCGACCAGATTGCCGTTGGCGTTGGTGCCCCACACGGTTCCATAAAAGCCGCGGGCGAAATCGCGCGGGGGAAGTTCCTGCGCGGTCTTCAGGTTGCGCACCGGAGTTGTGGGATGCGGATGGTCGCTCAGGCATGAGCCTACGATCACGGGCGTATCGGCATGCGCGGACGTGATCAGGCTGAACATCGAGTGGTCGACCGCGGCGCCGAGATTGATCGGCTCGCCCGGCGGGTGAATCGGGCCGCCGCCGAAGTCATAGCTTCCCGCGTGGACGCTGCGCTGCGCAGGAGCGTTACGCGCGGTCTGGACCGGCGCGGTCGCGGCAATGCTACGCGGCGGCTTCGCGACGGCAGACGGACTCTGCGCTGCGACGGCAGCCTGTTTCGCGGCACTTCCACGCGTGCTGGCTTGTGTCTGAGGCGCGGGCGTATCGCTCGTATTCGCAGTAGGAAGCGCAGCACCGTCGCGCGATGCTGAAGTATCGGCCCCGGTGTTTTCGGCTGCGTGCCCGGCCATCGTCGCGACATGGTCGAAATTCGCCGGGTTAGCGCCGCGTCGTTGCAGATAGAGTTGCAGATCGCCTTGCGTCGGTACGTCGACGATCTGTACGCGATCGTTCGCCTCGCGCCCCTGCTGGGTGGTATTCGACATGAGCGGCAGTGCGTCGCCCGCGCCTTGATAGTAGATGTTCGAAGCCGGCACCCCATTCTGCGCGAATACGTCTGCGACGGCTTTCGCGCGCTCCTGCGAAAGGCGCGCCAGGTCCGCTCCTGACGTCGCGTCCTGCGCATCGGTATGGCCGACGATCAGCACACTGTGCTGGGTGGCTTGCTGTCGTTCCTGAGGCGACGCGCTCGCGGGCAGACCGGCGGCTACCGCTTGCGGCGCGTACAGTTGTGCAATCTGTGCAAGGTATGCGCGTGCAGCACGCGTGAGCTTCGACGAACCCACTTCGAATTCGTCACTCTTGTTTTGCAGTTGAACGTCAAGACCAATTGCGCTGTTTGCATCCTTGCCTTGCAACCCGAGCTTGCCTGGCGTAATCGATGCGCTCGCAAGGTTCAACTGATTGGCCTGTGCAATCTTGTAGAGACCGCAGCGTCGGGAGTCCATCAAATGCCCGATCAAAAAACCGCCGCCCGCACCGGCGGCCGCGCCAATCACGGCGCCTTTCGCACCATGACTAAGGTATCCGATCAACCCTCCTGCTACGGCGCCCGCGACAACGCCGATATTGCGATCGTTGTTCGAGCAAGGATCGTCGCTATTGAACGTACTGTTGAATTGTGATTTAACCGCTGGTGCAATTTCGGATTGACCGGTTTGCGGATTGATCGCGCAACCAGCCGTACTCACGGTCGCTGCGAGCAGGACGCAATTTCGGATTTTCATGCAGGCCCTTGTGTTTTCTTATCTGATTTCCGCACGTGGCTGCACAGATCGGACTTCGTCGAATTCGAGCAGCACCGTAAGCGTCTTTCAATCGGGCATATCGGCAACAGTCACAAACTCTTTAGTGTTTTAGCGCAGAGAAATGGTTGAATCGATCGGCTAAATCGCGCTTCGATTCAAACGATGTGATGCAATTTCCTCGCTTTAGACGGTCTGTTCGGATATCGAAAACGTTTGCCAATGGAGGTTCGCCACATCGTGACCGTGAACGGCTAAAGCCTGACAAACGACTTCATCAATACTCGAATATGCATTACACATGCTTCGGGTGTTGAAGATATCCAGCAGAGGATCGCAATTTTGATATCGAATTTAGATCGTTGCTCGCGCACACATTCAAGCGTGCGCGGGCGTTCCTTTGATCGCGGACACGCGCACGGGTGCTGTCCACCCGTTGGCCCCACGACACCGGGGTTCGACGGGGGAGCACATCACACTACGCAATCAAGCCGCGCTGCTGCCTGTCGTGAACGTGAAGGTGCGCGAGAACGCCGCGCCGTTATACGTGCCCTTGATGCTGACCGTATAGGTCGTATTCGGCTGCAAGGGATTCAGCGGATAGGCCGAGCCCGCGTTGTTTGGAATGAGCTTGTTGGAATCCGTGGTGGAATCGAGCACCTGGAGCGTGATGACATTGCCCGACGTATCCGTCAACGTGCCGGACGTCATCCTGATCGTGTCCGACGTATTGCCTGCAATCGCAATTGTTGGGCCCCAGTTGACACCCGAAGTCGTACCCGGCGGCAACGGGATTTCGCCTCCGTAGGCATACGGCGCATTGGTGGTTCCCTGGCAGGGGTACGTGAGCGGCAGATTCCCGCTCAACGGAAGATTGCCGGCCATACTGTTTGCGGCCACAACGATTGGAAACCCGTTGTAGATCGGGTTCGTCTGGCCGTTATAGATCAGGCGATCCGTGCCAAAGCCGATTTCCTGATAGGGCTGAACGGCCACGTAACTGTGGTACACGCCGTAGATCCAAGCCGTGGCCATACTGGTTCCATAGACCGTGTCGGCAAGGGTGGCGGTCGTGTAATACCCGGCGCTTTCTCCTCCAACACCCACGGACGCAGGGTATCCGACCGCTTGAGCACGATTGGCGTAGGTGACGCCCGTGAAGCCTTGTTTGCCTGCAACCTCGGTATCCGTGACAGCGCCGGCATTGTCGGCCATATAAGTTGCATGCTTCTGTGCAGCGGTGTCCAGCGTGGTGTTCTCGACCACCGCTGGAAATCCGCATTGCTGGCGAGCTGCATTCACGGTTTGAAACATGGCGAGCTGAACGCTGCTGGCCGCGTAGACCGGCGTTGCCACATTCGCTTCTGTTCCCGTCTGCGCTGACGCAGCCGCGGTGCTGGTGCTGTTACCGCCATCGCTGCCACTACCGCCACCGCCGCCGCATGCCGCGAGGAGTGCGGCGCCAGCCAGCGCCGAAAATAAGGAAATCTTGCCGGTCATCTCAGTTTGGTCTTTGTCGTTTTGTTATTGGGCTTGCGAATCGCACCGCACTCGGAAAGACTATGTAATGAAGCGGGCGCTCCATACCGATAACGACCGCATCAGCCGAAGCTTGAGGGTCAGATGGCGGAATTTTCTGGGCGAAAAAAAAGCGGGCATCACGCCCGCTTTGACCTATCACACTCTGCGCATCACGAAGCCTGCTTCGCCTCAAGCTGCTTCGTACTCCACCCACCGCCGATGGCCTGAATCAACCCCACGGTCGCATCCAGCCGCCGCGTATCCAGTTCGAGCGACGTAATCTGCGTAGACAACTCCGTCGTCTGCGCCGTCACCACATCCAGATAGCTCACCACGCCATCGCGATAGCGCGACATGGAAAGCGTCAGCGTGCGCTGCGCCGCCGTGAGCGCTTCGTCTTCGCGCTGCGCCTCATCGCCCAGATGGTGCAGCAACGCGAGGTTATCCTCGACCTGCTGGAATGCATTGAGCACGGTGGCCTTGTAATCGGCGCCGTTCTCGGCGAGCTTCGCGCGCGCGCCGTGCACCATCGCCTCGCGGCGGCCGCCGTCGAAGATCGTCCCCACCAGCGTCGGCCCGATCGACCACATCTCGTTGGGTGCGGCCAGCCACGGCCCGAACGTGTCGCTCTGGTAACCGCCGTCGAGACTCAGCGACAGATCTGGATAGAATGCCGCTTTCGCCACGCCGATTTCCGCATTGGCAGCCGCCACGCGGCGTTCAGCAGCAGCGATGTCCGGACGCCGTTGCAGCAGCGCCGAAGGCAGCCCGGCGGGCAGATTCGGCAGGTGCGGGCGCAGGGTGTCCGGCGCGACGTTGAACTCGGACGCAGGCACACCGATCAGCGTGGCGATCGCGTGTTCCATGAGCGCACGTCGACCGCTCACATCGTCGGCCGCAGCCTGGGCGGCGGCGAGCTGGTTCTGCGCGCGCGACACGTCCAGATCCGAGGCGATGCCGCCGCGATGGCGGCTCTCGGTCAGCTCCAGCGCGTGACGGTAGGCCGCGATCGTATCGTCGAGCAGTTTGGACTGCTGATCGAGCCCGAGCAGGTTGAACCAGGTCGTCGCGAGCTTCGCCTGCAGGCTCAGTTGCAGCGTGGCGAGATCGGCCTCGCTGGCTTCGCTGCTCGCCTGGCCCGCCTTCACCTCGTTGCGCACCTTGCCCCACAGGTCGAGGTCGTAGCCCACGCTCAGATCGAGCGTGTTCGAGTTGTAGACGTTCGGCTGGTCCGAGCCACGCAGCGGCCGCAGCGCCGACTGCCGGTCGCGCTGAACCTGTGCGCCGACACCGACGGTCGGCATCAGCGCCGACTTCGCCTGCGCTGTGAGCGAGTCCGCTTCGTCATGACGCGCGAGCGCAGCGGCGATGTTCGGGTTGGCCTGCTCGACCTTCGGCTCCAGTTGATCGAGCATCGGATCGTGGAAGACCTTCCACCAGCCGTCGCGCGGTAGCTCGTCGGCGGGCTGCGCCATTTGCCAGCCTCCGGTCTCCTTGAAGTGCGTCGGCATCGCCGTAGCAGGCGCGTGATAGACGGGCGCGAACGAGCAGGCGCCGAGCAGCGCCGTGGCCGCGAGCGCCAGCAAGCGCAGCCGCGGGCGCACAAGCGAGGGCAGGGCGAACCGTTTAACCATGCGCACGCTCCGCATCGTGCGACGCGTTGTTCGCAGCGTTGGTGGACGCCGTGTTCGCCGGGGCATTCGTCGCAGCGGTGGCCGCAAGCCGGATCACATCGCCGTTCGCGAGCGAGTCGGGCGGATTGTCGATCACGCGCTCGCCGGCCTTCAGGCCCTGGGTGAGTTCGACGCGCGTGCCCAGGTCGGTGCCGATCGTCACGTCGCGCAATTCCACGCGGTGGTCAGGTCCGGCCACGGCCACCTGCATACCGTGTGCGCGGAAGATCAGCGCGCTCGCGGGCACGAAGAGCGCGTGTGCGTCGCCGGGCATCGCGAGATGGACTTCGGTGTATTCGCCTGGGAACAGCATGCCCTGCTTGTTGTCGACGGCAAGCTGCACGAGCATCGTGCCCGAATCGGCCGAGATCGACTGGTCGGTATCGACGAGCTTCGCATCGAATTTCACGCCGGGGCGCTCGGGCACCGTGAGCGTGGCGTGCATGCCGGGCTTGATCGAGGCCGCGTCGCTCTGCGGCACGCTCACGTAGACGCGCAACTGGCTCGCGTCGGATACCGTGAAGAGTTCGGGGCCGCTGCCGCTGCCCGCGGTGATCAGCGCGCCCACATCGGTCTTGCGCGCCGTCACCACGCCGTCGAACGGCGCGGTCAGACGCTTGAACGATTCCAGCGCTTCGAGGCGGCGCACGTTCGCCTGGTTCGCTTCCACGGTGGCTTGCTTGGCGATCAGGTCCGAGGTCTTTTCATCGGCATCCTGCTGCGAGACCGAATCCTGCTTGAGCATTTCGGTCCAGCGTTTCGCGGTGGTGGCCGCGAGCTTCTCGTTGGCGATCGAGTTCTGCAGATCGGCGCGTGCCTGCTGCAACTGCTGATCGAGGTCGGGCGTATCGATCAGGCCGAGCAATTGGCCCGCCTTCACATGCGTGCCGATATCGGCGTACCACGCATGCAGGTAACCGGACACGCGGGCGTAGATCGGCGCGTTGATGTACGCGGCCAGGTGGCCCGGCAGCACGAGCGCCTGAGAAGCCGGGCTCGGCTCGGGCAGCACGGTGGCGACGGTCGGCACGGACTGGGCGTCGGTCCAGGACGTGAGTTCCTGATGCGCGTGCACGCGGCTGAAGAGCCCGCCGGAGACAATCCCGGCGGCGATCATCAACGCCACGGCGGCGACGGACTTCAGGTGGCGCAGCGGTTGCGGCGAGGCGATGTCGACTTCAGTGGACATGGGATTCTCCCTCGAGGGCAGGTTGTTCCAGAGTGGGGATGGCATCGTGCGGGTCGTCATTACCCTCGTCGTTGCCCTTGTCATTACGGTGCACGAGGCTAAACACCACCGGCACGAACAGCAGCGTCGCGAACGTGGCGCACAGCAGGCCGCCGATCACGGCGCGGCCGAGCGGGGCGTTCTGTTCGCCGCCGTCGCCCATGCCGAGCGCCATCGGCGCCATGCCGATGATCATCGCGAGCGCGGTCATGAGCACCGGACGGAAGCGCGTGAAGCCGGCTTCCATCGCGGCGCGCAGCGCGTCGCCGGTGGCGGCGAGACGCTCGCGGGCGAACGAGACGACCAGAATCGCGTTGGCAGTCGCGACGCCCATACAGAGAATCGCGCCGGTGAGCGCCGGCACGGAGAGCGGCGTGTGCGTGGTGAACAGCATCCAGACGATGCCCGCGAGTGCGGCAGGCAGCGCGCAGACGATCACGAACGCGTCGGCCCACGAATGGAAGTTCACGACGATCAGCAGATAGATCAGCAGCACGGCGCCCGCGAGACCGAGCAACAGACCCGTGAACGCGCTGTTCATGGTCTGCACCTGGCCGCGCATCGTCACGGTCGAGCCCTTGGGCACGTCCTTGGCGGTGGCGTGGATCGCCTGCTGGATCTGCGAGGCCACGGCGCCCAGATCGGCCCCCTGGGTGGTCGCGTAGATGTCGAACAGCGGCATGATGTTGTAGTGCGAGACCACGGCGTCGGCGGTGCCGCGCGTGATCGTAGCGATGCCGCCGAGAATCTGCGAGCCGCCGGTCTTGCTCGTGACCGGCAGGTTTTGCAGGTCGGAGAGCGTGGTCATGCGGTACTGCGGCGTCTGCGCGACGATCGGATACGACACGCCGTTCTTCGGATTGAGCCAGTAGGTTGGCGACACCTGGCTGGTGCCCGAAAGACTTGCCACCACGGAGTTCGTCACGTCCTGCTCGGTGATGCCGAGTTCGTCCGCGCGCGAACGGTCCACGGCTACGGTCAGCTGCGGATAGGTCGAGGCCTGCTGGATGCGCGGGTCGGCCACGCCCGGAACCTTGGCCACAAGGCGCAGCAGTTCGTTGGCGTACTGCTTGTTCGCTTCCATGTTCGGGCCGCTCACCTGCACGTCGATCGGTGCGGGTGCGCCGAAGTTCAGGATCTGGCTGACGATATCGGCCGGCAGGAACGAGAACGTCGTGCCCGGGAACAGACGCGGCAGTTGCGTACGCAACTGTTTCACGTACTGGGCGGTCGGCGCATGATCCTCGCCCAGCGAGATCATGATGTCGCCGTCCTGCGGCCCGATCGTGCCGCTATTGTTGTACGTCAGGTTGATACCGCTATTCGGCAGACCGATGTTGTCGATGATGCTCGTGAGCTGATCGGCGGGAATCACATGACGCACGGCATCTTCAACGTGGTCGAAGAGGTCGGCGGTTTCTTCCACACGCGTGCCGATCGGCGCGCGCACGTGAATTTCGATTTCCCCCGAATCGATGTTCGGGAAGAAGTTGCGGCCAAGGAAAGGCACCAGCGCGAACGACAGCATCACGACAACGAGAAAGCCGACGATAAAGCCCTTGCGATGCGTGAGCGCGAGGCCCAGCACGCCGCGATAGCCCGCGCGGACGCGCTCGAAGCGACGCTCGAAGCCGCGCTGGAACATCACGAAAGGATTGCGCGAAGGCGTCACATGATCGTGCGCGCCGTGCGGCGCCATTACGGCCGCGAGTTCGCCCGAAGCGTGGCCTTGCGAGGCGTGCGGCTTGAGCAGATAGCGCGCCATCATCGGCACGAAGGTGCGCGAAAGCACGAACGAGGCGATCATCGCGAAGATCACCGACTCCGCCATCGGCACGAACAGGTAGCGCGCAATGCCGTCGAGCAGCAGCATCGGCACGAACACGATACAGATACACAGCAGCGAAACCAGCGCGGGCGCGACGATCTGCGCGGCGCCGTCGAGAATCGCCGTGCGTACGTCCTTGCCTTGCTCCAGGTGCCAGTTGATGTTCTCGATCGTTACCGTGGCATCGTCGACGAGAATACCCACCGCGAGCGCAAGCCCCCCCAGTGTCATCACGTTGAGCGTTTCGCCACAGGCCGCGAGACCCGCGATGGCCGCGAGCACGGCGAGCGGAATCGATGCGGCGATGATGAGCGTCGAGCGCCAACTGCCGAGGAACAGCAGGATCATGGCCGAGGTCAGTGCGGCCGCGATAATGCCTTCGCGCGCCACGCCGCTCACCGCGCCCTTCACGAACACGGATTGATCGCCCAGCGGCACGAGCTTGAGGCTAGGCGGCAGCGACTGTTCGACCAGCGGCAGCTTGGCCTTCACGCCCGCGATGATGTCGAGCGTGGATGCCGAGCCGTTCTTGAGAATCGACATCAGCACCGCGCGATGGCCATCCACGCGCACGATATTGCCTTGCGGCGGATAGCCGTCGCGCACATGCGCCACGTCGCGCATGTAGATCACCGTGCCGTCCACCGTCTTGATCGGCAGATTGTTGAGCGCGTCGATCGTGAGCGGGCTGTTGTTCAGGCGCACGTTGTATTCGAACTGGCCGATCTTCTGCGTGCCCGCAGGAATGATCTGGTTCTGCTGCGCGAGCGCGTTCGCCACGTCCTGCGCGGAGAGCTTGCGCGCCTGCAACGCCTGCGGATTCAGGTCGATCTGCACTTCACGCGTCTTGCCGCCGTAAGGCGTGGGAATTGCCACGCCGGGCACGGACAGCAACTGTGGCCGGATGAAGTTGGTTGCGTAGTCACCGAGTTGCTGCTCGTTGAGCTTGTCGCTCGTGAGCGCCAGCTGCAGCACCGGCACCGTGGACGCGTTGTAGTTGAGGATCTGCGGCGGTGTGGTGCCTGGCGGCATCTGCTTGAGCACGGTCTGCGAGACCGACGTCACCTGTGCCGTGGCCGTGCGCACATCCACGGTCGGCTGGAAGAAGATCTTCACGATGCCGTAGCCGCGGAACGACTGCGACTCGATGTGCGCCACATCGTTGACGGTCGTGCCGAGCGTGCGTTCGTAGTAGGTGACGATACGGCCCGACATGTCGTCGGGTTGCAGACCGGCGTAATTCCACACCACGCTGATCACGGGAATGCGGATATCCGGAAAGATATCGGTTGGCGTGCGTAACGCAGCGAGCGGGCCAGCGATCAGGATCAACAGGGCCAGCACGATGAACGTGTACGGTCGGTTCAAGGCCAGCCGGACGATTTTCAGCATCAGAAGGGGCTCCGTTCAGAACATCGGCGCCGGTTCCCGTCGCGTACTGGTGCGCCCAGGCGGCGCGAAAGAAGCGTGGAAAGTACGGGAAACTACGGAGGAACCGACGCCGGTATTGTGGCGGGCGCGGTGTAACGTCCAGCAACCAGACAGATGAAAGAAGTTTTATTTGGCGCGCGGTTTTTTTAACAAAAAGGACTACGAAGTGCTAAATAAAAAACTTTATTCGCTATTGCTGCTTTTATTTCAACCAAGCAGATAACCCGAGCCGCGTATCGTGCGGATCAGCGAGGGCTCGCCCGGCGTATCCACGCGATTGCGCAGACGTCCCACGTGCACATCGACGAGATTGGTGCCCGGATCGAAACGGCCGCCCCACACGCCTTCGAAAATCATCGTGCGCGTGAGCACCTGACCCGCGTGGCGCATCATGAATTCGAGCACGCGCAGCTCGGTTGGGCGCAGGCGCAGGATGGTGTCGCGGCAGGTGAGCTTGCGTTTGACGAGGTCGAGTTCGAGCGGGCCCACGCGCAGCACGGTTTCTGCCGCCACGGGACGCGTGCGGCGGCGCACGAGCGCTTCCACGCGAGCGGACATTTCGTCGATCGAGAAAGGGCGCGTGAGGTAATCGTCGCAACCGGCCCGCAGACCCTGGATGCGCTCTTCCACACCGGTGGTCGAACTCATGACGATCACGGGCGTTTCGATGCCCACGCCGCGCATGGTGGTGACGATGGTGAGTCCGTCCAGATCTGGTAGGCGGCGCTCGAGCGCGACCACATCGTAGTCGCCGGCCATCACCATGGCGATGCCTTCGCGGCCGGAGCGCGCAACATCGACGGTGAAGCCCGTCGAGGCGAGCGTAGGGACGACGCTTTGTTCGGTGATGGCGTCGTCTTCGATGGTCAATATTCTGGGCATGGCTTTCCAGGTGTCGTGACTAGAGGATCACGCGGAGATCTAGCGGTGATCACGCAACGGCTCGCAGGGCGTGGGGCAGAGTCTGTGGCAAAGGATGCGCGATAGCCGGAGCGTGCTTGCTGTGCGTGGGTTGAGCGCGAAACTGTTCGACCGCGAAGTCGATAAAGCTACGCACTTTCATCGTGAGGTAATTGCGGCCCGAATACACGATCGAGACATGCTGCATGCCGCCGTTCACGTCATAGGCGTTGAGCACGGGCAGCAGCACACCGCGTGCGATATCGTCGGCGACGAGCGGCAGCGGCAGCAACGCGACGCCCATATCGGCGAGTGCGGCGGCGCGCACGGTGGCGTAACCGCTCGCCGTGAGCGGGCCGCTTACGCTCACGCGCTGCACGCCTTCGACGTTGGCGAACTCCCACGAACGCGGCGCGTCGGACACGGCCAGCAGATCGTGTTGCGCGAGATCGCCCGGCGTGCGCGGCATGCCCTTGCGCGAGAGATAGGCGGGCGTGGCGACGATCAGTTCCTTCACGGAGGTGATCTTGCGGCTCACGAGCGAGGCGTTGACCTGCTGGCGGTCGGTGGCGAAGCACACGTCGAAGCCGCCTTCGATCATGTCGATATGGCTGTCGTAAGCGGTCACGTCGAAATCCACGCGCGGATTCACGCCGCGATACGCGCCCAGCAGCGCGCTGAGCGCGCCACTTGCAAACACCGAAGGCGCGGCGATACGCAGCACGCCGCTCGGGTCGCGCGTGGCGCGCACGAGTTCGGATTCCACTTCGTCGAGTTTGTCGATCACGGCGCGGCAGCCGTCGAGATAGAGACGGCCCGCTTCGGTGAGCGAGAGGCTGCGCGTGGAGCGGTTCAACAGGCGCATGTTCAAATGTGCTTCGAGCATGCCGACGCTGCGCGTGACGGCCGCGGCGGACATACCGAGTTGCTTGCCCGCGAGGCTGAAGCTGCTCAGATCGACGACGCGCGTGAAAACGCGCATGGCTTGTAGCTGGTTCATGTGGCGAGTCCGTGCCGGTGAGGGCGAGAAAGCTCAGGGCAGCGCGCAGAAAGCCCTGAAATAAAGGGACGAACGGAGGCGGCGCACGCAAGGCGCGTGACGCGTTAGCCCGCTCGCGCTGCGCGCGGGTCCGATTTCACGAATTGAACGGGAGGCGAGGCTTGCCAGGCGAGGCCCGGCCGCGGCGCCGCGCGCTGCCTAGTTCGGTAGCGCGTGCATGGGCATGTGCATCTCGCGTTGCGCGGCGGCTTCGTGCGCGCTCAACGCATCCTTGAGACGCTGCATGCTCTCGGTGGGAATGGCAAAGCCGGCCCAGCCGAGGCCGGTGTGGCGGAAAAAGACGACTGCGCCGTCGAACAGCGGATTGCGCTCGGTGTACCAGCACGGATCGATTTCGAGCACGTACTGATGCGAGCGTAAAGGCTGATCAGGCACGGCGGGGCGCATTTGCGCGCGCAGCTTGCTGAGCTCTTCGATGAGACCGTCTACATCGGCGGTATCGAGCAGGGCGGAGTGGCCGTCGATTTTCACGCAGACTGCGTGCTCGCCGTATTCGTTAATGAGTTCGACCGACATCGGCTTTTGCATGGTGCGTTCCTCGCAGTCCAGAAACTGGAAGGAATTATCGGTTCCGGCCCGGTATCGGTGTTTTAAGTTGCCGCACACTCAACATGAAAACTAATTTAGGAAACGGCCAGACGTGTGGAGATTTAAGCGTGGGTGCAGGGTGGGAGTAACAAGAAAGGGCCTATGTAATGGGCCGCGCGTTCACGTGTTAAATGACAGCCGTGTCATATAACGCGTGAACGCAAAGGAAATACACAATGGACTATTGCATTTACCAACGGTAATTCATTCCCGCGATGGACGAGGGAGAACAGCCGTGCCGGGCGTCAACCATAGGGCGACACCGTCAGCCACTTTAAAGAAGTCGCGCGTCGGATAACTGACACCAAGAATTTCGTCGAAGAATGTCTCTCCATCCCACAAGTCGAGATGGCCCGTCGCGCGAGTCCGCTGATCGGCATTCAGGCCAAATGTGATGTCGAAGCTGATTACCCCCTTTTTTCCGAGAAATCGATCCCGCGATACAGGTTTGCCTTTCACCTCAATATCAGGAGGGCCATAGAACGAACGGAGCCAGAGATCGAACTCGCGGGCCCGAAACGCGTAGCGGCGGCTGTCGCTGCCCTTGACGGTCGCCATTCCATGAGCCTGGTTTGGAATGACGCCACCACCATAATTAAAAGCGCGGCTCATTCGTAGAGTACAGGTGTCGCCCGAGGCGCCGCCAAGCCACTGGTCCTGCGACGCCGTATCGTCGGCATTTCCGCCGATCATTTTCTTGAGAACGGTGACGGACTGCCTGTACGGGTAATTCTCGACAAGCTTGTCGAATGGCGGAAGGGGGCGATGAGTCATGGTTCACGAATCCGTTCTGCAGTGATTTCCAGGACGAAGATGTCCGTCGGCACTCGGGCTCCCACCCGAGGGAACTTCTTCGGTTCTTCTTCGATATGTTCGAGACCGCTGACGCTCAACGTGTATCCGTGATGAACGAACGCAATGCCGATCGGTGATTGCGCAACTAAAGCGGTTAGATAGTCTGAAAGAACGCGGTTCAGGTCTCCCGCGCGTGGCCGTCCGTTGGCGAGATTCCAGTTAGCGCCAGGCTGCAACAGTTTCTTCTGTAACTCTTTGATCAATGCGATGCGCGTTGCTCCGAGTCTCACGTCGAAATGGTCGGGCAGCGAGTGTTGCCTGATCGATCGGTTGAGCAAATCTTCGAGTGCTGCGCCCTGGTCGTGAAGCGACATGGTCTCCGTCTTCACCTTGAAAACAAGCAAGGTTCCGTCGCGGTCATCGATGCGCGTCAGTGTGGCTTCCTCCAGTCCAGCGCCGTGTGAAAGCGTTGTCCCAACTGGTAATTGCGCATGCGAAAAAGAACTGTGAAACAGGCAAACGGCCAATAAGACAGAAAGTCCTCTATGCATACGCATCACCCGTGAGTACCCCGAGCCGATCATTCGTTATTTCGCGTGAGGACTTTGTAGGTTGTCAACGTAGCGAGAATATCGAAAGAGATCGTTGCTGATCTCGGACTACATAATGGAACTTGACACTGCTTTGCGGAGGAACTCACGTCAAGCCGTTGTGTTGGCTTTAACGTCGATAAGCGAGGTTATCGTCCCTTGACTGCCGCCAATCGGGCTTTGCACAACATATTCCTGCTTCATTCGTGCAAACGACAGGCGCACGTGCTCTAGCGCCACGCCCTCACCTGCAACGGGTTCTACATGCGTGATAACCACGTCGTACATGGTAATGCGTAGATATTCGAGTGGCACGCCACCGGCTTTTCGCATAGTCAGCAGTGCTTTGGGAATGTGCTGCCCCCTGAAAGCGTAGCCGGCCAGATTCGGAGTTGCGCGATCGATGTGGTGTGTGAAACTCAAGTCCTCAACGGTTGCCTTTGCTGCACCACCACCGGATCCGCTGTGCATACTGGATTTCTGGGTGATAGCCCATCCCCAATGCAGGACTTCGATTTCTTCAGCATGGGTGGCATCTTGTGATTCGCCAGCGATACCGTCGATCTTGATGAAAATGTCGGCCATGATTCCCCATCCCTTTTGTGTTCAGGTCGACATTCATACCATGCACTATTGCACGCCGTTTTGACGGTTGTCAGCATTTGAGGAGCGAGTGGCATCGTTTCGAACCTTCATGCTCGGGAAACGATGAGATGTGTAGGGTTTTGCGCGTTGGCGCGCGATAGGAGTAACAAGAAGGAGCTTCGGCAACGGCCTGCGCGTTCACGTGTTAAACGACAGCCGTGTCATATAACGCGTGAACGCAAAGGAAATACACAATGGACTATTGCATTTACCAGCGGTAATTCATTCCCGCAAAAACCTGACGGCCATAACCATACGCACAATAATTACCGTAGTAACACGACGCGACATAGGTCTTGTTCAAAAGATTCTGCGCGTTGATATAAACCTCCGAGCCTTTCAGACGCGGAATGGCGTGGCCAAGGTCATAGCGCAGCGCGGCATCCATCAGGAAGAAGCTGCGTACCTGGAAGCTATTGTCGGTGCTATAGGTCGCACCCGTATAACGGCCGCCGCCACCGATCGACAGTCCCGCCAGCGGGCCGCCGTGAATCGTGTAGTACGCCCAGAGCGAGGCCTGATTCGATGGAATAGCCGCAAGATGCTTGTCCTGCAGACCGCTGTTGTCCTTCGTATAGATGGTATTGAGGTACGTATAGCTTGCCGCAACGTCGAGCGAGCGCGTGAGGCTCACCTTGGCCTCCAGTTCGACGCCGCGCGAGCGCGCTTCGCCCGCTTCGGAATAGTAGGCCGGATTGCTCGCGTCGGCGGTGAGCAGATTTTTACGCGTCAGATCGAAGATTGCGGCGGTGAACAACGCGTTATAGTGCTTGGGCTGGTACTTGATACCCAGTTCGAACTGACGGCCGCGCTCGGGATCGAAAGCCTTGCCGTTGATGTCCGTGCCGGACTGCGGTGCGAAGGATTCCGAATAACTGAAATACGGCACGACGCCGTTATCGAACAGATAGCTCACGCCGCCACGCCACGTGAAGGCGTGATCGTTCTGCCATTGACGCGTGTTGTCGGTGAGGTCGTTCGTGACCGTATTGGCCCAATCCTGACGCACGCCCAACGTCACGAGCACTTTCTTGTACTGCAACTGGTCCTGCGCATAGACGCCGTACTGGTTGCTGCTTGCCTGCGTTTTAGTGCGCGTGGGGTCGTCGATGGCGGCGCCATAGACCGGATCGAACACGTCGATCGACGGCGCGCTGCCGTAGCCCGTTGCGTAGTTCGTCGCCATGTGCTGGTAGTCGAAACCGGCGAGCACAGTGTGATCGACGGGGCCGGTGGAGAAGTTGCCTTCCACCTGATTGTCGATGGCGAACGTGTTGAGCTGGTCGTTGGAAGCGATCGTGCTGCGGTCCAGCGTGCGGTCGTCGTCTTCGAGACTGCTGCCGTAGACGCTCGCGTAGTCCTGGCTGATGTGATAGTAGCGGGCGTTCGAGCGCACCTGCCACGTCTCGTTCAGTCGATGCTCGAACTGATAGCCCACTGCCTCCTGGGTCCGGCTGAAGCGCTCGAAGCTGGCCTCGCCGTCGTAGAAGTTGCGCGCGATGGTGCCGAGCGGGTTGTACAGCACGGTGCCGACCGCAGGCACGCTGCCATAGGACGTGCTGGCCGGATCGCGCTGATAGAGCGCGTAGAGCGTGAGCGAGGTCTTGTCGTCGGGACGCCACGTGAATGAGGGCGCCACGGCCACGCGCTCGTTACGCGTGCTTTCGACCTGACCGTCTTCCTGGCGGCCGATCGCCGTGAAGCGATAGAGATAATGCTGATCGCCGGCGATCGGGCCGGAGAAGTCCATCGTCGCCTGTTGATGGCGGTCGTTGCCGAACTCAACACCCAGTTCGTGGTACGGCTGCACGGTCGGCAGCTTGCTTTCCTGATTGATCAGACCGCCCGCTTGCGCCTGACCGTAAAGCACGGAAACCGGGCCGCGCAGCACGTCGATGCTTTGCATCAGGTAGGGATCGACCTGGGGCAGCGCGTACATGCCGTTCTGGATCTGCTTGAGGCCGTTCCAGTAGGTATCGGCGCCAAAGCCGCGCACGTTGAGCATGTCGTAACGCGTGGCGACGCCGCCGCGCGTCTCGGTCGTGACGCCTGCCTCGTAGCGCACGGCGGCGTTGAGCGTCTGCGCGTTCTGCTCGTTCATCTGGTCGCGCGTGACTACCGAGATCGATTGCGGCGCTTCGACGATGGGCGTGCCGGTCTTGGTCGCCGTCGAGGACCAGGTGGCCACCACGCCTGCGGTCGCGCCGTCGGCGCTCGTGCTCTGCGAAGCGATTTTCACGGCGGGCAGCGTGGTGCCGTCTTCAGCGGCCGCAGCGCTTTGGGCCGCGCGCGGGCGCACGAGCCACACGCCCGTGCCGCTCTGCGCGATTTCCAGTTTCGTGCCCGCCAGCAGCGTGGCGAAACCATCGGCTACCGAGTAGCTGCCGTGCAACCCCGGGCTCCTGAGTCCATCGACGAGACGCGCGTCGAGTTGCACGGTCACGCCAGCTTGCACCGCGAAGTCGGAGAGCGCGGTGCCGAGCGGCCCGGCGGCCACGTCATAGGACTGGCTGGCAGCGGCCTGCGCGGCCTGGGCAGCGGGTGCGGCACACAGCGCGCCCAGCATGCCACCCAGCGCGAGGCTGGCTGGAATGGCGCGCAGCGCGAGTGCGGCGGTCGCGACGGCAGCAGCGCGCGGCGTCAATGCGGCGAGCGAAAGAAAGCGCTGGCGGGCGGCGTGGCGCGCAACGGGCTGGAAGGCGCGGCGGGGCCGGCGTGCGGACATGGAAACTCCTGATCGTGCGGTGTGTGGTTGAGTCGGTTAATACGTGCTTGACACGCGAGATCAGGAAAGGGGACACGTATGCGCGAAATTTTTTCGAAGCCGCGCCTTGAGGATGAGAAGGGGGCGTTGTGTCAGGCCGAACCGCTCGCCCGCGTCGCGGGTGCTGCTTGCGGACCTGGCGCGACCGTCACCCAGTAGCGCGTGCGCCAGATCACCTGCACGGGCAGGGTCTCAGGCAGCGCGGCGAGGATGTTGTCGGTATCGGCGAGCTGGAAGGCGCCGGAGATGCGCAGATTCGCCACGGCCGGATCGCAGCGCACGAGGCCGGGCCGGTAGCGGCTCAACTCGGCGAGAAAATCGCCCAGCCGCACGTCCTGAGCGAACAGCACGCCACGCGTCCAGTCGGCGCTGTGCGGATCGGTGGGCGTGAGGGGATCGATGCTGTCGGCCGTGAAGCGCGTCTGCTGCCCGGCGTTGACGATGCGCGCGAGATGCGGCGCGTCGGCCGGCGTGACTTCCACAGCGCCGTGGAACACGGCGACCTGTGTGCCCGCGCCCTCGCGCACGACGAAGCGCGTGCCGAGCGCGCGAATGCGCCCATCGTCGGTCTGCACGATGAAGGGCCGTGCGGGAGACTGCGGGTCGGGCGCGGTCTCGACGAGGATTTCGCCTGCGTCGAGCCGCACGCGCCGCTCGTGCGCGTCGAACGCCACGTCGAGCGCGGTGCCCGTGTTCAGGTCCACGCGGGTGCCGTCGGCGAGGACGAGGGTGCGGCGCTCGCCGGTGGCGGTGCGCGCGTCGGCGCACCAGACGCGCCACGGCGCCGTTTGCCAGGTGAGCCAGGCGGTTGGCCCCGCCACCAGTAGCAGGCTCAGAGTCTTGAGCGCCGCGCGGCGGCGTGCCATTCCGGGCGCGTTGCGCTCAGCGCGAGCGAGCGCGGGCAGGCCCAGGTTCGCGGGCAGCACGCTGAATTTCGCGTTGAGCCGTTCGGCGCGACGCCAGGCGCGCGCATGTTCCGGGTTGGCCGCGCGCCAGCGCGTGCAGGCGTCGATCTCTTCGGGCGTGGGATTGTCCGCGAGGCGCACGAGCCATTCGGCCGCCGCGCGCGCAACGGCGCGCTCCAGCGGGCGTTGGTCGTCGTCCGCGCTGGCTGCGCCGGTTTCGATGCGATCGGCCCTCACGACGTCATCCTCACAGCGCGAGCATCAGGCAGGCTTCGAACGCGTCCGCCATATAGCGCTTGATCGTGCGCTCGCTCACCTGGAGCCGCGTGGCGATTTCGGCGTAAGTCAGCCCTTCGAGTTGCGCGAGCAGGAAAGCCATGCGCACCTTGGGTGCGAGGCTGTCGAGCATGGCATCGACTTCATGGAGGGTTTCGAGGATCACGAGGCGCTCTTCGACAGACGGCACCTGCGGTTCCGGCAGATGCGCGAGCGTGTCGAGAAACGCCTGTTCGAGCGAGAGACGCCGGTAGTGGTTGAGCAGCACGCGGCGCGCGACCGTCGTGAGGTAGGCGCGCGGCTCGCGCAGTTCGTGCAACGCGGGGAGGCCCGGCCGCTCGTGCGCGCTCAGGATGCGCAGGAAGGTGTCGTGCGCGAGGTCAGCGGCTTCGAAGGCGTCGCCCAGCTTGCGGCGCAACCAGCCATGCAGCCAGCCGTGATGGTCGCGATAGAGCGCGTGCACCTGCTGTTGCGCGTCAATCAGGACGGCGGACATCGAGCAAACCCCTTTTTTTCCCCGCGCCGCTGGCCAGTGTCGTCGACCTGACTATGCGCATTAAATACGAATGATTTGCATTTATAACTTGATGTTACGGTTTGCGCAACAAATAT
The DNA here is from genome assembly GCF_905220265.1 of Paraburkholderia sp. J67. Taxonomy (NCBI): domain Bacteria; kingdom Pseudomonadati; phylum Pseudomonadota; class Betaproteobacteria; order Burkholderiales; family Burkholderiaceae; genus Paraburkholderia; species Paraburkholderia sp. J67. The sequence goes on from NZ_CAJMZK010000010.1 coordinate 43,742, forward strand.
CGTGATGGATTTTTGATCGCGTTGCAGCACATCTACATGCATCTGTTCTGTTTAAATTCAACAGGTTAGATTTTGGGATCACTGGTATCCGGCTGTGGCATCTGTTTTGTGGGGAATTCCAAGGGGAGAATTCGTTCGTAAGCCATCAGCGATGGGGGCTCCTGACGCTGGCTGCGACCGATCTCGGCCGTATCGACGGTACGGACCTGTCCGGCAAGGTGCATGGCGGGAGGAGGAGAAGCACCAAGGGCTGGAATATGGAGTGGGCATGGCAACCTGGCGACGAACCTAAGCCAGTAACTTTCGACGGCTTTATGAAAGCGCAATGCTTGCTGCAAGAGGCAAAAGGAAATTACGATCAGCTAATGGATAAATTTCTCGATGAAGACGGTGAGTCAATTTACGATTTCGACTGATTCAGTTCAACGAAGAAGCAGGTTATCCGCCAGGCTGACGTGGTCAAGAGGAATCCTGCGAGTAGACTAATGTGGTATTTTGAAACACCACGATTCGATAAGTTCATGCAACCAACGCTCACGAGGGCAGAGGTTCCTTCGACCTGCGCTGGATAAGGAATATCATGTATTTACAAGCGTCATTCAGAGACGATGCGTCTGTGAATGAAGGAAATTTCTCACTTCAGCTTCGCCGCGTTTATCCGCTGCTTTCGGACCTTTCCAGTAGTGATGGAACACTAGGTGGGCCTTGGTATTTGAACGCAGATGGTGAAGGCGATAAATCAGGAATTCCAGTATTCGACGGCACTGGACCACGATCTGCCGCTATCGAAGAATTGATTCTCCGTAGTCAGCATGAGTCGGGTCAACCGAAAAGTATTAATATTTGGAATGGAAATCCGGGAAAAGGAAACACGTCTTCAATATCAATTATTATTGATTGCGGCAGCATTGCAAATCAATTTGAATTGAGCATAAGCGAGAGACAAAAATGTGGATCTCGATTGGGGCTATATCTACCATGCGCAAAGGCGGTATCCACCGTTGCGGTGGAATTTAATTGTCCTTTCGCTACGTTTGGACCTCGCCCGTATTTTGAGAAGCAAGTCTTCGATGACCGCCCCGGCGTAAGCTGGATGCTCTACCTGCCGCAGGCCCTTACACCTGCACAGGTTCCCGAAGCGCGCGCTTTGATTCCCGTGATGCACGAAGGGCAGCAAAAAGGCACGATCATTGTCAGCGTAATGGATGACGTGTTCGACGTGAACAACCGCGAGCATGTCAAGGTGGCAAACGATATCGAAATCCGCCTTGCAGACCAAGACCTGTTGCCGCGATTCGTTGATCTATAACGCTGTGTGTATTGCCCCGTTTTTGCGGGACTCGTTATTCAGGCGTGAGTCTCATCGACCCAGCTGCCACAACAATTTCGGAAATAGAAAGGGGCGCGAGCGCCCCTTTCTAGCCGCAGGTGAACCCGCCCTCAGCGACCCTCGCCGCGCACAACCGGGTCGCGCAGGAATTCGAGCAGCAGCGCGTTCGTTTCTTCGGGGCGTTCCTGCTGGATCCAGTGCCCGGCCTCGGGTATCAGCACTTTCTTCGTCAGGCGCGGCACATGGTCCTGCAACTGCTCGTAGGCCTTCGCCATCATGTGGATCACGCCGTCCTGTTCGCCCGCGACGAACAGCGTGGGTTGCTGGATGCGCGCGCCGTCGAGGAAGGGCGTGAGCGCCCAGTTGCGGTCGAGGTTGCGATACCAGTCGATCGAGCCGCGAAAGCCGCTCTTGCGGAACTGCGCGGCGAACGTATCGAGATCCGTGGCGCTCAGCCAGCCCGGCAGCGTGTCGGGATACGCCAGGCTATCGATAAAGCGCAGGTTCTTTGCAAAGCCGATAAAACCCTGCCGCCGATGCTCCGGATGCTTGCGGCTCTCGCCGCCCGCCGTGTAGTAGATGCCGAGCAGCGAGCGGCGGATGTCCTCTTCGAGTTCACGCTCGACGCGGCCCGGCGACTGGAAGTACTCCTGGTAGAAGTGCTTCTCCAGCGTATGGGTCTGGAAATACGCGGCGGGGCGCACGCGCGAGCGCGGCAGATACGGCACGCTCAGCAGGGCGAGCGCGCGGAACATATCGGGGCGGAGCAGGGCCGCCGTGGCGGCGACGATGGAGCCCCAGTCGTGACCGGCGAGGATCGCGTGCGTTTCGCCAAGCGCATGGACGAGGCCGACCAGATCGCCGGTGAGGTTCAGGATGTCGTAGGCGGCGGTGTCGAGCGGCGCTTCGGTGTCGCCGTAGCCGCGCTGGTCGGGGGCGACCACTCGATAGCCCGCGGCGGCGATCGCCTCGATCTGGTGACGCCACGAGTACCAGGACTCGGGCCAGCCGTGGCAGAGCAGCACGAGCGGCCCTTCGCCGTGCTCGACGTAGTGCATGCGGATGCCGTTGGTGTACGCGTAACGGTGCTCGAATGATGCGCTCATGGAGACTCCTGGGAAGGTCGCGGCTCCCGCACGATAGCAGATATCGTCGCAAAAAGAACGGTCGATCTATTTCGCCTTGGTGTGGGCGGAAACCACCTTGCCAGGTGCTTGCGGTGCGAGGGTGCCGGTGCGCAACCAGTGCAGCGCGCCAGGCCAGAGCGAGTTTTCGAAGCGAGCATGAAAAAACGCGAAATGGCCGATTTCCGGGACGCCGATCTGCGCGGGCGCGATACGCAGATGCGCGCGCGGCGCGTGCGTGAAATAGGCGAGCAGGCGCTCGATGGCGGCAACCGTGCCGAAGGGGTCGTCGGTGAGGCTCACGGCCAGGATCGGCGCGGCGAAGCTGGCGAGGCGCTCTACCAGCGCCGCGCGTTGCTTTTCTGTGCGGGCGATGGGCGCCCGCGCGTAAGTGTCCTCGAAGCGCGCGCGGCTGCGGCTCCATGAGAGCGCGACGCCGCGCGGCGTATCTTCCATCCAGCCCAGCCGGGCCGCCGGAAAATAGCCGCAAAGCCCGGCGAGGGCGGGCATGACCGCATGCCACTTGATCAGCATCGCGATCCGGCTGCGCGCAGCGTAATCGCGCCAGTGCGCGTACTGTGCGCCGACCGTGAAGACGCGCCGGATCAGCGCGCCGGAGGGCGCGAGCCCCGTCACGAAGCCGCCGATGCTATGCGCCACCACGTCGATCGGCTGCCCCGCAAACGCCACGTTCGCATGGCGCAGCACCGCTTCGAAGTCGCGCTCGCCCCAGTCGAGCCAGGTGGCGTCTAACGCAGCCAGCCGTTGCGGCGGCGATTCGCCGATGCCCCGGTAGTCATAGACGATCACATCCCAGCCATGCCGATGCAGCCACGCGGCGAAGCGAAAGTAGTAACGGCAGCGCACGGCCGTCGCGGCATTGACGATTGCGAGCGGACGCGGCGTGCGGTCCAGCGCAGGCGTGCGATGGCGCCAGACAAAGCCGCCGAGTGCAAAGCCATCGGCGGCGCGCAGCGTGAGGGGTTCGGGCGTCGCTTGCAGGTTCATGAGACGGGATGGCTCCGGTAGGCGGTGTTCGCCATTCCACTTGACCCCGGCCGTTCGCTCAATCAATCTTCCTGCATCGTTCGCATGAGGACCATGCATGTCAATTCCGCTCGTCAAGCTGCCGTCGCTCGATTTCATCCGTGGTTTTGTCGCCGTCGGGCGGCGCATGAGTATCACGCTCGCCGCCGAGGATCTGTGCCTGACGCAGTCCGCCGTGAGCCGCCAGGTCAACGCGCTCGAAACGATGCTCGGCGTGCGCCTGCTCAATCGCGGCTATCGGTCGATTTCGTTTACGCCCGAAGGCGAGCGCCTCTTTCGCGCCGCCGAGGGGGCGGTCGCGCAACTCCAGGATGTCGTGGATGCGCTCATGCAGCCGCGCGTGCGCCAGCCCGTGACGATCACGGCGAGCATCGGCGTGGCGGGGCTCTGGCTGTTGCCGCGTCTGGGCGCGCTGCAGCAGCGTCATCCCGATATCGACCTGCGGGTGGCCGCAACGGACAAGGTGCTCGACCTGCGCGCCGAGGGCGTCGACCTCGCTTTGCGCTATGCGCCTGCGAATGCGTCGGCCTCGACGTTTGCCGCGGCGCACCGGCTTTACGAGGAATATGTGATGCCGGTGGCGCATCCCTCGCTGGGCGTGAAAACGCTCGATGCGGCCACGCTGGAGCGCCACGTCCTGCTCGAATTCGACGGCCCGCGCCGCCCGATGCTGCGCTGGCCCGATCATCTGGGCGCGCTTGGCCTGGAGGGCCGGCCCGCGCGTGGCGTGTTGCGCTTTAACCGCTACGACCAGGTGATCCAGGCCGCGCTCGCGGGGCGCGGCATCGCGCTCGGCCGTCTCGCGCTGGTCGAGCCGATGCTGGCGGACGGGCGGCTCGTTGTCGTCGGCTCAAGCGCCTCAACCGGCGCGGCGCAACCCAGCGCGCCAACCGGCTACGCCTACTGGCTTTACCAGGCCGACGCGGCGCCGCGCGCCGACGTGGGCGCCGTCGTCGAGTGGATTCTGGACGAAGCGCGCGCGAGCTAAGCGCGTGGGTTAAAGCTGCGGATTGACGCGGCTGAAACGCTGCTCGGTGACGGTGGTGCCCCACTGCGCGCCCTCGGCCTCCTGGGCCAGTGCGAAGCCGAACGACTCGTAGAGGTGACGCGCCGCGTCGAGTCCCTTGAAGGTCCAGAGATACGTCTCGCTAAAGCCCTGAGCGTCGACGAAGCGCATCGCCTGCGTCATCAACTGGCGGCCGATACCCGAACCGCGCAAGCTATCGTCGACGATAAACCAGCGCAGATGCGCAATACCCGTTTGCGGATCGCCGTCGATCGCCAGCGAAGCGAGCGTGCGGCCGTTCTCGACACCCAGCCAGAGCGCCTTGCCTGTGGCCGGCAACGCTGCGGCGAAAGCCGCGAGTTCCGTCGCGACTCGCTGCTCGAAAAACGCGCCGAAGTGCCAATGCTGCGCGTAGTAGCGCGCGTGCAGACTCGCGATATCGCCGATGCAGCCGGGACGGTAGCCTTCGAGAATCTGCGGGCCGTCTTTTGCATCGACGGCAATGGCCTTGGCGCCGTTGTCCTGCGCGAGCGCATCGGCGTAAAGCGCGAGCGAGCGCAGCAGCGCCTGCTGATCGGACGGCACCATGCGTCGCAAGGCATTGGAGACCTGATCCGTGGCAAACCGGTCGATCTTGCGCCGCAGCTTCTGGCCTTCGGCCGTGAGATAGAGCTCGGACGAGCGTGCATCGTCGGCACTGGCGCGACGCTCGACGAAACCGTCGGCTTCGAGCCGCGCCACCTGTCTGCTGGTGTTCGATTTGTCGAGCCGCAGCGTCTGGCCCAGATCTTTCGCGTTGACGCCCGGCTGCATGCCGATCTCCAGCACGGCATGCACCGCCGATGGCGCGAGTTCGCTGTCGGCCAGCGTCGCGCGCATGAAACCCAACTCGCGCACCAGCTTTCGCGAGAAGTCGCGCAATTCCAGGATGGTGGTGTCGCGGTTTTGCGGTGGGGGATCGACGAAGTCCATGCGTGTGCTCGAATAGTTGCGATTCGCAACTTATATTAGTTGCAAGTTGCAACTTGTTCAAGGGCGGATTTTTAGCGCGACTCGCATGCGCCCGGTGCATGTGAAGCAAGCCAAAAACTCACTTGAGCACCTTGCCTCACGCGCGGTTTACTGCGTGCATGGCGACCGGACGTGTCGCGGCAAGCGCCGAGGAGAACCGCAGTGAGGGCACCCGAAGAGGCATGGCGGCAGCGCTGGCTGCTGGTGTTGGCGGGCGGCATCGTGATGGGCGCGGCGCTGGGTGTGCGCAACGTGCAGGGATTGTTTCTGCTGCCGGTGACGATCGACCGTGGCTGGCCGCGTGAGACCTTCGGCCTCGCGCTCGCCTTGCAGAACCTGCTCTGGGGCGTGGCGCAGCCGCTCACCGGCATGATCGCGGATCGCTACGGCTCGGCGCGCGTGATCTTCGCGGGCGCGCTGCTCTACGCGCTCGGCCTCGCGGTGATGGCGCACGCGGCGACGGTGGGCGTCTATACGTTCGGCGTGGGCGTGCTGATCGGCGTCGCGTTGTCGGGCACGGCCTTCGGCGCCGTGTATGGGGCACTATCGCGGCTTTTTCCCGCCGACAAGCGCGGCTGGGCGCTGGGCGTGGCGGGCACTATCGGCGGGCTCGGGCAGTTCTGGATGGTGCCGCTCGCGCAAGGGATGATCGGCTCGATCGGCTGGTCGGCGGCGATCGGCGTGCTGGCGGTGGTCGTGCTTGCGACCGCGCCGCTCGCGGCATGGCTGCGCGACCGGCCAGCGGCCAGCGGCTCGCCGAGCCACCCGGGCGACACGATCCGCGCCGCCGTGATGGGAGCGCTCGCGCATCGCGGCTTCTGGCTGCTCAATCTGGGCTTCTTCGCGTGCGGCTTCCAGCTTGCTTTCATCGGCGCGCATCTGCCCGCATGGCTGCTCGACCGGGGCATGAGCGCGCGCGAGGCGAGCATGGCCCTTGCCATCATCGCGCTGGCCAATACGGCGGGCACGTTCCTGTGTGGCTACGCGGGCGGCCTGCTGCGCCGCAAGTATCTGCTCTCGGGCATTTACTTCGCGCGCGCCGCCGCGATGGCGCTATTCATTACGCTGCCGCTCACATCCGCGAGCCTCTATATATTCTCCTTCGCGATGGGGCTCATGTGGCTCGGCACCGTGCCGCTCACGAACGGCATCGTCTCGCAGGTGTTTGGCGTGCGGTATATCGCCACGCTATTCGGGTTCGTATTCTTCGGTCATCAGCTTGGCAGCTTCTTCGGGGTGTGGCTGGGCGGCGTGGTGTTCGATGCTACGCATTCCTATGCATGGCTCTGGTATGGTTCGATCGCGCTTGGCGTGGTGTCCGGGCTGCTACATCTGCCGATCGACGACCCGCGCGTCGGGCATTTGCCTGAAAGCGCGGTGCAGGCGGCATGAAATCGGCATGGTTCGCAGCGGCCGGTGTGTTACTGCTCATAGCAATCAGCGCGGTGGCGTTCGCAGGGTGGCTCACGTCGTCCGCGCTGCTGGCGCTGCTCTGGGGGCTGACTTTCTGCGGTTGAGCGTTGCAAAACAAGGCGCAAAGCCGCGTTGTACAGGAAAGGAACGGAAAGAAAACGCCCCCCATACGGGCACGGGCGCTGCTTTAAAATTCGCGCATGAAGCCCTGTGTCCTCATAGTTGACGACGATCCCGTCGTGCGCGACCTGCTGAGCCGTTTCTTGCGCTCGCACGATTTCGATACGGCAGTCCTGCATGACGGCAAGCATTTGCTACGCCGTCTCGAACGCGAACGGCCTTCGATTGTCGTGCTGGACATCATGATGCCGCAGACCGACGGCCTCGAAGCCATCGCTGCGTTGCGCGCGGCCGGCGACGATATTCCCGTGATTTTCGTGAGCGCGCGCGGCAGCGTGTCCGATCGCATTCGCGGCCTCACGCTAGGCGCGGACGATTATCTGCCCAAGCCCTTCGATCCACACGAACTGCTCGTGCGCATCCAGAACATCCTGCGCCGGCGCGGACCCTCCACGGCGAGCGCGCCCGAAGTGCGCACGCGCTATCAGTTCGGCCCGTTCGAACTCGATTTCACGATGCGTACGCTCTCGCGCGAACGCACGCCAATCCCGCTGCGCGAAAGCGAATTCGCGCTGCTCAAGATCTTCGCCACGCATCCGTACAAGGTGCTCACGCGCACGCTGATTCACGACATCGTGCATCGCGACGCGCGCGAATTCCGCGAACGCAGCCTCGACGTGCCGATCTGGAGACTGCGCCGCGTGGTGGAAGACGATCCCGCAGCCCCGCGCTATATCCATACAGTGCGCGGCAAGGGCTACGTGTTTGTGCCCGATCCCGCGCAAGTGCCGGAAGCCCTGGTCGAAATCCAGGCCTGAATTCGCCGCATCGATTGTCGATGCGCGAAAAAAAGCGCGCCGGCGAAACCGCCCGGCGCGACAGGTACCACCGAGACACCGGTAGGCCTTTCAGGGATTGCTCTATGACCGCTCAGGCCGAAGTATCGATGAACAGGCCGCTCGCTGACGAAGCGCCTTGCGTCTGTAGATTGCTCGCGAGCGTCGAAAGGAAATGCTGAAGATCCAGGCTGGTGCCGACCGACACGTCAGCCGGCGATATGCCCAGCGATAGCAACAGGTTCTGGTAATTCGAAGCCAGACTGCTACTGGCCGAAGACGACTGCGCGAGGCCCGACACCGCCGAGGCGAGATCGCTGCCATAGCTCGCGGACGTTACGCTGCTTTGTTGTCCCGCGGCCTGGAACAGCGAGCCGAGGAATTGCTGAAGCGCGGCGAGTTTATCGGCGGGGGTGGCATCGTTGTTCGACGTGCTGTCCGACAGGTCGGCGAAGTCGTCGTAATCGCCAGAGTCGCTTGCCGAGCCCGTTCCGAGCGAATCCAGCGCGGCCGCGACGGCCTGCGCGAGCGGATCGGCGCTTGAACTGTCCGAATTGTCCGAAAGGTCCGATGACGCATCGTCGGAAGACAGCGGCGTGTCGCCCGACGATGCGGTGTCGACGGCGCTCGGCCCAGACCTCCAGTACGCGTAGAACGAAGTGGGATCGCCAGATGAACCGCCGACGGCGCTGATAGGCATGGATTACCCCCGGGGAGTGAAACGGGTCGATGTTATGTCGCGCCATCGTATGCCGTTCACGCGCCGGTGGGGTGGGTTTGTAAGTCGCGGGAAGGAAGGGGACAGGGATAGCCGGAAGTGCTTCCGTCAAAGTCGACTTCGCAATTGGCCGCTGGGTCTGGTGGCGATGTCGACTGTTTGGCGAAGTTGCAACTTGAGGCTGGAAATCAGCAAGTTCACGAATTAGACGAGGCGGCCGCGGCTTTCTCGCGTGGCGCTTGATTATCGGCGAGGCGCTAAACGGGTCGCTGTGCCTGCTCTCCGAGGCCTTAGGGCAAGCGAGCACGAAGGCGGTCTAACAAAGTCGGCGGGAGTTTGATGAAGTCGCCATCATTAGGCCCATAGGACAGGCGATCTTGCGACCATGCTAATAACGGTGCTTCGGAATCGTAGTAAGTCCGCTCAGCGAGCAAGCTCATATCTGACGTTCGGTAAACACGTAAAAGTATCATTCGGTTTCCCATATAGCCATAGCGTGCTGTATATATTCCCCTGTCCGAATCTGACTTGTCATCATGGAACTTCGATACGGCCTCTCGCTTCATCGCGATGTCGTAATAGTTGGATGCGTGAAACGTTACTCCTATAAGAATAAAAACGAATCCGTAGCGACGTACAATCTTTACAAACCTGCTCTTTCTTTCTCCACTTGCTACTATGAGAAGAAGGATTTCAATGGTGAAAGATATGAAAAAAATCAGTGACGCAGCGAATAAAATTGATCTTGACATCGCCAACTTATCCTATGAAAACGCGTATTGGCATCGGAAGTCTAAGTGATATGTAATTTGAGAAGATTATGAAATCTCCGCCACGCTTATGCTTCAATTGCCACTCCCGGAAATCGCGATTTCTTACCGGAAAAAATACTTTCCCTTCCTCGTAAATGCTTGACGGGACGCTTGCACCAACAACGACTGGAGAATCGAGCCATCGAACACCGGCGACATCGGCCAGGGCATAGCTCGGAACGACAATCATACCGTTCTTCTCTGCCAGTGTGACGCCTACAGGCATCCTTTGAAACTGAAAATGCTTATGCAGGAGATGCAGATCGCTGGCACATAAATCCCACGGTTTGAGGTCAATGCGGTCTGCGTAAGGGCGCAGTCTTCTTTGCAATACAGCGTAGGCTCTTTCGTTGTAAATTCGCGTCTCTATTAATTCATCGTATGCTCGCTTCGCCCGGCCATAGGAGAGTACCCATTTCATCTTGATCGTTGTTCGATCAATCATGCCCTCAGGATAGGGGTTTCCATCCTGATTTATCTCATTGTCCTCATCGGCGTCGGTCGGAGAGTAGTTCAGTTGCCCCGCAAACCATCGTTCCATAAGCTTTGCTGCGACAGGCATGGCTTCGGCGCGCATCGCATCAGGAAATTGCTGAATATCGAATCGTGGAACTACTTTGGGCTTTTGCGGTGGCCTCGGAGCCGGAGGTGCGTCTCGCCAGGCCTTGAAGCGCTCTATGCCGTCCAGGATGGCAATCAGCGTGTCCGCGGCGTCTTTCTTCCTGACTGGCTCGGGCTTCGGTCGGGGCGGTGGCGCTGATTTGTCGGCAGGTGGAGGCTGATCCGAAGATAATCCGACTCCACGGACACACTGGCAACTCTCCTTTACCGTCCAACTCAATCTAAGAAAATTGATCTTGCAGTAGGGAATGGCGCTACCATCGATATATGCTTCCGGCATATCGTTTGAACTCCAGGTCGTTCCGTTGTGAGGACAATTAAACGACTCTCTTTGTGTGGAGTTCTGGCGTCAATGGCGTGTGACAATTCTTTTCATCGTCTGAGAAATTTGCGTCGACCTGGATTTTTCGCTGTGTATTAAATCAGCCGTCCTATGGGATGAGTAGTCAGTTCGCGGTCATTCACCTTGCTGGTTGGGATGATTCCCGGCGCGGCAGCAGCCCGCTCACCCCACCGCAAACTCCACCACTGCCACCGTCCCACGCCCTTGCCCGCCTCGTTCGAGCTTGACCTCCGCACCATGCGCGCGCGCGATCTCGCGCACGATCGCAAGTCCCAAACCACTGCCCGGCAAAGTCGACGCCCGGAAAAACGGTTCGAACACCTTGTCGCGTAGCTCATCGGCGATTCCAGCGCCCTCATCGGCGACCGTGAGCATGTGGGTGTTCGCACCCGCCGTGAGCGCCACAACCACCGTGCCGCCCTCGGGCGAATAACGAATCGCGTTATCGACGAGATTGAACACCAGCACCGAAAGCAGTTGCTCGTTGCCCATGACCTCGGCTTTCTCGGCAAGCGTCGCCACAAGTTCAACGCGCCGCCGCTGCGCGAGCAGCGCCAGTTGCTCGATCACACCCGTCGCGACCGCGCGCATATCCACGGGCACGCCTTCGAACTGCGTGTAATCCGCAGACTCGGCCTGCGCAAGCGTCAGTAGCTGGTTGGTGAGCCCGACGAGCGATCGATTGCTCTGATGCATCGCCTGCAGCGTCTCATGCAGCCGCTCGGGGTCCTGCTGGCGGCGCGCATATTGCAACTGCGTGCCGAGCAGCGTGAGCGGCGTGCGCAACTGATGCGCGGCATCGGCGATGAAGCGGCGCTGCATGGCCGTCTGCCGCTCGATCAGATCGAGACAGGCGTTGAACGCGCTGACGATAGGGCGTAGTTCGGTACGCAGCGGCTCGACGTCGATACGCACCGACGCCATGCTCGGCGACGTGCGCACGCGCTGCGGCAGACCGCGCGCGAGGCGCGTGAGCGGGCGCAGCTCCAGCGTGAGTCCGACGCACACGAGTATCACCGCGGCCGTGACGATGCCCGCGAAATAGAACATCTGCGGACGCCAGAGCGCACCCGCCATCGCGTCGCGCTCGTACAGCGTGCGTCCGACCGAGACGATCACGCGGCGCGTCGCGCCTGCGTCGTACATCGGCCGAATCAGTGAGACCGCGCGGATGGGCGTGCCGTTGACCTCGGCGTCGTACCACTGCGGCGAGGTGGCGGGCACGCGCTGCGGAAAGTCCGAGGTGCCCGCGATGATCGGCCCGCCGATTTCCTGCACGCGGAAAAACACCTGATCGCGGTGCGGCGTGCGCAGGATCTCGATCGCGCTGGGCGAGATCGACGCGCTCAGCGTGTTGCCTTCCCAGCCGATGTCGCCTGCCATGACGCGCGCCGCCGACAGCAGCGCGTCGTCCTGTAGCAGGTTGGCCGTGCGCCAGGCGTTGCCGCGCGTGATCAGCCCGGCCGCCGCGATGAACAAGGTCATCGGCAGCACGAGCCAGAGCAGCAGGCGCACGCGCAGGCTATTGGTGGGCCTCATGGCGGCCCCAGGCGATGAAAGAAGGGAGGAAGCTCACTCGTCCGCTTCGGCATCTTCGAGCAGATAGCCGAGGCCGCGCAGCGTGATGATGGTCGCCGTGCTCTTTTCGAGCTTCTTGCGCAGACGCGAGACGTAGATTTCGATGGCGTCCTCGCTGGTGGGCGCATCGGCGTCGCTGACCGATTCCGCGAGCGCGGCCTTCGAGACGGTCTTTTTCGCGCGCAGGATCAGCGTTTCCAGCACGGTATGTTCGCGCGGCGTGAGCGTGAGCGCTTCCTCGTCCAGATAGAAGCGCCGGCTGTCCATGTCGTAAAGCAGATTGCCGCAGCGGATGCGGTTCGAGCGCGAGGGCGCCTGGCGGCGCGCCAGCACCTTGACGCGCGCCACCAGCTCGCGCGCGTCGAAGGGTTTGACGATGTAGTCGTCGGCGCCGGCGCCCAGGCACACCACTTTTTCGTCGATGGCGCCCGTGGCCGTGAGGATCAGCACGGGCGTGGCGTCGCCGCGACCGCGCATGCGGCGCAGCAGCGCTTTGCCCGACATGCGCGGCAGGTTGAGGTCGAGCAGCACCACGTCGTAGGACGAGGCGCGCAGCGCGTCCTCGGCGGCCTCGCCGTCGCCGACGTGGTCGATCATGAAGCCGTCGTCGCTTAGCGTGCGCACGAGCCAGTGCGCGAGTTGTTCGTTGTCTTCGACGAGCAGCAATCTCATGCGTGTTTCCGGAAATGATGCAGGCCGGTCAGGCCGTCTTGTATTGCTCGCGGGTGGCCTTCGCGCGGTACAGGAACAGGGTCGCCACCATGCCGCACACGGCGGCGACGCTCATCCATGCGCCCGGCACGGCCTTGTCGCCGGTCAGGTGGATCAGCCAGGTGGAGATGGCCGGCGTGAAGCCGCCCACGAGCGTGGCGAGGCTATACGCCATCGAGAAGCCCGTGGTGCGCACGTGGACCGGCATCAGCTCGGTCAGCGCGACGACCATCGCACCGTTGTACCACGCATAGAGCGTCGAGAGCCACAGCTCGACCACCAGCAGCGTTGCGAACGACGGTGCGCCCACGAGCCACTGCATCGCCGGGTAAGCGGTGAACACGGTCAGCGCGGTGCAGGCGATCAGCACGGGGGCGCGGCCGATGCGGTCGGACACGGCGCCCGCGATCGGCAGCCAGATGAAGTTCGAGACGCCCACGCAGACCGTCACGAGCAGCGCGTCGTACGAGGAGAGCTTGAGCACGACCTTGCCGAAGGTGGGCGTGTAGGCCGTGATCAGGTAGAACGAAGTGGTCGTCATGATGACGAGGCCCATGCCCGCGAGCACGATGCCGTAGTTGGCCACGATCGCGCGGGTGATTTCGCCGAGGCTCGGATGATGACGGCGCGCCGTGAATTCGTCGGATTCGCGCAGCGTGCGGCGGATATAGAGCAGGAAGGGCACGATCAGGCAGCCGATCACGAACGGCACGCGCCAGCCCCAGCTCGTCATCGCCTGGGCAGGCACGAGGCTGTTGAGCAGCACGCCGAGCGCGGCGGCGAACACCACGGCCACTTGCTGGCTGGCCGACTGCCACGCGCAGTAGAAGCCGCGGTTGCCCTTGGTGGCGATTTCGGCGAGATAGACCGAGACGCCGCCCAGTTCAGCGCCCGCCGAGAAGCCTTGCAGCAGACGCCCGATCAGCACGAGCGCCGGGGCGAGCAGGCCAATGGTCGCGTAGCCCGGCACGAAGGCCACGCACATCGTGCCGATCGCCATCAGCGTGAGCGACATGATGAGGCCCTTGCGGCGGCCGTGGCGGTCCATGTAGGCGCCCAGCACGATCGCGCCGAGCGGGCGCATCAGAAAGCCCGCGCCGAACACGGAGAACGCGAGCATCAGCGAGACGAACTCGTTGCCGGCGGGAAAGTACGCCGTGCCGATGGCGGCGGCGTAGTAGCCGTACACCATGAAGTCGTACATTTCGAGGAAGTTGCCGCTGACCGCGCGGAACACGGTGCGCGCTTTCGAGTCGCCCGGTGCGGTGTTGATGGCAGTAGACATGTTGGACATCCTTTGATGAGAGACGAGTACGCCCGCAGCGGCCGCCATGACCTGACGGACCGCCGTGCCGCTCGCCTTGTGGCTGCATTCGACGCTGGTAGTGTTCGCTGAACTGCTGGGGCTGCTACGGCGCGCCCTTGGGCGCATCGGACTGTGCGCCGGTGACGAAGGCGTTGGTCCAGGTTTTCGAAAGGTCGACGTGCCGCGCCGTCAATCCCGAGCCCGCCGCGATCAGCACGCGCAGCACGGTCTGTGGCGCGCCCTCCGGCATCTGGCCGTCGTGCGAGAACGCGGGCTGCGCCGAGGCGAGCGCGGTGACATAACCCGCGCGATCCGCGCCGGTCAGCTCGGGCGGCAGGGTGTCGGCGATGGCCTGCGCGGAGTGCGTGTCGAGGTAGCGCAGCGCGCGCACCAAGGCATGCACCAGTTGCGCGGTCTCGTGTTCATGGGCATCCACCCAGCTACGGCGCATGTACAGGCAGGCGCCCGCGTACGGGCCGCCCAGCCAGCGCTGCGAGCCTTCCACGCTGCGCATGTCGGCGACCATCTGCGCGGCGCCGCTCGACAAGAGGCGCGTGGCCGTGGGTTCCTCGACCATGCCCGCGTCGATGCTGCCTTGCTGGATCGCTTCGATGAAGCGCGTGTCGGTCGCGAGCGGCACCACCGTGTAGTCGCCCGGCGCGACCCCGGCGCCCGCCGCCAGAAAGCGCGTGACGACCCAGGTGGAGGAGCCGAAGCCTGTCACCCCAAGACGCCGTCCCTTGGCCTCGCGCATCGAGCCCGAGCGGGCCAGCGCGCGGCCGCCTTCGGAGCGCGTGGAGGCCAGTTCGGCCAGCCCGGCGGCGCGCTGGAAGACGACCACCGAGAGCACGTCCTGGCCACGGCTTTGCAGATCGAGCGTGTGGTCGTAGAAGCCCACTGCGCCTTCGATCGCGCCTGCGATCAGCTCCGTGGAGGTGTCGATGCCCGCCGGGCCGGACACCACCTGGACGTCGAGCCCTTCGTCGCGGAAATAGCCCAGCCGCGCGGCCAGCACCACCGGCAGATAGACGATCTTGGACATGCCACCCATCATCAGCCGGATGGGGGTGGCCGGCTGAGGAGCGGCCGGCTGCGCCTGCGCCCACACCGGCGCGCTGATGCCTGCCACAGCCGCGCCTAGCGCGATGCAGAGCAACAGGGCGCGACCGGGATGCTGGGCGCGAAAAGGCATGGGGGCGTGTCTCCTCTTGGTGGACGGTGCTCCGGCGGGCTACGGCGGCCCATCGGTAGTTTCGGATTGGTGGCAAGTATAAAAAAAAGAGCCCTTCTGGTTGCTTTCTGGCGTGAAGGGATTTTGTCGGTATTTACCCTCTTGCGGGGCGTGCGCGAGCGAGGGCCGCGCCTGGGAAGGGGAACGGGTTCTGTCAGGCGGGCGAGCGATCCCGCCCGTTTTTTAGTTCACGCCGAGCCAGCTTTCCACGTCGCGTGCGAATGGCGGATCGGACGAGTTTGGCGTGGGCGAGCGTGATAGTTCGTCGAACGCGCGCGCGTATGCCTGCGCGAAGCCGCGTAACTCCTGCGTGAAGGCGCGCTCGTCGTGACGGCGTCGCACGAGCGCGGCGGCGACGCTCGCTTCGATCAGCGCGCGCTGTTTGCCGATGATATCGAGGCACGCCGCGTGGCACGCGGGCGATACGCGCGCCACGGTAAGCAGCGCGGGCACGGGCGGCATAGTGAGTCGCGCCCCGGGTGCAAGCGCCGCGAGCGAGGCGGGTGCTGCGGATAGCGCCGCAGCCAACGCATCGCGCCAGACCTTGCGTTCAAACACGAGCGCTGCGCGGTCGCGTTCGAGCGCCTGCTTGTCGATCACGCGCGCGCCATCGAGCAAGGGGATGGCAAGCGCTTCGACTCCCTCGCGGATGCAGTCGGCGCCAAGCGCACGGATGCCGTCGCGCCGCGCGCCCAGCGCCACCGCCTGCCAGCCGTCCGGCACGAGCGGATCGAGCGGCACGGCGGCACAACGCGTGGGTTTGCCCGCGTCGTGCAACGTGCAGCGGCCGTCCTGGGCCAGCGCCGGGCAACGGGCCGACGAAGGATAGTCGTAGCCCTGCAGCGTCACCGAAATCCAGCTCGCTTCGCGCCCGCTCGCACGATGAAAGAGCGTGTTGGCGAGCGCGTCGTGATCCTCGACATCCTGCGCATCGAGCACGTGTTCGATGCCGCCCGCGACAAGCCGCTCACCCGCGCGCCGTGGCGCGACGCGCTCGATTGCAACGCTGCCGATGAACACCGAGCGATGCGCGAACCACTCGCGCAACGAGAGCGCGGGCGGGCTATTGCAGCATTTGCCGCAGGCGTTGCAGGCAAGTGACCAGGTGCGTTCTACCACGGCCGCCGCACCGAATCCTGATAGCGCGTGAGGATGAAGCGCGCGACATCATCGGAGTGATAAGCGGAGACCAGCGCACCGACCCAAGGTGCCGAGCGATCCGCATCGCGCACCGTCAGCACATCCGCGTAGGGCGAGCGCGCATCTTCGAAGCTGATGCTGTCGCGCGCGGGGAAGAGGCCCGCGTGCGCGGCATCCTCGCTCGTGATCGCCACGACGTCCGCCGAATCGAGCGCTTTCACGAGCCGCTCGCGCGGCACGGTCACGATCTTCAGATGCAGCCGGTTGCCCGTGATATCGCGCGTCGTGGCGTGCAGTCCCGCGCTGTCGCGGAACATGACGAGCGTGTCGTTCTGCAGCAGCACGAGCGCGCGCGCCGTGCCGGGCGCATCGGCGGGAATCGCCACGGTCGCGCCGGGCCGCAACTGCGTGAGGCTGCGCAAACGGCGCGAATACAGCGCCATCGGCAAGGTGACGGTCGGCGCCACGCTGGCGAGCGCGTAGCCGTGCGCGGCGCGTGTGGCGTCGAGGCGCGTGCTGTCCTCGAAGCTGGCGGCGTCGATACGGCCCGCGGCGAGCGCCGCGTCGATACGCGAAGCGTCGTCGAAGACCATCACGTCGATGGGCAAGCCGCGCGCGGCCGCCACGCGTTTGACCTCGTCCATGATCTGCGCGTGCGTGCCGGGCGTCACGCCCACGCGGATCGTTGCGGGCGCAACCTGTGTCGCGCCGTTGCCAGGCGGTGCCGATGCATAAGCCAGCGGCCACGTGGCGCCGAGCGCGAGCGCGCATGAAGCCATGAAAGTCGAAGCGCGCTTCATGCCGGATCCCTCAACACCGTGCGAAAGCCGATATGCGATGCCGCGAGATCCGCCTCCTGCTGCTCGCGCGACGACGCCCGGTAACGCACGCAGTAATCGCGCGAGCACAGGAACGAGCCGCCCTTGATGACCATCGCCGTATCGTGCCGATGCGAGGCGGGCGCCACGGCGGCGGTGTCGCCGTTCGTGTGCGACTGGTGCGGGCCGCTATAGACGTCCTTGGTCCATTCCCACGCGTTGCCGATCATGTCGTACAGGCGGAAGTCATTGGACGCATAGCAACCCACGGGCGAGAGCCCGGCGTGGCCGTCCTCGGCGGTGTTCAGCACGGGGAACACGCCTTGCCAGTAGTTCGCAGCGGGCTTGCCCTGCGCATCCACGGGGGCGGCGTCGAGGCTCGCGTCGTTGTGACCCGCCTTGCCCGCGTACTCCCATTCGGCCTCGGTGGGCAGGTCGCGGCCGAGCCACTGGGCGTAAGCGAGCGCGTCGTGCAGCGTGACGAGCGTCACGGGCAGATTGCCCTTGCCGTCGACGTTGCTGGCGGGCCCTTGCGGATGCCGCCACGACGCGCCATCGACCCATGACCACCACGCGAGATCGCGCGTGTTCATCTCGTCGCGCGTCGGCACGTGGAAGACCGCTGCGCCGCCCTGCTTTTCGGCTTCCGTCACATAGCCCGTGGCCGCGACGAAAGCCGCGAACTGCGCGATTGTTACGTCATGCTGATCGATCCAGAAGCCGCCGACACGCGTCGTGCCGCCACCGCTATCCGGACGCTCGTCCGGATAGCCGCGCGTGCTGCCGAACAGGAACGCGCCGCTGTGCAGATGCACCATGCCCGCCTTCGGATCGTCACGCCAGCGCGCGGGCAGGCCGCTGTAGCGCTCGCATTGCCGATCGTTGCCGAGCGCGGCGAGCGGCCGGCCTTCGTTGAGCGTGTCGAACGCCGCACCCGGCGCGGTGCGCGCGCTCGCATGCGTTTCGTAGGTCAAGGCGAAGGCCGCCGCGAAGATCGCGGCGCCGAGCGCCGCGCCGGTGAACCAGAAGCGCATCGCCGGTCCTCAGTAATAGCCGTGCGGCTGCAGCGGTTCCACGCCGCCCACGCTCGTCATGTAGTCGTTCCATTGCTGGATGAGCGACTGGATCACCGAAGGATTCTGCGTGGACACATCGTTGACTTCGCCGCGATCGGCGCTAATGTCGTAGAGCTGCCAGTGACCGTCCGCCGGTCCGAGCGGCGGCTCGGTCCAGAGCGCCTTCCAGCGGCCATCGGCGCTACGCAGATAGGCGCGGCCATAAGCCTCGTCGCCAAACGCGGTGGTGTGGACTTCGGCGGTACTCGTGCCCTGGATGAGCGGCAGCAGCGACTTGCCCGTGACCGGGTACACATAGCGGTTGTTGTAGACCACCTTGCCCTTGTTCTGGTCGACGCCGGTGAGCGCGCTCACGAGCGCGGGCGCGGGCGTCGAAGGCGGCGTGACGCCGGCTACGTCGAGGAAGGTCGCGGTGTCGTCGGTGACGTGCGTGAACACGCGCAGCGTCGCCGCCTGGGTGGTTTGCCCCGGCAAATGCGCGATCGTCGGCACCGATACGCCGCCTTCCGCCGAATAGCCCTTCGTGTAGCGGAACGGTGCTGCGCTCACCTCGGCCCAGCGCAGGCCGTATTGCAGACGCTGCGCGTTCTGCTTGCCGTTGTCGGTGCCGAGCGCCGAGTAGGTGGGCTCCTGCGAGTTGGCCGTGTCGGTGGCCGTGGGATCGGCGCCCGAGTCGATCGGCCAGCCTTCCGCGCCGTTGTCCGACTGGAACATGATGAAGGTGTTGTCGTACTCGCCGATGTCCTTCAGATGTTGAATCAGGAGTCCGATGTTGTAGTCGAGATTCTCGACCATGCCCGCATAAATTTCCATGTAGCGCGCCTGCGACTTGCGCTCGGCGGGCGAGAGGCTGGCCCAGAGTTTGTCCACGTTGCCCTGGCCATAATCGGAATAACCCGCCGATGCCGGATGCACCGCGCTGATGTACTTCGCGCTTGCGGTGCCGTTGTTTGCCGTGGCGGGCGAGCGTGTGAGCGTTTCGGCCAGGCCCGGATTCGGCTGGAAGTCGGCGGGAATCAGACCTAACGCCTTTTGTCGCGCGATGCGCGCATTGCGGATGGCGTCATAGCCCGCATCGTAGACGCCCGCATATTTATGCAGCCACGGGTCCGGCACCTGCAACGGCCAGTGCGGCGAGGTAAAGGCCGCGTAAGCGAAGAACGGCTTGCCGTCGCCCTTGTTCGAATCGATATAGGAAATCAGCTTCTGCGTATAGAAGTTGGTCGAGTAGAACACAGCGGGGTTGCCGCCCGTACCGCCGGGCTGACCCGGTTGCCCAGGCTGCACGTACTGTCCGTCCTCTGTGTAGTTCTGCGAGCCCGCCAGTTCGTGCGCGAAGTGATTCGTGGCTGCGCCGCCAAGCAGCGCATAGCTGTGTTCGAAGCCCCATTGATCGGGCGTCTGACCGCTGCCCGAGGCACTGCCGACGATGCCCGATCCCAGGTGCCACTTGCCCGCCATGTAGGTGTGATAGCCCGCGTCCTTGAGTAGTTGCGCGACCGACAGCGCACGGTCGTTCAGATAGCCTTCGTAGCCGGGCAGACCTTTGCGCTCGTCAGTGGGCACGCCCATCGTGCCTTCGCCTACGAGATGGTGATCGGTGCCCGAGATCAGCATCGAGCGCGTGATCGCGCAGACCGTGCCCGCATGGTGATTCGTGAGAATACGGCCCGAGGCCACCAGCGCGTCGAGATTGGGCGTGTTGATTTCGCCGCCGAACGCGTGAATGTCCGAGTAGCCGAGATCGTCGGCCATGATGTACAGAATGTTCGGTTGCTTGTGCGCTGTGGCCGCCGCGCTTACCTGGGAGGTGACGCTATCGGAGCCGCCGCATGCGGCAAGCGCGAGCGCGCCTGCGATGACGGCGGCGGCCAGACGTAGGCGCGGCAGGCGCGGTATGGATGGCTGGGATGGTCGGGAAGTGCGGGAGGAAGCGCGAAGGGCGGCCGTGTATCTCATCGTCGTTGTTCTAGTACTTTTGTTTATTGGAGCGGCGATCTTAGCGGCGGCGGCGCGGGACCCAAAGTCGGATTCGTCAGTTGCTTCGCGCTGGATCTGCTATGGGCGCAACGCCTTGCGCGACAGCCCTTACAATAGACGACACCCCTTACCCGCACCCCACGAGACCATGACACGAGACCCCCGCCTCACCCTCAACGCGCGCCAGCAGGAGCTGCTCGAATGGGTGCAGCGTGACGGCTTCGTGACCGTCGACGATCTGGCCGCGCATTTCGACGTGACGCCGCAGACCATCCGCCGCGACGTCAACTGGCTCGCCGACATGAATCTGCTGCGCCGCTACCACGGCGGCGCTGCACTGCCCACGAGCGCCGAGAACGTTTCCTATAGCGCACGCCAGCAGATGTTCCACGACGAGAAGCGCCGCATCGGTGCGCTCGCGGCTTCGCATATTCCCGATCAGGCTTCGCTTTTCATCAACCTCGGCACGACGACCGAAGAAGTTGCGCGCGCACTCAATCGGCATCGTGGCCTGCGCGTCATCACCAACAACCTCAACGTGGCGAGCATGATGAGCGGCTATCCCGAGTGCGAGGTGCTCATCACGGGCGGCATCGTGCGGCCTTGGGACAAGGGCATCGTGGGCGAATTGACGATCGACTTCATCCGCCAGTTCAAGGTGGATTACGCGATTATCGGCACCTCGGCGATCGAGACCGACGGCACCCTGCGCGACTTCGATACGCGCGAAGTGCGGGTGGCCGAGGCGATCATCCAGCACGCGCGCACCGTCTATCTCGTCACCGATCACTCGAAGTTTGGACGGCCTGCGCTGGTGCGCCAGGGGCATCTGAACCAGATTCACGCGCTCTTTACCGACAAGCCGCTGCCCGACGAAATGAGCGAGACCATCGCGCAGGCGGGCACGGCGGTGTATGTCGCGCAGTGAGCACGCGCTGAAATGAAACAGAGCGCGACGGGTTGCTCGGTCGAAGAGTCGATGCGTCTGTTGGGCGGCCGCTGGCGTCTCTTGCTGGTGTCGTATCTGCTCGATGGGCCGAAGCGCTTCAACGATCTGCGGCGCGACATGCCGGGGATTTCACAACGTATGCTCACGCTCGACCTACGTGCGCTGGAAGAGGCGGGGTTGGTGCTGCGCACGGTGTTTCCGGAAGTGCCGGTGCGGGTTGAGTATCGGCTGACCGAGGATGGGCTGCGCTTGCTGCCGGTCGTAGAGGTGATGCGGGAGTTTGGGTTGTGGCTGAAAGGCCGGGCGGCGATTCAGGTGCCTGGCAGCGAGTGAGCCGATTCGCCGTTTCCCATTAGCGGTTACCTTTTGCGCCGTCACGCACATGCGCCGCCCTCCGTTCCAGATAATCCGCCGACTCATACCCACCAATAAAAAAACGCCGCAGGCATCAAGCCTGCGGCGTTTTTACGTGGTGCTACGAAGCAGATTTAGATCTGCACGGTGTCAGCCACTTCCTTGAAGTCTTCGATCTGGTCGAAGTTCATGTACTTGTAGATCTTGT
Organism: Paraburkholderia sp. J67; assembly: GCF_905220265.1. Classification (NCBI taxonomy): domain Bacteria; kingdom Pseudomonadati; phylum Pseudomonadota; class Betaproteobacteria; order Burkholderiales; family Burkholderiaceae; genus Paraburkholderia; species Paraburkholderia sp. J67. Next base: position 65,474 of record NZ_CAJMZK010000010.1, read on the forward strand.
CGCCGTTCGCGTTGAGCACGCCCATGTCGGCCATGTACTCTTCCTTGGTCGGGATCTGACCCAGGCGCGAGCAGATTGCCGCCAGTTCCGCCGAGCCGAGGTACACGTTCGTGTTCTTGCCCAGACGGTTCGGGAAGTTACGGGTCGACGTCGACATGACCGTCGCGCCTTCGCGCACCTGTGCCTGGTTACCCATGCACAGCGAGCAGCCCGGCATTTCGGTACGTGCGCCGGCCGTGCCGAACACGCCGTAGTGGCCTTCTTCGGTCAGTTGCTTCTGGTCCATCTTGGTCGGCGGCGCGACCCACAGCTTGACCGGAATGTCGCGCTTGCCTTCGAGCAGCTTCGAAGCGGCACGGAAGTGACCGATGTTGGTCATGCACGAACCGATGAACACTTCGTCGATCTTCGCGCCAGCGACGTCCGACAGCGTCTTCACGTCGTCCGGATCGTTCGGGCAGGCCACGATCGGCTCATGCACGTCGGCCAGGTCGATTTCGATGACGGCCGCGTATTCCGCGTCTGCGTCCGGTTGCAGCAGTTCCGGCTTGGCCAGCCACTGCTCCATTGCCTTGATACGACGCTCGAGGCTGCGCGGGTCCTGGTAGCCCTGGGCGATCATCCACTTCAGCAGCGTGATGTTGCTGTTGAGGTATTCGATGATCGGTTCCTTGTTCAGATGAACCGTGCAACCCGCTGCCGAGCGCTCAGCCGAAGCATCCGACAGTTCGAACGCTTGCTCGACCTTCAGGTCGGGCAGGCCTTCGATTTCGAGCACGCGGCCCGAGAAGATGTTCTTCTTGCCTTGCTTGGCGACCGTCAGCAGACCTTGCTTGATGGCGTACAGCGGGATCGCGTTGACGAGGTCACGCAGCGTGACGCCCGGCTGCATCTTGCCCTTGAAGCGCACCAGCACCGATTCCGGCATGTCCAGCGGCATCGTGCCGGTGGCGGCCGCGAAGGCGACCAGACCCGAACCCGCCGGGAAGCTGATGCCGATCGGGAAGCGCGTGTGCGAGTCGCCGCCGGTGCCGACGGTGTCGGGCAGCAGCATGCGGTTGAGCCACGAGTGGATCACGCCGTCGCCCGGACGCAGCGCGATACCGCCGCGCGTGCTGATGAAGTTCGGCAGCGTCTGGTGCGTCTTGACGTCGACCGGCTTCGGATAAGCGGCGGTGTGGCAGAACGACTGCATGACGAGGTCGGCCGAGAAGCCCAGGCACGCCAGGTCCTTCAGTTCGTCGCGCGTCATCGGGCCGGTGGTGTCCTGCGAGCCCACCGAGGTCATCTTCGGTTCGCAGTACGTGCCCGGGCGCACGCCCTGGCCTTCCGGCAGACCGCATGCGCGGCCAACCATCTTCTGCGCCAGCGAGAAACCCTTGCCGCTGTTGGCCGGCTGTTGCGGCAGGCGGAACAGGGTCGACGGGGCGAGGCCCAGCGCTTCACGCGCCTTGGCGGTCAGGCCACGGCCGATGATCAGGGGAATACGGCCGCCTGCGCGCACTTCGTCGAACAGCACGTCGGACTTGACCTGGAATTCGGCGATGACTGCGCCGTTCTTCAGTGCCTTGCCATCGTACGGGCGCAGTTCGACCACGTCGCCCATTTCCATTTGCGACACGTCGAGTTCGATCGGCAGTGCGCCGGCGTCTTCCATCGTGTTGTAGAAGATCGGAGCGATCTTGCTGCCGAGGCACACGCCGCCAAAGCGCTTGTTCGGGATGAAGGGGATGTCTTCGCCCGTGAACCACAGCACCGAGTTGGTCGCCGACTTGCGCGAGGAGCCCGTGCCGACCACGTCGCCCACGTAGGCAACCAGGTGACCCTTTTCCTTCAGCGATTCGATGAACGCGACCGGGCCGCGCTTGCCGTCTTCTTCCGGCGTGATGCCGGGACGTGCGTTCTTGAGCATCGCCAGCGCGTGCAGCGGGATGTCCGGGCGGGTGGTCGCGTCCGGTGCCGGCGAGAGGTCGTCGGTGTTGGTTTCGCCCGTGACCTTGAAGACGGTGATGGTCAGGCTTTGCGGGACTTCCGGACGGCTCGTGAACCATTCGGCGTCGGCCCAGCTTTGCAGCACGGCCTTCGCGTTGGCGTTGCCCTTGTCGGCGAGTTCCTTGACGTCGTGGAACTGGTCGAACATCAGCAGGGTCTTCTTCAGCGCGTCAGCGGCGACGGCGCCCACGGCGGCGTCGGCCAGCAGCGAGATCAGCGGCTCGATGTTGTAGCCGCCCAGCATCGTGCCGAGCAGTTCGGTAGCGCGCTCGCGCGAGATCAGCGCGCATGCGGTCTCGCCCTTGGCCACGGCGGCCAGGAAACCGGCCTTCACGCGCGCGGCTTCGTCCACGCCTGCGGGCACGCGGTTGGTGATCAGGTCGACGAGGGTTTGCTCTTCGCCTGCGGGCGGGTTCGTCAGCAGTTCCACCAGCTCGGCGGTTTGCTTAGCGGTGAGCGGCAGGGGGGGAATGCCGAGCGCGGCGCGTTCGGCTACGTGAGCACGAAAATTTTCAAGCATGGGGAACCTGCTGGTATTGCGTTTCAGGGGAAGGTTTTCCTGGCAAGCCGAGGCTGGCCGGGTACCACTTTGATCGCGATTCTAGTGGTATTGGCCTGCACCGTCAAATGTCTTATGTCTTATATAAGACTTGGAAAGCAAAAAAGCGAAAGTCAAGCTTGCGGGGCGTAATGGTCCTTTTCACGCGGAAGCGGGTAATTCGGCCGGGAGCCTTGTCGTACAAGGGGTTGCGGGGGATTTTGAGTTTTGCGGCGACGGGCGTTCGACAGCGTTTTGGCCTGACTTTGGCCTGCACGGGCAACCGCCGGTTGAACAGTTTGGTCGGGTATTTCAATGCTTTCTCACCCTCGCGTTTGGGCTCGCGGCTATCGTCGCGCGAATGAATCCAACCGCAATGTTCGTTTTCGAATCAAAACTCGGGCGGCGAATCGTCCACAAGGTGGCGATTGCGAAGGGTATGCGTTCGCGACAGCAATGTTTAAGCGAATCGAAAGATGGTGAAAAAATTCCAAAAATAGTGAAATTTCGAATAAAAATTAGAATAAATCCCATATTTCATGATTGATACGCTTTCCTGATCCGGTCGCCACCTCACCGCTTCAAGCCCCTCTGCAAACGAACTTTACTTTTTCGATTTTGTTCGTTAGATTTCGCATTCGAACATTTCTGGTTCGCATCTGGACTTGCATAGGGCCCGATCACAGGGTTTCCAGCGAGGCCACTAACAGGAAACGCAGGTGACTCAACAGAATCGGTACGATCTGCTCGTCGTGGGCGGCGGGATCAACGGCGCGGGCATCGCGCGCGACGCGGCCGGGCGCGGGCTGTCCGTGCTCCTTTGCGAGCAGGACGATCTGGCTTCCCATACCTCGTCGGCCAGTACCAAGCTGATTCACGGCGGGCTGCGCTATCTCGAGTACCGGGAGTTCGGGCTCGTGCGCAAGGCGCTGCAAGAGCGCGAGACCTTGCTGCGCGCGGCGCCGCACATCATGTGGCCGCTGCGCTTCGTGATGCCGCACATGCCTAACCTGCGTCCGGCATGGCTGATCCGCATCGGCCTCTTTCTCTACGATCACCTCGCGAAGCGCGAATTGCTGCCCGGTTCGCGCGGCATCGACATGCGCCGCCACGCGGCGGGCGCACCGCTGATCGATTCGATCCGGCGCGGTTTCGTCTATTCGGACGGCTGGGTGGACGACGCACGCCTCGTCGTGCTCAACGCGCTCGATGCGCAGGAGCGCGGCGCGAACATCCTCACGCGCACGAAACTCGTGGCCGCGCAGCGCGTGAAAAGCGCCAGCGGCGAAGGCGAATGGCAAGCGACGCTGCGCCGCGCCGATGGCAGCACCTTCGACGTGCGCGCCCGTGCGATCGCCAATGCGGCAGGTCCGTGGGTGGGCGAGGTGCTGCGCGGCCCGCTCGGACGCGGCGCGCAACATAGCGTGCGTCTCGTGAAGGGCAGCCATATCGTGACGAAGCGTCTGTTCGAGCACGATCACGCCTACATCTTCCAGAATCCCGACAAGCGCATCATTTTCGCGATTCCCTACGAGCACGATTTCACGCTGATCGGCACGACGGACGTGGAGTATCGCAACGATCCCGCCAAGGTTTCGATCGACGGCGACGAGACGCGCTATCTGTGCGAGTCGATCAACCGCTATTTCAAGCGTAAGATCTCGCCCTCCGATGTGCACTGGACCTACTCGGGCGTGCGCCCGCTCCTCGAAGAAGAGGGCGCGAAGAACGCTTCGGCGGTCACGCGCGACTACCGTCTCGATCTGGACGACACCGAAGGCGCGCCGCTGCTCTCCGTGTTCGGCGGCAAGATCACGACCTTCCGCAAGCTGGCGGAAGAAGCCGGCGACATGCTGGCGCGCGTGCTCGGCAGCACGGCGCCCGCGTGGACCGCTGGTCAACCGCTGCCCGGCGGCGATATCGCCCATGCACGCTTCGCGCCGTTCGCGGAAAGTCTTGCGAAGCGCTTCTCATGGCTGCCCGCGCCGCTCGCGCTGCGTTATGCGCGCGCTTATGGCACGCGCGCCGAACGCCTGATCGGCGACGCCAGGTCGCTCGATGCGCTGGGTCCGCAGATCGCGCCCGGCATTTACGAGGCCGAACTGCGCTATCTGCGCGATACCGAATGGGCGACCTGCGCCGAGGATGTGCTTTGGCGCCGCTCGAAGCTCGGCCTGCATGTATCGCCGGGCACGCTGGAGGCCGTCACGGCCGCGCTCGAAGCGTGGTTCGCCACGAGCCGCACGCGCACGGCCGTGCCGCATTGAAAGGCAGCAAGGCGCTCAGGCGCTGTTGAGAACGTGCAGTAACGGCATGCAGTACAGCCGGTAGCAACGCCACGCGCCGCCCCAGGCGGCGCGAATCACAACTACGTACGGATGGAGATGAGAGACATGCAGGATCAACAATACATTCTCGCGCTCGACCAGGGCACCACCAGTTCGCGCGCGATGCTGTTCGACCGCCAGGGCCGCATCGTTTCGGTCGCCCAGAAGGAGTTCGAGCAGATTTATCCGCGTCCGGGCTGGGTCGAACATGACCCGCAGGAAATCTGGTCGACGCAGGCCGGTGTGGCCGCAGAAGCGGTCACGCGCGCGGGCATGAACGGCACCAACATCGCCGCCATCGGTATCACGAACCAGCGCGAAACCACCATCGTGTGGGATCGCGAAACGGGTCACCCGATCTACAACGCCATCGTCTGGCAAGACCGCCGCACGGCCGACTTCTGCGATCAGCTCAAGGCCCAGGGCCTCGAAGAGAAAGTGCGTGCCAAGACTGGTCTGCCGATCGACTCGTACTTCTCGGGCACGAAGATCCGCTGGATTCTCGACAACGTCGAAGGCGCACGTGAAAAAGCGCGCCAGGGCAAGCTCGCGTTCGGTACGGTCGATAGCTGGCTCGTGTGGAATTTCACCAAGCACGAACTGCACGTGACCGACGTGACCAATGCGTCGCGCACGATGCTCTTCAATATCCACACGCGCCAGTGGGACGACGATCTGCTCGAAGCGCTCGACATCCCGCGCAGCATGCTGCCCGAAGTCCGTTCGTCATCCGAAGTTTATGGGCCGACCAAGACGACGGTGTTCGCTTCGAAGATTCCGCTCGCGGGCATTGCGGGCGACCAGCAGGCAGCGCTGTTCGGCCAGATGTGCACGCACACCGGCATGGTGAAGAACACCTACGGCACGGGCTGCTTCCTGATGATGAACACGGGCGACAAGCCCATCGAATCGAAGAACAACCTCGTCACGACCATCGCCTGGCAGATTGGCGACCAGGTCAACTACGCGCTCGAAGGCAGCATCTTTATCGCGGGTGCGGTGGTGCAATGGCTGCGCGACGGCATGGGCGTCATCAAGACGGCAGCGGAAATCGAAGCATTGGCCGCGAGCGTGCCGCACACCGACGGCGTCTATCTCGTGCCGGCGTTCGCGGGCCTTGGTGCGCCGCACTGGAATGCCCACGCACGCGGTTCGCTTTTCGGCGTGACGCGTGGCACGACCTCGGCGCATCTCGCGCGCGCGGCGCTCGATTCGATCGCGTATCAGTCGCTCGACGTGCTCGCCGCAATGGAAGCGGACTCGGGCATCAGCGTGGGCGAGCTGCGCGTGGACGGCGGCGCGAGCGCGAACAACCTGCTCATGCAGTTCCAGGCCGATCTGCTCGGCGTGGATGCAGTGCGTCCGCAGATCACCGAAACGACCGCGCTGGGCGCGGCGTATCTCGCGGGTCTCGCGATCGGCTACTGGAACAGCGTGGACGAACTGCAAAGCCAGTGGCACGTGGACAAGCGTTTCTCGCCCGCGATGGTCGCATCTCAGGTCGATGCCTGCCGCGCAGGCTGGCAGCGTGCGGTGCGCGCGGCAAAGGCGTGGGCCGACGATTCGCATTGAAGCAGCGCATTGAACCGACGCGTGGTCGGAGCAGTAGCAGTACAGCAGTAAACCCAAGGGCATCCCAACTTAACCGAATCACACAACAATATTCAGCGGGCAGCGGGCCGGAGCATCGGCCACGCGCGCCCGCTGCACAATAAGTGAGACAACCAACATGTCACCCTATATTGCGGAATTCATCGGCACGGCCATTCTCGTGCTACTCGGTAACGGCGCCGTCGCCAACGTGCTGCTTGCGAAGACCAAAGGCCGCGGCGCGGACCTGATCGTCATCGTAATGGGCTGGGCGATGGCCGTGTTCGTGGCCGTCTACGTGACGGCCGCATACAGCGGCGCGCACCTGAACCCGATCGTCACGATCAGCCTCGCGCTCGCCGGCAAGTTCGCCTGGTCGAAAGTGGGCGGCTACATCGCCGCGCAGATGCTCGGCGGCATGGCCGGCGCATTCCTCGTATGGCTCGCCTATCGCCAGCACTTCGCGAACGAAGAAGATGCCGATCTCAAGCTCGCCGTGTTCTGCACGGGGCCGGCGATTCGTTGCGTGCGCCACAATGTCATCACCGAAGCGATTTGCACCTTCGTGCTGATTCTCGGCGTGCTGTATCTGGCCGCGCCTCAAGTGGGCCTCGGTGCGCTCGATGCGCTGCCGGTCGGTCTGCTCGTGCTCGGCATCGGCATTTCGCTGGGCGGCCCCACGGGCTACGCGATGAGCCCCGCGCGCGATCTCTCGCCGCGCATCATGCACGCCCTGCTGCCGATTCCGGGCAAGCGTGACAGCGACTGGCGCTATGCGTGGATTCCGGTCGTCGGCCCGCTGCTGGGTGGCGTGGCCGCTTCGTCGCTGTATCTGTATCTGCACGCCTCGCATTGAGGTGTGAGCGATGGCTTCGGGGTGCGCGTCATCTCGAAGCCATCGTGTCTGAAGGTGGCATCGCGCAACGCTACGCCGCCTTCGAATCCCGCTTCACTGCCACGCACTTGATCTCCACGAGCAGGCCCGGACGCGCGAGTTCGGATACGCCGATCGCCGTCCATGCACAGGTGCCGCGTGGAAACACGCGGTCCTTGACTGCGCGAAAGACCGGCATGTGCTCGCTCATCTGCACGTGGTAGGTCGTCATGTCGACGACGTCCTCGAACGTGCATCCCGCCGCTTCCAGCACGATACGCAGGTTCTCCCAGCAGGCGACGAACTGCGCTTGCGGATCGGCGATCACTTCGAGATCGGGCGTGCGCCCGACCTGTCCCGCGCAATACACGGTTGCACCGACTTTCACGGCGGGCACGTAACCGGCGCGCTCCACGATAGCTTCCATACCGGCCGGGACGATCCGTTCGCGGTCTGTCATGAGTGATCCTTCGAAGGTTTGCGTTGCGCCCGGGCGCGCAGCACGATGCCCGCCGCGACGAAGCCGATGATTGCGCAGTAGCGGAAATCGGCGCCCACGCTCTGGTGATCGACGATCACGCCGCCCACCACCGAGCCGAGCGCGATCGCCACCTGCGTGGCGAGCGTGAAGAGCGCAGCGGCGGCTTCGCTCTCGCCATCCGCTACGCGCCGGTGCCAGACGTTCAGGCACAGCGGCAGCGCACCCCATGCGATGCCCCAGACCATCACGCCCGTGAGCACCGTCAAGCGCGAATGGTCGAGCGCCGGCAGAACAGCCAGCACGGCGGCGAGCAACACGATGTTGCCGAGCATCGCCGCGTGGAGCGCACGACCCACGTAGCGCGCCGCGGCGAAATTCGCGACCAGCGCGCAAAAGCCGTAGGCGAGCAGCACCCAGGTTCCAGAATCGCCTGCTACGCCCGCCTGGATCAGCAGCGGCATCAGATAGGTGTACGCGCCAAAGTGCGTGATGAACACTAGCAGCGTGAGCGCGAGACTGACCTGCGCCTTACGCTGCCGCGCGAACGCGACGAAGCCGCCCAAACGCAAGGGCGAGTGTGCGGGCATGGACGGCAGCACGACGATCTGCGCGATCAATGCGACGGTGGCTAGCACGCCCGCGCCGATGAATGCCCCACGCCAGGTGAAGAAACTCGCGAGGAAGGTGCCGAAGGGCAGACCCACGATCATCGCGAGCGCGGCTCCGCCGAAGATCGTGCCCGCTGCGCGATGCACCTGTGCCGGTTCGACGAGCCGTCCCGCGACGGCAAGGCCCAGCGACCAGAACGCCCCGAGACTCGCGCCCACCATCGCGCGGCTCACCAGCAGCATCGGGAAGCTGCTGGCGAAGGCTGCAATGAGGCACGCCGCGAGCAGTATCACGGACAGGCCGATCAGCACGCGCCGTCGATCGACGCGGCCCGCGGCCAGCATGACGCCGGGCGCGGCGATGGCGGCGAACAGCGCGGGCGAAGTCATCATCAGCCCGGCATGGCCATCCGAAATGCCAAAGGTGCGCGCCACGTCGGGCAATACGCCAACGGGCAGGAACTCGGTCGTGACGCTGGCGAACGAGCCGAGCGCGAGCGACCAGACGGCCCCCCAGTTGTTTTTGGTGCGAGTCGCGCGCGAAGGCTGCGCGCATTCGATTTGCGACATTGAAGCGTAGAGTGGGTGAAATCCGCGGGGTGCGAGCAGAAACGTCGACGCGCCGTGAAGGCGCGTCTGGCGAGGAGGTTGGGTGCTGCACGGGGCCGCGAGGGAACGATTGAATGGAACCTCGAGGCTCGATTGTACAGGGCGCGTTGTTTCGAGCCGCCCGGTTGCCGCTTCAGGTTCCGCCGCTCAACATCCGCTGTGCCTCGGCCGTGGATAACGCGTAACCGTAGAAGCGCCGATAGAACTGTTGCGTCTGCCTGACCATCGAAGCAGCACCGTCGTGCGGGAAGGCCTCCGGATGCAGCGTCCTTGCGGCCCAACGCACTTCAAGCGCGGCCTCCGGGCCATAGCGGTCCCACGGAAACACGCCCGTCGGATTGCGATAGACATGGCCATCGCGCACGGCGTCGAGCGTCTGCCAGAGCGCACGCTGCGGCGATTCTTCGATCGAGCCCGCATTGGCCGCGAGTATCACGACATCGGGATGCCATGCCAGCACCTGCTCGATCGACACGGGCTTGAGATTGCCGGTAAGGCCGTCGGCGGCATTGCGTGCGCCTGCCGCACGAATCCAGTGATCGACGATCGTGCCTGTGCCGTCCACTTTCAGCGGCATGAGCGACGCAACGTGCAGCACACGGGGTGCGGTATGCGAGCCACGCGCATCGAGCGCCTGCGCGGTGTCTTTCAGCGTCGCTTGCAAGTACGCACGATAGTCGCTCGCGCGCGCACGTGCGAGCGGCGTGTCGAGCGCTTGCGCCGTGAGGTCGATGCAACGAAGCATCGAGTCGTAGTCATCGAAACCCACCGGCACGACATCGAGGCCAAGCCGACGCATCGCGCCGATAGTGGGGTCGCCCGCGCTCGCGAACACGACATCGGCGTTCAGGCGCAGCAGGTCCTCCGCGTTGACCGTTGCGCCCGCAACCGCTTGTGCGTGAGCGAGCGCTGGCGCAACGCGGAACATCCACGGCAGCGCTTGAGGCCGCGCGACGGTCGCCACGACGTCACTGGCGGAGCCGAGCATCGTCACCACGGCGTTGTGCGCGTACCAGAGATCGGCGATGCGGGTTTTAGGCTGTGCGTGCGCGGTGAAGGCACAGGCACCAAGCGCGAGCGCGGTGACAAATCGGGCGAGCTTCACAGATCGAACTCCACCGAAGCCGTGATCGTACGCGGCGCGCCGAGCTGCGCGGTGGCGTTGCCCGATCCCGTGTAGCCGTTCAGGCCGCCGGGCACGATATTGGTCCAGTAATGCCGGTTCGTGACGTTGTCGACGGAGAGCCGGAACGTCACTGCGCGATCGTAGATATCGGCGAGATAGCCCACGCCCAGATCGAGCGTCGCATAGGAGCCGACCGACCACGTATTTGCGTTATCGGTCGGTCGCGCGCCCACGTAGTGCACATTGAGATTCGTGAAGAGGCCCGGTACTTGTGGCACCTTGTATTGCATCAGCACATTGAGCGCGAATTCGGGCAGGCCGACGATGCGCTTGCCTTCGGTGCTTGCGTTGCCCGTATCGAACAGACGCGGATCGAGCCACGTGAAGCCGCCGAACACCGAGAGATCGCGCGTGGCGTTGCCGTCCACCATCACCTCGATCCCGCGATTGACCTGATTGCCCGCTGTGCCATAGACGCCGTTCGCGAGCGTATAGGCATAGGGCCGCGTAATGCGAAACGCCGCGATCGAGGCGTTCACGCGCGCGAGCGCCAGCTTGTAGCCGACTTCCCATTGCTTGCTGCGATAGGGATCGAGGATATTGCCCGCGTTGGTCGAGCCCGCGGGCGCCGTGTCGCCCTGCTGGAGACTGTCCGCGTACGTCACGTAGAGGCTCTGGTTTTCGCGTGGCTTGAAGATCAGGCTTGCGGCCCCCGACAAACCCTGATTGGCCGACTCGCTCGTCTGCGTGCCTTGCACGTTGTAGTTGTGCGTCGAGAGCCAGCTCTGGCTGCCCGCGAGCAACACGGACCAGTGCGGCGAGAAGCGGATATTGTCGCTCGCGATCAGCGACTGCTGCGAGCTTTGCGCCGACTGGTAGCGATGTTCGAAATCGGGCGCGCCGGTCACCATGAACGACTGCGGATTCGCGAGGCTCGCGCTGCCGAGCGTGGCCGTTGCGCCCGCAACGGGATTGAAGTTGTCCCACACGAAGCCGCTCGTGCCGACGCTGATATCGTGCTGCACGCTGCCCGTTTCCACATGGCCGCGCAGATAGAGCAGATTGCTCGTGATGGTGAAGCGGCTAGCGGTGGCCGTCGAAATCGTGGTCTTGTAGTTGCCCGACGTGTCGATGGTGTCGGTGGGCGTGGTCGATTCCCGGTCGGCGATCTGGCGCAGCACGGCCGCTTCCAGATGCCAGTTCGGCGAGAAGGCGTGCTTCAGACGCAGCGAGCCGGTGTCGGTGGTGTCGTCGTTGCCGCCGTTGGGCGAGCCCCATGCCGGGTTGGTCGGATCGAGCGCTGCCGGAAAATGAGCGCCGCTCGCGAGTGCGAACGTGGCCGGGAATCCCTTGGTGACGTAGTGGTAGTGGCTGTAGTTAGCCTCCAGTACCGTGTCGCGCGAGAGGTGGAAGTCGAAGGCCACGCTCGCGAGCTGGCGGCGCAGCGAGCTATGGTCGGTGTAGCCGGTGCCGGTCTCGTCGAGCAGCGTGAGGCGATAGCCAATGGCTTTCGACGGACCCACGCGATCCGATACGTCGAGGCCGCGCGTGAAGCGCGTCTGCGTGCCATAGCCTAGCGTGAAGTGCAGCTCGCGATCGTCGGTGGGGCGCTTCTGGATGTAATTGAAGGTGCCCGCCGGATTGGCCGGGCCGTACAGCGCACCCGCCAAACCATTCAGGACTTCGATGCGATCGAATTGTTCGAGCGGGTAGTCGGTGGTCGAGACCACGTTAAGACCGTCGATGCGGCTGTTCTGCACCACGCTGCCCTGGATGCCGCGGCTCTGCGGCCGCGCGCCATCGCCCTGTACGGAGGGCAGCAATTTCAACGCGTCGGGAATGCTCTTCAGTTGCTGATCCGCGATGACTTCCTGTGTCACCACGTTGACCGTATAGGGCGTGTCCACGCGCTTGAGCGTGCCCAGCGGCCCCAGCGAGGCTTTGTCGCTACGTGGGCTGTTCGCGCCGTCGGGTTGCGCGCTTGCGCTCACAGCTACGGCGGGAAGCGTGGTAGTGCCCGTTTGCCCGGCATTGTGGGTGTCGTTGTTCTGATCGGATGAAACGGACGGCGTGCTTTGCGCGCGTGCGGAAGACGTAGCGGCGAAAGCGCACGCGGCTGCGAACGCGAAGGCGGCGCAGCGCGACGGATGACGGTGATTCATCGGGTGCTCGAAGGCGGGAGTGGGGAATGGGGTGCGGCGGCGCGGAAGAAACGCTGGCCGTCGACGTCGAGCTGTTCGACCGGCGCGCGGTAGAGCGCACTCACGGTCTGGGCGTCGAGCACATCGCGCGGTGGGCCGTCGGCGACGATGCGTCCGCCATCGAGCAGGGCCACGCGCGTGGAGATATTGCAGGCGTCGTCGGGGCGGTGATTCGTGTTGACGATCGCGTAGCCGCTGGCCGCGAGCGCGGCAAGGCGCTCCAGCAGGCGCAGATGGTGGCCGTAGTCGAGGCCGGCGAACGGCTCGTCGAGCAACAGGATGCGGGCGCCCTGAGCGAGCGCGCGCGCAAGCATCACGCGCTGACGTTCGCCGCCCGATAGCGCGCCATAGTCGCGTTGCGCGAGATGCGCGATCTGCATGTCGTCGAGTGCGATGGCGACGGCCTCACGATCTTCGGCGCGCGGCGCGCGCATGACGCCGCGATGCGGCAAACGCCCGAGCGCGACGATCTGCTCCACGGTGTAGGGGAATTGCGGTGTGTGCTGCTGGGGCACCCAGGCGACGTGCCGGGCAATCGCGCGGCGTGTATGGCGGCTCAGTGGCTTGCCATGCAGATGCACCGCTCCCGCCGCAGGCGCGAGCAGGCCGAGCAGCACGCGCAGCAGCGTGCTCTTGCCCGCGCCGTTGATGCCAAGCAGCGAAACAAGCTCGCCGGAACGCACGCGGAAATTGACGCCGTCGAGCACGCAGGCATGTGCGCGCCGTACCACGACGCCGTGGCAGGCGAGCGAGGGCGGTTCGATGGAGCGCTCAACGACCATCGCGACGCAGCGTACGCAAGACGAATACGAACGCCACAGCGCCGCCCAGTTCGGTGACCACGCCTAGCGGAATCTCCGCGCTCGCGACGCTGCGGGCGCAGGTGTCCGCAAGCATCAGCGCGATCGCGCCCACGAGCGCACTCATCGGCAGAACGAAGCGATTCGATGCGCCCACGAGCGGACGCACGAGGTTCGGCACCAACAGGCCGATCCAGCCGATCATACCGGCGAGCGCCACGGTCAGCGCGCTGATCAGCGTGGCGAGCACCATGACGCCAAGTCGGATCGCCTGTACGGGCACGCCCAGGCTGCGCGCTTCGTCGTCGCTGAGCGTGAGCGCGTCGACGAGCGGAGCCGCGAGGCACAGCAATAGCGTGCCCAGCGCGAGCGGCGCGGCCGCCCACGCCAGGTCGTGCCAGCCGGTCTGCGCGAGCGAGCCGAGCAGCCAGTACACGATGGCCGGCAACTGGTTGAGCGGGTCCGCCACGTACTTGAGCAACGAAACGAGCGCCGAAAACAGCGCATTGCTGATGAGTCCGCCGAGCAGCAACGTGAGCACGCTGCTGCGCTCTCCATGCTTGTCGGCCGTGCCGCCGATCAGCGCGGCGGCGCCTACGCCGACCGCCATCGCAACGATGCCGCCGACGAAGGCGCTGGCCTCGATCCATGCGGCGTGCGCGTTGCCGCTGCCCGCCACGATGGCCAGCGCCGCACCGAAGGCCGCGCCGCCGAGCACGCCCAGCAAGCCTGGCGAAACGAGCGGATTGCGAAAGACCGCCTGATAGGTCGCGCCGGACGTGCAGAGCGCAGCGCCAATCAGCGCCGCCGCCACGAGGCGCGGCAAACGCGCCTCCATCACGACGGCATGCAGCAGCGCGCCGTGCGCGCCAAGGCCCGGCGGCGCGTGCAGATGAAGCGCCGCCAATACGGTCAGCGCGACTTGCGCGGGAGCGAGCGGAAGACGCCCGACGCAGAGTCCCAGCCAGACGACCAGCGGCACGCCCGCGAGCGCCATGCACAATGCGACGACTGCACGCGCATTGCCGCGTGTGACGCATAGCGATAGCGGCCTGAAAGCGGATAGAGAGAAGGAGAGAAACTTCGATATCGGCATTGCGATGAGAGAGGTGACGCGGCGCGCGCCACGAATCTCATTGAAATCGGCTAAAAGCCAGGGATTAACGGCCCATGCCGCCTGCGATTTCGAAATATCTTACCGGATATAGCGATTTTGAAACGACAGGATTGAACTGCGACAAATCAGCGCGCCGATAATCGAATGCTTCAACCCGGTGCGTTATTGATTGCACACCGCGCGGGTGATCGATGGGAATTCCGATGCGCCAGGATGGCCCAGTACATAACCACAGCGCGACGCGGAAACTTCCGCGCGATCGGAAGGCGCGAAGGGATATGAACTCTTTTCGTCTGCGGCGGTGGTGCCGTTGAGCCATGCGCGATAAAGCTGCGCTTTCACTTGAATGGGCGCTACGCCATGCCTTCCGGCAGGGTCCGCCGCGGCATGAGCCGATACGGAGGTCAAGGCGGGCAGCGCGGCGGCCAGCGAAAGGAGGCATAGTGAGGCCAGGCGTTTCATGGTGATTTCCTGTTAGAAGAACTGCGAAGGGCACAACAAGGCTGAGATGAAGCAGGTAAAGGCGGTCAGCAAATAAACGCGACGAGAAAATCGCCCACCCGCAAAGCCCATTTTGACGATGTGCCACAACAAGGTCATAGCCGAAGAATTAAACTTTATTTAGCGGCATTTACGCCGTGCACGCGAGTCATCACGAAGTTAAATAAATTTTCATGTTCGTGCATGTGCGGTTTGCGATACTGGGCGGCAATGCGGGGAAATACGATGAAAATGAGTCTCTGGCGCAGCACGACATTCCGGCTGCTGATGATCTATGCGCTGGTGTTCTCGGCTTCCATGTCCGCGCTCGTCTATCTGAATTACTGGCAGTCGGCGTCCTATACCGCGCGCGAGGCCGACTACAACATCAACTGGCAGTTCGCGTATTTCTCGGCGCTCGCACCCGGGCAGGTGCCGGCCCAGCTGGATGCCCATATTCGCAGCCAGATCCAGCGGCCCGTGAACTTCTATGGCCTCTTCACGCCCGATCGCCGCTGGCTCGCTGGCGATATCGCGCGGATGCCGCATCACCTCACCGAGAACGGCGCGGGCATCTGGGACCGGCCGCTGCTGATCGGCCCCGTCACCGGGCATCCCCAGTACCTGCGCACGCGCGTTACGCGCCTGCCGGACGGCAACCTGCTCGTGGTGTCGCGCGACGTGGGAGAAATGGCGCGTCTGCGCGAGACGATGCTGGGCGGGCTCGCGGGTAGCGCGGCGGTGATCATGCTCGGGGGCCTCGGCGTGGGTGTGCTCGTGTCCACGTCGCAGTTGCGCCGCGTGAAGGCGGTGCGCCGCGTGGCGCAGCAGATCGCGGCGGGCGATCTCGACGCGCGCCTGCCCGACGGCGGCCGCGATGAAATCAGCTGGCTTTCGCAGATCATCAATCACATGCTCGACGAAGTCTCGCGCCTCATGCACGAAGTCAAGGGCGCTTGCGATGGCATCGCGCACGATCTGCGCACGCCGCTCGTGCGCGTGCGCTCGCATCTTGCGCGCGTGCCGCTGGAGCGCCTCGACGGCGAGCACGCCAATCTTGTCGATCAGGCCACACGCGGCGTGAACGACGTGCTGCGGCGCTTTTCGGCGATGCTACGTATTTCGGAGATCGAAGCGATGCGGCGGCGTGCGGGCTTCGGCGATGTCGCGCTCGACGTGCTGTGCGCCGAAGTGGCCGATCTCTATCAGCCGCTCGCGGCTGAAAAGCAGATCGATCTCGTGCCGCAACTTGAGCGTGTGGCCTTCGTGCGCGCCGATTACGCGCTGCTGTTCGAGGCGCTTGCGAATCTGCTCGACAACGCCATCAAGTTCACGCCTGAAGGCGGGCGTGTGGGTTTGCGTGTGACGATGGGGCCGCACGGGCCGAGCGTGCATGTGAGCGACAACGGCCCGGGTATCGCCGAGGCGGAACGCATGGCTGTTTTTCAGCGCTTTTATCGCAGTGAACGCACGCGCGAGGCGCCGGGTTCGGGCCTTGGATTGTCGCTGGTGCAGGCGGTGATGCGCATGCACGGCTTTGGCCTCGTGCTCGCGCACGAGCGGCCGGGCTTGCGTGTGACGCTCGATTGCTGGGCTTATGCGGGGGCGCGTACGCGGGAGCAGGAGTGGGGGTGAGCGCCACTATTCAGTGATAGCGGCGCTCGTGCTCGTTAAAACCGCACCTTACTTCGGAATCACAAACAACATCGCCGCAAACACCGCGTATAGCCAGCCCACATGCGTGAGTTGCCGGCTCTTCACCTGCGGGGCGCGGAACGACCATTGCAGGAACAGGATCGCGAGCATCGTCATCACGGCGGCGAGGATCGACGGCGCGCCCAGGTGCCACGACGTGAAGAACAAGCCGAACGCAGTGGGGATGGTCGCCTGGATCATCATCGCGCCGCTGATATTCGCGAGCGCAAGGCGCTCCTTACCCTGGCGCACCCAGATAATCGCATTCATGATTTCAGGCAGTTCGGTGGCAATCGGGCTGAAGAGCAACGCGGTCAACTGCGGGCTCAAGCCCAGCCACGGACCCACGGCACTGATCTGCTGCACGAACAGATGCGAGGCGAAAAAGATCACGACCAGCGCGCCGATCGTCTGCAACACGATCCACACCATGGCCGGATTCGCGTCATGCGGACGCAGCTTGAGCGGTTCGAGATCGCCGCCTTCGTCTGCCTCTTCGCTGCCGTCGTCGCTCAATTCCTTCCAGCAGTAGAACGCATAGGCCGCGAGAAACGCAATGCCGAGCAGCGGCTTGAAGTGGAAGACCACGAGGCCGAGCCCGATCTTGGCGACGAAGATCGCGAGGAACCAGAGCTGGTCGCGGCGCAGGCGGCGTGTGTCGGCATCCACGGTGCCGGCGCGCGC
The DNA here is from genome assembly GCF_905220265.1 of Paraburkholderia sp. J67. Classification (NCBI taxonomy): domain Bacteria; kingdom Pseudomonadati; phylum Pseudomonadota; class Betaproteobacteria; order Burkholderiales; family Burkholderiaceae; genus Paraburkholderia; species Paraburkholderia sp. J67. The sequence continues at coordinate 82,596 of NZ_CAJMZK010000010.1, forward strand.
ACGGCCTGCGCGTGCGGCGGTCGCGAGCAGCGCGACGCCGACCACCGCGTAGGCGATGGTGCTAAGCGCAAGCGGGCCGCCAATGGCCGCGCCAATGCCAATTTCCTTGTGCGCGGCATCGCCGCCGAACGCCACGGCCACGAGCGTGACCACGCTTTCGGGCAAGGCGGTGCCGAAGGCCGCGAGGATTGTGCCGGTGGCTGTCTGCGTGATGTTGAGCTTCTGACCGAGCCATTCGACGGCGTTGACGAAGGTCTCGCAGGACAGGTAAATGATGCCGGCAGCGGCAATGAGCAGGGCGAACGTCCAGATCATGACGCACGCTCCGGGGTGTGGATGCGGGAATTGGGAGACATTGTTGTAGTGACATTCCACGGGCCGGACGGTAGGACCAATGACGCAATCCCCCCGCCCAGCCCGGGTGTAAGGGATGACGTCATAGGTCTCGTCAGGCCGAAGAACGGCTGCCGGCGCCATGGCAAATCTGCCAATTATGTTGACGACGGCGCCCCGCGCGTTGCGCGCAAGGCAGACTACTCCCCTAAGACCCGCGCATTATAGCGCACGAATATGACGCTGCCGAGTCCCGCCAGCGCGATCACCCGGCAAGCGCGGGCGACGGGTCGCGAATGACCATGAAAAAGCGCATGCCGCCGGGTGACGTCATGCGCTCGAATGAGCCGCGCGCGAGACTCGCGCGCCGCCTGGGTGATCGTGGTCGCTTTTGTCCGATCAGAAGTGGTGACGGATACCGACCATCGCCATCGCCTGCTTGTTGGTGGATGCGTCGTTGCCGAAGTCGCCGAACGAAGCCGTGGCGTTCACGAGCGCGCCCGTATCGGCGTCGATCGTGCGGCCCGAGGCCTTCTGGTAACCGGCGAGCACGTAGATGTCGGTGCGCTTCGAGAGGAAGTAGTCGCCGCCCAGGCTGAACTGGTTGTAGCTGGCGTTCACGCCGTTGCCGCTACCCTTCGTGTAGTTGTAGCCGAAGCCCAGCAGCGCCATCGGCGTCACCTGGTAGTTCAGGAAGAACTGTCCCGTGTTGAACTTCGTGTCGCTGTTCGCGCCGGCTGCGCTCGCGTAGTTCGCGTACTCGACGTTGCTGTAGCCGAGGCCCACCTGGAACGGACCGTAGTTGTAGTTGCCCACCGCGCGGATGATCTGCAGCGAGTTAGCCGTCACGAAGCCGCCCGAAATGGCCGAGGAATCCACGTCGACGTCGCTATTCGGGCTCAGGCCGTCGAACGAGGCGGCCGTGCCGCTGTTGCTGTTGGCCTTGAAGTAGCCCGCGCCGAAGCCGAACGGACCGTGGTTATAGGCTGCCGCCACTGCCCAGGTCTGACCCGCGGCGATGCTGCCTGCCTGGCCGCCGAACGCGTACATCGCGCTCACTTGCAGGCCTGCCATGTTCGGGCTCGTGTACTTGACCGAGTTGCTGGTGCGATAGCTGTTGTCGTAGTTGTCGATGTCGCCCGGCGTCGCGAAGGCGGAGCCGAAGTTGACGTCGTCGGTCATCGGCTGGAGCAGGTCGATGAGCGGGTCGTACTGGCGACCCAGCGAAACCGTGCCCGCCGTGTTGGAATTCAGGCCGACCATCGCGGTACGGCCGAAGATGCGGCCGCCCTGGCCTTGCTTGCCGTTGTCGATATTGAAGCCGCTTTCGATCTTGAAGATCGCGGACAGACCGTTGCCCAGATCTTCCGTGCCCTTCAAGCCCCACAGGTTCGGCGAAACGTTGCCGGACATCATCTGGAACGTATTGCCCGAACCATTCTTGCCGGCCTGGTTGCCGAAGAACGCGACCGAGGTGTCGAGCGCGCCGTAGAGCGTCACGCTGCTTTGTGCATGTGCGAGGGAGGCGAATGACGCCAGCGTGGCCGCGAGAGCGAGAGTGGTTTTTTTCATTGATGGATGTTCATTAAAAAGTTGCGTGAGAGAGCATGCGCTTCATGAAATCGAACCCCGGCGACGGAGGCACATCAGCCGGGTTCAGCGGCGATTATGCGTAACGCACCTGGTGGACGAATTTGAAAAGCTGAAAGACTGAGTTTCAAAAAACGCCGTGCTGCGTAGCTCCCGTCTGGACGGCGCCGCAAGCGCCTGGCGCACGATGGTGTTGTTTTTTTGCGGCTATTCGTTGCGCGATGGAGTGTGCATGTGCACGGCATTGCGCTGTGGTCCGCGTGTTTTAAAAGCCAGCCGGAAGGCGCAGCGCGTGCCGCCAACGCGATGTGAAGTCATTCAAGATGATAAGGACACTTGAGCGAATTGAAAAAACGGGCGTTCATCGAAACACGTGCTGCCGCAGAGCAGGCGATTAAACATTTCTTCATTTTCCTGCGGATATTCACGCAGGTTCGCACCTCTATCCTTGCCGCATGAATTGTTCAACGGCGCCGGCCAGGTGGCTGGAAAGGAGCTTGAAATGAGGAAGAGTTGGAGTGGCGCGGTCGCCGTTCTACTGGTGTCGATGTCGGGGCTGGCCCATGCGCGTGGTATGCCCGGCGATCCGCACGCCGAAGAGGCGCCGCTATCCGCAGCCGTGTCGGCGCCCTTGAATGCGTCTGCTACGGCGCCCGCGAGCACCGCCTGGAACGCCGACGGCGGCGCATCGATCACGCGCGCCCAGGTGTACGGCGAGCTCGTCCAGGCGCAACACGATGGCGAACTCAAGACGCTCAACAGCACGCTTTACGCGCATCACTGACGCATCGCCGATGCGTCATCGAACGCAGCCGTCACGCCGGCCGGGCCGCGCGTCGTGGCGGGAATCCGCATCGCGGCCAATCATCCGAGTTTCGATCTCATGAAATCACGCATTGTCACTTATCTCGTGCGCGCGGCGCTGTGCGTCGTGGCCACGGCGGCCATGTCCGGCTGCGCGAACCTGCATCCGCAACCGAATGGCCCCGGCGATTGCGTCGGCCCGCCCGACTACTGCGTGCCGTTCTTCGGCTCGTGAGCGTCAATGCGACTCGCTTGACCGGTACGAACCGGCGCAACGCGTGGGGGCCTCCCGCGTCGCGCGCATAATACGCAACGGCTGGCGGCGCGGCGCTGGGTCGCGACCACACACGGCTACCGATGCGAGGAGGCCCATGCAAAGTCATACCCTGAGCGATCGCGCGATCCTCGATGCCTGGCAGCGCAACGCTGCACCGTGGATCGACGCCGTGCGCGGCGGCGCGATCGCGAGCCGCAAGCTGGCGACCGATGCGGCCGTGCTCGACGCAACACTTGCCTGCAAGCCGCACACGGTTATCGATCTCGGCTGTGGCGAAGGCTGGCTCGCCTGCGAACTGATGCGACACGGTATCGACGTAACGGGTGTGGACGCCGTGCCCGAATTGATCGCAGCCGCGCAAGCCGCGGGCCTCATCCATACCCGACTGCTGACCTATGAAGACATCGCGCGAGGTTTGCTCGAACTGCGCGCCAATGTGGTCGTCTGCAATTTTTCGCTGCTTGGCGCCGGATGCGTGGACGATCTGCTGCGCACAGTGCCCACGCTGCTCGAAGCGAACGGCGCGCTCATCGTGCAGACGCTGCATCCGCTCATGGCGTGTGGCGATCATCCCTATGTCGATGGCTGGCGCGCAGGGTCGTGGGTGGGGATCGACGGTGCGTTCGATGACGCGCCGCCCTGGTACTTTCGCACGCTGGAAAGCTGGATTGCGCTGTTCGACGCGAGTGGGCTGACGCTGCGCGCGTTGCGCGAGCCACTCGATCCGCGCACCGGGAAGCCGGCGTCAGTGATGTTTATCGCGCAGACGCAATTAACGAAGACAGGGGACATACGATGATTTCGCACGTTTATATCGGCACGAACGACTTCGAACGCGCCTATGCGTTCTATGCGCCCATCATGGCGACGCTCGGTCATACGCTTAAATTCTGCGAGCGCGACCATCCCTGGGCGGGATGGATGGCGCCCGGCGCGGCGCGTCCGCTTTTCATCGTGGGGGGCACGTTTGATGGCCAGCCAGCCCAAAGCGGCAACGGCCAGATGGTCGCATGGCTTGCGCCCACGCGCGAAACGGTGGACGCGGTTCACGCGTTGGCACTTGCTAATGGCGGTCGGGATGAAGGTGCGCCTGGCCTCAGGCCGCACTATCACGATCACTATTACGGTGCCTATTTTCGCGATCCCGAAGGCAACAAACTGTGCGTCTGCTGCCACGACGCCACTGGTTGAAGATGCTGCGCCTTGGGCAGCACGATACGGTGGGTGATGGCGGCTCGGGTAAGGTCGGGGTGAAGGGGAATATAATTGTAGGGATATTCCTTATTATTTTAAGGAAAATGACGTATCAATTGTAGTTTATTCAATCATATTTCTTTAAATATGCGAGCGGAACTTGCTTCGCGGTGCGATGGCGATGTTGTGATGTCGCAACAAGGGAAATATATCGAGTGCATTTTAATTGGAGATAACACATTTTAATAATTATTCATCCATTTGATTTTTATAAGAAAATAGCCACTCATTTGAGATTATCAAAGTATCTATTCATGTTTCTTTGTAGTTGAGGGGGTAACCAATCTTTATATTTCGTCCAACGCAAGAGCGGACTTACCCGGCCGCCATATTTTCGGATATGGAATGCCGGAATGGGGCGCTTGCGCAATGAGGCATTCATGGTTCAACCATCAAGCTCTTTACGGGACGAAAGATGAAAAAGAAGACTCTGATTTTTGCCGCAGTATCGGCAGCTATGGCTACTGGCGCACACGCCCAGAGCAGCGTGACGCTGTACGGCGTCATCGACGCAGGCTTGAGCTACGTGAGCAACGAAGCCAGCAAGACCTCGGATATCACGCCCAACGGCCTGTCGAACGGCAAGGCAACGTTTGGCATGACGAGCGGCAACGTCCAGCAAAGCCGTTGGGGCATGCGCGGTGCGGAAGATCTCGGCGGCGGCCTGAAAGCGGTCTTCACCCTCGAAAGCGGTTTTAACGTCAATAACGGCAGCACCGTTTCGAGCTCGCTGTTCAATCGCCAGTCGTTCGTGGGTCTGTCGAGCAACGACTACGGCACGCTGACGCTCGGCCGCCAATACGATCTGGTCGCTGATTACCTCGGCCCGATCTCGGCAACGGGCTCGTGGGGCGGCACTTACTTCGCGCACCCGTTCGACAACGACAACCTGAACAGCACGTTCAGCATCAACAACTCGGTCAAGTATCAGAGCGCGAACTACTCGGGCTTCACGTTCGGCGGCCAGTATGGCTTTTCGAACAAGGCCGGCAGCTTTGCGGACAACCGCGCGTATAGCGTGGGCGCAGGGTACAAGTACGCAGGCCTTCAGGTTGCCGCGGGCTATCTTCAGGTCCAGGGCCAGAATCTGGGCGCCATCAACCAGAGCAACCCCAATGGCGCGGTCCAGAATTCGGGCGTGCTGACGGCACTGGGCGGCATGCAGAGCCAGCGTACCTGGGGCGTCGGCGCGAACTACGCCTTTGGCCCGGCGCTGGTGGGCGTGGTGGCCACGCAAAGCCGCTTCCAGGACCGTATCGACGACATCTCGCTGCGTTACAACAACATCGAAGTCAACGCTCGCTACGATCTGACGCCGGCGCTCTTCGTGGGTGGCGCGTACACCTACACGCAGGCTCTGCGCAACACGCCGGCAAGCGGCGATTCGAACAACCGCTCGGCTCACTGGAACCAGTTCAGCCTGATGGCTGACTACTCGCTGTCGAAGCGCACCGACATCTATGCCGCGAGCGTGTTCCAGCTTGGCGCGAACAATGCGAACGGCACGAACGTCGCGCAAGTCAACGGCACCGACGCACCGTCGACCAGCCGCAGCCAGGTCGTCGTGACCACGGGTATCCGTCACCGCTTCTAAGCCTTTCGTTGTTGCATGTGGCGGCGGCGGTTTCAGGGCCGCTGCCGCTACATCACCGCAACGCTGCGCCATGCGGGCGCGCGAATGATTTCGCGCCCGCATGGCGCTTTTTTATGTACCCAGCAAGTGGCGTCACGCCGTCGGTTCCCTGCGCGGACGTGGCGCTAGAATGTGGCGGACCCAAGAACAACATTCACGATCAAGACCGAAGGACTCGGTCACCCGCTGGTCCAGGCGCCCGACCTGTTCAAGGTCGGGCCATCAGCACCCTCAGAACCACGCGTCCTGCATATCGAGCGTCGTGCGGTCGAGCGACGCGAGCAGATCGAACTGCGCGCCGGTCTTCGGCAATTCCCACGCAAAGAAGTACGTAGCCGCCGCGAGCTTGCCGCGATAGAAGTCGGCGTCGTCGCCTTGTGCGTGCTTGAGCGCCGCGCGCGCAGTGAGTGCCTGTTCGAGCCAGATCCACGCCACCACGACGTGACCGAACGCTTCCAGGTACACCGAAGCGTTGGCCAGCGTGACGTTCGGGTCGCCCGCCGCCCACAGCGCGCGCGTGACATCGACCAGTCGCGCAAGCGCCGCTTCCAGCGCGCGTGCATGCGCCGCGTCCTGCGATTCGCCGTTCGAACGCGCGCGATCGAGCGTGGTCTGCACGCGCTGCGCGAACAGCTTGAGCGCCGCGCCATCCTTGATCGTCACCTTGCGGCCCAAGAGGTCGAGCCCCTGGATGCCGTGCGTGCCTTCGTGAATCGGATTGAGCCGGTTGTCGCGATAGAACTGTTCGACGTTGTACTCGCGTGTGTAGCCGTAACCGCCGTGCACCTGAATCGCGAGATCGTTGGCGGCCAGACACCACTGCGAGGGCCAGCTCTTGGCGATCGGCGTGAGCAGGTCGAGCAGCAGCGTGAGCGGCGCGCGCACAGCGTCGTCGTCGATGGCGCGGGCTTCGTCCACCAGCTTCGCGCACCACAGATTGAGCGCCAGCGCGCCTTCCACATAGCTCTTCTGCGCGAGCAGCATGCGGCGCACGTCGGCGTGCTCGACCAGCTTGACCTGCGGCGAAGCGGGGTCCTTGCCCGCCGCGCCCATGCCGCGTCCCTGCGGACGATTGCGCGCGTAGTCGAGCGCATGCAGATAGCCGGTGTAGCCGAGCATCGTCGCGCCAAGACCCACGCCGATGCGCGCCTCGTTCATCATGTGGAACATGCAGGCGAGGCCCTTATGCGGCTCGCCCACCAGATAGCCGATCGCGCCCGCACGTCCGCCCGGCGTGTACTTCGTGCCTTCGCCGAAGTTGAGCAGGCAGTTCGTGGTGCCGCGATAACCCATCTTGTGATTGAGCCCCGCGAGCACGACGTCGTTGTGCTCGCCGCGCGAACCGTCTTCGTTGACGAGATACTTCGGCACGATGAAAAGCGAGATGCCTTTCACGCCCGGGATGAGCTTGCCATCGGGGCCGGGAATCTTCGCGAGCACGAGATGCACGATGTTTTCGGACAGTTCGTGCTCGCCGGCCGAGATCCACATCTTGTTGCCGCGCAGGCGGTATTGCGCGCCCAGCGGCGAATCGCCTTCGAAGTCGGCGCGCGTGACCACGTCCGAGAGCGACGAACCGGCCTGCGGCTCGGAAAGACACATCGTGCCGAAGTAGCGGCCTTCGAGCTCGGGCTTCACGAAGGTCTCGATCTGCTTTTCCGTGCCATGCGCGAGCAGCAGGTTCGCATTGCCGATGGTGAGGAACGGGTAGGAACTCGTACCGACATTGGCGGCCTTGAACCAGGCAAAGCCCGCTTTTTCGACCACCACGGGCAACTGCATGCCGCCGTAGTCGTAGTCCTGGCCGGCGGCCATCAGGCCCGCATCGCAGAACGCCTTCAGCGCCGTTTTCACCTCGGGGATGATCGTGACGGTTTCGCCGTCGAAGTGCGGCTCCTGCTGGTCGTTCTTCTTGTTGTGCGGCGCGAACAGGTCGGTGGCGATCTTCTCGCAGGTGTCGAGCGCGGCGTCGAAGGTCTCGCGCGAGTGGTCCGCATAGCGCGCGATGCGCGTCAGGCGCTCGACATCGAGCCATTCGTAGAGCAGGAAATTCAGGTCACGGCGGGAGAAGATCAGCGACATGGCAGGCGGTCTCGCGAAGAAGGTGACGAGTAAGGATGTCAGCCTACACTAAAATAGAACGATCGTACTATTGGGGATTGCGCGGGCGTGCCGAAGGGCTTTTCGGCCTGGCGTCTTGCGCGAGCGTCGTGTCGCGGAAACAATGGTGCGCGCCGCGCCGAATCCGCCGGGAAAGACCCATCCGCCATCGGCACGGTTTTCATCCACTCACCTCAGGAGCACCCGCATGAGCCAACCCGCGCTGATCGTCATCGACCTCCAGAACGACTACTTTCCGGGCGGCGCGTTCGAACTCTGGAACGCCGACGCCACGCTCGCCACGGTCGAGCGCGCCATCGCCCAGGCGCAGGCGAAAGGCATCCCGGTCGTCCATATCCAGCACGTGGCCGATGCCTCCAAAGGCATCTCTCCCTTCTTCAACGCGGGCACCGAAGGCGTCGAAACGCACGCGCGCATCAAGGCCGCCGCGCCCGACGCGCCGGTGGTCGTCAAGCATTTCGCCGATGCCTTCGAGCGCACCACGCTGCACGAAACCCTGCAACGCCTCGGCGCCGACGAACTGATTCTCTGCGGGATGATGACCCAGAACTGCGTGACGCATACGGCCCTGTCCCGCCGCGCCGACGACTACAAGAAAGTGACCGTGCTGAGCGACGCCTGCACGACGGTCAGCCCGATGATCCACGCGATCGCGCTCAACGGGCTCTCCACGCGCGTGACGCTCGCACCGACCGACGAGGCCATCTGAGCTGGCGGCTCGCGCAATCAGTTCGCCAGGTTGCGCCCAAAGAACGTCAGCGCTTCTTTGGCCGCGAGCGCATGGACGGCGTCGCGATCCACGCCAGGGCCATCCTTGCAGACGCGCGCGAGCCGCTCGACCGCGCCCGGCAGGCAGGTCGCGAGAAAGGTGTAGTGCGACGCATCCGGCACCATCGTCAGGCTGGCTTGTGGCAGAAAGCCCGCGATGCGCCGCACATTGGTGTCGGGTGGCACGGTGATATCGGCCGTGCCCGCCATAAGGGCGACCGGAATCGTCACGTCCTTGAAGGACTGGGCGTCGAAGGCTTCGCCCAAGGCCGGCGCGATTGCGAATACGGCGCGCACGCGCGCGTCGCGCAACGAGTCGCCCGAGTGCGCGAGCGAGTCGCGCATGGCCGGCGTGGGCGGCGCGGCGACGGCGCTGGCGGCGCCGGCCAGACGCTTCACTTCGGGCGGATGGCAGATGGCGTCGGCGGCCGGGGAGTGGCAGAAGGCGTCGAAGGCTTGCACGTCGGTGCGCGCGCCCGCGAGTTCCAGCACGGTATAGCCGCCCAGCGAGAATCCCGCTGCGCCGATGCGCGAGCGGTCGATATGCGGCCCGAACTGCGGATCGGCGAGCAGCGCGTCCAGCACGTTGCTCAGATCGGTCGCGCGCTCCCACCAGAGCAGGAACCCTTCGCGCGTGAGCGGCGCGAGCAGGTTGTTGCCCGGATGATTGACGGCCGCCACGATATAGCCGTGCGCGGCGAGCGCACCGGCGAGCCACTCCTGATCGTTGGCGGTGCCGCCCGTGCCGTGCGAAAGCAGCACGAGCGGATAGCGTGCGCCCGCGTCGCCGGCCAGCGGGGCGTTGCTGGCGACACTCAGGTGGCGAAACACCGGCTCGCCCGACGAGGCGGTGTCGTGCGGCGGCCTGGGCGATTCGGGTGATTCAGGCGTATTCGGCGCGTATGGCGTATCCGGCGCGACGGGATACCAGACCTGCGTGACGAGCTGTTCGCTGGCGGCGCCGCGCCAGTTGCGTTCGGCGGCGGGGTGGAACGAGCGCGAGGCGAGGCCCACGTGCCAGGGCGCAGCTTCGCCTGCATCCGCCGCCGAGGCGCACGCCATCTGCCCCGCCAGCAAGCCGGCCACGCCGAGCGCGAACAGCGCGCGACGAACGAAGTGTACGGGCGCCAATCGGGAGCGGGAGGCATTGATGTCGCGCGGCATAGTCACATCCCTGGCAGGAAGTCAGTCGCTCAAGAGGTGGGCAGCGAGCGTAAACAGAAAATGCGCAGAAAATGCGCAGATAATCCGCTCGAGTCCGCTCAAGTCCATTCGCTAAGGAGCCCGATTCTAATGAAGAATCGGCAACGGCCGCTGCCGCATGGCGTTTTTCGCCGCTATCGATGAAAAATCCAGGCAAATCGTCTAAATAAACCGCTCGACGTTTGCAAATACTCGAATAAAAAAGGGGCTTTATAAAGTTATGGCGCATACCTGCCGTAGACTGGCGAACGGGCCGCGTGCGCGCCGCGCATGGCTCGCCCGTTCCGGACTCCCCGCTTCGACTGCCGCTGCGGCTTCACCTTGCGGTGTTTTGCCGTGTTATCGTCGCGCGCGCCGCGCAAGCCGGCCGCAATAGCCGGTTTGCGCGAGAAACATCGCTTATTTACTCAGGCTCAAAGGAGGCCTTCCCGTGACGAACGTGCTGGGCTGCATCGTCTACAAGCACAACCCGTGGCTCGTTCTCGTGGCCGTGCTGATCTGTGGCGTGGGCTCGTGGGTGACCGCGCGCCTCGTGCGGCGCGCGTTCGCCACGCGCGGACTGCAATGCGCGGGCTGGCAGTTCCTCGGGGCCACCACGGCGGCCGTGGCGATCTGGTGCACGCACTTCGTCGCCATGCTCGGCTACGAGCCGGGCGTGCCCGTGAGCTTCGATCCGGTGTTGACCATTGTTTCCCTGCTGATCGCGCTGGGCGGCAGCTTCCTTGGCATCTTCGTGGCGTGCAGCGGCTTCACGCGCGCCGCGCCCGTGATCGGCGGCGCGCTGGTCGGGCTGGCCATCACGCTCATGCACTACATCGGCATGATGGCCTACCGCGTCGACGGCATCGTTAGCTGGAACCGGCCGTATCTCGTGGTCTCGATCGCACTTTCGGTCGCGCTCAGCGCGCTGGCGTTCGAGCGCGCCTCGCAGCGCCCTCGCAACGCGCACAACGAAAGCCATTCGTTCATTCGCGTGTCCGGCACGCGCGCCCAGGTGGGCACGGTGGCGGCGCTGCTGGCTGCCGCCATCGCCACGCTGCACTTCATCGGCATGAGCGCGTTTCAGGTCGAACCGCTTGCGATCGACGCGCGTTCCGCCGATCCCGCCGCGCTTCAGGCGCTCGCGCTGGCGGTGGCGGGCATGGCATTTATCATCGCGGGCGCGGGTCTCGTGAGCTATCTGCTCGACGATAGCGTGCGTGCCGAGTCGGTCGAACATCTGCGCAACATGGCGCTCTCCGACATGCTCACCGGCCTGCCGAACCGCGCAGGCTTCAAGGAACGGCTCGACGCCGAAATCACACGCACGGCAGCGCACGGCGGCAAGCTCGCGCTGGTCAACATCGACCTGAATCGCTTCAAGGACATCAACGACCTGCGCGGCCATCACGCCGGCGACGAAGTGCTGCGCATCCTGGCGCTGCGCTTCAAGAGCCTCGTACGTGACGACGAATTCGTCGCGCGCGTGGGCGGCGACGAGTTCGTCGCGTTGCGCCGCTTCACGCGCCGTGAAACACTCGACGATTTCCTCGGCCGGCTGGAGGCGGCGCTGTTCCGTCCGATCCGCTACGACGACTGGGAAGTGATGTCGGGCGCGAGCATGGGCGTGGCGATCTACCCCGACGACGCCACCAGCCAGACCGTGCTCATCAATAACGCCGATCTCGCGATGTACCGCGCGAAGGCCGATCTCACGCGCTCGGTGTGCTTCTACGAGCCGAAGATGGACGAGACGGCGCGCGCGCGTCGCACGCTCGCGGCCGACCTGCGCGATGCACTCGCGCGCGGCCAACTGAGCGTGCACTACCAGGTGCAGACCTCGATCGCGAGCGGCGAAATCTGCGGCTACGAGGCGCTGCTGCGCTGGGAACATCCGCGCCAGGGCTTCATTTCGCCCGGCGTATTCATTCCGCTCGCCGAGGAAAATGGCCTGATTCTGGCGATTGGCGCGTGGGTGCTGCGCGAAGCCTGCTCGCGCGCCGTCACCTGGCAGCCGCCGAGCAAGGTGGCCGTGAATCTCTCGCCGGTGCAGTTCGCGCACGCGGACCTGCCCGCGCTCGTGGCCGAGGTGCTGGCGGAAACCGGCCTGCCGCCCGCACGCCTGGAACTCGAACTGACCGAGTCGACCATCTTCGCCGACCGCGAACGCTCGCTCGAAACGCTCCAGCGCATCAAGGCGCTGGGCGTGAGCCTCGCGCTCGACGACTTCGGCACCGGCTATTCGTCGCTCGATACGCTGCGCTCGTTCCCATTCGACAAGATCAAGCTCGACCAGTCCTTCGTGAGCGAAGCCGAGTCGAGCCGCCAGGCGACGGCGATCATCCGCGCCGTGCTCGCACTCGGCAAGAGTCTGGGCATTCCCGTGCTGGCCGAGGGCATCGAAACCCAGGACCAGCTCGACCTGCTGGCGGGCGAAGGCTGCGACGAAGTGCAGGGATTTTTGCTGGGCCGCCCCGTGCCGCTCGCGCAACTGGTGGCGAGCGGCAAGCTGAAGCTGACGGCCGAGCCAGAACCGGCGGTGGCGACGGTTTGACCGTATTGGCGCTCGCGCTTGAGCGCTCAATCAAGCACTGAAGCGCGGCGCACACTTTGGCACCCACGCGCCGTCCTGCTCCACGAACGCGCCGCGCGCGGCGTTGTGCGCATGCCGGGGCGCCTCGGCCAGATCTAGCACGGGCGAAACGCACGCGTCGCTGCCCTCGAAGCGCGCGACCCATGCGTCGCGTGTGCGCGTGGCCACGGCCTGTGCGATGCGCTGGGCGATCAGCGGCCAGTGCGTGCGCTCGCGTTGCGGCAACGCCAGCAGATCCTGCGCGCCGATGCCCTTCATGAACGCCGCGTAAAACGGCGGCTCGATGCAGCCGACGGCGATCCATCGGCCATCGGCGCAGCGATACGTGCGATAAAACGGCGCGCCGCCGTCGAGCAGGTTGCTCCCGCGTACATCCTGCCAGTCCCCCGCTGCGCGAAAGCCATAGATCATGCTCATCAGCATGGCTGCGCCGTCGGTCATCGCGGCGTCCACCACGCAGCCTTCGCCGCTCGCGCGGGCGCGCAGCAGCGCCGCGATCACGCCGAACGCGAGCACCATGCCGCCGCCGCCGAAGTCGCCCACGAGGTTGAGCGGCACGACGGGCTCGCCATCGGCCAGACCGATTGCGTGCAGCGCACCGGAAATCGCGATGTAGTTGATGTCGTGCCCGGCCGTCTGCGCGAGCGGACCCGTTTGCCCCCAGCCCGTCATGCGTCCATAGACCAGCGCGGGCCGCCGCGCGCGGCACGCGTCTGGACCGAGTCCCAGACGCTCCATCACGCCGGGCCGAAAGCCCTCGATCAGCGCGTCGGCCTGCGCGATCAGGTCGAGCGCGCGCGCCACGTCGTCGGCGCGCTTGAGGTCGAGCGCAATATGCTCGCGCCCGCGTGCGAGCGGCCCAACGGGTAGCGCCTCGCCCGCGCGGCCGATGCGGATCACGCGCGCGCCCATCTGCGCGAACAGCATGCCGCAGAACGGCGCGGGACCCAGGCCCGCGAATTCGACAACGGTGACGCCTTTTAGCGGTTCGATCATCTCGATGGTCTCCTCCTTGCGCCTCGCGCTCAAAGTGTGCGCGCGATGATTTCCTTCATGATCTCGTCGGTGCCGCCGTAGATGCGCATCACGCGCGCATCCACCCACGCGCCCCCAATTACGTACTCCGACATATAACCGTAGCCGCCATGCAGTTGCAGGAAGTCGTCGAGCAACTGGTTCTGTAGTTCGGTGGCGTTGAGTTTGGCCATCGCAGCATCGACAGGCGAGAGTTCGCGGCGCAGATGCCGCGCGATGCAGTCGTCCACGTAGACGCGCGCCATCTCGGCTTTGGCGCGTGCGTGCGCGAGCTTGAAGCGCGCATTCTGGAAGTCGAAGATGGCCTGGCCGAACACCTTGCGATCGCGCGTGTACTGGATCGTGCGATCGAGCATGCCCTCGATCGAGGCGACGGCGCGCACGGCGATCACGAGCCGCTCTTGCGCAAGCTCCCGCATGAGATACGAAAAGCCCGCGTTTTCCTCGCCCAGGCGCTGCGTGACGGACACGCGCACCTCGTCGAAAAACAGCTCCGAGGTGTCCTGGGCGCGCAGCCCGATTTTCTCCAGCTTGCGGCCCTTGGCGAAGCCCGGCGTGCCGTCTTCGACCACGATCAGCGAGACGCCCTTCGAACCCAGATCCGGCGCGGTCTTGCAGACCACGATCACGAGGCTCGCATTCTGGCCGTTGGTGATGAAGGTTTTCTGCCCATTGATGACGTAGTCGTTGCCCTCGCGCCGCGCTGTGGTGCGCACCGACTTCAGGTCGCTGCCGGTGCCCGGCTCCGTCATCGCGATCGCGCCGATATGTTCGCCGCGTGCGAGTTTGGGCAGCCATTCGCGCTTCTGCTCTTCGGTGCCATAGGCGTAGATGTAGGGCGCGACGATATCCGAATGCAGCGGAAAGCCGATACCGCTTGCGTTCACGCGCGCGAGCTCCTCGATCAGGACGGCGGCGTGGCCGAAGTCGCCGCCACCGCCGCCGTATTCCTCAGGAATCGTGCAGCACAGCAGGCCTTCCGCGCCTGCGCGCAGCCAGACCGCCTTCGGCACGATGCCGTCCTTCTCCCATTGCTGATGAAACGGTGCGATCTCGCTCTCGATGAAGCGGCGGACCTGCTCGCGAAACAGCTCGTGATCTTCGCGGAATACGCTGCGCATGCGGGTGTCTCCTGTCTTGATCTATTCGATATGGATAACGAATTAATTGGTACGCTCGGGCTGCCGATAACGCTCCTTCAATATTCGCCTGAGCAGTTTGCCGTTGTCGTGACGTGGCAGCGCGTCCTCGAAGGCGATCGAGCGCGGCACCTTGATCGACGACAGCCGCTCGCGACAGAACGTCTGCAACGCCTCGACCAGGTGCGGGCTGGCAGCGTCGCGCTCGCGCAGTTGCACGATGGCCTTGACCGCTTCGCCGAACTCCGCATGCGGCACGCCGATCACCGCCACGTCGGCAACCGCCGGATGCTCGGCGAGCACGTTCTCGACTTCCTGCGGATACACGTTCACCCCGCCGCTGATGATGAGGTCCACGCGGCGATCGCTCAGGAACAGATAGCCCTCGGCGTCCACATGGCCGATGTCGCCGTAGGTGGCCCAACCGCGCGAGTTGAACACGCTCTGCGTTTTGGCCGGGTCGTTGTGATATTCGAACGGCGGACCGCCCTCGAAAAATACGCGGCCGATCTCGCCGGTTGGCAGTTCGTGATCCTCATCATCGACGATATGCAGCTTGCCGAATTTCGCGCGTCCCACCGAGCCGCGATGCGCGAGCCATTCCTGCGCGCCGATGGCGGTGAGCCCCACGCCTTCCGAACCCGCGTAATACTCGTAGATCACGGGGCCGAGCCAGTCGATCATCTGCTGTTTGACGAGCGGCGGGCAGGGCGCGGCGGCATGGATCGCCACTTTCAGGCTGCTCACGTCGTAGCGCCGGCGCACCGCTTCGGGCAGCGCGAGCAGGCGCACGAACATGGTCGGCACCCACTGGCTATGTGTCACGCGATAGCGCGCGATCGCATCGAGCGCGGCTTCGGGGTCGAACTTGCGCAGCACGATGGTCTGGCCGCCCACGCGCAGCATGCGCACGAGATAGCGCAGCGGCGCGGCGTGATAGAGCGGTGCGGTGCTCAGATAGATTGCGTTCTCGTCGAAGCCAAAGCTCTTGCGCCATGACGCGGTTTCGGTGTCGTCGAGTGTGCGCTCCTCCCACGGGATGAGCGGTTTGAGGATGCCTTTGGGTAGGCCCGTGGTGCCGGAGGAATAGAGGAAATCGCGGCCTTGAGGGCGCTCGGGCAAGGGCTCGCGGATGTCCACAGAAGCGAGCGCGGCATCGAGGGAAGCGAAGCCCGGTGGCGTCTGGGCATCGCCCGCCTCGGCCATGAAGCAGGCGACGTCTTGCGTGGCGCCTTCGGCCACCAGCGACTGCGCAAGCTCATGCAGTGCGTGTGAGACGATCAGCACGCGCGCGCCGCAATCGCGCAGGACGTGGGCCGCCTCGCGCGTTTTCAACTGGATGCTGATGGGGGTGTAGTAGAGACCGGCGCGCTCGGCGCCGACGGCGATGACGGCAAGCGTCGGGTGGTTCTCGAACAGCAGCGCGATGCCGTCGCCGGGTTGCAGGCCAAGGCCGATCAGCCAGTGCGCCACCCGGTCGGCGCGTTCGTTCAGTGTGGCGTAAGTGAGGATTTCGTTGGTGTCGGCAAAGCGCAAAGCCTCTTTGCCGGGTGT
Organism: Paraburkholderia sp. J67; assembly: GCF_905220265.1. Lineage (NCBI taxonomy): Bacteria > Pseudomonadati > Pseudomonadota > Betaproteobacteria > Burkholderiales > Burkholderiaceae > Paraburkholderia > Paraburkholderia sp. J67. The sequence continues at coordinate 98,879 of NZ_CAJMZK010000010.1, forward strand.
AGCGACTGCTAATTCGCGGACACGCTCCACGGTCTTGTCTCCATGTCGTGCGCGGCCCCAGTCATGCTGCCGAGCGCTGCCTCCACGCGCCTGACCAGCGACATCAGCCGTGGGGCGATGTCATCGGTCAACTGGTTGCCGCTGAGATTGAATACTGCAATGGAACAGCTGAAAACCCAGTACTCGTCGTCGATGGGCGACGCCAGCGGAATCGCCACCGAATGAATCTCGCGCTGCATGTCGCCGTGCGACACCGTGCAGCCCATTTCACGCAACTCCTGCTGCGCCTGCGCGAGGCGCTGGGCGAGCAACTCGCCCTTGGCCGGATCGCGCGCCAGCGTCTCCTGCAGATACTGCTCGCGCGCCGCGGCTGGCACCGTCCACAGATACGCGCGGCCCGACGCCGTGCGCGACAGCGACAGCCGCGTGCCGATCTCCGAGCGATACACCGCGCTGCCCGACCCCTGGATCACTTCCGTGTAGGCCATGTTCAGCCGGTAGCCCACCGCGAGCGACACCTGACCGTGACAGTAATCGGCCAGCTCCTGCATCATCGGCCGCGCGATCTGGCGGATCGTCATGCGGCCGAGCGCCGGTGCGGCGAGACTCAGCATCTCGGTGCCCAGCACGTACTTCGAAATGCGCTCCGAGTAGCGCAACAGGCCAAACTCGCCCAGCGTATTGATGAGCCGCAGCGCCGTGGGCTTGGGCAACCCGGTGCGCTCTACCAGCTCGCGCGCCGACAGCTCCGAGGCCCCCATCGAAAAGCATTGCAGGATCCGGATGCCCCGGGCGAGCGCGCTCACGATCTGCGCGTCACCGGACGATTCGGCTGCGTCGTCGGCACGGGCGGCAATCTCGCGGTCGCGGCTGAGCGGGTCTTTCATGTCGGGTTCCTTCGTCGGGATGAGGGCGGCGCAGCCGGGTCGAACTGGCGCGCTGCGCGGCAAACCCGGCATTCTAGCTTTCACCCGCGGGCTGGAACATTTTTTTCAAGACGACAGGCTCATTTTTCGGAAAACGCGACGCTATGCCGCGCCCTTTCGGGCCATTGGCGGCGCTCAGAGTGTGGGAATTCGGTCTCTCGGGTTCGAACAATGAAACCAGTGTTGCGGATTCGATGGTCAAAATCAATAGAAATGATCTTTGTGGATCAAAAAATGTTAACCACTATTGAAATTTCGAGATGTGGTGGTGTATTTTGATCCTGGTGTTTCATTTTTCATGCGCGACGCAGTAAATCGAGCATCTTTGACATCGCGCAAAGCATCTTTCACCTCCAACCATTGAGCGAACCATGATCCAGAGCGCGGTAATCGTCGACGCAGTGCGCAGTCCTATGGGCCGGACCAAGGCCGGCGGCGCTTTCGTCGAACTCCACCCGGCCGACCTGCTCTCGCAGGTGCTCCAGCAACTCGTCGAGCGCAACGACCTCGATCCGGGCAGCGTCGACGACATCGTCATCGGCTGCGTGAGCCAGGTGGGCGAGCAGGCCACCACGCCGGGGCGTGTGGCCTGGCTCGCGGCGGGCTATCCGCAGCACGTGCCGTCCACCACGGTCGAGCGCAAATGCGGGTCGAGCCAACAGGCCGTCCATTTCGCGGCGCAGGCCATCATGGCGGGCGCAAACGAAATCGTGATCGCGGGCGGCGTGGAGTCGATGAGCCGCGTGCCGATGGGTTCGTCGCGCATCGGTCGCGACCAGTACGGCGCGCGCTTTCAGGCGCGCTATCCGCAGGGACTGGTCGGGCAGGGCGTGAGCGCGGACCTGGTCGCCCAGAAGTGGGACCTCACGCGCGAAGTGCTGGACGCGTATGCGGCCGAATCGCATCGCCGCGCCGATGCCGCGCGCAGCGCCGGGCACTTCGCGCGCGAGATCGTGCCGATCGAGGCGCCGGGCGCTGACGGCACGCGTCGCATCGACGTCGACGAAACGATACGCGCGGGCACCACGGCCGAACGCCTCGCGGGCCTCGCGCCCTCGTTCGAAGACGCCGCGCTCGCTGAGCGCTTTCCTGGCATCCGCTTCAACGTGACGGCGGGCAACGCCTCGCAGATCTCGGACGGCGCGGCGGCGCTGCTGGTGATGAGCGAGAGGAAGGCCGCGCAACTGGGCCTGAAGCCGCGCGCACGCATCGTTTCGTTCGACGTCTGCGGCGACGATCCGCTGATGATGCTCACCGCGCCGATCCCCGCAACCGAGCGCCTGCTGAAGAAGGCGGGCCTGACGATCGGCGATATTTCGCATTTCGAAGTGAATGAGGCGTTCGCATCGGTGCCGCTCGCCTGGCAAAAGGCGCTGGGCGCCGATGCGGCGCGCCTGAATCCTGCCGGCGGCGCGATTGCACTCGGGCATCCGCTGGGCGCCTCGGGCGCGCGACTCATGACGACGATGCTCAACGCGCTCGAGCGCAGCGGCGGACGATTCGGATTGCAGACGATGTGCGAGGCGGGCGGCATGGCCAACGCCACGCTCATCGAACGCCTTTAAATAGCGAACAGACAAAGACAGCGACAAGGAGAACACGCATGGAATGGAAAGGAGCGGTAGCGGTTGTCACGGGCGGCGCATCGGGTCTCGGCCTGGCGAGCGCGAAACAGTTGCTGGAGAAGGGCGCGCAAGTCGTGCTCGCCGATCTCGCGAGCTCACGCGGCGCGGCCGTCGCCGACGAACTGGGCCCGGCGGCCTCGTTCGTGCCCGCCGACGTCACGAGCGAAGCGGACATGCAGTCCGTATTCGCAGCGGCCACGCAACGCGGTGCGCTGCGCGGGCTCGTGCATTGCGCGGGTCGTGGCGGTGCAGTGCGCCTGATCGAGAAGGATGGCTCGCCGGGCTCGCTCGACGCCTATGAAAACATCGTGCGCGTGAACCTGGTCGGCACCTTCAACGCGCTGCGTCTCGCGGCGGCGGCGATGGCGCGCAACGAACCCAACGCGGCAGGCGAGCGCGGAGCGTGTGTGCTCACTGCATCGGTGGCCGCGTACGAAGGGCAAATCGGCCAGGTGCCTTATGCGTCGTCGAAGGCGGGCGTGGTGGGCATGACGCTGGTGGCCGCGCGAGACCTCGCGAGCAAGGGCATCCGCGTGTGCACGATCGCGCCCGGCTTGTTCGATACGCCGATGCTGGCGCGCCTGCCGGACGAGATTCGCGCGTCGCTCGGCAAGACTGTGCCGTTTCCGCCGCGTCTCGGTCAGGCCGACGAATTCGCCTCGCTCGCGCTACACATTCTCGACAATCCGATGCTCAACGGCGAAACGATCCGGCTCGACGGCGCGATCCGTATGCAGCCGCGCTAGCGGCTGAAATAGCGGGTTGACGCATCGCAAGTGCGTACGGCATGATGGTCCGCATGAACCTCGATCGCATTGCGCGCGCCACCACGACGACGACCACGACCGCTTCAGGCGGGTCGTGAGGTCGGTGCGCGAAAGGTTCAAACGTATCCGCCCCAAGGCCCCGCCGGTAACGGACGGGGCCTTGTCGTTTCTCCCGTCCTTATCGGCTCGACAAGGAGAAACGCCATGCAAGCCAGCGCATCGAACCCGCGCGCCCTGTTGATCATCGACATGCAGGTCGGCATGTTCAGCAGCCATCCGCCACCCTTCGAAGGCGAGCGCGTGCTCGCGAACATCAACACGCTGATCGCGAGAGCACGCGCGGCTGGCGCGCCGATCTACGCGGTTCGCCACACCGGGCCCGCTGGTTCGCCGCTCGCGCCGGACAGCGCGCTCACGCAACTGTTGCCTGCACTCGCTGTGGACCCTGCACGCGACCACGTATTCGTGAAAACGCGGCCCAATTGCTTCGTCGGCACGGGGCTGGCGCAGTGGCTTGCGGAAGCAGGCGTGGCCGAACTCGTGATCGCGGGCATGAAGACCGAATATTGCGTCGATGCGACCTGCCGCGCGGCGCTCGATCTGGGCCTGCGCGCCGTGCTGATCGAGGACGCGCACAGCACCGCGAATACGCCCGCACTGGACGCGCGCGACATCATCGCGCATCACAACCGCACGCTGAACGGCCCCTTCGTATCGCTTGCGCGCACGGCGGATTTCGCGTTCTGATCAACGCTCCAGATTCAGCGCGGCAACCCGAAAAACAAAACGCGCCGCTAAAAAGCGGCGCGTTTTTGTCTGGGCAAACCGCAGCGACGTCAATGCCGCAAGGTGGCTGCTTCGTCGAGCGCATCAAAAATCCCAACCACGCCTTCGTCCATCACAGAGCGATGGTCGCGCGCATGCGTGCCGACGACCTCGTCCCAGAACGCCTCCGACCCATACTGCAATCGTTGCGCGTGCAGACGGCGCGTAAAGAGCTGAAGATCGACTTTTGCGGCAACGCCGACGCTGCCCATCAGCCCGTGTGCGCCATTGGCGACCAGCGGCGCGGCGCGGCTCGCGCGCGCCTTGGCGATCGCGCTCGCGATGCGCTGCTCGTCGCTGCGATGCGCGGCGCAGCCCTGCTCCGCGGCCACGCGCGTGGCCGCGACGTGTCCGGCCATCACGCTCAGCTGGCGCTCCAGCGCGAGAAAGGTGCTGCACGAACGGCTTGCCGGTGCGCGGTCATTCACATAGGCCGTGCTGATGTCGAGCACGCGCTGCATCGCGCCCGCCATGGTGGCGGCGGTCACGATCGCGCCGAGTTCGGCGATGCCGCGCGCGGGCAGCGCCTGCGCCGTACGGGTATCGAAGCGCACCGTGGCGTCGAGCCCATCGCCGTGCTTTTCCACGCAGGCGGCGGCGAGCGAAACCAGCCAGGTGCCGGCCGACGTTTCCACGACTACCGCGTCGGCCACCTGACCGTAGGGCACGAAGGCCGCGCGCTGCGAGGCATCGGCGATCGCGAGCGCGATGGGCCCGCGCGGCGCCGCCACGTTGGCCGCGGCGAGCAAATGGCGCGCAATCATCGTGTGGGCGGCGGGCAGCGGCAACGCGTGCTGGCCGAACGCGAACAGCACGCCCGCGGCCTGCGCGAGCGGCAGATCGGCGCCGCCCTGGGTTTCGGGCACGAGCGCATCGAGCAGGCCGAGCGCTTCGAGTTGTCGCCAGAGTTCGCGGCCCGCGCGGCGGTCCTGCGTCAACTCCACGCCGCGCACGAATTGCGGCGTGCAGAGATCGGCGAGCACGGTTTGCGCCGATGTCGTTAGCATGTCGTTCATGGTGGTGTGTCTCTCCCTGATTGGCGTCATGCGCCCGCTCGATATTGCGCTTGCTGCGCGGTCGTCATGCGTCGTCCTCCTGATGCTGCTCTGACTGTCTTTATGGGCGCTTGCCCGATAGCTCTGGCCGCGCCGTATTAATCCGTACCGATTCTAGAAGCGCGATCCTGCTCAGGCAACCCGAAAAAAACCCGATAAAAACCCTGCAGTTCGAATTTTGGCGCGCGAGCGCTGTTGATTCGAAACGGGAAAACGCCCGTAACGCCCGTATTGTCGGGGCATGCGCTCAGGCCGCGCGTGATCACTCAAGCGTTGTTCCGTGTAACGAATGAATCCATTGCGGAATCGGAAATAGCGCGGCGAGGAGAGCGAGGACTCGTTGCGGGCGCAAGGACTTTCCGCAATCGCGTGACGATTGCGCATCGGGCGTGCGTGTGGAGCGGGCGCGATCGAACCGGGGCGATCGCCGCCGCCGACGCGCTGTCGCGATAGCAGACGGCGCATTCGTAGTACGACAAACCACCTCGGTTGGCGATTTGCTCCCACATATTGAGCACGGATTGAGCGCGGATTGCGCGAAATCGCAAACTGAGACGCATGGTCAAGCGAGGCAATCGAACCTGGGTATTGTCATACGACGAAAGGGAGAAGCCATCGGCGATAGCAAACATTGCAAGCTATGCCGAAATCTTGCGTCGCGAACTGGGCCCCGGGGATAGAAGGCCCGCGCAGACGCCTTGCCGGTTAATCCGGACGTATGTGGATGTACGAACAGCGGCAAAATAAAAAGCGAGAGAAAAATGAGTGCCATACCGAAGTCCAGCCTGCCCAGGAGCGGTAGTCTGCTGCCCGCCATCCTGGCCGACGCCGAACTCGACCACGTCGAGCGCATGGTGCAATACACGAGCCGCGCACAGGCCGCGCACATGCCGCGCGGCATCGACGGCGAATACTGGAAAAAACGCCTGCGCATGCTCGAAGCGACGTACGACCTCGTCGCGAGCCAGCGCAGCCGTGTTACGAGACTGTTTGAGTTGCTGGAGGCGGGCGCCGCTCAGGTGTCTGCCGCTACGACGGCAGGCAATGTCTTTATGTTGTAGCGCTCGCGCGCGTTGCCACCGCCCGGCGAAGCGGAAAGTGGGGAACGGGCGCCCACGATTCCACCAGTAGTCCTGAGGATGAGGCGTGACGAAGAACGCCTTCCATGCGTCGATCTGACGACGGTCGGGCGCGCCCATGCGCAGGCCGTCGTCGAGCGGCCCGACCCAACACGCAACGCTCCGCCCCCCTCGTCCTGACCACCGACGACACGTGCCCGCTCGATATCCTGGGTGTGCCGTAGTTGCCGATACATCGCGTGTCGGCCGCCGGGTTCCCGCCGAAGCCGTTCGCTCCCGCGCTGTCCACGCCGGCAATCCGCGCCGCCGCGATCTCCCCCGCCATCACCCGTCCCTATTTTGATCGTTTCGATCATTCAAATGATCGAATTGCGCAAATCCGTGCGTGCGTTTACACTCCGCCATGATCGTTTCAATCAAAACAGTGAGCAAACCGATCAAATCCCAGAGCGACCCCGCCGGACCAAGGCGTGCGCCGATCGGATCATCATTGAGGAGACTCGCATGGCCCAGATTCCCATCAAGCGTTCGATCGAGCGCGTTCCCGGCGGCATGATGATCGTGCCGCTGCTCGTCGGCTCGCTCGTTGCGACCTTCGTGCCCGGCTTGCCGAAGTTCTTCGGCTCCTTCACGAATGCGCTTTTCACCGGCGCGCTGCCGATCCTCGCCGTGTTCTATGTCTGCATGGGTGCGAGCATCGACGTGAAGGCCACGCCGTATCTGCTCAAGAAGGGCGGGGCGCTGTTCGCGACCAAGGTTTGCGCGGCCATCCTGGTCGGCATTCTGATGGGACATACGCTCGGTGAGCAGCCGATCGCCTCGGGTCTGTTCGCGGGCCTGTCCACGCTGGCCGTGGTCGCCGCGATGAACGACACCAACGGCGGTCTTTATATGGCGCTGATGGGGCAGTACGGCCGCTCGGAAGACGTGGGCGCCTATACCATCATGTCGCTGGAGTCGGGGCCGTTCCTCACGATGGTCACGCTGGGCGTGGCGGGGCTCTCCGCGTTCCCGTGGCAGACGCTGGTGGGCAGCATCCTGCCGCTGTGCGCGGGCATGCTGCTGGGCAATCTGGACCGCGAAATGCGCGCCTTCCTCGCGCGCGCCGTGCCGGTGATGATCCCGTTCTTCGCGCTCGCGCTGGGCGCAGGTCTCGATCTGCACAAGGTCTGGCAGGCCGGCGTGCTGGGTATCGGCCTTGGCATTGCCGTCGTGATCGTGACGGGCATTCCCCTGTATTTCGCCGATCGCGTGACGGGCGGCACGGGCGTGGCCGGTGTCGCGGCCGCCAACACGGCCGGCAATGCCGCCGCCGTGCCCGCGCTGGTCGCGGCGGCCAATCCGGTGTACAACGCGGCGGCGCAGAGCGCGACGCTGCTGGTCGCGGCCTGCGTGGTGGTGACGGCGATCGTCTCGCCGGTGCTTACGGCCTGGGTGGCGAAGCGGGCCCACGCGCGCGACGCCGCGCGCAACCCGAATCCCGGTGAATCCTGCGAAGGCAAGAGGCTCGCACCATGAAGCTGTTGATCATCGCCGACGATCTTTCGGGCGCCGCCGATTGCGCGATCGGCTTCGCCAACGCGGGCCATCGCACGGTGGTGACGCTCGATCCGTCCGACGCGGCGCACGCCGCCGATGTGATCGCCGCCGACACCGACACGCGCCGCCTCACGCCCGCCGACGCCGCCGGGCGCACTGCGCAGGCGTTCGCCGCGCTGGGGCGCGAACGTCGCCTCTACAAGAAGATCGACTCGACGCTGCGCGGCAACTGGGCCGCCGAGGTCGCCGCCCTGCAGGCGCATGCGGGCCTCGCGATCGTCGCGCCCGCGTTTCCGGCTACGGGCCGCACGGTGCGCGGCGGCGCGCTGCTCGTGCATGGCGTGCCGCTCGAACAGACCGAAACCTGGCAGCTCGAACACGCGGGCCGCAGCGCCGACATGGCCGCGATGCTGGCGGCGGCGGGCCTCAAGAGCGAGCGCTTCAACGCGGCGCTGCTGCATCACGAACCGCGTGCGCTTGCGCGCCGCGCGGCGCTGATTGCGGCCGAAGGCGCGGACGGCGCGCAGGCGCTGATCGTCGATGCACAGAGCGCGGACGATCTGCGCGCGCTGGCTCACGCGACGCTCGCGCTTGAGAGCGCGTTCTTCTGGGTTGGCTCGGGTGGACTCGCGCGCGAGCTTGCGACGCTCGATCTGCCGCGTGCGGACGACACACGCGATACCGAAACAGAGGACCACGGCGTCAGCGGCCCGGTTCTCGTGCTGGTCGGCAGCCTGTCGGCCGTGGGCGAGCGCCAATGTGCCGTGCTGCGCGAACGCGTGGGTCTCGTCGAACTCGTGGTGCCGCCCGAAGTGTTGCGCGCGGGCGAGGCGCACGCGGACTGGCCGCACTGGTCGGCGCGCATTGGTGCGACGCTGGGCGCGGCCGGATCGGACACGCGCGCAGACCTGCTCCTGCGCATCGGTCGCGACGAAGCGTTCGATCCTGCCGAAGGCGCGCATCTCTCGGCAATGCTGGCTGCGCTGGTCGTGCCGCATTTCGCGACGCTCGGCGGCCTGATCGCCACGGGTGGCGAAACCGCGCGTGCGATGCTCGACGCTGCGGGCATCGGCAGTCTGCGCCTGATCGCCGAGATCGAGGCGGGCGTGGCGGTGGCGCGACCGCTGATGCAGACCGAAGGCCGCTCGCATCGCCCCGCCGTCGTCACCAAGGCGGGCGCGTTCGGCACCGATGACGCGTTGTACGCCGCGTGGCGCCATCTTGGCGACATGCGCGTAGGCGACATGCGCGTAGGCGACATGCGCGTAGGCGACATGCGCGTAGGCGACATGCGCGTAGGCGACATGCGCGTAGGCGACATGCGGCGCGAAACGCCCACACAAAGCACGACACACTGAACAGACACACGCGCGAACGGCGCGCGACGCCTCGCATTGAGCCGCGCGCCGACGCCCATTCAGCACCCTTGAGGAATTTATGAGCACCTATATCCCCGTCATCGGCATCACGATGGGCGACGCCGCCGGCGTCGGCCCCGAGGTGATCGCGAAGAGTCTCACGCACGCGCAGGTCTACGCGCAGTGCCGTCCGGTCGTGATCGGCGACGCGCGCCGGCTCGAACGCGCCATCGACATCTGCGGGCTGAAGCTTGCGGTGCGTCGCGTCAACGACCCGTCCGAGGCGCGCTACGAGCCGGGCACGATCGACATAATCGACCTGAACCTGATCCCCGACGATCTGCCTTTTGGCGAACTCTCGGCGCTCGCGGGCGACGCCGCCTACCAGTACATCGCGCGCGCGGTCGAACTCGCGCAGAGCAAGCAGATCGACGCGATCTGCACCGCGCCGCTCAACAAGGAAGCGCTGCACGCGGGCGGCCACAAGTATCCGGGCCACACGGAAATGCTCGCGCACCTCACGGGCGTCGAGGAAGTGTCGATGATGCTGGTCGCGCCGCAACTGCGCGTGATCCACGTGACGACGCACATCGGCATCATCGACGCGATCCGCAAGATCGAGCCGGGCCTCGTGCAGCGCACGATCGAGCGCGGCAACGCCACGCTCGTGAAGGCGGGCATTGCGAAGCCGCGCATTGGCGTGTGCGGGATCAATCCGCACGCGGGCGAAAACGGTCTGTTCGGCTATGGCGAAGAGGAAGAGAAGATCATTCCGGCGGTGAAGCTGTTGCAGGAACGCGGCCTCGACGTGACCGGCCCGCTGCCCGCCGATACGCTGTTCTTCCGCGCCGGCCGTGGCGACTTCGACCTCGTGGTGGCGATGTATCACGACCAGGGGCACGGTCCCGTGAAGGTGCTGGGCCTCGAAGCCGGCGTGAACGTGACGGTGGGTCTCGAAGTGATCCGCACCTCGGTCGACCACGGCACGGCGTTCGATATCGCGGGTAAGGGCGTGGTCGATGCAGGCAGTCTGCTCGAAGCGCTGCGCCAGGGCGCGGAGTTGGCCACGCGCCGTTGAGGTGCAACGTGCCGGAAGGGGCACAGCCCGGATCGATCGCACCATCGTGTAAGATCGCCGGGTCCGTTCAGCCCCGACTTATGCAATGAAAGCGTCCGACCGTCACCGCGCCATCCTCGAACTCGTGCAAACGCGCGAGGCCAACGTCGAACAGTTGACGGAGGCGCTGGGCGTGTCGGAAGCCACGATTCGCCGCGACCTTTCGGTGCTGCACAAGCAGCGCCGCCTCGTGCGCACCTATGGCGGCGCGACGGCACTGGTCGGCGTGCACGAGCCGGAGGCCTCGCTCGAAGAGCGCAAGGCCGCGCAGCGCGAACAGAAAGAGCTGATCGCGCTTGCCGCGGCGGCGCACGTGCGCGACGGCGACACCGTCATGCTCGACGGCGGCACCACCTGCGCGGCGCTCGCGCGCCATCTGCTCACGCGCAGCGATCTCCATGTGATCACCAACAACCTGCTGGCCGTGATGACGCTCGCGAACGCGCCGGGCATTGACGTCACGCTGATCGGCGGCGATCTGCGCAGTTCGAGCATGAGCACGCTCGGGCCGCTCGCGGAACTGCTGCTTTCGCGCGTGAGCGTCGATACCGCGTTTCTGGGCGCCGATGGCGTGGTGGCCGGTTTCGGCCTGTGCGAGGCGAGCGCGCAGCAGGCTTCGCTGAAGGACTGCGTGATCCGCCGCGCGGCGCAGGTGATCGTGCTGGCGGACTCGGACAAGCTCGGCCGCGCGCGCCAGCAGCACTGGACGCCGCTCGAACGCGACTGGCGTCTGATTACCTCGGCAAGCGCGAGTGAGGCGGCGCTCGAACCGTTTCGCGAGCTGCAACGCGTCGAGATCGAGCTGGCGGGCGAGGGCGTGCGCGGCTGAAGTCAGGAGCATGGCAGGGCTGGTTCCCCGTTTGCGGGAATCGCTGGCTCTACAAGCCCGCGCGCTTTAGCGCGACAATAGCGGCTTCCCCACCCGCGCCCGGCCCGGCCGCCGCGCGCCACTTCGCAACGTGGAGCCGCCATGTACGTCCCCGCCCATTTCGACGAATCCCGTCCCGAAGTCCTGCACGAACTGATCGCGCAGCATCCGTTCGGCACGCTGGTCACGCATGGCGCGAGCGGCCTGGACGCCAATCACATTCCCTTCGAACTCCTTCCCAATGAGGGCGCGCCTGGTACATTCGGCACGCTGCACGCGCACGTTGCACGCGCCAATCCGCTGTGGCAGGACGTGAAGGACGGCGACGAAGTGCTCGCTATTTTCCGCGCGGGCGACGCCTATATCTCGCCCACGTGGTATCCGTCGAAGCACGAAACGCATCGCCAGGTGCCTACGTGGAACTATGTCGTGGTGCACGCGCACGGCAGAATCCGTATCCGCGACGATGAGAAGTTCGTGCGCGGCGTGGTCGCGCGCCTCACGCGCACCCACGAAGCGGGCGAGCCGAAGCCCTGGAAAATGGGCGACGCCCCCACCGATTATCTCGACACCATGCTCAAGGCCATCGTCGGGCTGGAGATCGAGATCACGCGCCTCGTGGGCAAGCGCAAGCTTGGCCAGAACAAGGAGGCGCGCGATATTCGCGGCGCGGGCGAAGCGCTCGTCGCGCGCGGCGGCATCGGTGGGGAAATGATCGGCGACGCGATGCTCGCTCATCTCGCGGGCCTCGAAAAGAAGCCCTGAAACCCGCGTGCGGCTGCTTAGAACACCAGCCGCGAATGCCCGATTCCGCCGCCTTTCTCCACGCGGATCTGCGTGGCGATGCGCTCCTTCAAACCCTCGACGTGACTGATCACGCCGATCATCTTGCCGCTCGCGTTGAGCGTATCGAGCGCGTCCAGCGCGATTTCGAGCGTATCGCCGTCGAGCGTGCCGAAGCCCTCGTCGAGAAACAGCGAATCGATCGAGGTCTTGTGACTCACGAGATCCGATAGCGCGAGCGCCAGCGCGAGACTCACGAGGAAGCTCTCGCCGCCCGAGAGCGTGCGCGTATCGCGCGTGGCGTCCGCCTGCCAGCCGTCGACGATCTCCAGTTCCAGTTCACCCGTCGATTTGCGGCGCAGCAGATAGCGCGCGTGCAGGCGATCCAGATGCCGGTTCGCGAGCGCCAGCAGATGATCGAGCGTGAGCCCCTGCGCGAAGCGGCGGAACTTGTCGCCCCTGGCCGAGCCGATCAGCGAATCGAGCCGTTGCCAGAGATCGGCGTCGTGGGTTTGCGCCTCGATCTGTTCGAACAGGGCGCGCTGGCTTCCGCGTTGCTGCGCGTCGCGCGTCAGGACGCCGCGCTGATGGCCCAGGCGCTCATTGAGCGTGGCGCTTTCCTTGTCCAGTGCAACGAGCTGGGCGTCGAGCGCTTCGAGCGTGGCGTCGGTTTGCACCGGCGATTCCACGGCCTGAAGGCGCGCGAGCTTGTCGCGCGCGCCTTGCAGCAGCGCGGTGGCGGTCTGCTTGTCCTGCTCGCGTTGTTGCTTGAGGGCTTGCAAGCGCTTGCGTTCTTCCGCGGGCAACAACGCGGCGAGAAAGCGCTCCGCATCGGCGAACGGACTTTGCGCGAGCGCGGCTTGCCAGGCCTTGCTCGCTTCGTCGAAGGCCGTGCGCTGCTGCGCGAGCGTTCGTTCGAGATGCGTCACCTGACCGTCGAGCGCGACGAGTTCGCGCGTGAGGGTATCGGCGTGTGTGGCGCTGGCTTCGAAGGCTTCTGGCGAGGCGTCGCCGTCGTCTTCTTCCTCGTCATCAAATAAGGATGCCGTACGATTGTCGCGAGTGGCCGTGGCGTGCGCCGTTTCCACGCCGATGCTGGCGCAACGCTCGCGCCACGATTGCCACTGCGTACGTGCGGCTTCGCATTGGCTCCGCTGGCGGACCAGCGCTTGTGCGAGCGCGTGCAGGCGCTGTTGCGTTTCCTGCCATTGGCGCCATTCGGCGTCGCGCGCTTGCAGCCATGCGGCGGCGTCCTCGGGCAGCGCGTCGAGCGCGTAGCCGCTCGCGCGCAGCGCGTCGAGCAGGCTCGCGCTCTCGTCATCGTGAGCGGTTTGCAGCGCGCCACGTTCGCGCGCGATGTCTTCGCTGCGCGCCTGAAGACTCTTGAGCGTGTGTTCGAGCAATTCGGCGCGGGCGCGCGCGGCTTGAAGCGCGTCGGCGCAACGCGCGTTGGCTTCGCGTGCGCGGCCAAGTTCGGCCTCGGCCTGTTCGGCGGCATCGACGTGCTGTTTGATCTGCTGCGCGGCGTGGTCCGCAGACTCGCGCGCGGTGGCGAGCGCTTCGGGGTGTTGCCAGGCATCGTCGTCCAGAGCCTTTGTCGTAGCCAGCGCCTTGACCAGCGTATCCCATTCCTCGCGATGCTGACTGCTGCGCGCAGCCAGCTTTTCGTGCTGCGTATGGTGCTGTGCCAAGGTGGCGCGCAGCGCCGACAAAGCCTGTTGCGCACCGCTCAATCGCTGCGCGCAAGCCTGCAACTCGGCGCGCGCGGTTTGCAGCGCGGTCTGCGTGGCCGACTCATCGAGCGCGCGATATGCGTCGATTGCCGGATGCTTGTGCGAGCCGCACAACGGGCACGCCTCGCCGGAGCGCAATTGCTCGCGGTGCTGCGCAAGGCTGCGAATCACCTGCTCCTGTTCGAGCAGCTTCTGCTTATCGTCTACGCGAGCCAATAATTGCGCGTGCGACTGCTGGTGTACCTGCGCTTCGGCAGCCTTCGCGTCGATGTCGCTTTGCGTACGCGTCAACGCGGCGGCGAGCGTCTGTTCCTCGCCAGCGAGCGCGCGCCGGCGCTCGGCCACGGTCTCCAGTTGCTGCCAGCGCGCGAAGTGGGTTTGACCCGCTTGCCAGGCATCACGCAATTGCGCGAGCGTCTGCCCCGCGAGCCGCGTTTGCTGCGCAGTTTGCAGCGCTAGCAGGCTCGCGTCCGATTCCTTCTTCGCGCCCTCGGCGGCGACGAGCGTCGCGGCATGTTGCTCACGCTGCGCGCGCTGCTCATGCTGTTGTTGCTCGACATCGGCAAGCTGCTTCGCGCGCGTGGCGAGATCCGCAGCCCCGCGTTTGCGCTGCTCGAATTGCTGACGCCATGCGCCAACCCGCTCGCCCAGTTGCGCGAGGTGGCCGTTTGCGGCGCACCAGCCGTCGTGGCGCCGCTGGTCCGCTTCGAGCTTCGCAAGTTGCGCGTCGCCGTCACGCACGATGCGGCCCGCGAGCGTGGCCGTCGCGCCATATTGCCGTTGCTGTGCGGTGAGACGTTCCGCGCGCTCGCGGCGCATCCCGGCGAGATCGGCATCCGATTGACGGCAAGCGGCGTCGCCTTGCTGCACGGCCTGATACGCCGGACGCAGCGCCTCGGCGGGCTCGCTCGCGGCGAACTTTTCTAGCTCGGGCGCGGCAGCGGCGAGCGCCGTTGCCGCCGTCGCCTCGCGCGTAAGCGCTGTTTGCACATCCGCCTCGGCCTGGGCGAGATCGCGCCGCCATTGCCGTTGCGCGTGCAACGTTTTGGCCTGCGCCGTTGATGCATTCAATTGCTCCGTCAGCGTGCCGATCTCCTGCTCGATCGCTGTGCGCTGATCGGCGTCGAGCAGTTCCATCCCCTCGGCTTTCGCGCGCAACTGTTTGAGCGCATCGCGCGCTTCGCCCGCGCGCTCGAACACGCGGCGCGAGATTTCCCCGTAGATTTCGGTGCCGGTGAGTTCTTCGAGCAGTTCCGCGCGGTCGTTCGCCGTGGCGTTGAGGAAGGCCGCGAAGCCGCCTTGCGCGAGCAGCATCGAGCGCGTGAAGCGCGGAAAATCCAGCCGCGTGATCTCGGTCACGCGCCGCAGCTTTTCGCTGATATGCGTGGTGAGGATCGTGCCGTCGCCGCTCGCGAGTTCGACCTTGGGCTGCTGCAAGGCGCCATCGACCTTGTCGCGCGCGCGGCGCTGGCTCCAGAACGCGCGATAGACCTCGCCCTTCACTTCGAACACCACCTCCGCGAGGCAGTCCGACGTGTGGCGCGTCATGATGTCGTTCGCGGATGCGGACAGCGTCTTCAGACGCGGGGTCTCGTGATAGAGCGCGAGGCAGATCGCGTCGAGCAGCGTCGATTTGCCCGCACCGGTCGGGCCGGTGATGGCGAACAGGCCGTTATCGGCGAAAGGCGCTTTCGTGAAGTCGATTTCCCACTCGCCCTTGAGCGAGTTGAGGTTCTTCAGGCGCAGGCTGCGGATCTTCATGCGTCGCCCTCCACGGTGGCCGCGACCACGGCCTTGTAGCGCGTGGTGAGCGCGTCGCGTACCTCGTCGTCGAGCGTTTCGTGCGCGAGGCGGCGCGCAAACACGTCAATTGGATCGAGTTCGTCGAGCGTGACGCCCGCATCGGCCGTCAAGTGTGCGACGGCATTGCCGCGTTCGCGACGGATGCGCAACACTTCGAGCGGCAGGCCCTCCGTCATGGTCTGGATGCGCGCGGGCAGATCGGCCAGATAGTCGTCCTCGGCCACCGTCACTTCGAGCCACGCGGGACACTCGGGCGTGGCGTCCTGCGCGGCCTGAGCGAAGCTGGCCGGCAGCGTCTTGAGATTGCCCTTGAGCGCAATGAGCGGCTGAAAGACCGGCACGGGCAGCGGCGTGACGGCCTGCAGGCCGGTTTCGTTCAGATCGACCAGCAGCATTTCCTTTTGCTGCGTGGCTTCATCGAAACTCAGCGCGATGGGCGAGCCGCTATAGCGGATATGCGTGAGGCCACCCACTTTTTGCGGCCGATGAATATGGCCGAGCGCGATGTAATCCGCGGGCGGAAACGCGCTGGTAGGAAACGCTTCGAGCGCGCCCACATAAATCTCGCGCACCGATTCGCTCGCGCTTGCGCCGACCGTGGTGAGATGACCCGTCGCGATCAGCGGCACGGCGTGGCCGAGTTCCGCTTCCAGGGCTTTGCGCCGCGCGTCGGCGGCGGCGAAAACAGCCTGATAATAGGCCTGAATCGCGAGCTGCAAGGATTGCTGCTTCTGTTCCGCGCTCTGCCCATACTCGCTTTGCATCACGTCGCGCGGCCGGATGAACGGCACGGCGCACACCACGCAGCCCGGCGCCTTTCGTGCGTTTACCGCGCCATTTGAACGCAGCGGCAGCACACACACCTGCGCCTCGGGCGCATCGGCATGCGGCACCACGCGCGCGGAAAGCCGCTCCAGCAACGCGCTGCTCTCGCGCAAGGTCGCCACCGAATCGTGATTGCCGCCCAGCAGCAACAGCGTCACGCCCGCCGCGTGCAGCCGTACCACGAGGTCGCTATACAGCTCGCGCGCGTAGCTGGGCGGCGTGCCGGTATCGAAGATATCGCCCGCGATCAGCACGGCATCGACGGCGTGCGTATCGACCTGGGCCACGAGCCAGTCGATCAGTTGCCGATGCTCGGCCTGACGACTTTTGCCCATGAAGTGCTGGCCCAGATGCCAGTCCGAGGTGTGGAGAAGACGCATGAGGGGTGACGCAGGGTTCGTTGTAGTGGCATGCGGGGCATGCGCGAGAGCAGCGATTGTAGTGCAGGGCGCCTGCGCGCGAGGCGCTAGTCGCTTGCGCGCAGATCCATGCGCGCGTCGCGCCGCACCGACTGAGGCGGCACACCGAAGCCGCGCACGAAAGCCTCGCGCAGATGGCGGCGGTCGCGAAAGCCGGTTTCCTTCGCGATCACGTCGAGCGGATGGCGACTCTGTTCGATCATCAGACGCGCGGCTTCCAGGCGCAGCCCTTCGATGGCTTTCGCCGGCGATTGCCCGGTTTCGAGCGTAAACACGCGGCTGAACTGGCGCGGGCTCAAATGCACGCGCTCGGCAAGCTGTTCCACCGTGAGCGCACCGGACAGGTTCTGGCGCGCATAGTTGAGCGCGTCCTGGATACGGTCCGACTTGGGGGCGAGATCGAGCATTTCCGAATGCTGCGACTGCCCGCCCGCACGGCGCTGATGCATCACGAGCTTGTGCGCCACCGAGCGCGCGATCTCCGCGCCCAGATCCTTTTCCACCATCGCGAGCGCCAGATCGAGCCCGGCTGTCATGCCCGCCGAGGTCCAGACCGGCCCATCGACGATATAGATGCGGTCCTCCTCCACGCGAATGTCCGGATAGCGCTTCTGCATCTCGCGCCCATAGGCCCAGTGCGTGGTGGCGCGCCGCTGCGCGAGCAGGCCCGCTTCGGCCAGCACGAAGCCGCCCGTGCAGATGCCCGCGATGCGCCGCGCACGCGGCGCGGTCTTGCGCAGAAACGCCAGGATCTCGGGGGAAGCGGGATCGCTGAGCGGATCGTTCACGCCCGCGACGATCCACGTATCGATCTCCAGCCGGCCGCGCAGCGCGCGCGTGCCCACCGACACATTCAGCGACGAGCGCACGTCGCCGCCTTCCACGGAAAAATTCTCGAGCGAGTAGAACGCCTCGCCCGCCGTCATGTTCGCGTACTCGAACACCGATTGCGGCGCGAGCGCCATGATCTGAAAGCCCTCGCTCAGCAGAAAGCCGATCCGGTGCATGTCCGTTCTCCTGTCATCCAATGTCCTAAATCATACCCAAATACGTCATTTCCGTCGCGGCCGGAAATGGCCAGAATGCACTCACGGCATCACCCTCAACACCACGAAGCAATCAGCGAAAAAGGAGTCACATCATGACGCAGGCACACGCAGGTACGGCCCTCATTACGGGCGCATCGTCGGGCATCGGCGCGATTTACGCAGAGCGCCTCGCGCGCCGTGGCTACGACCTGATTCTGGTCGCCCGCAATCGCGAACGTCTGCTCGCGCTGGCCGATCGCATCACCACCGAGACGCAACGAAGCGTCGAGATCGTCGACGCCGATCTGAACGACCGCGCAGGACTCGCGAGCGTGGAAGCGAAGCTCAGGGAAGACGCGAGCATCACGCTGCTGGTCAACAACGCGGGCGTGGGCACCCACAAGCCGCTGCTGGAGAGCGATGTCGACGCGATGACCCGCATGATCGACCTGAACGTGACGGCGCTCACGCGCCTCACCTACGCGGCGGTGCCGGGCTTCGTCGCGCGCGGCAAGGGCGCGGTCATCAATATTTCGTCGGTCGTGGCGATTTCGCCGGAAACGCTCAATGGCGTGTATGGCGGCAGCAAGGCGTTCGTGCTGGCTTTCAGCCAGTCGTTGCACCATGAACTTGCGGGCAAGGGCGTGCAGGTGCAGGCCGTGTTGCCGGGCGCGACGGCCACGGACTTCTGGGAAACCGGCGGCCTGCCGATCGAACATCTGCCGGAAAGCATCGTGATGTCGGCGGGCGCAATGGTGGACGCGGCGCTCAAGGGCTTCGAGCGCGGCGAACTCGTGACGATTCCGTCGCTGCATGCGGGCGAGGAATGGGACGTGTACGAAGCGGCACGCCGCACGATGGCCCCGCATCTCTCGAACAAGATGCCCGCAAGCCGTTATACGGACGCGTGAGAAAGACACGGTATTTAAAGGTCGGAAAATCATTCAATTTAATCAGGATATCGAATCATGAAACTCACTGGAAACACGATCTTCATTACGGGCGGCACGTCGGGCATCGGCCGCGCATTGGCAGAAGCGCTTAGCGCACGCGGCAACAAGGTCATCGTCGCGGGGCGACGTCAGGCGCTGCTCGACGAAATTTCAAAACAGAACCCGGCGATCGACACCGTCGAACTCGATATCGGCAACGCGGCGCAGATTCGCGAAGTGGCGCAGCAACTGATCGCGTGCTATCCGTCGCTGAACGTGGTGATCAACAACGCGGGCATCATGCCGTTCGACGATGCAGGCGGCGCACTGGACGACGCGGCCGCGGTGCGTCTCGTCGACACGAATCTGCTCGGCCCGGTGCGCGTGAGCGCGGCCTTCGTCGAGCATCTGAAGCGCCAGCCCGAATCGTGGATCATCAACAACAGTTCCGTGCTCGCCTACGTGCCGCTCGCGGCCACGGCGCTTTACTCGGCCACCAAGGCGGCGATCCACTCGTACACGCTCTCGCAACGCTTCGTGCTGCGTAACACCAGCGTACGCGTGCTCGAAATCGCACCGCCGTGGGTGGACACCGACCTCGTGCGCAAGAGCGGCGACCCGCGCGCGATGCAACTCGACGCCTTTATCGCGGAGACGCTGGAGCGCCTGGAAACGGCCACCACCGAAGTCGTGGTCGAAGCCGCGAAGCCCATGCGCGACAACGCCGGGCCGAACGAGCATGCGTTCGTGGAGCAGTTCAATCAGTACATCGTCGATAACCCGATTCCGGTCGAATAACGACCGCGCATCGCGCAATGAAGGAGTGAAAGATATGACCCAATCGATCGAAGCGCAGAACACGGCGCTCGTGCTGGAAGCGCTCGACACGCTGTTCAACCGGAAGGACTACGACAAAGCCGCGCAGTTCTGGTCCGATGATTATGTGCAGCACAGCCGCCATGTGCCCGCGGGCCGCGAAGGCTTGTTCGGACTCGTGCGCGCAATGGGCGACGTGCGTTTCGAATACAGCCGGATCATCGCCAAGGACGATTTTGTCTGGTTGCACAGCCGTTATACGAGTTCGGCAAGCCCCGCTGCGCTGATCGCCATCGACATTCTGCGCATCGAGAACGGCAAGCTCGTCGAACACTGGGACGTGTTGCAGGAAGAGGCGACGCGCGCCGAATCGGCGGGCGGCTATCCGATGTTCGGCGATCGCTTCGCGGGCGAATGAGGCAATGACTCAGGTATTTGCATTACCGGTTGAGGAAGGGAGTACGCAATGAGCACGTTGCTCGAACAAGCCGTGAAAGCGCACGGCGGGATGGATAGCTGGTCGCGCTTTCGCAGCGTCACGGTGGGTCTGGATGTGGGCGGGGCAATCTGGCCGCACAAGGGGCAGGAGGGTCTGCTCGAAGGCATCGAGGTGACGGCGGATCTGCGGCGGCAGCGAGTGGATACCGTCTCGCTCAAGGACGGCTGGCGCGGCACGTTCGAGCCGGATCTCGTGCGCATCGTAGCGACCGATGGTGAGGCCGAAGAGCGTCGCGCGCCGCGCGCGTCGTTCGAAGGTCATGTCCACGAAACGCGCTGGGATCGTCTGCATACGCTGTACTTCTCCAGCTATGCACTCTGGACTTATCTGACGACGCCGTTTCTGTTGACGTATCCGGGCTTCCACGCGGAAGAACTGCCGCAATGGAGCGAAAACGGCGAGACCTGGCGACGTCTGAAGGTCACGTTCCCGGCCGCGATTGCGACCCACGGGCGCGAGCAGATCTTCTATTTCGGCGCGGACGGCCTGCTGCGCCGCCACGATTACAACGTCGAGGTGATGGGCGGGGCGCCGGGTGCGAACTATGCATCGGATTATCGCAACATGAGCGGCATCATGGTGCCGATGTCGCGCCGCGTGTATGCCTTCGATGCCGAACGTCGCAGGATCGAGGAGCCGTTGCTCGTGACGATCGACTTGCAAAGCGTGGACTTCCAGCGCGCCTAGCCGCCGCAGGCAAACAGCGCATCGACAACCCGCGCGGCATCGCCGGAATTTGGCGCCATAGGAGGGGGCAGCGCTTCGCGCTATCATTGCCCCCATTACCGAACGGTCCACCAGATTCAAGCAGATTCGAGCCGACCATGGCCACCAAAACACCGACTGGCGCCGCCCGCCGCAATGCGGCGTCGGGCAAGCGCGCCGCGCTGCCTGCCGAGGAGACACACGCGGCGAGCGCCGACCTCGACGTCGAAGCCGCCGAAACTTCAGAAACCGGCCTCCAGGCCGACGACGAAAGCGGCGCTTCCACCTATCTCGTGCCGGGCCTCGAGCGCGGCCTGCGCATCCTCGCGGAATTCTCGGCGCGCGAACCCGTGCTGGGCGCGCCCGAACTGTCGCGGCGCATCGGCATTCCGCGCACCACGACCTTCCGCCTGTTGCAGACGCTCGAAGCGCTCGGCTTCATCGAACGCGCCAATGGCGATCGCCAGTATCGCCTGAGCGTGGCGGTGCTGCGTCTGGGCTTCGAATACCTCAGCTCGCTGGAGTTGACCGACTTCGGCACGCCGGTGCTGGAGCGCCTGCGCGATGCGACCGGACTGAGCACCCATCTGCTGATCCGCGATCAACGCGACGTGGTGTTCGTCGCCAAGGCGCAAACGCGCGAGCCGATGTTCAGTTCCGTGAAGGTTCATGTGGGCACGCGCCTGCCTGCGCACGCCACGGTGCACGGCCAGGTGCTGATGGGCGACCTCACGCTCGTCGAACTGCGCGCGCTCTATCCCGAGAAGCAACTGGAACGCTACACCGAGCGCACGCCCGCGACCGTCGCCGATCTCTACGCGCGCGTGCGCGAGTTTGCGGAACAAGGCTACGCGCTGAGCGAAGCCTCGTTCGAAACCGGCATTTCGGTGGTGAGCGCGCCGGTGCGCGATCAGTCGAACCGTATCGTCGCGGCGCTCACCGTGACGGTGCCGCGCTCGGATATCGGCGACACCGACCGCGTGCCGCTCGTGAGCGCCGTCTGCGCGTCGGCGATGGAACTCTCGGCATGCCTGAACTATCGGCCCTTGCCGGGCGACCCGACCGCAGCCCAGGCGGCGCGGGCCGTGCAGTCCACGCACAAGCGCATGCTGCACGGCGCCTGATATTACGCGTCAGAACGAGTGGTGGATGCCGGTGAGCACGATGGTCTGATTGCGCCCGCTCGACACGCCCGCCGTGAAGAACGCTGCCTGGGCGTCTGAATTGGCGTGCTCGTAGAGCGCGTTCACATAGACCTGGGTGCTCTTCGAGAGCGCATACACATCGCCGATCATCACCTGGGTCCAGCGGCGGCCCGATAACGTCGTGGTGGCCGCGCCGCCCACGATGCTGTTGGCCGTCGTGACCTGGTAGTTCGCGCCCGCGTCGTAGCTTTGGTAGGTATCCGAATAGCCGTTCGACTGGAGCTTCGTGCGTGTGTACAGCCCGTGCACCAGCACCTTGCCGAAGGCATAGGACGCGCCGATCCCCATGTTCTCCACCTTGTCGGCGACATAGCTCGCGGCCGACTGACCCTGGAAGGTCGTGAGACCCGTGGTCGACATCGACACCGTGCGATTGTGCTCGTTCGACCACGTCGCACCGGCCTTGAACGGGCCGTTCGCATAGGTGAGCGCAAAGCTCATCGTGCGGCCGTTCGAGAAGTTCGTGGTGTTGCCGAAGCCGAACATCGCGCCTGCGGTGAAGCCATAAAACTCAGTAGAACGATACTTCACCGAGTTGTCGTAGGGCACCACGCCCGTATCCGCGAGTTCGTCGATATTGCCCGGATGGAACGCATACCAGCTCGCCGCCAGATAGGCCGTGCTGAACGGATCGAGCACATCGAACGAGAAGGGCGTTTGATGGCCCAGCGTGAGCGTGCCCAGGTGGTCCGAACTCAGACCCACGAACGCCTGGCGATTGAACAGCGTATTGGCCTTCGCCATCGCACCGGTGTTGGTGTAGAAGCCGTTTTCGAGCTGGAAGATCGCCGCGAGGCCACCGCCCAGATCTTCGCGGCCGCGCAGGCCCCAGCGATCGGGCTGCATGTTGCCCTGTTCTTCCATCCACTTCGAGTGGCCGCCTACGTTGCTGACGTAGGCCACGCCTGCATCCAGGCTGCCGTATAGCGTGACGCTGCTTTGCGCCCATGCAGACGAGACGGCGCAGATCCCCGTCAATCCCGCGGCAATGAAGTGTTTCAACTTTGGACTCCTGATCGTATGACGAATGAGCGGATGCGAATCCGGCTCAACTAACCCCTCGGCACTACTCTCGGCGCGGCGCGCTTCTGATGGCGCGCTCGCCATGTAACTCGTTGTTTCACCTATGGATAGCTGTGCTACCTGTGGAAAGTATAGTGATTCCTGTGGGACGCCAAAATACTTTTCTGGGACGGTAGTTGCCCCAGGTGCGGGTTTTCTCGAAGGCGCTACTCACGCGCGTAAGTACTTGCGGGGCAAGCGTTTCGGCATCTCTTGCCGGACCCCTGGCCACCCCGTTCAGGCACCTTTCCAGGATGGCTCGGTGTTTTCCCCAGGAGCGCGGAATTTTTATTTTGTCCGCATGAAACGACTCCTATAATGACCATACATAAACTAATGTTCCGTATGTGGAACACGGTTGATCGGGAAAGGTGAGAAATGGCTGAAGAATGGCGCTGCGCCGGGCATGCCGGCGATCTGTCCGATGACGCACCGATCGAGTTCAAGCTCGATGGCACGGAGATCGGCATCTACAAGGTGGGCGACGAGGTCTACGCGCTCGAAAACGTGTGCCCGCACGCGTATGCGCTGCTGACCCAAGGGTTCGTCGACGAAGGCACGGTCGAGTGCCCGCTGCACGAGGCGGTGTTCGATATCAAGACCGGCCAGTGCATCAAGGGCCCCGGCGGCCGTGCGCTCAAGCAATACGCCGTGCGCCTCGCCGGCGAAGAAATCCAGATCAAGGTGGAATGACATGCGAGAAATCCCCGTGAACTTCAATCCGTCGCTCAAGCCGTGGCTCGCGCCGCAGCCGAACAACGTCGCTGGCAAGGGTGTGATCGAGCAGCCGGGCCAGACGGAAAACATGGTGTGGCAGAACCGCAAGGCCGAACCCACGCAATACGAGAACGATTTCGGCGATGCGCTGGAACAGGTGTTCGAAGCGGGCGCCGTCGAACTCGACGACGTGGTGGCGGGCCTGAACCGCGTGGGCTTCCGCACGCCGGAAGGCGCGCTCTGGAACGCCGAGCGCCTCGCCGCCGAATTCCGCCTGCTGGCCGACTAAGCCCGCGCCCGGACACACAGAACACGGAGCCCCCCACATGACCTCCCCCACATCCGAAGCCGTAGCAAACGGCGTCGATCCGATCCGCGCGTATCTCGATCGCGGCATCAAGAACTACTGGTATCCCGTTGCACCGAGCTGGCAAGTGGCCAACGCGCCCATCGGCATCACGCGTCTGGGCGAACAGATCGTGCTGTGGCGCGATCAGGACGGCCAGGTCCACGCGCTCGAAGACCGCTGCCCGCACCGTGGCGCGCGTCTGTCGCTCGGCTGGAATCTCGGCAATCGCGTGGCCTGCTGGTATCACGGCGTCGAAGTCGACGGTGGCGGCACCGTGCAGCGCGTGCCGGCTGTTTCCGCCTGCCCGCTCGAAGGCCAGAAGTGCGTGAAGTCGTATCCGGCGCAGGAACATGCCGGCGCGATCTTCCTGTGGTTCGGCGACGAAGCGCACAAGGAACCCGCGCCGCTGCAACTGCCTGAAGAACTGGTGGGCGAGGAATACGCGAGCTTCCTGTGCATGTCGCACTGGAAGTGCAATTACCAGTACGCGATCGACAACGTGATGGACCCGATGCACGGCGCCTACCTGCATGCGACTTCGCACTCGATGGCCGAAGGCGACAAGCAGGCCGACATGCGCGTGCGCAAGACCGAAAGCGGTCTGGTGTTCGAAAAGGTCGGCCAGCGCGATGTCAACTTCGACTGGGTCGAACTGGGCGAAACCGGCTGCCTGTGGATGCGTCTGGAGATTCCGTACAAGAAGAAGTTCGGTCCGGGCGGCAACTTCGGCATCATCGGCTTCGCCGTGCCCGTCGATGAAGACAACTGCCAGGTCTATTTCTGGCGCACGCGCAAGGTGCAGGGCTGGCAGCGCGACGCATGGCGCTTCCTCTACCGCAACCGCCTCGAAGGTCTGCATTGGGCGGTGCTGGAGCAGGACCGTTACGTCCTCGAAAGCATGGCGCCGAACGCGCGCGAACATGAATTCCTCTATCAGCACGACGTGGGCATGACGCGCGTGCGCCGCATGCTGCGCCAACGCGCGCAGCAACACGTTGCGGACCTCGAAGCGTTCCGTGCGCAGCAAGCCCCCGCGCAAGCCGAGAGCCACAGCCATGCATAACGTCATGCAAGGCGCGCTTGCGGGCCGTCGCGTGATCGTCACGGGCGGCGCGCGTGGACTGGGCGCGGCGTTCGTGAGCGCGCTCGCGAAGGGCGGCGCACGTGTCGTGTTCGGCGACGTGTTGCAGGAAGCGGGCGAAGCGCTGGCGCGCTCGCTTGCGGCCGAAGGTCACGACGCGGCGTTCCTGCCGCTCGACCTCGCGCAGCCCGAGAGCATCGCCGCTTTCGTCGAAGCAGCCGCGCAGCGCATGGGCGGTGTGGATGCGCTCGTCAACAACGCGGCCATCACCAACTCGGGTGGCAAGTTCGCGAGCGAGATCGGCGTCGACACCTGGGACGCCGTGATGGACGTGAACGTGCGCGGCACCTGGCTCATGTGTACCGCCGCACAGCGCTGGCTGCGCGAGTCGGGCCGCGGCGCCATTGTAAATATCGCTTCGGATACCGCACTATGGGGTGCGCCCAAGCTGCTGGCCTACGTGGCGAGCAAGGGCGCTGTGATCGCCATGACGCATTCGCTCGCGCGTGAATTCGGCGCGGACGGCATTACCGTCAACGCCATCGCGCCGGGCCTGACCGAAGTGGAAGCCACGGCTTACGTGCCCGCCGCGCGTCACGCGTATTACCTCGAAGGCCGCGCGCTGCAGCGCGCCCAGGTGCCCGACGACGTGACGGGCCCCGTGTTGTTCCTGTTGACCGACGCCGCGCGTTTCGTGACCGGGCAGTTGCTGCCGGTCAACGGCGGCTTTGTGATGAATTGACCGATTCGAATCGTAGGTTCGAGAGCTAGAAAGGAGAAAGCGATGGCCGATGCCGATATCGAAAGCAAGTCGTGGGACCGTCCCGCCGACGCGAGCTTTGATGACTGGATGAACAGCCGCGTGGCGCGCTATGAAACGCGCCGCTACGACTGGGACGCCCTGAAGTTCCAGGCCGACTACGACCCGAAGTACCGCCGCGCGCAAATGCGCTACGTGGGCACGGGCGGCACGGGCGTGGCGAAGGACAGCAACACGGTGCCGTCGGGCGGCTTTACGTTCTCGACGATGGTGATCCCGGCCGGCAACATCGGCCCGAGCCATATCCATATCGACGTGGAAGAAATCTTCTTCGTGCTGCGCGGCAAGATGAAGGTGGTCTGCGAGAAGGACGGCGAGACGTGGGAAGCCGTGCTCGGCGAGCGCGATCTGATCTCGGTGCCGCCTGGCGTCTATCGCACGGAAATCAACATCGGTGAGGAAGACGCGCTGATGTGCGTGATGCTGGGTTCGTCCAAGCCGATCACGCCGACTTATCCGCCGGATTCGCCGCTCGCGAAGATCAAGCGCGATCTGCAGAAGTAAGCATCACTTAGCAAAGTCACTCACGAAGCCAGCCGGAAGCCGATTTCAATGAACGAAGCGATCGACATGCATGCCTCATCAGCCGCCACGCTCGACACACGGCTCGCGCACTTTGCGTCGCGCGAGGTGCGAGCGGGCGAGGCGTGCGTGAGCTATCGCGAAGCAGCGGCCAACCTGGTCACCAGCGCGGCGCATGGCGACGGCAATGAGGCACTGCCGCTCGTGCTGCTGCATGGCATTGGCTCCGGCGCGGCATCGTGGGTGCACCAATTCGAAGTATTGGGCGGCACGCGCCGTGTGCTGGCGTGGGATGCGCCGGGTTATGGCGCGTCCACGCCGGTGGCGGATGCATCGCCCGTCGCGGCCGATTACGCACGCGTGCTGGGCGACTGGCTCGACGCGCTCGGCATCGCACGCTGCGTGCTGGTGGGGCATTCGCTGGGCGCGATTATCGCGGGCGCTTTCGCGGCTGCCCATCCTGAACGTGTGAGCGGCCTGCTGCTGATTTCGCCCGCGGGCGGCTACGGCGCGGCAGACCCGCAAGTGCGCGCAGACAAACGCGATGCGCGTCTGGCGATGCTCGCCGACCTCGGTCCGCAAGGACTCGCGGAAAAACGCAGCGCCAACATGCTGTCGCCGCGTGCGAGCGATACGGCGCGCGCCTGGGTGCGCTGGAACATGGCGCGCGTGATTCCGCACGGCTACGCACAGGCGACACATCTGCTCGCCAACGCCGACCTTGCCGCCGATCTAGCCCGCTGCGTGGGTCAAACGCCGATGGCCGTAGCCGTGGGCGCGGAAGACACCATCACGCCGCCGCCCGCGTGCGAAAGCCTCGCGCAAGTGGCGCGGGTGCCCCTCACGCTGGTGCCGCGCGCGGGCCACGCAGGCTACATCGAGCAACCCGACGCCTATAACGCGCTGATCGACACTTTTTGCCGTACACATCAGGGACAACTTCCGCAATGACAGCCGACCTCGCCAGCGCGCCCCCCGGCGCCGACGAAGACCGCAGCGACACGAGCTACCGCGTGCCGGGTCTGGAACGGGGGCTGCGCATCCTGACCGAATTCTCGCCGCGCGAGCCGGTGCTCGATGCGCCCGAACTGTCGCGACGCCTGGGCATCCCGCGCACGACGGTGTTCCGTCTGCTGCAGACGCTCGAATCGCTGGGCTTTCTCGAACGCGCCGACCGCGACCGCAATTACCGCCTGGGCGTGGCCGTGCTGCGCCTCGGCTTCGAATACCTTAGCTCGCTCGAACTGACCGATCTGGGCCTGCCGCTGATCGAGTCGCTGCGCGACGCCACGGGCCTGACTTCGCACATCGTGATCCGCGATGGCCGCGACATCGTGTTCGTCGCCAAGGCGCAGAGCCACGCGCCCATCTTCAGTTCCGTGAAGGTGAACGTGGGCACGCGACTGCCCGCGCACGCCACCACGCACGGTCAGGTCTTGATGGGCGATCTCACGCTGGACGACTTGCGCGCGCTCTATCCGGAGCCGCAACTCGAACGCTTCACGCCGTCTACGCCGGAAACGATCGAAGAGCTGTATATGCGCATTCGCGAGGATGCCGAGCGCGGCTACGCCGTGAGCGAGTCGACCTTCGAGCGCGGGATTTCAGTGGTGTCGGCGCCGGTGCGCAACGACACGGGCCGCATCGCCGCGGTGGTGACCACGACGATTCCGCGCGCGGGCATCGAGCCTGCGCTGCTCGACAACGGCCTGATCGACAAGGTGCGCCACGCGGCGGACGAACTGTCGAAGCGCCTGAACTACCGGCCGGGCAGCGCACCGAACCGTGCACCCGTTAAGAACACGTCGTACATGAAGGCATTGGGGATCAAATGATTCAACTCGATTTGACCGGCCAGGTAGCGGTGGTGACGGGCGGTTCGTCCGGCATCGGCCTCGCGACCGCCGAACTCTTTCTGCAGGCAGGCGCATCGGTTGCGATCTGCGGCCGCGACAGCGACCGCCTCGCACGTGCCGAGCGCGAACTGCGCGAGCGTCATCCGCAGGCGCAACTGCTGGCCGCGCGCTGCGACGTGCTCGACGCGAACGATGTCGCCGCTTTCGCAAGCGCGGTGGAGCAGCGCTTCGGCCACGCCGACATGCTCGTGAACAACGCAGGCCAGGGCCGCGTCTCCACCTTCGCCGATACGACCGACGAAGCCTGGCGCGAAGAGCTCGACCTCAAGTATTTCAGCATCATCCGCCCGACGCGCGCTTTTCTGCCGATGCTGCGTAGCACTGCAAAACAAGCGCGCAACGCGTCGATCGTCTGCGTGAACTCGCTGCTCGCGCTCCAGCCGGAGCCGCATATGGTGGCGACCTCGTCGGCGCGCGCGGGCGTGCTGAGCCTCATCAAGTCGCTTGCCGTCGAACTCGCGCCGGAGCATATCCGCGTGAACTCGATCCTGATCGGCATCGTGGAGTCGGGCCAATGGCGCCGCCGCTACGAGAACGATGCCGCCGCCCAGGCCGCCGGCCAAAGCTGGCAGGAATGGACCGGCGAGCTCGCACGCAAGAAGCACATTCCCCTCGGCCGCTTCGGCCGTCCCGAAGAAGCGGCCCAGGCGCTGTTTTATCTGGCCACGTCCCTGTCGTCCTATACGACGGGCAGTCACATCGATGTCTCTGGAGGCGTTGCACGTCATGTCTAAGCAAACCACCGTCGGCGAACTGATCGCCGCCTTTCTCGAACAATGTGGAGTCCAAACCGCCTTTGGCGTGATTTCGATCCACAACATGCCGATCCTCGACGCTATCGGCGTGCGCGGCAAGATCCGCTATGTGGGCGCGCGCGGCGAAGCCGGTGCGCTCAACATGGCCGATGGCCTCGCGCGTGTTTCGGGCGGCCTCGGCGTGGCGTTCACGAGCACGGGCACGGCGGCGGGCAACGCTGCGGGCGCGATGGTCGAAGCCCTCACGGCAGGCACGGCGCTCTTGCACATCACCGGCCAGATCGAAACCGAATACCTCGATCAGGACCTCGCGTACATCCACGAAGCGCCCGATCAGCTGTCGATGCTCTCGTCGATCTCGAAGGCGGCCTACCGCGTGCGCTCGGTGGAAACGGCGCTGTCGACCATCCGCGAAGCCGTGCGCGTTGCGCAGACTGCCCCGAGCGGCCCGGTGAGCGTGGAAATCCCCATCGACATCCAGGCCGCACTGACCGATTGGCCCGCCGATCTGGGCGCGCCGCACCTCACGACGCTCACGCACGACGAAGCGCGCGTCGAGCAACTCGCGAACGAACTCGCGAAGGCGAAGCGCCCGCTGCTGTGGCTGGGCGGCGGCACGCGTCACGCGCGTGCGGCGGTCGAGCGTCTCGTTGCGCTGGGCTTTGGCGTGGTGACGAGCGTGCAAGGCCGTGGCGTGCTGCCTGAAGATCATCCGGCGACGCTGGGCGCATTCAACGTGAGCCAGTCGGTCGAGCGCTTCTACAAGACCTGTGACGCGATGCTGGTGGTGGGCTCGCGCCTGCGCGGCAACGAAACGCTCAAGTACAAGCTCGGACTGCCGCAGCCGCTCTATCGCGTCGACGCCGATGCGCTGGCCGACAACCGTGGCTATCGCAACGCGCTGTTCGTGCATGGCGACGCTGCGCGCGTGCTCGACGCACTCGCTACGCGCCTTGAAAACAAGCTCAAGGTCGATCCGCAATTCCACGCCGATCTGGCGGCTGCGCGCGACACGGCGGTCGAAGAGTCGGCCAAGGGTCTCGGCCCGTATCGCCGCCTCGTGGAAGCGCTCCAGCGCAACGTGGGCCGTGACTACAACTGGGTGCGCGACGTCACGATCTCGAACAGCACGTGGGGCAACCGCCTGCTGAAGATCTTCACGCCGCGCGCGGGCGTGCACGCGCTGGGCGGCGGCATCGGCCAGGGCATGCAGATGGCGATTGGCGCGGCGCTGGCGAACTCGGCCGCGAAGACCGTGTGTCTCGTGGGCGACGGCGGCCTGATGGTCAACGTGGGCGAACTCGCCACGGCCGTGCAGGAAAAGGCCAACGTGATGATCGTGCTGATGAACGACCAGTGCTACGGCGTGATCCGCAACATTCAGGACGCGCAGTATGGCGGCCGTCGCATGTTTGTCGATCTGCACCAGCCGGAGTTCTCGCAGTTCTGCGCGAGCCTGGGTCTGAAGCACTATCGCCTCTCGTCGCTCGACAACGCCGACGCGGTGATCGGCGAAGGCATCGCGTTCGACGGCCCGGTGCTGCTAGAAGTCGACATGAAGGCCGTGGGCAGCTTCGAAGCCGTGTTCGCGGGCCCGCCGGTGCGCAAGGAGGAACCGGAACATGCATAACGGTGCAGCGATGGCACAGCACGCGCCTATCGATATCGCGATGATCGGCTTCGGCGCGATTGGTCAGACCGTTTATCGCGCGGTGGCCGCCGACCCGCTCGTGCACGTCTCTCACGTGATCGTGCCCGAGCATCACGCCGACGATGTGCGCAAGCAGGTCGACGGTTCGGTGGAAGTGGTGTCGTCGGTGAGCCGCCTTTCGTCGAAGCCGCAATTCGCGCTCGAATGCGCGGGTCACGCGGCGCTCGTCGATCACGTGGTGCCGCTGCTGCAAAGCGGCACGGACTGCGCGGTCGCTTCGATCGGTGCGCTTTCGGACGTCGAGTTGCTGGAGCGCCTGTCGCTCGCGGCGGACGAAGGCCACGCCACGCTCACGCTGCTGTCCGGCGCGATTGGCGGGATCGACGCGCTCTCGGCTGCGAAGCTCGGCGGTCTGGACGAGGTGCTGTACACGGGCCGCAAGCCGCCGCTCGGCTGGCTCGATACGCCGGCGGAGCAGGTCTGCGATCTGCGCACGCTCAAGCACGAGCAGGTGATCTTCGAAGGCAGCGCACGCGAAGCGGCGCGGCTCTATCCGAAGAACGCGAACGTGGCGGCCACCATCGCGCTCGCGGGTCTCGGCCTCGACCAGACCATCGTGCGCCTGATTGCCGATCCGGCGGTCGAGCGCAACGTGCATCGGATCGTGGCGCGCGGCGCATTCGGCGAGATGTCGCTGGAAATGAGCGGCAAGCCGCTGCCCGATAACCCGAAGACCTCGGCGCTCACCGCGTATAGCGCGATTCGTGCGCTGCGCAACCGGGCGGCACGCTGCGTGATCTGATGTGATCTGACGCTGGATTACTGCGGTAAACAAGCGTTTTTTGTCGTGATGGAATGCGATGCGTGTGTGGCGGCTTCGACTGCGGCACCGCATCGCGAGCACTAGAAACAGAGAGACCTCTGACATGACCCCCTTCGATACGAGCCTCGTCCCGAACGGCGATATCCTGATTGGCGGCGAATGGCGCCAGGGCCGCGCCGCGCCTTTCGCGAGCCTTTATCCGGCTGACCAGTCGCTCAACATGGAGGTCTCGACGGCGAGTGCCGAAGACGCCGCCGAGGCGGTGGAAAAAGCGCACGCCGCATGGAAGCAAGGCCCGTGGGCCAGCATGAAGCCGCATCTGCGCGCGCTCGTGCTCTATCGCATCGCCGACCTCATCATGCAGCGCCACGAAGCGCTCGCACAATTGCAGCGCCGCGACAACGGCAAGCCGATCAACGAAACGCGCGTGCTGGTGGCAAGCGCCGCCAACACGTTCCGCTATTTTGCGGCCTGCCTCGAAACCCTCGACGAAGAATTGACCCCTTCGCGCGGCGACTATCTGACCATGAGCGTGTATGAGCCGATCGGTGTGATCGCAGCCATCACGCCGTGGAATTCGCCCATCGCCTCCGACGCGCAAAAGCTCGCACCCGCGCTGGCAGGCGGCAACGCCGTGGTGCTCAAGCCAGCCGAAGTCACGCCGCTGATTTCGCTTGCGCTCGCACGCATCTGCGAAGAAGCGGGCGTGCCCAAGGGCATCGTGAGCGTGCTGCCGGGCAAGGGCTCGGTGATAGGCGACGTGCTGGTGCGCCATCCGCTCGTGAAGAAAGTGTCGTTCACGGGCGGCACCGAAGTGGGCCGCGGCATCGCGCGCATCGCGGCGGACAAGCTCATGCCGGTCTCGCTCGAACTGGGCGGCAAGTCGCCGACCATCGTGTTCGACGATGCGGATATCGACCACGCGGTCAACGGCGTGCTGTACGGCATTTTCAGTTCGTCGGGCGAAGCGTGCATCGCGGGCTCGCGCCTGTTCGTGCAGCGCTCGATCTACGACTCGTTCATGAAGCGTCTCGTGGAAGGCGCGCGCAAGCTGCGCGTGGGCGATCCCACGAGCGAACAGACGCAGATGGGTCCGCTCATCACGGCGAAGCACCGCGAGTCGGTGGAGCGTTACGTGGCGATCGGTCTGGAAGAGGGCGGTCGCCTGCTGTGCGGCGGCGAGCGTCCTGTTGGCGACAACCGCGAAAACGGCTTCTTCTATCAGCCGACGATTCTCGAAGGCCTGAAGAACAGCGCGCGCATCTGCCAGGAAGAGATTTTCGGGCCGGTGCTGGTGGCGATGCCGTTCGACGACGAAGCCGCGCTCCTCGAAGAAGCGAACGACAGCGTGTTCGGCCTTGCCGCCGGCATCTGGACGCGCGACTACAAGCGCGCCTGGCGCGTTGCGCGCAAGCTCGACGCGGGCACGGTCTGGATCAACACGTACAAGCTGTTCTCGATCTCCACGCCGTTCTCGGGCTGGAAAGAGAGCGGTATGGGCCGCGAGAAAGGTCGCCTCGGCATTCGCGAATACATGCAGCAAAAGAGCCTCTACTGGGGCTTGAACGACGCACCGCTGCCTTGGGCCAACGCCTGAGCGCACGCGCACGGAGCAAGAAACATGACGATTCTCGGCATCGAACAGATTACCTACGGCGTGACCGACCTTGAAACCTGCCGCCGCTTTTTCGCGGACTGGGGTTTGAAGGAGACCGCGCATGACGAAACGCGCGCGCGCTTCGAAACGCTCAACGGCTGCACCGTGCTTGCCGTCGATGCGAACGATCCCACGCTGCCCGCCGCCTTCGAAGAAGGCCCGACGCTGCGTGAAGTGACGTGGGGCGTGGCGACCAGCGACGAACTGAACGCGCTGCGCGAGCGCCTCAAAGGCCAGCCCGGCTACTACACCGATGCAGCAGGCGTGGGTTGTTTCGACCCGGCTGGCATGGCGATTCGCGTGGAAGTCACGCGCAAGCGCGACGTCGACGTGCAGGGTTCGCCCTCGAACGTGTGGGGCCAGACGCTGCGTGTGGATACGCCATCGCCGATCTACGAACGCGCGGAGCCGGTGGAAGTGGGCCACGTGGTGTTCTTCACGAACTGCCTCGCGGAACAGGAAGCCTTCTATCACGACCTGCTGGGCTTCGAGACCTCGGACCGTTACCCGAATCGCGGCGCGTTCATGCGCTGCGCGCCGCACGGCGGTCACCACGACCTGTTCCTGCTCGCGCTGCCCGACGGCAAGAAGGGCCTGAATCACGTGGCCTTCACGGTGCGCGATATTCACGAAGTGTTCGGCGGCGGCCTGCACATCAGCCGTTGCGGCTGGACCACGCAGCTTGGCCCGGGTCGCCATCCGGTGTCGTCGGCGTATTTCTGGTACTTCAAGAATCCGGCCGGCGGCCTGATCGAGTATTACGCCGACGAGGATATTCTCACGCCCGAATGGCAACCGCGTGAATTCGAACCGGGCCCGACCGTGTTCGCGGAATGGGCCATCGACGGCGGCCTCGACGGCAATACGCGTCGCCAGAAGAACGCCGAAGCGCCGAAGGGCAAGTTCATGACGGAGCGCAAGCAATGAGCGACGTGATTGATAGCCATGCGGATGCCGATGCGGTGGACGCGCCGCGCACCGTCGTCGTGATCGGCGGCGGCCAGGCCGCGGGCTGGGTCGTCAAGACGCTGCGTCAGGAAGGCTTTGCGGGCCGCCTCGTGATGATCGCCGACGAAACGCATCTGCCTTACGAGCGTCCGCCGCTCTCGAAGGCCGTGCTCGCGGGCGAGGCCGATATCGAAACGGTGCGCATTGCCAAGCCCGATGAATTCGCAGCCCTGAATATCGAAGCGTGGCAACCCGACAGCGCGACGGCAATCGACCGCGTGAATCGCACTGTGACGACGCGCTCGGGCCGCGAGGTGAAGTACGACCGCCTCGTGATCGCCACGGGCGGCGCGGCACGCAAGCTGCCCGCGAGCGTTGCGAAGAGCGCGCACGTGACCTATCTGCGCACGCTCGACGAAGCGATGGCGCTGGGCGAACGCCTGCGCCGTAGCCAGCGCGTGCTGGTGGTGGGCGGCGGCTGGATCGGTCTGGAAGTGGCGGCCACGGCGCGCAAGCTCGGCGTCGCGGCGACGGTGATCGAAGGCGCGCCGCGTCTGTGCGCGCGCTCGCTGCCCAATGAAGTCTCGCAGTTCCTGCTCGACCTGCATCGCGCGAACGGCGTGGATATTCGCCTGAACGCGCAGCTCGTTTCGCTGGAAGATCACGAGGAAGGTGTGCGCGCAACCTTCGCGGACGGCAGCACGCTCGACGGCGATTTCGCGGTGGCCGGCATCGGCCTCGCGCCGCACACGGCGATTGCCGAAGCGGCGGGACTCGACGTGCAGGACGGCATCGTGGTCGACGAGTTCGGCCAGACCTCGGACGCCGACATCTTCGCGTGCGGCGACGTGGCGAACCATCCGAACGCGTGGCTCAAGCGCCGCGTGCGGCTGGAATCGTGGGCCAATGCGCAGAACCAGGCGATTGCGGCGGCCAAGGCCGTGCTCGGCGTGAAGACGCCGTATGCGGAGATTCCGTGGTTCTGGTCCGATCAGTACGACGTGAACCTGCAGATTCTCGGCGAGATTCCGGCGGGCGCGACGCCTGCATTGCGCGGCAGCCTCGAAGACAAGCGCGCGACGCTCTTCTTCGTCGAACAAGGGCATCTGCGCGGCGTGATCGCCGTGAACTCGGCGCGCGATCTCAAGCTCGCGCGCAAATGGATGAATCAGGGCCGCGCGGTGGATCTCGCGGCGCTGGTCGACACCAGCAAGGCGCTCGCCTAAGGCGAACGCCAGGCGAAACCAAGGCGAACCCAGTCACACACCGAACCTACGGGACGGGACCACAGGCATGAGAATTCTCGATACCCCCTTCGGCCACAGCGGCGCTGCCGCTGCGCCCGACGAGTCGCCCGTGCGCGAGCCGCTGACGCGCGGCTCGATCATTGCACGCCTCGAACGGTTGCCGACCAACGCCATGCAGGTGCGCGCGCGCATCCTGATCGGCCTCGCCACCTTCTTCGACGGCTTCGACGTGATCGCCATCGCGGCGACCCTGCCGATCCTGATCCAGAAGTGGCATCTCACGCCCTGGGAGATCGGCTTTCTGATCGCCTCGGGCTCGGTCGGCCAGTTGTTCGGCGCCTTCCTGTTTCCGTGGCTCGCGGAACGCCATGGCCGCGTGCGCGCCATCGCGTGGAGCTCCGGCATTATCGGCGTGACCAGCATTGCCTGCGGCTTTGCGCCGAGCTTTGCCGTGTTCGCGGCGCTGCGCGTGATCCAGGGCTTTGGCCTGGGTGGCGAGCTACCCGTGGCGGCGACTTATATCAACGAGGTCAGCCGCGCGCATGGTCGTGGACGCTTCGTTCTCCTTTACGAAGTCGTGTTCCCGATCGGTCTGCTCGCGTCGAATGCACTGGGCGCATGGATCGTGCCGCGCTTTGGCTGGCAGGTGATGTACTTCATCGGCGGCATGCCGCTGGTGCTGTTCTTCCTGCTGCGCAAGCTCGTGCCCGAATCGCCGCGCTGGCTGGCCGAACGCGAACGGCTTGCGGACGCCGATGCCGCCGTGCATGCGTTCGAACGCACGGCGAAGGGTCCGCTGCCGCCGGTCACGAACGCTGCTGAATTCGATGCGCTCGCCAAGCGCCATCCGAAGCGCAGCGTTAAGGACCTGTTCGGCAAGGCCTATCTGAAGCGCACGGCCGCTGTGGCGATGCTCTGGATGACCTGCGGCTTCATCCAGTACGGGCTGTCGACGTGGCTGCCCACGATCTATCGCACCGTTTATCACGCGCCGCTGCAACTCGCGCTGAACCTGGCGGTGGCGGCTTCGGTGCTGGGCGTGGTGGGCTCGCTCACCTGCGCGCTGCTGGTGGACAAAGTGGGCCGCAAGCCCATCATCAACGTGTCGTTCGTGCTTTGTGCGGTGTCGCTGGCACTGGCGGGCGTGTGCCACGCGATGTCGGTGTATGTGGTCGCAACGTTCTGCGCGCTGGCGCTCGGCTTGCTGGCTAGCGGTTTTATCACCGCTTACGTGTACACGCCGGAACTGTACCCCACCAGCATCCGCGCAATGGGCTGCGGCGTGGGCGGCGCATGGCTGAAGGTGGCGGCGATCTTCGCGCCCACCATCGTGTCGAAGACGATGATTGGCGGCAATCTGGATGTGGCGTTCTACATCCTCGCGGCAGTGCCGTTCCTCGCGGCCATCGTCGTGCATTTCCTTGGCATCGAGACCAAGGGCAAAGTGCTGGAGCAACTGGAAGCCTGACTTTCATTGCACATAGAAAAGGGCGGCTCGCAATTTGCGCGCCGCCCTTTTTTCGTTTATGGCGATGAGCTTCGATCCGCTTTGATCAGTGCCGATCAGAAGTGCAATTCCGCCAACACCATCGGCGCCGAGGTCTTCGTGCTCACCGTCTCGCTCGACGGCGTGCCGTACATGTTGTGCCAGTACTCGTAGCCCACGCCCACATACGCCGTGCGCGGATGCCCGATGAACGAACCCACATCGGCCAGCAGCGAAATGCGCGTCAGGATTTCCGTGGTGGTCTCCGTATAGAAGCCGTCCTTACCCTTCGGCCCCGTTATGCTCGCGAAGCCGCGGAATTCAAGCGGCACCATCGCGATGCGGAACGGCACGAGCCACGAGCTCTCGATATGCCACGCCGTATGGAAGTGCACATCCACGCCGGAAATGCCGTTGTGATTGCTTTCCGTACGGCCGCCCACCGTCAGGTTGGCGAAGCCGTGCGGAATGGCGAATTCGACGGTCGGGCCGAACACGAGCATCCGTGCGCGCTCCGCGTACGCATCGTTCTTCACGCCGAACTCGTAGCCGATGGTCGCGCCCAGATCGCGCACGATCCCATAGCCCACCGAATGCCCGAGGATCTTGCCCGCGCTGAACTCCACGCGGCCCACGCTATAGACTTCCTGCGCGCCGCCCGATGAAGGACCGCCCGCTTCGGGGTTGGCCGAGTTCGAGACCAGATAATCGACGTTGAACGCATAGCTGCCGTAACGGAAGCCGCCGATCGTCGTGAGGTAGCCAATATTCTGCGCGACCTTGTCTTTCACGCCGGGATAGTGGAAATCGCTGCCATAGCGATAGCCGATATAGGTGTCGTTCCAGACGAGGGGCGGTGCGCCGTCGTCGGCCTGAATCGCGTTGGGTTTCGGTGCGGCGCCGTTGGGGCGGTCGTCTTCGGTTTGTGGGGGAGCAGAACCGTTCGGTGCGGTGTAGACCTCCGCGTGAGCGAATTCGGCAAAACAGCAAAACATCGCAATGCCAATCAATGACTTGCGTAGCGCGCTTCGTGTCGTCTTCATTGTCTCCGGCCTTTTACGTTTTCTATTGATCACGCTTATGGGTCCATCTATCGATCCATCTGGCGATGGCAAGCCGATGTCTCCGGCTGGCGACGATAGTAGGTCAAGGCCGCTCGCGTGCCCTTATACAAAAGGCCGATTCGCTGGCACTTTTCGACATAAATTGAAAGTCGCGGGAGGGAGACGTACGGCCTGGCGCGGCTCCGGCGCGGCCGTCTCGCCAAAAAGTCCCAGCGAAAGTGTGTTTTGTTCAGGGACGCGCGGCGTCGGAATCGCTAACCTTACGATCGACGCCGCTACCCTTGTCCGGTGATCAGACATTTAAAACAAACGCTTACGGCCCCGTTGGGGCGATACCGCGACAGCGAGACACCACGACAAGATGGCGCGCGGCCACGGATAAATACAGGAGGCACTTGCAGTGCAATTCAAGCTTAAATTCAGGCATATCGCCGCGGTTGCGGCCCTTGCGGGGAATTGCGTCCTGCTGTCGACGCACGCGTTCGCAGCCACCGAAGGCACGCTGTTGCTGAACCGACTCGGCCCTGTCACATCGGATCTGTATATTGCGAACGCCGATGGCTCCGACGAGCACAAGCTGCTCGGCAGTCAGGGCTTCGACTATCACGCTTCATTCTCCAAAGACGGTCAATGGATCGTCTTTACCTCCGAGCGCGCGGGACTCGGCGAGTCGGATCTGTATCGTGTGAAGGTCGACGGCACGCAGCTTCAGAAGCTCACCAATCACATCGCAGTCGACGACGCGGCCGTGATCTCGCCGGTCGACCCCAACGTCATCGCCTTCGTTTCGTCGCGTCGCGGCGCGCACGATTTCGGTACGACCAACATCTGGACGCTGAATATCGCCACCGGCGCGCTCAAGAACGTGACGGGCAATATCAAGTTCGATCCGTCGAAGCCGCATAGCTTCTTCCGGCCGTCGTGGTCGCCGGATGGCAAGTGGATCGCGCTGTCCTCGGATATCGGCAGCGACTGGCGCGGCCACAACCTGCCGGTGGGCTGGGAGCGCACGCAGGAAAGCAGCATCTACATCATTCATCCGAACGGCACGGGCTGGCAGCAGGTCGCCACGCGCGCCGGTTACGACGAAGGCTCGCCCACCTGGTCGCCCGACGGCAAGCGCGTGGCGTTCTATGAAACGCCGGTCGAATCGACCTGGGGCGCGCATCGTCCCGAAGGCATCAACAACGTGGTCTCGCAGATCGTCTCGGTGGATCTGGCTACGCACGAGCGCAGCGAACTCACGTCGACCCCTGGTTTCAAGGTGTTTCCGCAATACCTGAACGACACCACGGTCGCGTATCACGTGAAGGGCGGCGAAACCGAAGGGCTTTACAACACCACGGCAGGCCTGCTGCGCGCGACGCGTGACACGGGCATTCGCTCGCCGCACTATTCGGAAGACGGCAAGAAGATCGTCTATGAAAAGGTCTCGTTCCGTCCCGCACGCGCGAACGGCACGCCGCTCTTCAGCTTCGATCCGCACTGGAAATACACCTATATCGACGTGTTCCCGCAACTCTCCGCCGACCGCAAGCAACTGGTCTATACGGAGAAAGCGATCAATTCGTCGATCGCAGTGGTGAATGCCGATCTCTCCGGTTATGAGCGCATTTACGATGCGTCGAAGAGCGGGCTCGATCCGAGTCTGGTCCAGAAGGGTCTCGCAGGCGCGTTCCAGCCCACCTGGTCGCCCGATCGCAAGTGGGTGGCGTTCGGCGTCGGCAGCTGGTTCTTCACGCGTGCAGGCGGTCCCGGCAAGATCGTGCGCATCAAGACCGATGGCAGCATGGACAGCCATCCAGAAGAGCTGACGGATGGCTCGGTCAACGCGGGCTTCCCGAGCTATTCGCCGGACGGCACGAAGATCGTCTATCGCGTGTGGAGCGAAAAGCAGAAGGGCCTGCGTATTCTCGATCTGGAGACGCGCAAGACCACGGACCTGACGACGGGCGAAGACAATCTGCCGGGCTGGTCGCCGGACGGCACGAAGATCGTCTTCACGCGCAAGGAAGTCAACCCGACCGATCCGAACAAGTTCCACTATGACGTGTACACGATCAAGCCGGACGGCAGCGACGTGCGCCGTCTCACGAAGCCGGGCTCGAATCAGGGTCACGCCGTGTGGACTTACGATGGCCGCATCGCGTACTGCTCGGGTGAATATGGCTTCCGCGACGAACTCGCGCTCTACGACAACAGCTTCCAGCCCGACGGGCAGAACTGGGTGATGAACGCCGACGGCAGCCACGCGCATGCGATCACGGACACGCTCTGGGAAGAAGCGATGCCGATGTACGTGCCGAATCCTTGAGCAACACGTAGCACCCGTAGTACGCAGGTTTCGATTTGAACGCCGTGCTCATGCACGGCGTTTTTTTATTTGCGCACTCAGGTGCGCCTGCCACGCATACCGCGCATATCA
This sequence comes from Paraburkholderia sp. J67, assembly GCF_905220265.1. Lineage (NCBI taxonomy): Bacteria > Pseudomonadati > Pseudomonadota > Betaproteobacteria > Burkholderiales > Burkholderiaceae > Paraburkholderia > Paraburkholderia sp. J67. The sequence goes on from NZ_CAJMZK010000010.1 coordinate 139,309, forward strand.
CGCATAGCTGCTATGCGCCGCGCGCACGGCCGCGCTCGCGCGGGCCAACCATAATTTCAGCATTCCGCTACGCGCGTCGTTGCGCGGCGATCCGTCACAAGGAGCCACTCATATGTCTGAATCCGCATCCACTCTCTCGCGAAATGGCGGGCGTATTCTCGTCGATGCCCTCGTCGGCAATGGCGTCGATACCGTCTATTGCGTGCCGGGCGAAAGCTATCTGCCGGTGCTCGACGCGCTGCACGACACGCACAACGTGCGCACCATCACGACGCGTCACGAAGGCGCGGCGTCGAATATGGCCGACGCCTACGGCAAGCTCACGGGCCGCCCCGGCATCTGCTTCGTCACGCGCGGTCCGGGCGCGACGCACGCGAGCAACGGCGTGCATACCGCGTTCGAAGACGCCACGCCGATGATTCTCTTCATCGGGCAGGTCGAGCAGGGCTTTCTCGGCCGTGGCGCGTTTCAGGAAGTCGATTATCGCCAGATGTTCGGCGGTATCGCCAAATGGGTTACGCAGATCGAGAGCGCCGAGCGCATTCCCGAGATCATCGCCAAGGCGTTTAGCGTCGCGTTGTCGGGCCGCCCTGGCCCGGTCGTGATTGCGCTGCCGGAAGACGTGCTGTTCGGCGCTGCAACGGTTGCCGACGCCGCTGCGGTGCGTGTCGCGCAGGCCGCCCCTGAAGCGCAATCGCTCGACGCGGTGCGTGAGCTGCTGGAGGCTGCCGAGCGTCCGCTCGTGATCGTTGGTGGCACGGGTTGGGACGAGGCCGCATGCGCCTCGCTCAAACGTTTCGTGCAGGCGAACAATCTGCCGGTGGCGGCTTCGTTCCGCCGCCAGGATCTGTTCGACAACCGCGACGCGCATTACGTCGGCCAGCTTGGCCTGGGCGTTTCGCCGAAACTCGCGCAGCGCGCGCGTGAGGCCGATCTGCTGATCGTGATCGGCTCGCGTCTGGCGGAAACGACCTCGTCGGGTTACACGCTGTTCGAAAGCCCGACGCCGAAGCAGACCATGATCCACGTGCATCCCGATGCCGAGGAACTGGGCCGCGTCTATCAGGCCCGCCTGCCGATCAACGCCTCGCTGGCCGCGTTCGCGCGTGCGCTCGATGGCGTGGCGCCGGTTGCGAGCGAAACGCGCGCGCGCTGGCACGCATGGACCGAATCGGCGCGTGCCGACTATGTGGCGCATTCCACGCCGCCCGCGCCTTCGGCGGAAATCCGTGGCGTCGATCTGGCCCAGGTCGTCTCGCACCTGAGCGAAGTGCTGCCCGAGAATGCGGTGATCGCGAACGGCGCAGGCAATTACACGGTCTGGGTGCATCGCTACTATCGCTATCGTCAGATGGCCACCGAACTTGCGCCGACCAATGGCGCGATGGGCTACGGATTCCCCGCGGCAATCGCGGCAAAACTGAGGAATCCGGAGCAATCTGTGGTGTGCTTCGCGGGTGACGGCTGTTTCATGATGTATCCGCAGGAGCTGGCGACGGCGGTGCAGTTCGGCGCGCCGCTCATCGTCATTCTCGTGAACAACAACATGCTGGGCACGATCCGGATGCACCAGGAGCGTGAGTATCCGGGACGCGTCTCGGCTACCCAGTTCATCAATCCCGATTTCGTGGCGATGGCGCGCGCATTCGGCGCGCACGCAGAACGCGTCGAGCGCACCGAAGATTTCGCGGCGGCCTTCGAGCGCGCACAACGCGCAGGCGTGGCGGCGCTGATCGAATTGCGCACCGACCCGCTTCAGATCACGCCGGTCGCCCGGCTCGCCCAATAAGGACCACACACGATGCAATCCCAAGTTTCATTCGACCTGCAAGGCGAGATGATCATCGGCGGCGAAGCCGTGAAGGGCACGGGCGGCGCGCTGCGCGCGCTGGCCGCCGCAACGGGCGAAACGCTCGAACCGGCCTTCGGCGCGGCCACGTCCGCCGATGTCGAACGTGCATGTACGCTCGCTGGCGCAGCGTTCGATACCTATCGGCAATTGCCTGACGAGCGCCGCGCGGCGTTTCTGGAAGCGATCGCGCAAGCCATTCTCGATATCGGCCCCGCGCTGATCGAGCGGGCGCACCTCGAAACGGCGCTGCCCATCGCGCGCCTCGAAGGCGAGCGCATGCGCACCGTGAACCAGTTGAGGCTGTTTGCCGGCGTCGTGCGCGCCGGGCGCTGGCATGGCGCGGTGGTCGACACCGCGCAACCGCAACGCGCGCCGTTGCCGCGTCCCGATCTGCGCTTGCGGCGTATCGGTCTCGGGCCGGTCGCCGTATTCGGCGCGAGCAACTTCCCGCTGGCGTTCTCGGTGGCGGGTGGCGATACGGCGTCCGCGCTCGCGGCGGGCTGTCCGGTCGTGGTCAAGGCGCATCCCGCGCATCTGGGTACGTCTGAACTCGTTGCGCGCGCAATCGCTCGCGCCGCGCAGGAAACGGGAATGCCCGCAGGCGTGTTCTCGCTCGTGGCTGGCGAGGGTACGTGGATTGGCGAAGCACTGGTCGCGCATCCCGAGATTCAGGCCGTGGGCTTCACGGGCTCGCGTCAAGGCGGTCTGGCGTTGCAGCGCATCGCCCAGGCGCGTACGGAGCCGATTCCCGTTTATGCGGAGATGAGCAGTATCAATCCAGTCGTGCTCCTGCCACACGCACTGGCGTCGCGCGGCGAGCAGATCGCACGCGACTACGCCGATTCAGTCGTGATGGGCGTGGGTCAGTTCTGCACGAACCCGGGCATCGTGTTGGCGCTGGCAGGCGAAGCACTCGACGCCTTCTGCGCCACGGCGGCGCAGGCGCTCGAAAAGAAGGCCGCGGCGACGATGCTCACGCCGAATATTCACGCGGCGTACTGCCGGGGCATCGCGCATCTCGCCGGGCGAGACGGCGTGACGACGCTTGCGCGCGGCGCCGATGCATCGGCGCCGCATGACGCGGTGCCGGTGCTGCTGCGCACCGATGCCAGCGCGTTCCTCGCTGATGAAGCGTTGCACGAGGAAGTGTTCGGGCCGAGTTCGCTGATCGTGGCATGCCGCGACATCGACGAACTGCAAACCGTCTTGCGCCGCATGAGCGGCCAGTTGACGGCGACCGTGCAACTCGACGAAGCCGACTACGGGTACGCCCAGCAGCTCTTGCCGACGCTCGAACGCAAGGCGGGCCGCGTGCTCTTCAATGGTTTCCCGACCGGCGTGGAAGTCAGTCACGCGATGGTACATGGCGGACCGTTCCCGGCGACCTCGGATACGCGCACGACCTCGGTGGGCTCGGCGGCGATCGACCGCTTCCTGCGGCCGGTGTGCTATCAGGCGGTGCCCGATGCGTTGCTGCCCGATGCGCTCAAGCACGGCAATCCGCTCGCGATCTGGCGCCTCAACGACGGCGAATTGAGCCGCGCCTGAGCGGTCGGTTATTCCTCGGGAGTCGGGTCGGGCAATGTCGCGCCCGGCCACTCGCCCGAGGCCACCAGCTCGGCCGCGAGTTCGCGAATCATTTGCGCGACTCGCCATACCCCATCGGGCATGACGCGATTGAGCGGCCATGCAATCGCCACGTCCCGCACCACGGCGGGATTCGCGAGCGGCCGGCATTGCAGCCGGCCCGACGCGGCCTCTTCGATTACGGAGGCCGCGGGCAGCAAGGTGCAGCCGCAGCGCGCCATCACGAGGCGCTTGGTCAGCGAGATCGAGCCATCGCATTCGAGCGCGATTTGCAGCGTAAAACCATGCCGCGCCGCGAGCGATTCGGCCAATACATGCAGGCCATGATGCGTGCTCGGCAGGATCAACGGGATCTCGCCGAGCGTGCGCACATCGACTGACCCATCAGGCAAGGCAAAATCCGGCGGCGCGACGAGGCACAACTCCTCCGCGAGCAGCGGATCGAATTGCGTCGCGCCGCGATGCTCGGGCACATACATGATCGCGAGGTCGATCTCGCCGTCGTTCAGGCGGCCGAGAAGCTGGCTCGCGAGACCTTCCACGAAACGCACGCGCGTATGCGGATAACGCGCCCGCAGCCGATGGCCGAGCTGGCCGAACATGATGCGCGCGATGGTGGGCTGCGCCGCGATGGCGAGTTCCGCAGGGCCGCTTTCGGTGCCGCTGCGCATTGCGCCGCGCGCTTCATCCAGCGTGCGTTCGAGCGTCTGCGCGTAGCCCAGCAGTTGTTCGCCGCGCTCGGTCAGGCCCACGCCGCGTCCGCTGCGGCGAAACAGGCGCACGCCCAGTTCGGCTTCGAGCAGCGCAATGCGGCGGCTGACGGTGGACTGGTTCGCGCCCAGCTCCAGGGCGGTGCGCGAAATGCTGCCGGTCTTCGCGACGTGCGCGAACACGGCAAGGTCATCTGAGTTCATCGATCGATCGCGTGAAAATCCACGCGCGCCCTTCAGGCGGGCGCGGCGCGGCGTTTGGACGGATCTTTATAGCACGGCTTCAGCCGCAATCGGCGCAGCCGGATTCGTGCGCCGTTGCGGCGTGATCGACAGGCGTGTTGATGCGCGGCGCCCATTCGCGCCGCATCAGCGTGAGCGTGCTCGTTGCGCCTACAAGCAGGAAGACGAAGATGGCCGTCATCGGCAGGGTATAGCTGCCGCCGATATGCAGCAGCCAGCCTGAAAGACTCGCCGATACGCCGCCCGCGAGACTCGTCGCCACTTGCTGAAGCCCGGTGTTAAGCCCGACGGCGGGCTTGGGAATCAGCGTGAGCTTGCAGAGCGCGAGATTGTTCGCGGTAACGAGGCCGAGCAGCGAAAGCGACACCACGTTCCAGAACAGCGCCATATTGGGCGAAGGTGCATTGGCGCCGAGCAGCACCGTCGTGCCGCCGATAAAACCCGCCACGATAAAGGCCTTGCGTACCGCGACCGCGTCATTGCCACGCGCGATGATGCGGTCGGCGGCCCAACCCGCGAAAGCCGCAACAATCGCGATCCCCGCGAAACTGAAGAACGTGTAGAGCCCCGACGATTCGAGCGACAAACCGCGCTGCTCGACGAGATAGGCGGGCATCCACGTCATGCAGTAGAACGCGAAATAGCTGTAGCAGAAGTTGTTGATGAGACCGCCCCATACGACCGGGCTCGCCAGCAGATTGCCGAGCGGCACCGACGCTGCGCGTTCCTTCGCTGCCGCCAGTTCACGGCGCGACGGGTAATCGTTCTCCACCATCAAGAGCCAGGGCAACAGCCAGATCAGCCCGACCAGCCCCGTGGCGATGAACATCGCCTTCCATGAAGCCGTAACGATCATCCACGCGGCGATGGGTGCGCCCAGCGCGGGCCCCATTTTGCCGCCGATCGAAAAGATGCCAAGCGCCGTGCCTTTTTGCGTTTCCTCGAAATGATTCGCCAGGTAACGATAGGTGGCGGGAATGACCACGGCTTCGGCCGCGCCGATCAACAGACGCATGACGATCAGCGCGGAGAGCGTCGTGACGAGGCCGGTGGCCGCCGCCGCGAGACACCACAGCAGAAAGCAGATCGTATAAGGACGCTTCACGCCATAACGGTCGACGAGCCAGCCCATTGGCATCTGGAATACGCCGTAAGACCAGAACACCGCTGAGTTGAGCCAGCCGCGCTGGATACTCGTGAGTCCGAAATGATGAACAAAGCTTTTGTCGGCGAGCGCGGAAGACAGGCTGGTGCGATCGACGAAGGAAATCAGCAGCCCGAGCGAGAGCAGCACGAGCACGCGCCACGGGTGGTCGGCGCGTGCACGGGGTAGGGAGAGACGTTTCATCGAATCGTGTACTGCAATGACGTGCGCATGGCGTTACTTGACGAAGGCCACGCTGGTAGGGTCCTGCACGGCGACCGACTCGCCGGTATCGGCGAGCGTGCCGGTATCGGCGTCGATACGGAACAGGTGAACGTCGCCGCTATGCTGGTTGGCGACGAGCATCCATTGTCCCGAAGCGTCGATGCCGAAGCCCCAAGGTTTTTCGCCGCCCGAGGACGTGCGTTGAACCAGCGACAACTCGCCCGTGGCGGCGTCCACGCGATAGACCATCAAGGCGTTTTCGGCGCGATTCTCGACGTAGAGGAAACGGCCGTCGTGACCGAATGCCATTTCCGCGCCGCTTTTCACGCCACTGAACGACGCACTGGTGATGGGCGTGGATTGCAGCAGCGTCAGCGCGCCCGTTGCGGCGTCCCAACGCAGGGCCATCAGTTCGGCGCTCATTTCCGTGAGCACATACGCGTACTGGCCGTTTGCGCTGAAGAGAATGCGGCGCGGGCCGCTGCCCGGCGGCGTGTCGAACGCATGAGGCGCATCGCCTGCCGCTACCGCGAGGGAGTGCGTGTCGCGATCGAAGCGATAGATGAAGACGCGATCCGCGCCCAGATCCGGCACGAGCGCGTAATGGCCCGAGGGATCGATCGTCACGCCGTGCGCGTGCGCGCTCTTCTGGCGCGGGCTCGGACCCGAGCCCTTTTCTTCGATGGTCGATTCGAGCTTGCCGACGCTGCCGTCGCCGCCCACCGCGACGCTGGAAACCGAGCCGCTGTTGTAGTTGGCGCCGAGCAGCGTGGAGGAGGCCGCGTCGAATTGCAGGAAGGTGGTGCCACGGCCGCCCGTGAGCACGTCGTTGATGCGCTCCAGAGCGCCCGTGCCCTGATTCACGGCGTAGGCGGTGATGCTGCCCTCCTTGTCGCGCTGGTCGTCGACCGCGTAGAGGACCGGCAGGGCGGGGTGCGAGGCCACCCACGTTGAACTCGGGCCCTGTGCGGCCGTGCCGAGCGCGACGAGCTTGCCGGAGGCCGTATCGAGCCTGAGCGCGCTGATCTGTTTTTGCTGGGTGCCGATGTAGGCGAACTCGGTGGCGGAATTCACCGAGGAAGCCGCCGTGCAGGAAACCCCGGCTATCGATGCGCACGCAACGATTGCGGCGGTGATTGCGAGGCGGGGAGCGTGATGCTTGAACGAATGCGCCATGTTCGATTCACGTGAATAAGCTGAAGGAAAAGCATAAGCGGCGCGCGCGGGGCGATCCCTGTACAAATGCCGGATTCGCTGGCACTTTTTGACCGGGTTAGGGAATGTACCGGGGTGCGCCGTGCCACGTGAGGAGCACGGCGCGCGCGCGTTGCGGAGCTTAACGCCGCGCTTCGATGCGGAACTGGCTGGGCGCCTGGCCCACTTCGCGGCGGAAAAAGCGCGTGAAATACGCGGCATCGGCAAAACCGAGCCAGAACGCGACCTGTTCGACGGACATATCGCCGAAGATCAGTTCGCGCTTGGCTTCGGTGATGATGCGCGCGTGGATCATCTTGGTCGGGCTCATGTCCGCCGCCGACGCACAAGCGGCGCGCAACTGCACCGGCGAGACGGCGAGGAGCGACGCATATTCCTGCAGCGGCAGGTTGTTGCGATAATGCTCTTCGATCAGCTTGCGAAAGCGTTCGACGAGGCGTACGTCGTGGCGCACCGTGCCGTCGTTGGCGGCCTGATCGAGATGCGCTTCACGCACGAGCGTGAGCAACAGCATCGTCAGCAGGGCCTCGGCGCCGGGCACATGGCCAACCGCGCTGGATTCCACTTCGTGTTTCAGGCGCTGAACGAGCGTATAGAGTTCGTCCCCCGCTTCGCTCGCGTGGGCAAGCGGAATCATGCGCGGCGCGGACCACAGCACGATGAATTCGTGCAGCTTCGCATTGACCTGCGTGAGATAGGACACGTCGACAGTCACGACCCAGCGATCCACGTCGAGCTCGTAATCGAGACCGTGGATACATTCGGTGGGCAGGAGCAACGCGCAAGGGCCTTCGAAGGCGACGCTGCTGCCTTCCAGATTCATGACGCCGCGTCCGCTGCGCACGAAAATGACTTGTCCGTAGGTGGGGTGCGCGTGCGGCGCGGTGCGCCAGCGGCCGCGTTCGGTCACATGACCGACATGAACGAACCAGTTTTCCTCTTCGGGTCGCTCGACATACAGACGGACTTTCGGCACAGCGGCGAGCCGGATGTCACTGGCTGTTCTGCGCACGGGTTTGCTGCTCATCGCACTCTGGGCCATGAAGTCTCCTCGACGTCCGGTCATGCGCCGGCCGCCTTTGCGATTGAAGTTCTGCCGGAGCACTGCACCTGCTGGCCGGGCCCACGTGCGACATGCTCCGGTTGCGCCCTTTTTTAAGAAGGGGCATAAAACGCCATGTATTCTTTCATATCGACCGCCATGGCGCGACCTGCTGCTAACCCCAACGCCGCCGCGAAATTGATTACGTGGTATTACTGCGCGGCGGCGCGGGAAAAGCATTTAGAACGTGTGCACCATGCCCAGAATCACGCCACGCGTGTTCGAGCCGGGCGCCACGGTGACACCGGCATACGAGGTGCCGTTGAGCGTGAACGCCGCACGATTGCGGTTCTGGATAAAGCCCGCCGACGCGTACAGCGTCGTGCGTTTCGAGAGGTAATGCTCGTAGGTCATGCCGATCTGCTGCGCGTTATTGCCCTGACCCGTGCGATCGTGTTCGTAGCCATACATCAGCACGATCTGATCGGCGGGGGAGAACAGATACGAGCCCGAGCCTTCGAATACGTCGCGCTTGACGCTGTCGTCGGTCTGACGCTCCGTGTGATACGCCAGATAGAAACGCGCGTCGCCCACACCGACCGATGCCCCCGCGTTGAAGACCCTGAGCGCCGACGTGCCGGTGGCGTTATCGGCCTGCTCATAGCCGGCAGCTACGCGGAATGGGCCATTTTCATAGCGCACTGCCGCGTTATAGAACTGCAGGCCGTTGCTGGGCTTGGTGGTGGAATCGCGCATCGCCACCATGAATTGTGCGGTCAGACCGTAGACGGTCGGCGTGAAATACGAAATCGCATTGTTGACGCGAATCGTCAGCGAATTGAAGTTCAACATGGGCGAACCCATGCTCATCACGGCGACGGGGTCGAGCTCGCGGTTCAGGAAGATGTATTGGGGCGTATTTTGCAGACCGAAACGCACTTCACCGAAGTTGCCGGACAGACCGACCCACGCCTGGCGATTGAAGGCTTCAGCCGAATTCGCCGCTGCGCCCGTCATGCCGGAAAAGCCCTGTTCGAGCTGGAAGTTGACGTGGATGCCCCCGCCGATATCCTCCGTGCCCTTGAAGCCGTAGCGGCTGGCAAACAGGCCACCCGAGGTGGCGCGCACGACCTTGCCGTCACCGCCATTCTGGAATTCGACGCCATTGTCGATCACGCCATAGAGCGTGACGGACGACTGCGCGTGCGCGGTGCTGAACATGCAGGCCGAGGCGATGCCGCAGGCCAATACGAGCGATTTTTTCATTCTGTCTCCTGATTCTTTCTAGTTATCGCGGCCAATGGAATGGCGCGTATTTTTTTGTATTATTTGATTCGTAGTCCTCCAGTTGAGGCGTTCGATAAGGCGGGAGGCACGGCGCGGGTTGAAACGAAAAACAGACGCGCAGCGGCGAGCGCCGCTGCGGATAGAACAAAACGACGTGATTAGCCGAGGGTGGCGGTCAGATCGTCGAAGCACTCGTCAACGGACAGACGGCGCGGAATGATCTTCTGGTCGAGCGCCCAGTCGATGGCGAGCTGGATGCCCTTGCGGTTCGCTTCCATGCCGATCGGCGGGAACACGGCGGGCACGCCTTCGGCCTGCGCGCGGCTTTCCACGACCATGCGATAGAGTTCGCGCACCACATCGGGACGCTGCTTCGACAGATCGCTGTGCACGACGAACATGTGATTGATCGGCACCACGCCTTCACGCGCGAACCAGTCTTTCGCCGCGTTTTGCGCGTCCGGCACGAGCGTGCGCACGCGCGGGTCCTTCGGCATGTCCTCGCCGAGCAGGGCAGCGGCGAGTTCGCCGTCGAGCATCATTTGCGGAATCGACGAGCCCTTGGGCAGGCGCACGCAATTGGCCGGATCGCTGTATTCGGCGAGGTGGCCGTCACCGAGCGTCATCCACGTGACCTTGTCGAGGTCCACGCCGTATTCGTGGCGCAGAATGCCGCGAATCCACAGCGCCGTGGTTTGCGTGTAGGTACGCACGCCGACCTTCTTGCCTTCGATGTCGCGCGGCGCGAGATCGCCGAAGTCGATATTGAAGCCCGCGCAATGATGCTGGAAGCGGCCCGAGATGGGCGCCGGCAGCAGCACATAGGGCTTGCCGTAGGCCTTGGCTTGCAGGAAGGTGACGATGGCCAGCTCGCCCGCGTCGAACGCGTTCTCGCGCACCATCGCCTTGAAGCCGTTATGCGCGGGCGTCGGGCCGCAGTAGTCGAGATTGACGATGTCCGAGGTGACGCGGCCGTCTTTCATCGCCTTGGTGACGGCGTAGTCGGCGAGATTGACGCGCAGTGTCGGGACTTCGGTTTGTAGTGTCGTCATGATGAGGAATCCTTATTCGTGACTGGATGGATCGCAGGACAATCAGGCGATGGCGGCTCAGTAGCCGGCCATTTCGCGCGCCATGCCCACGACGCCGTAGCTGCGCATCGGCGCCGACATCAGGAAGCGATAGCCTTCTTCGATCAGACGCTTGTGGTTCTTCGCGGTCACGTGCGGGTTGCCCACCACCACGTTGTGCTTGTGGCAGATCGAGACGATGCGGCGCATCGCGTCGAGCACTTCCGGATGCTCGTACTGGCGCGCGTAGCCGAGTTCCTGGCTCAGGTCGCCTTCGCCGATCAGGATGAAGCCGATGCCGGGCACGTTCGAGAGAATGTCGTCCAGGTTCTCGATGGCTTGCGTGCTTTCGCACATGAGGCCGACCAGGATTTCGCCTTCCGGCACGAGCGGCCATACGTCGGCCTTCTTGTAGTAGTCGGCCATGCTCAAGCCCCAGTAACGCGCCGCCGTGGCGGGACCGTCACCGCGCACGCCCTTCGGCTCATAGAGCGGCGCGCTCTTCGGACGCGCATAACGGCACGACGCAACGGCGTTGTACGCCTGTTCGACGGTCGCGATGTGCGGCCACACCACGCCATACGCGCCGCGGTCGAGCACCTGCTTGGCGAAGGCCTGATTCATTTCCGCGCCGTTGGCGGGAATGCGGGCGATGGGCGTCACGCGCGGCGAGACCGAACCCGACTCGGCGATCTCCTTGCGGCTGAGCATGTACTGCATTGCATCGCCGAGCGCCGCGACGTCATACGGGTTGTGTTCCATTTCGAATACGAGGCCGTCATAAGGCGCATCGCTCATCTCGATCGCATTCTGCTTGTCGAGCTTGGAGAACGCGGCGAATGCGGGCTTGCCCGATTCGAGGGCGCGGATGATGCTGTTGAGGCGGGTAGTGCTCATTTGATCTGTCTCTCTTCGATGAATAGGGTAGGGCGCAAGGTTGGCCCGATTATTCTTCCGCTTTCCAGTACATGAAGCCCATGCCTTCGCCGGTGCCGGCGGGCGTGCGCCAGCAGGGCACGTAATCGACCAGCGTCATTTCTGCGCCGGTTTCCTGAACCGCTTTCATCACGCTCACATAGAGCTTGATTTCCGACGTGCCCGACTGGTACGAACGGTCGTCCACGGCAGCGAGACCGTCGTAGTCGTAGTTGGCGAGCATGTCCATGATGCGGTGGTCGAACTCTTCGTCATTGACGAAGTGCGACAGACCGCCCGAGGCGAAGATGCCCACGCGCACGTCGTCGGGCCAGGCCGTGATCGCATCGCGCAGCACGCGGCCAAACTCGATGCAACGCGACATCGAAGGCTGCGTCGGCGGGTAGAAGCAGTTCATGATGATGGGCACGTGCGGCGGCGGGTTGTCGCCCATGATCTGGTGATAGACGAAGCTGTACGCGTGCGGCACGACCGGGTATTCCGGGCGGGGGTTCATCCAGACGTTCTCGGGCCATGCGAACAGGTCCGTGAGATCGAAACCTTCCTTCTGGAAGTGCTCGATCAGGTACGTCGCCAGTTGCGGATGGCATTCGTGTGTGACGTGATGATCGGGCGCATAGACCGAACGCTGCGGCGGGCCGTTGTGCACGTCCTTGCCGGTGTAGATCGCGATGGACGGCGAGAAGTCCGTGAAGATTTCCTTCTGGTCCTTGCCGAGAATGATCGCCACGTCGATCTTCGCATCACGGTAGGCGGCGGCCATTTCGTCGAGCGCGGTGCGGCAGCGCGCGGCGCGTGCGGTGCGCTCCTCGAGCGTGAGGAACGGCTCGAATGCGGCTTCGCGGTGGGCTTCCAGTTCCGGGTAGGTCCACGTGCGATTACGGAACCAGAGTGCCGGATTGTTGCGGTCGCGCTCGCCGTTCTTGAGCCAGTCTTCAGGCGCCTGGCCCAGCATGCCACTGTGCGGCACTGCCATTCCGAATACGATCTTCGCCATTTAGGTTGTTTCCCGTTTTTCTAGTCAGGGGCCGCGGTGCGTGCCGCCGGCCCGAAGGTGTTGGGCGCGTAACGGTGCGCCCGTGTCTGGGTGGTTCGGATTCCGATGCAATCGGATCAGGGGATCAAGAGATCAGGAATTCAGGCTTCGCGTAATTCCCCCTGCGGCTCGCTGACTTTGGGCGCCCACTCGGCGCGGTACATGATGGCGGTCGCGGCTGCGCCGACCAGCAGGAACACGAGGATCACCAGCATCGGCAGATCGTAGCTATGGCTGATATGCAGCAGCCAGCCAGACAGACTTGCCGCCACGCCGCCCGCGAAACTCGTCGCCACCTGCTGCACGCCGGTCACGAGGCCGATGGTCTGCTTCGGGATCAGCGTGAGACGCGACAGCACGAGGTTGTTCGCCGTGGTCATGCCGAGCAGCGAAAGCGACAGCACGTTCCAGAACAGCGCGGCGTTCAATGAGGGGGCGTATGCGCCCAGCAGCACCGTACAGCCGCCCACGAAGCCCGCGATGATGAAGCTCTTGCGCACCAGCACCGGATCGTGGCCGCGAGCAATGATGCGGTCGGCGGCCCAGCCCGCGACGGCGGCGACGATGGCGATGCCCGCGAAGCTGAAGAAGGTGAACACACCGGATTCGCCGATCGAAAGACCGCGCTGCTCGACTAGGTAGGCGGGCATCCACGTCATGCAGTAGAACGTGAAGTAGCCGTAGCAGAAGTTGGTGACCATGCCGCCCCACACCACGGGACTTGCGAGAATGCTGCCGAAGCTCACGCTGCGTGCGCTACGGTCGGCCTTGGCCAGTTGAGCGCGGGTGGGCAGGTCGTTGCGCACCAGCAGCAGCCAGGGCACGAGCCACAGCAGGCCGACGAGGCCGGTCGCGACGAACATCGCCTTCCACGAGTAGTTGACGATGAACCATGCGCCCACCGGTGCGCCCAGCGCCGGGCCGAACTTGTTGCCCATCGCGAGGATGCCGACGGCAAGACCGTTCTGGCTTTCGTCGAAGTTGTTGCGAATCCAGCGGTAGCTGGCCGGGATCACGATCGCTTCGGCGATGCCGATCAACAGGCGCATCACGACCAGCGCGGCGAGCGTCGTCACGGCGCCCATCAGTGCGGTGGCCAGGCACCAGAGCGCGAAGCAGACGGCGTACGGCCATTTCACGCCGTAGCGGTCGGCCACCCAGCCCATCGGCACCTGGAAGAGGCCATACGACCAGAAGAAGGCGGAGTTGATCCAGCCACGGTCGACGTTGGTCAGCGCGAAGTGGCGAATGAAGGCGCTGTCTGCCAGCACGCTCGAAATACTGGTGCGATCGATAAAGGACGTCAGCACGCCGATGGCGAGCAGGGCGAGAATCCCCCACCGGCCAACGCTGCCCTGTCCCTGCGCATTGCGCTCAGTTTTGCTCGTCTCCATCTGCTTTTTCTATGACCTCAATCGGTTCTGATACAGGCCAGCCGATGCCTGCTTACATCCGCGTGCAGGGCAGCGGCCGGCCGCCGTGTTACAGGCGCCGCGTCAGGCCAGCGCCGGGTACAACTTTTGTGCCGTCTTGCCGAAGATCCATGCGCGGTCGGCGGCGTTCAGGCAGGAGAGACCCGCCTGTGCCGTCGCGAGAATCTCGTCCAGCGTGCCAGGCGAGGTGGGGAAGTTCGAGCCCCACGCCATGCGGTTCGCGCCGAACGCTTCGACCACGCGCGGGAAGAACGTCTGCGCGCTGGCCTTTTCCTTCTTCACGTCGCCGAAAATGCGCGGCGTGAGCTTGAGGAAAATGTTTTCGTACTGCGCGAGATCGAAGAGGCTCTGTGCCGCGGCATAAGGCGCGCCGTCGGCGACTTCGGGACGGCCCAGGTGATCGAGCACGATGGGCACCGTGGGAAAGCGCTTCGCGAGCGCCGTCACTTGCGGCAGACCGATCGGGCCGGTCTGGATGCACATCGGCAGGCCCAGTTCAGCGCACAGTTCCCACGCGGGGAACGAGCGCGGATCGTCCAGCTCGCTCGGATCGAACTCCTTCGTGCTGCCGCCCGTGAACAGACGCAGGCCGGCAAGACCTCGATCCGTCCACTCGCGAATGCGTTGCGGCGCGTCTTCGGCGAGCACATCGACCGAGCCGACTGCGACGAGGCGATCCGCGTACTTCGCGCAGCCATCGACCACATAGCTGTTGTCGAAACCGTAGGTCGTCGACGAGTGCACGACCGCGGCCTTGCCGACACCTGCCGCATCCATCGCGGCGATCAGCGTTTCGACCGTGGTGGGGCGCTCCTTCGACCATTCCGAGCGCTTGCCGAAGAGCGGCGCCGGCGGATAGCGGGTCTCGTCGTCGGAGATGATGTGCGGATGAATATCAACGATGGATGAAGGCATGTCTCGCTCTGTCTTTCGTTTGTGAGTTGGCTACCTGTCCGACAATCATTTGCCCTGGGCCTTCAGGCGCGCATCCAGACGCGGATACACGCGGCGCGCGTTGCCTTCGAAGATCTTGTGACGGTCTTCATCCGAGAGCGACGGGCAGGCATCGATATAGCGCTTGGTGTCGTCGAAGTACTGGCCCGTTGCCGGATCCTTGCCGCGCACCGCGCCGATCATCTCGGAGCCGAACAGCACGTTGTCGGACGGAATCACCTTCGTGAGCAGCTCGACGCCCGGCTGATGGTAGACGCACGAATCGAAGAAGATATTGTTCAGCAGTCCTTCCAGCGGACGTTCGCGCATTTCGAGCGACATGCCGCGATAACGGCCCCAGTGATAGGGCACCGCGCCGCCGCCGTGCGGAATCACCAGACGCAGCGTCGGGAAGTCCTTGAACAGGTCCGATTGCAGGATCTGCATGAACACCGAGGTGTCCGCGTTCAGATAGTGCGCGCCGGTGCCGTGGAAGCAGGGGTTGCACGATGCGGCCACGTGAATCATCGCGGGCACGTCCAGCTCGACCAGCGCTTCGTAGAGCGGATACCACTCGCGGTCCGTCACCGGCTTGCCGGTCCAGAAGCCGCCGCTCGGATCGGGATTCAGGTTACAGCCGACGAAGCCCATCTGCTCCACGCAGCGGCGCAGTTCGGCGACGCTGTTGGCGGGCGCGACGCCCGGCGATTGCGGCAACTGGCAAACCGGCGCGAAGTTGTCGCGATACAGCTCGGTCACGCGATAGACGAGATCGTTGGACACTTCGGCCCATTCGAGGCTCGTGCGCTCGTTGCCGAGGTGGTGGCTCATGAGGCCGGCGATCGGCGAGAACAGCGTGAGATCGCTGCCGCGCTCGCGTTGCAGCTTGAGCTGGCCGTTGCCGATTGCGTCGCGAATCTGGTCGTCGCTTACGAACGCGCCGTCGCGCGAGGGCGCCTTGTCCGGATCGTTGGCGAACAGGACCTGCTTGGCACGCCAGTCGCGGAACGAGGCGGGAACGGTCGTAAAGTGGCCGTGGCAATCGATAATCATGCCTTCACCTCTTGTGCGAGCGGGTCGACGAACAGTTCTTCGATCGCCATGCGGCGCGGCGTGAGGCCTTGCTTGAACGCGGTGGCTTCGAGCGCTTCGATGGTCTTCAGGTTTTCCGCGAGGCCGTACGGCAGCGGGTCGTGACCGACGATCTTTCGCAGCGCCAGGTACTTCTTGTCGCTTGCTGCGGTCGCTTCGCCTGCGTCGAGGCGTGCGAGCCATTCCTGCTTGGCTTGTGCGAACGCGTTGTAGATCGAACGTGCAACCCACGGATGCTCGGCCAGAACCGAATCCTTCACGACGATGGTGCCGTGCATCGGATAGATGCCCGTACGTGCGTAGTATTCGGTTTCGAGTTCTTCTGCGTTCGGCAGCAGATCGGGGTAATCGGCTTCGACTTCCTTCCAGCCGCCCGTGGGCGCGCCGGTGCGGCCGATGCCTGCCGCTGCCGCGAAGCCCGCGACGAGTTCGCCGCTCGCCATCATGTCGGCGAGCGAGGTGCCTTCCGGTGCGTGCACAACGTTGCCCGGCAGCTTGAGTTGCGTGACGTGTTCTTCGTCATCGACCACCCACGTGACCTTCGACGAGTCGAGACCGAATTCGTCGATCAGCACCTGGCGCGTCCACACGCCGGTCGTGACCGAGTAGGCGCGCACGCCCACTTTCTTGCCTTCGAGATCCTTCGGCGTCTTGATGCCGGCGTTCGGACGCACCAGCAGGCCGCCGTGGTGGAAGCGGCGCACGACGAAAATCGGCAGGCCGACAAACGGGGCGCCATAGGCGCGGGCGATGATGTACGTGGTCGGGGCCAGTTCGCACACGTCGAATTCGACGTCGCGAACCATGCGGCGGAACGCGCCGATCTGCGGTTGAACCGTGACGAATTCCGCGTCCACGCCCTCGATGGGAATGGAGCCATTGCGGATAGCCGACGTATGCGGATGCTCGGCGATGGCAATTTTGAGCCGCACTTTCTGAGTCAACTTCCTCTCCTTGCTTGAATGGGCCGTCGCGGGGGCGGGCCGGATGGCCGCGGCCGGACTGGCGATGCGATGGGGAGAGAATAGGGGAGCCCCGAACGGGCGTCCCTACACAAAAGAGAGATTCAATGGCACTTTTTGCAGTGCCGCTTGCGCCGCCGTGGCGGGTTTACGTGGGTGGGGCCGTCGGCGCTTGTATTTTTTGCAGTGGCGGTAAGAATCGGCGCCCCGGGGGAATTGCTGCGCAAACGGCGGAGTTTCGCGCCAGCGTCGTCGCGGTAGACTGGCCCCCGTTCGAAACCGCACACGGAAACCGGCGATGGCCGCCACCAATGAGATTACCGACACGACTGAAGCGAGCCCGCTCGCGCACTGGGAGACGATCTGGGACGATGCCGCCGCCTCGCTCGATCGCTACGGCAATGCGCTGCTGCCATCCTTGCTGCGGCCCGATCAGTGTGCCTCGCTTGCCACGCTCTATCCGCGCGATGACTGCTTCCGCTCGCGCGTCGTGATGGCCCGTCACAACTTCGGACGCGGGGAGTACAAGTATTTCGCCTATCCGCTGCCGCCCTTTCTCGACAAGCTGCGGCACGCGCTCTATCGCCGTCTTGCGCCCATCGCGAACCGCTGGAATCAGCAAGCGGGTGTCGACGTGCAATATCCCGCCGATCTGGCCGCGTTTCTCGCGCGCTGCCATGCGGCCGGGCAGACGCGGCCGACGCCGCTGATGCTGCGCTACGGCGCGGGCGACTATAACTGCCTGCATCAGGATCTCTACGGCGAGCATGTGTTTCCGCTCCAGGTGGCGATCCTGCTTTCGGCGCCGGGCGAGGATTTCACGGGCGGCGAATTCGTGATGACCGAAACGGGCAGCAGCGGCCAGCACGCGGAGGTCGTGCCTTTAACGCAGGGCGATGCGGTGGTGTTCGCCGTCAATGAGCGGCCAATGGTGGCGGGGCGCGCGCGCAAGGTGGCGATGCGTCATGGCGTGAGCGTCGTGCGTAGCGGCACGCGGCACACGCTGGGGATCATCTTTCACGACGCGCGCGAGCCGTCGGCATCGGCATGAACGCGCGCGACTGGCTCTCGCGGGTCGACGCGCAGGCGTTCGCAGCGCAACTGGATGCGCAAGGCTACGCCGTGCTGCCTAACGCCTTCGATACGCACGATTCGCGTGCGCTCATTGAGTTGCTCGATAGCGCCCGCATGACGATTGGCCCGGACGGCGGCGAGTTCTTCCATTTCGACGCTGGCCTGCCGCCGCTGCTGGATGAATGGCGTGAAGCGCTTTATCTCTGGCTCGTGCCGGTGGCGAATCGCTGGAGCGCGCTTGGCGGCCTCGACAAAACCTTTCCCGCCGAGCTTGACGCGTTTAGCGACGTGAACCGTCGCGCTGGCCAGAGCCGTGCGCAATCGCATGCGTACCGGTTGCGCGAAGGCGACCGGCTGGCGCTGCATCGTCACGATGAAGGCGAGTGGGTGTTTCCGCTTCAGGCGGTCGTGTTGCTAAGCGAGCCGCAATGCGATTTCACGGGCGGCGAATTCGTCATGACCGAGCAGCGCCCACGCATGCAGTCGCGGCCGATGGTCGTGCCGCTGGCGCTTGGCGATATCGCGGTGATCGCGAGCGCGCAGCGGCCCGTTCAAGGCGTGCATGGCCATTACCGTGCGAAACTCAAGCATGCGATCAGCCGCGTGCGCAGCGGGGAGCGCGTGGGGCTGGAGTTGATGTTTCATGACGCGCCTTGAGAGCGAGTGCGGGGGTATCTACATGGGACCGGCAACGAGGCTACTGATCGCGGCGGCGATCGCCGTTTTCATCCTCTGTGTGATATGGGGCGTGGAAGGCCTGGGCCAGCAGGGCGTCGACAATGACTCCGGCCCGAAGGCGCTACAGATATATTGGCGCTGACTGCATGACGCACTACACCGCCGCACGCGGCAGCGGCGAGTCGCACGACGTACGCAGGAAGCGGTCCAGCCGCTTGTACGCGTCGATCAGCGCACGGCGGGGCGCGAGGAACAGTTGCCGGTCCGCCTGGCGCAGGATCGGCTCGACTAGCGCGCACTCGACCGGAGTAATCCGGCACGCGTCATCTTCACCGGCCCGCAGGATGCAGTTCTCCAGCGCGGCCTCGGCATCGGCGAAACGCGCGACGTCGGTGTCGCCGTAGCCGGCGCATTGCACGTAGAACGTGAGATAGACCATGCGCACCAGTTCGCTCACGAGACGGGTCGTGCCCGCCCAGCTTCGGCAGGCGGCGAACGTGAGGTGATGGGCTAGGGCCATTTCGGTGGCGGTCTTTTCGTCCAGCGGGTGCTGCATGAAAAGGGATGAGGAAGGCGTGACTGGATGTGCGGTTTTGCTTCGTGACATTGAGACGGAAGGGGTACAACGGAGGATGGAGATGAATCGGGCGTTCGACAGGACGCGAGCCGATTATCCGTAAAAATGGGTGAACGTGTCGGCGAGCCTGCAAGCCCGGCGTAGCGACGCCCGGCGTAGCGACGCCCGGCGTAGCGACGCCCGGTGCGGCGACACCCGATGCTGGCCGGGCAGATTGAACTTCGCGTGACAGCATAAAACACGGCACCTGGCGTTTCGATGTTGATTCGCTGACAATTCTGTTATCTCGTGTCACCAAAATACCAGGGAGAGCCTGGCAATATGCGTATCGATCCCTACAGCCTCGAACTCTTCATCGGCGTCGTGGAGGAAGGCTCCATCGCCCGCGCGGCAAGCCGCCATCACATTGCCGCCTCGGCGCTCAGTCGTCGGCTGGCCGATCTGGAAGCGGCCATCGGCCTGCCGCTGCTGATCCGCTCGCACGGTGGCGTAGCGTTGACGGAAGCCGGGCGCGAGGCGTTCGCGCGCGCGAAGTCGTTGCACGCACAACTACAGAGTTTCGCGCGCGAAGTGCAGTCGCTCGACGGCCAGATTGCGGGAGTGGTGCGTCTGTATGCGAATGCATCGGCGATCGTCGGCTTTCTTCCTGAGCGGCTCAAGGTGTTTCAGGCCGCGTACCCGCTGGTGCAGATCGCATTGACGGAGGCCGTGAGCGATGAAGTCGTGCGCGCGTGCGTGGAGGACCGCGCGGATGTGGGCGTGTCGGCTAGCATGCCCGGGTCCGGTGCGCTCGAATCGTGGCACTTCGCCCGTGATCCGCTGATGGTGGTGCTGCCGCCCGAGCACGAACTCGCCGCGCGGGAAACGCTCGATTTTGGCGAGGTCATGCGCTTTCCGCTCGTCGCGTTGCAGGCGGGCGGCTCGCTCGACCGGCTCATTCGCGAGCGCGCCGACGCCGGGCGCGCGCCGCTGAACGTCGCCGTGACGGTCAACAGTTTCGACGCGCAATGCCGCATGGTGGAAGCGGGACTCGGGATCGGCATCGTGCCGATCAGCGCGGCCTCGGCGTTCGCGGGCACGCATGGGTTCGTGCGTCGCCCGCTCGGCGATCCGTGGGCCGTCGAGCGCACGCTCCAGGTCCACGCGCTGCGCAAGTCGTCGCGCCTGAAGGCGGTTCAGGCGCTGATCGACCTGTTGACCGAGGCAACGCCCCACGCCAACCCCTGACCAGGGTTTCCACGGACATCGCAATCCGCGATGTCCCGCGTGCCGATCCAGCACTTCGCAGGCCGCAATCCGCCGTCTAGATTGCTGTTGAAGGAGAAATTGGATGGCAACCCTGGATTTGAGCGGCCGGATTCTGTTCCTCGCCACGGACCCGGCGCAGATCGAGCAGCAACTTGCGGGCGTGGATCTGCACGAGGTCGCGCCCGACACGCTGCGCGACGACGTCTCCACCGACGAAATCACGCCGATGAGCGTGCTCACGCGCTTCGACGAGCGCCTCGCCCGCGTGCCCTATGTGGGCCTGCGCGTGGGCGAGCGCAATCCCATCGGCATGGACGGCGTGCGCAATGGCGGCTTTTGCGTGACGGTTGCGGGCAACCGCTACGGCAAGGGTTCGTCGCGCGAGCACAGCCCGCTTGCCGAATACCGCGCGGGCATCCGTCTGGTGATTGCGAAGAGCTTCGAGCGCATCTATCGGCAGAACGCCGACAATCTGGGCCTGTTCACCTCGACCGATTTCGGGCTGATCGAGCGCATCCGGCGCGGCGAGGCGATTGCCATCGACGAACTCGTGGCCTCGCGCGATGCGCTTGCCGCCGCGGTCCTGCGCAGCGGTGGTCTGCTGCGCTACGGCGCGCGCTATATGCGCGAGATCCGGCCCGTGCCGCCTGCCGATGTCGATGCGCCACGCACCCTCGTGCAAAAGATCCTCGAGCGCCACGCATTGCGCACCGAAGGCACGAGCGAGGCGATCACACCCGGCGCGGGCGTGTTCGTGCGCGCGGACTGGCGCTTCATCCACGAGTACTACACGGGCATGGCGACGCACATGCTGCACGCCACCTTCGGGCGACCGCTCGCCCTTTACGAACCGCAGACGATCCTCGCGTTCGAGGATCACCTCTCCTACGCGCACAAGAGCGCGCTGCATGTGCGCAACGGCCTGCTGCCCGACGTGCGCGAGTTGTCCGCGGCGCACCGGCAGTTCGCGAGCGAGTACGGCATTCGGGACCACGGCTATCTGGGCGCGTCGGGCGATACGACCGCGGAAGGCTCCGAAGGCATTTCGCACGCGATGATGGCGGAGCGCTACGCGCTGCCCGGCCAGGTGGTGGTGGGTACGGACTCGCATACGCCGCACAGCGGGGCGCTTGGCTGCGTAGCCTTCGGCGTGGGCACGACCGACATGGCCAATGCCTTCGTCACGGGCGCGGTGCGCATGACGGTGCCGCAATCGCTGCTGATCCGCTTCGACGGGGTGGTGGCGCCGGGCGTGACGGCGAAGGACCTGGCGCTGCATCTGCTCGCCGATGCGCGCATTCGCGCGGGACTGGGCGTGGGCAAGGTATTCGAGTTCGCAGGCACGGCGATCGCCCAACTCACGATCGACGAACGCGCGACGCTCACCAACATGACGGCCGAACTGGGCGGCTTCACCGGCATCGTCGCGCCCGACGACGTGATGGTGCGCTTTCTCAAGGAACGGCGCGGCGTCGATTTCGCGCTCGAGCCGTGGATGCGCAGCGACGAAGGCGCGGCCTACGCGGAGATCATCGAAGTCGATTGCACGCAGATCACGCCGATGCTGGCCGCTCCCGGCGACCCCGGCAACGGCGTGGCGCTGCGCGACCTGGCGGCGCGCCCGCGCATCGACATCGCCTATGGCGGCTCCTGCACGGCCGGCAAGCGCGAGGACTTCGACCACTACCACGCGGTGCTCGCCTGGGCTGCTGAGCGCGGCCTGCGCGTGCCGGAGCACGTGCGGCTCTATCTCCAGTTCGGCACCTCCGATGTGCGTGACTATTGCGAGCGGCGCGGCTATCTGAAGGCGTTCGAACAGGTCGGCGCGATCCTCTTGCAGCCCTCGTGCGGCGCGTGCGCCAATTGCGGGCCCGGGGCCTCGACGCAGGCCGACGAAGTGACGATCAGCGCGATCAACCGCAATTTCCCGGGCCGCTCGGGGCCGGGGCAGGTCTGGCTCGCGAGCCCGCCGACCGTGGTGGCGAGCGCGCTGGCGGGGCAGATCGCGTCGTTCGCCGAACTACGCGCGCAGCACGAATAAAACGCGGATAAAAACGAAAACGAAGCGCACAAGAATCAGGAGGCGGCTCGCCAACCCGGCGAGCCTGGATACAATCGACGATCCGCCGACCTGAGGGCCAGCGGTCGCCGATTCAATCCAACTACGATTCAGGAGACAGGCATGGCCTCTCTGGAGAGCGCGCCCCAACCGCGCGCCACCGACCGTGCATCAGCTCAAGCGGGCGCACCGGGTACCGACAAAGGCGCGATATCCGCGCGCCTCGACCGCCTGCCCGCCACGGGCGCGATCTGGAAGCTCGTGCTGCTCCTGAGCCTCGGCTTCTTCTTCGAACTCTACGATCTGCTCTACACCGGCTACGTCGCACCGGGCCTCGTCAAGAGCGGCATCCTCACGCCCACCACGCCGGGTCTCTTTGGCACTTCGGGCATCGCGGGCTTCATCGCCGCGCTGTTCAGCGGGCTGTTCGTGGGCACGATCGCTTGCGGCTTTCTCGCGGACCGCTTCGGCCGCCGCGCGATCTTCACGTGGTCGATGCTCTGGTACGTGGTGGCCAACACCGTGATGGCCTTCCAGGACAGCGCCGCGGGGCTGAACTTCTGGCGCTTCGTCTCGGGCATGGGGATCGGCGTGGAGTTGGTCACGATCGGCACATATCTGTCCGAACTCGCGCCCAAGCATCTGCGTGGCCGCGCCTTCGCCGTGTGCCAGACGGTGGGCTTCACCGCCGTGCCGGTGGCCGCGTATCTCTCGTATCTGCTGGTGCCGCACACGTTCTACGGCCTCGAAGGGTGGCGCTGGGTCGTGCTGCTGGGCGGCGTGAGCGCGCTGTTCGTCTGGTATTTCCGGCGCAATCTGCCGGAAAGCCCGCGCTGGCTCGCGGGCCAGGGGCGCCTGGACGAAGCGGATGCCGTGCTGGGGCGCCTCGAAGCCGTGGTCGAGCGCCAGTATGGCCGCGCGCTTCCCGCGCCCGGCCCGGCCGATCCCGTGACGCCCAAGGCCGGTTTCGCCGATATGTGGAAGCCGCCGTATCGCAAGCGCACGATCATGCTCGTGCTGTTCCACATCTTCCAGACCATCGGCTTTTTCGGCTTCGCCAACTGGGTGCCGACGCTGCTCGTCAAGCAGGGCGTCACGGTCACGTCGAGCCTGCTCTACACCACCGTGATCGGGCTCGCTGCGCCGCTGGGTCCCTTGCTCGGCTACGCCATAGCGGATCGTTTCGAGCGCAAGCATGTGATCGTCTTCATGGCCGCCGTCAACATCGTCGCCGGGCTGCTGTTCAGCCAGGTGCGCGCGGCGGGCGCGATCGTCACGCTCGGCGTGCTGCTCACGCTGGCGGGCAACATCATCTCGTTCAGCTACCACACCTACCAGCAGGAGCTGTATCCGACCGCGATCCGTGCGCGCGCCGTGGGTTTCGTCTATTCGTGGAGTCGCCTGTCGGCGGTGTTCAGCTCGTTCGTGATCGCCTTCACGCTGCGCGAGTTCGGCGTGGCGGGCGTGTTCGTGTTCATCGCGGGCGCGATGTCGCTCGTGATCGTGGCGATCGGGCTGATGGGGCCGCGCACGCTGGGCAAGTCGCTCGAAAGCATCTCGCACTAGCGGGCGCGGCCGCAGGCATTACTGATAGTCGGTGAACTTCGAAACCGGCGCGCTGTTGTCGGGCAGCGGCGAATAGCCCGGCACGTTGTCCTTGAACTGGTTCAGGAGGCCATTGTCGACCTTCGACAGGCCCTTGAGCTGCAACTGCATCAGCACGCGGCTGCCGGTGCTTGGCACCGTCGTCGAGCCCGTATCGTTGGTGTACTTCTCGAAGGCGATGCCGATCGCCCAGCAGTCGGCGTCGTACTGGAAGCCCACGAGACCGGCGATGAGCCGGTGATCATGCATGTCGAAGTTCACGCGCGCGACGCTGGACAGATGGCGGCTCAACGGCCATTGGCCCGAGACGATGAACTGGCTGACCGGCTCGGTGGCGTCGTCGGAAGCGTTCATGCGCGTATAGCGATACGCCATGTTCACGACCTTGCCGGCCTCGGGCGCCCAGGAAAAGCCGGTGCTCGAATGCGAGAGGTACGAATTCACCTCGTCGTACTCGACGGCCTGCTCGGCCTTGAAGTTATTGCCGATGTTCAGCGAACCGCCCGCGATCACGCCCGTGCGGGTCAGATCGTTCGTGCTGCCGTCGGCCACCAGCGTCACGCGCGGCGTGGTGAAGCTGTATTGCTGCGCGAGCACGAAGCGCGCCGCTTCGGAACCCGTGGCGGCATCGACGAAACGCGTGGTGACGGCGGCGGTGATGCGATTGGAGTCGGCGATCCGGTCGTCGCCAACGAAACTATTGGTCGTGAAAATCTCCGCAAGACCGAAGTCGCTTTGCGCCGTATCGAATAGCGGCGCGTAGTTCTGGTTGCGGTACGGCGTGTAGACGTAATAGAGCCGCGGTTCGAGCGTCTGGATATACGAGTGGCCGAACAGCGTGATGCTGCGCTCGAACGTCATGCCGGAATCCAGGCTGACGGTCGGCACGTTGACCGTGAAATTGCGCGGCTGGCCCGCCAGCGGGTTGCTGCCGAGCGTGGAAAGATCGTAGGCCGCGAAGTGCCATTGCACCTTGGGCGTGATGTACCACGACGGTCGCACGATCGGCATCGACACATACGGATCGAAGACGAAGCGGTTGCCCTGCGCGACATCGCCGCTCGACATCGTGAAGCGCGACGCGTCGGCCTGTGCGCCGAAGTCCAGCCCGCCCACGTTGTAGCGCGCGTAGTTCACGTTGATCTGCGGCTCGCGGTTATAGATCGTGTCGCCCGAATACGACTGCCAGCGCTGTTCGCGCAGCAGCACCGACCACGGACCATTCGCATAACGCAGCCCCGCTTCCTGATCGTAAAGCGTGGTCGATCCCACCAGCGTTTGACCGGAAGAAATCAGATCGGTGTTGACGTTCGCGTCCGAGACGCGGTTGTAATTCACATAGGCCGAAAAGCCCGAGCCGATCTGCCAGTCGTGCTTGATCGAGAGCGAGTAGCGTTCGCTATTCGTCAGTGCGTCGTGCGGCAGCACCAGGGCCGAGAATTCGCCGCTGTAGTTGCTGCCCAGATAGCGATAGTCGACGCTCATCAGTTCGCCGCGACGGCTGATGATGCGCGGCGTCACTGTAAGGTCGTAGTTCGGCGCGATGTTGAAATAGATCGGCATCGCCAGATCGAAGCCGCCCGTCGAACTGAACGAGAACGTGGGCGGCAGCAGGCCGGTGCGGCGATTGTCGTCGAGCGGAAACGACAGCCAGGGGCTCGCAAAGAGCGGAAAGCCCTGAAAAAACAGCACGGCGTTGCGCGCGACGCCCGTGCTCGAGCCGCTGTCCATGTCGAACTGCGAGGCGCGCAGATACCACGCGGGCTCGCCGCTGCATTGACAGGTCGAGTAGGTGCCGTCGTGGATCACGGCGTTTTCGTTGTCGATCAGGTCCGCGCGCGTGCCCGAACCCCAGCCGCCATTGGTGACGAAGTGATAGCGCGGTGTGCTGATATAGCCTTGCTCCGCCTCCACGCGCATGTGCGCGTATGGCCCGAAGAAGGTCACGCCGCCCTGGGTGAGACTCACGTGGCCATAGGCGTCGGCGGTGTCGCTGTCGTCGAAGTAATGGAGCTTGTCGCCCTTGATGACCGAGTCGTAGCGGCGCAATTCCGCACGGCCGGCGAGCGCGAAGTCGGTATCGGTCGTGCCCGTCATCGAATCGGCGAGCGCGGCGGTCGCGCTTTTCTGACCCGATTGCAGCGGATGTTCCTGCAATTGCGGATCGACGCGCAAGGCCCAGGCGTCACCGAGTGAAGCGGGCTGCGAAGCGTCGCCCGCCAACTGCGCGAGCGCCATCGGCGGCGCGAATCCGGGCACGACGAGCAACAGGGAAATCAGCGGCTTCAGACGAAAGCCGCGCACTACGTCACGCAGAATCAAAATGGGCGATGTCAGCAGGGGATTGCGGAAAGTCCGGGGAAAGCGCGTGGCGGGCGCGCTCGCGCGCGCCCATGCGCGGCGTCATTGTGGCTTCATTGCAGCCACGTGGCGCGAGGCGGCAGCGTGGCTTCGTGGTGAGCGGCGTTTTCCAGCGCTTCGACGATGCCGGGAACCTGTTCGCACGGCACGGTAAACGAGAGGCTGGCGGTGCGCGAGAGACGAAAGCGGATCACGAGTTGATGCGTGCCGTCGAGCCGGCCGATCTCGCAGCCGCGCGCCTGCATGAGCGTAAACGACGGCGCGGGGCTCTTGTCGATGCGCTGGATCTTCTCCATCGCATTGGGCAACGCGACCAGCAGATCGTTGAAGACCGAGCGGTGCAACGCCGCCGTGGCGTCGCCGTCGTGGATCAGCAGGAATTCGCCATCCGCGCTCAGGTCGGCCGAGCTGATCTGCCGCACGACGGCCGTGACGCCCTCAGCCATGCGTATGGGCTCCCGCGTACGTGACACGTTCGCAATAAAAAGGACGATGCGTGGACATGGCAAGTCTGTGGCAGGTTGCAATGCCGTCACAATAGTCGATCGCGCCTTCCATTGGGTTACCGGGGCTGCGCGTCTTATTAACGGATATTTCAGGCACGCATGAGCGCGTGTCTATCGGCGCGCTTCGTGAGGCTGTGCGCGTGAATTCAGCCTGTTTTCAGCGTTATTCGCCGTAACCTGCAAGTAACCGCCTGAAATTTTCCGCGCGCTAAGCTGCCGCCCGTACTTGTCTAATTTTGCGGGCGTCGTACGGCGGGTGATCGTCAACTGTCGCCGAAAGCCGCTCCGAATGGAATCACGATGCGAGCTTTGCAGCCGGCCTCCCGCGTGGCCGTGGTTTTGTCCTCCGCGCTGGGCGACTCCCTGTTGATGATGATCGTCGTGCGCAATCTGCACGCGAACGGCGTCGCCGTGAACGTGTTCGGCAGAAACGCCGTGGCGCTGGCCGCATGGTTCCCTGACGTCGACATCCAGCCCGAACCGACGCCCGACACGGCGCCTGTCGTGCTGGCGGGCTTCGATCGCGTGATCGCGATGCGTCGCAACGGCCCGCTCGCGAGCCCCGACTTCTACCACGCCGACGTGGTGCTGCTCGAATCCACGTGCCGCGCGCGCTCGCCGAAGTCGATGGCCGATCGCCTCATGCAGTTCTGCCGCGATGAACTCGGTCTGGAGCAGGCCGCCAAGCACAACGGCATGACCGCGCCCGACGGCTTGCAGCACCGCCGCTTTCGCAACCGCATCGCCATTCATCCGACCGCGAGCACCCACGACAAATGCTGGTTGCCGTCGCGCTTCGTGCGACTCGCCTTACGGTTGCGCAAGCTCGGATTCCATCCGCAATTCGTGGTCGCGCCGCAGGAGCGCGAGGCCTGGGCCTTTGTCGAGGCCTATGGCATCGACTTGCCGGAACTGGGCTCGCTCGACAAGGTTGCGGCGTGGCTCTACGAATCGGGCTGGTTTATCGGCAACGATTCCGGTATCGGCCACCTTGCGTCGAGCTTGCAGGTGCCGACGCTTTCACTCTTCATGCGGCGCGGCCTCGCGCGGACCTGGCAACCGGGCTGGGCCGTCGGGCGCGTCGTGGTGGGCGCCTATCTGCCGACCGCGCGTCTGCGCGAGCGTTACTGGAAATACACACTGAGCGTGGCGCGCGTGGTGCGGGCCTTCGATCAATTGCGGGAGGCGCTCGCGTGATGGCTCCGACTCCTCATCCTGGCCGCCGCCGCGTGGCGATCATCACGTCGAATGCGCTCGGCGACACGCTGCTGTTGATGGTGATCGTGCGCAATCTGCTCGATAACGGCGACGAAGTCGCGGTGTTCGGCCGCGTGGCCTACGCGTTGCGCGGCTGGTTTCCCGAGGTCGATATCCGGCCGATTCCCGTCGAAGCGCAATTGCGCGAGGCGCTGGCGGCCTGGGATATCGTCGTGCAGATGCACGATCATCAGCCGGTGCAGAACCTGCCGACGATGCATCCGCGTGTGATCATGCTCAGCTCGTTTGCCACCGAGGCGCAGCCGCGCCCGATGCTCGCGCGCTTCACGGAGTTCTGCCGCGTCGAACTGGGGATGGCCGAAACCGGCACGCAAAACGGCCTCGTGCCGCGTGTCGGTCTTCAGCATCGCCGCCACGCACGGCGCGTGGTGATTCACCCCGAAGCCAGCACGCCGGACAAGCGCTGGCTGCCGGGGCGTTTCGCGCGGCTCGCGCGCCGCCTCGAACGGCAGGGCTACGAAGTCGCATTCGTCATGGCGCCCGGCGAGCTGGATCGCTGGAACGATCTGCTCACGGGTCGCTTTGCAGTCCATACGTTTTCGAATCTCGATGGACTGGCGACCTGGCTCTACGAATCCGGCTGGTTCATCGGCAACGATTCGGGCGTGGGGCACCTCGCCGCGAATCTGGGGATTCCCACCTTGAGCCTGTTCCGGCGTCGCACGGTCGCGCAGCGCTGGCGTCCGGCCTGGGGCAATGCGCAAGTGGTGTTGCCGTGGCAATGGCTGCCGGGCGCCGCGCTCAAGGAGCGTTTCTGGCGCGAGACGCTGACCTGTTCGCGTGTGTTGTCCGCGTTTGCGCGCTTGACGGCGGAGTAACTACCGCGGCCCCCCGCGGCCCGGTCATCAGTCGCTGACCGGCTCCATCTCCAGACGATAACCCACCCCATAGATCGAGCGGATCATGTCCTGATCCGGCCGGATTGCCTGGATCTTGCGACGCAGATTCTTGACGTGCGAGTCGATCGTGCGATCGGCCACCACGCGATGATCCTCGTAGACCGCGCGCAGCAGATAGTCGCGCGCGTAGATCCGGCCCGCGCCCGCATGCAGCAGCGCGAGCAGTCGGAATTCGATCGGCGTGAGATTGAGATCCTTGCCATCGAGCCGCGCGGCGTGATGCGGGACGTCGATCGAAAACGGCGAAGGCACCGCGCCCTCGGCTTGCTGATGCGCGCGCGCGAGCAGCTCGGCGCGGCGCAGGATCGCCTTGACGCGCGCTACCACCTCGCGCGGGCTGAACGGCTTGCAGACGTAGTCGTCGGCGCCGAGTTCGAGCCCGAGCAGACGATCGATCTCGTCCACGCGCGCCGTGATGATCATGACCGGCACCGCCGAAAACGAGCGCAATTCACGGCAGATCTCAAGCCCGTTGCGTCCCGGCAACATCAGATCGAGCAGCACCATCGAGGGCGCGTGCTCGCGCACCCAGGACACGACCTCGCGACCGTCGGCCAGAATCGTGGTGGCGAAATCTTCCTTGGCCAGATAGTCGGCGAGCAGCGCCGCGAGCTTCGGCTCGTCTTCGACGATCAGGATGGAAGGCCGGGTGGTGGGGTCAATCATTGCGTATATAGACGTGGAAGTTGGACGAGGATGCGCAGGCCACCCAGCGGCGAGCGCGATGCCTCGATGGTGCCGCCGTGCTGCTCGACGATATGCTTGCACAACGCGAGACCGAGCCCCGCGCCGCCGCTCTGGCGGCTGCGTGAAGGGTCGACGCGAAAGAACCGGTCGAACAGATGCGGCAAAAGCGGAGTGGGCACGGGCGGGAAGGAATCCTGAACATCCACCTGTACGGCATGGTCGTTGGCCGTGATGGCAACGTGCACGCGCCCGCCCGCATTGGTATAGCGCAGCGCATTTTCCAGCAGGTTTTTCCAGAGCTGGGTGAGGCGATAGGGGTCGCCCGACAGCGTGGCGTGGGCGTCGCGCGACTCGAACTGGAGTGCGATCTGCTTGGCCGCCAGGCGCTCGCGAAACGCGTCGCACGAAGCTTCCACAATGGGCGCCAGATCGAGCGGCACCTTTTCGAACGAGAGTTGCCCGATGTCGGCGAGCGAGAGTTCATACAGATCGTCGATCAGCTGGCTGAGCATGGCGACCTCGGCCTGCAAGGAGGCGATCGTCGCCGCATCGGGGCGGCGCACGCCGTCCTCGATTGCTTCGAGCTCGCCGCGCAGCACCGAAAGCGGCGTGCGCAGTTCGTGCGAGACATCGGCGATGAAGTCGCGCCGGTCGCTTTCGGCCTTTTCGAGCGACGCGGCGAGCCGGTTGAAATCGCTCGCGAGCATCTGCAGTTCGTCGCGGCCCTTGGCGGGCACGCGCGTGGCGTAGTCCCCGCCCGCCAGGCGATGGGTCGCCGTGACGATGCGCTTGATCGGCGTGAGCAGGGTGCGCGCGAGGACGATCGCCATGATGGCGGAGAGCAGGGCGGTAAAGCCCACGATGATCCAGGTCGCCTGGATCTGGCGGTCCTTGAAGCGCTGCTCGGCCTGATTGATGAGCGCGGCGGGTCCCGTCACCGCGATCCAGCCCACGACCTTGCCGTTGAACTTGAGCGGGTGGCGCACCGCATCGGGCGGCGGGGGCGGGCCGGCCCTGGTGACGAGTTTCATGTCCGCGTCATAGAGCCTGAACGGCGGACGATGCGGGCGCGCGCGCTCGGCGTCTGGCCCGAACGGCGAGTCCGTGCGGGCGTCAGGGCGCATGCCGTCCGGGCCGCCCGCACTGTTGGCGCCATTCGCGCCATTCGGGCCGCCTGGTCCGCCCGGTGCAATTTGCCCGTTTGGTCCGGTTTGTCCACCGGGTCCACCCGGGCCGCCGGGCGGCCCCGCGTCGCCAGGGCCTGGCGGCTCGCCGGGCAGCGGCACGCCCTCGTCAGGCGGCGGACCCTGCATCAGGTTGCGCATGAAGTCCCAGTTGCCATGCTGGGCGTATGCGGCTTCCAGTTCCCGCTGGAGCGACGTGATATCGGACGCTTCCTGCTCTTGCAGGAAATCCACGAAGCCGAATTCGAAACTCGCCCGGATGGCCACGCCCATCGCGACGGCCACGAGCACGCAGGCGCAAAAAATCGCCAGAAAGAGTTTGGAAGTAATGCTGGCTTTCATGAGCCGGTCAGCGGAAAACGATAATGAGATCAATTCAGCGCCATTTTCACCCGAAGCGGCGGCGAAGGGTCGCATGCGCGGCCCGAATTCACATTTTCTCCAGTTTTCGCCTCTTTTTCCTCCAC
Organism: Paraburkholderia sp. J67; assembly: GCF_905220265.1. NCBI lineage: Bacteria > Pseudomonadati > Pseudomonadota > Betaproteobacteria > Burkholderiales > Burkholderiaceae > Paraburkholderia > Paraburkholderia sp. J67. The sequence continues at coordinate 170,699 of NZ_CAJMZK010000010.1, forward strand.
GGTTGTTCCGTATCATCCGTCGCACATCGAAACGTGCTCGCCGGCCCTGTCGCGCGGGGCACGAACGATGGCCTGTAACACCCAAGCGAGGGACAGATCGATGGATACTCACGTGCTCGTTGTCGAGCCTGATCAGGTGTCTCGGGACAACCTGCGCGGCTATCTTCAGCGCCAACAGATCGACATGTCGGTGCTGTACGGCGCACAAGGGCTGGAACAGCGCCTCGCCTGCGAAATGCCGTCGCTCATCATTCTTCGCCATGAGGCGTGCGAGATCGACGGCATCGGCGCGCTGCGCAGCCTGCGCGAAGCGGGCTATGCGGTGCCCGTGATCATCGTGAGCCGTTCCACCGACGTGGCCGACAAGGTGCTGGCCTTCGAGCTGGGCGCCAACGACTATCTGGTCGATCCGTACGACCCGCGCGAACTGCTCGCACGCATGCGCCACGCGCTGCGCTGCAAGGTCGACTTGCCGAATCTGCCGCGCAAGGAAGCGCGCTACGCGTTCGATGGCTTCGAAATCGATGCGCTCGGCAATCAGTTGTTCAAGGACGGCGCGCGCATTGCCGCGCCGCCGCTCGCGCTCGCCGTGCTCACCGTGTTCGCTGCGAACCGGATGCGCCCGCTTTCGCGCGAGCGCATTCTGAGCCAGCTCGACCGCAACTCGAAACTGCATGCGCGCAGCCTGGACGTCGTTGTCTTTCGACTGCGTAAGCTGCTGGGCCTGTCGCCCTGCGGGCGTCAATACATCCAGACGCGTTACCGCGACGGCTATGTCTTCTGCCCTGACGACGCCTTTCTGAATCTTTCCGGCGCGGCGGCCCAGAACGCGTAGGCAATGAGTAACGAATTTGAACAATCGGCATTGCTAAGCAGCTGATCGGGGTGACGCGCCCTGCGTGTGCTCACGCCTTCTGTGACGGGCTCGAATCGCGCCGATGCTGCGCGAAAGCCATGAAAAGCGGGGAAGGTAAGGAAAGGGTGCGTAAACCTGCGTAACCACGAGCCGTCTGGATTCTGCAAGCATACGGCCCATCATGACGCGGCTCGACTCTACATGAGCCCGCTGCCCCGCGTTTGAACGCTATCCCCTGTTTGATGAAGAGTAAGAGCATGAAGAAATGGATCGCACTGGCTGGCGCGCTTGCGCTGGCTACGGCGCTCGGCGGTTGCTGCTTGTGGCCGTATTGCGGCCCGGGCTGGGGCGGCCCTGGCGGTGGTGGTCCGGGTGGTCCCGGTGGCCGTGGCGGTCCTGGCGGCGGCCCCGGCGGTGGCGGGCCGCAAGGCGCGGTGATCGTGCCGCACGCTGCCACGCTGGCCTGACCCGCATGAAACGCTGCGAGCCGCACGGTCCTACGCAGCGACCAATCCTCCACGCGTGCCAATGGCGTACTGCCGTTGGCACGTACCGGTTTGAAAAAGCGAGGATGATTTGAAAGCATCACAGCTAGGCGTCGCGATCATCACGATGAACGCCGCAAAGCATCTGGCGGAGTGCCTGCAATCGGTGCGCTTCGCGGGCGAAATCGTCGTGCTCGACAGTGGCAGCACCGACGACACCGTCGAGATCGCACGCCAGCACGGCGCCCGCGTGATCGAAGGCAAAGACTGGCCGGGCTTCGGCGCGCAGAAGAATCGCGCGATCGCCGAGCTTTCCACGCCGTGGATTCTCTCCCTCGACGCCGACGAGATCGTTACGCCGGAACTGGCGGAGTCGATTCGCCGCGCCATCGCCGAGTCGGACCTGGCCGCCTATGCGGTCGATCGGCTGTCGAGCTTTTGCGGTGAGTGGATTTATCACTCCGGCTGGTATCCCGACTGGATTCCGCGCCTCTTCCCGCGCGAGCTGGCGCGCTTTTCCGACGATCTCGTACACGAACGTCTGGTGTACGACGTGCCGTGCAAAAGGCTCGAAGGCAAGCTGCTGCATTATTCCTACGACAACTACGAAACCGTGCTGCGCAAGATGGATTCGTACTCGACGCTTGGCGCGGAGCAACGGCGCGCGGGTGGCAAGAAAAGCAGCGTGAGAAAGGCGCTCGGGCGCGGTGCGTGGGCGTTTATTCGCACCTATGTGCTGCGGCGCGGTTTTCTCGATGGTCGTGCGGGACTGATTATCGCTGTGTATAACGCCGAGACGGTGTATTACCGGTTTCTGAAGTTGACGCGGTTCGAGGCGTCGTAGAGTCGTCGCGGAAAGCCCCGCAAAAGTGCGAGGCTGACCAGCGTCTACTATTCATTTTCGGACTCAATCCCCTTATAGGTGACTTGTCCGAACATCAGTCCTACACTCAGGCTTTGCTGTAACCCCTCGCTCACGCCATGCATAAAGATCGCGGCGCGTGCAGTTGAGAGCGCGGTTCCGATGAACTGCGGAAACATACAGCCCACCTGCTCCATATACTCGGACACGCCGGTAAAAATCGCCGTCACGCTCCCGCCCAGCAGAAGCCCCGCACCCAGTTCCACAAAGATTGCAGCCCCTTCCAGGTCATGCGTGGTCAGTTCGCCTTTGGTGGCGCGCTCGCGTACACCGTACCGCCGCTCGGAAAGTCGGTTGTTGCGCCCGTCGCGCCTAATTCTTTTCCGTTGAGCACGATTCTCGGCAACGCTACCTTCGGCAGGAATCGGCTAACCGGAGCGCCGACGCTGATCCCGAGTCCGTGATACGCGAATCGATGCTGCTTCTTCGCCGGTTCCCGCAAGACAAGTATTCCTCCTGACGTCACAACTTCTCCTATCGGAGCCTCGCCGCCCGCGCTTGTTGCGAATGTCCAGTTGCTATTTCGCAGATTGATCATTTTTCCATCCCTTGAATGGAATGTTGCGGACGCCGACCAGAATCCACAGGGCCGCGAAGGCGAAAAGCACGATCGGAAAATCCCATATGCTCCAGACCGTATCGATTTTTGCGCTGGAGAACGGTTTATCCGGCACATATCTGACACGAACTCGATCGCCGAGGTTTTGATGGACGAAGCCGCCGGCAGGGAATTCGATCTGCTCCCCGCTGGACGTCGTAAAGCTGACCTGGGGGTGGTATGGGCCGAAGGGAAGATGAGTGACCACACCGTCGGCGGTCACGGAAGTGCTGAGGAATTCCAGCGTATGAAACGCGGTAATCGCGCAAATGATCGCAACGACGAAGCCAATGAGCAGAGCCGGATAGTTAAATCTCGGCATGTCTAACTGTCCAGATTTTCCTTGATGTCGAATTTTGCGGTAACGGTGCCGTTACTCGTTCCGAGGTTGCCTTGAACCGTGTATTCCTGCGTCACCCTCGCGAATGAAAGCGTTACCTTTTCCCAAAAGTGGTTATTCGCTCCGGTGGGCTCGACGCTCGTAATCACGACGTTGCCCATCGTGATCTTGAGGAAATCGAGTGGCGCGCCGCCTGCCTTGCGCATGGTGAGAATCACCTCGGGTATGTGGCGGCCGGTCAAGCAGTAGCGCATGAAATTCGGGCTCGCACGGTCGATTTGATGGACGATCTCCAGGTCGTTAATCGTCGCTTTGCCAGCGCCTCCACCTGATCCCGACATCATGGATGACTGCTGCGCCATCTTCCATCGCCAACTGGTCACATCGATTTCGCCCTGGTGGACGGCATCCTGCGCTTCGCCGGAAATGCCGACGATCTTGAGAAACATATCTGACACTTCGCTATCTCCAGAAAGTAGATGGGCGGCAATTCAATCTCTGTCACGCGATGAATGCGTCGCTGGTTTTCCGTGCGTCTGCGATCGCATCCTGTCACGGATTTAGCTTGAATGGGTGCATGGGCAATGCGACATGATTGGGCGCGATTCGCGAATTTGATGTACCGCAGTTATTGCCCAAATCTCGATCAATCCGGCCGAGCCGAATCCAATGGGTTTCGACGGGCGTATCGCGTGAATTCTCCCCCCTCACGCACCAAAGCGCCCCCCCAACACGCGCCTCTGGTGCACCCCATGCCCATGCGATAACCCCACCGCACCACGATCGGGCAGGTAATTCCCCAATTGCGCCGGGAATTTTTTTCGCTTGCGTCGCGTTTTTTTGACTGTGCATTATGTGTTGTGCACAGCGCAAACGTACGTCACGTACCGATGAGGATGCCCATGAGTGTTTCTGCCATTGCGTCCCCGCATGCGGGGGAAACCGCTTCGACGCACGCGTCGGGCACGGACCGCTTGAAGGTCCAGCAACTCAGTCATGCATTTCGGAATGCAGACGATATTGAAGTGCCGATCTTCGAGCGGCTCGATTTCAGCGTCAGAAGCGGTGAGATCGTCTCGATCGTCGGCCGCAGCGGGGCGGGCAAGAGCACACTCTTCAATCTCGTGTCGGGCCTCATCAAGCCGCAGTCGGGCCAGGTCAGCGTGGAAAGGCGCGAGGACGGCAGCGCGGGGCGCATCGCCTACATGCTGCAAAAAGATTTGCTGATGCCGTGGCGCACGGTGCTGCAAAACGCGGTGCTCGGCATCGAACTGTATCGCAAGGTCAAGCCCGTCGACTTTGAGCGTGCGCGTCAGATGCTCGCGCGTTATGGGCTCGGCGCAGTCGCCGACGCCTATCCGCATTCGCTATCCGGCGGCATGCGTCAGCGCGTGGCGCTCACGCGCACGCTGCTCGTCGATCCTACCTTGGTGCTGCTCGACGAGCCGTTTTCCGCACTCGACTATGAAACGCGTCTCGCGCTGGAGGACGACGTCATGGCGCTGCGCGAACAGAGCGGCACGAGTGTCGTGCTCGTCACGCACGATATCGAGGAAGCGATCGCCGTGAGCGACCGCGTGATTCTGCTCGGCGGCCGCCCGGCGCGCATCGAGGACGATATCGACGTGCGCCTCACCACGCATGGCCCGCGCACGGCGGTCTCCGCACGCGAGGCGCCCGAGTTTCGCACCTTCCATTCGCGCGTCTGGAACGGACTGCGCAGCCACACGATCCAGCACGCGGGAGCCCCGGCATGAGCGACGTCGCGATTTCCTCCAACGCCCCCGCGCGCCGGCGCGCGAAGCCGCGTCGCGCCGCGAAGCTCGGCACCACGGGCGCGGTTGCCCTCATCGTCGTCGCGTTGATCGCGCTCTGGCAGGCGGCGGTGTCGGCGGGCTGGATCAATGGCAAGCTGCTCGGCTCGCCCGTTGGGATCTGGCAGGCCGCGCAGCAGGGGCTCAATGGCGGCACGCTCGTGCCCGATACGCTCGTCACGCTGTATGAAACCGTGGTCGGCCTCGTGGTGGGCAGCGGTCTGGGCATCGGTCTCGGGCTGCTGCTCTGGTTCGTGCCGCGCGTGTCCGGTGTGGCCGAAGGTTTGTCAGTGATCCTCAACAGTATCCCGAAGATCGCACTCGGGCCGCTGATCGTTATCTGGTTCGGCTCGGACATGACGTCCAAGGTCTGGCTGGCGGGGATTTCCACCTTCGCGGTGGCGATGATTTCTTCCTGCGCGGCGGCGCGCGAAGTGGACAAGGATCTGCTCAACCTGTTCCGCTCCTTCAACGCGAAGCCGTCGATGATCTTCACGAAGCTCATCGTGCCGGGCGCGCTGCCGTGGGTGTTCTCGACGCTGCGCGTGAATATCGGCTTCGCGTTGATTGGCGCGGTGGTGGGGGAGTACATCGCATCGCAGGCCGGTCTCGGCCACGAGGTTTTCGTCGCGGGATCGCTGTTCGATCTCAATACGGTGTGGCTCGGCATCATCGTGCTCACGCTGATGGCGACGCTGCTGGGCTTTATCGTTCAATTCACGGAAGCAAAGGTCATTTCATGGAAGGCAACACGATGAAACGAGTCAGCGCGATGGCATTGGCGGCCGCTATGGCGGGCCTGGGCGTGCAGGTGAGCGCGCAGGCGGCGGAGCCGGTGACGGTCTATCAGGCGTTCCAGTCGATCCAGTATCTGCCGCTCTATGTGGCGATCGACAAGGGGATCTTTGCGAAGAATGGCCTCGACGTGAAGAAGGTGACGGCGGGCAGCGGCGCGGCGGGTGTGGCGGCGGTGATCGGCGGTCATGCGGATTTTTCGCTGCAGGATCCGATGACGGCCGTGCTCGCGAACCTCAAGGGCGCGAACGTGATGGCGGTGGCGAACGTGGTGGCGGGCGTGCCGGTGTGGGTGATCGCGCCGCCCGATGCGGGCGTGCATCAGCCTGGCGATATGTCGAGCAAGAGCGTGGCGACGGCCTTGCCGCCTTCGACCAGCACGTATTTGCTGCAACGCTTGATCAAGGATCAGAACATAGAGAAGGTGTCGCTCAATACGGTGCAATTGGGCACGGAACTCGCGCCGGTGAGCGCGGGCCGCAGCCAGGCGGCGGCCGTCTATGAGCCGCAGGCGGATACGGGTATTTCGCAGGGCTACAAGATCGTCTACGGTTTCCCGAAGGCCTATCCCGGCGGCTATGCGTTCTCCAGCATCGACACGCTGGCCTCGACCATCAAGGACAAGCCGCAGATGGTGGCCGCATTCGTGAAGTCGATTGGCGAAGCCGAGGCGCTGATCCATCAATCGCCGGATACGGCCAAGGCCGTGGCGAAGGCGGAGTTCCCCTCGCTCGACGCGAAGATCGTCGAAGCGGCGGTGGGCCGCTTGATCGACCAGAATATCTACGCGCCGACGCCCGAGATTTCCGAGCAGGCCTTCCATAACGCGCTGGATCTCCAGGTGTCGATCGGCAATATCAAGCCGGGCAGCGTGACCTATGCGAGCGCGGTCGATAACTCGTTTGCCATTGCCGCCGCGAAAAAATAAGCGTCGCGCGATCCGCTGTCACGTTTGAGCCATCGCGTTCGCGCCGTGCGCGGACGCCTCGAAGGGAAGCGCAGAATGAACGAAGCCAAATCGTCGTTCGTGACGACATTGATTGCGCAGCGCGGCAACGTGGCTGCGAGCCGCGCGCGCATCGACGAAGCAGTCGCGCGCGCCGAGGCGCTCGAAGCGTCGCTGCATGCCTTCACGTATCGCCCTGGGTCGTACGTCGAGCCCGATGCGTGCGCGCCGCTCGCGGGCCTGCCCGTGGGCGTGAAGGATCTGATCGACACGGCCGATATGCCGACCGCCTACGGTTCGCCGATCTGGCGCGGGCATCGTCCGCTGGCCGATGCGCCCGTCGTCGCGCAACTGCGCGAGCTTGGCGCGCTGATCTTCGCCAAGACGGTGACGACGGAGTTCGCGTGGCGTCAGCCGGGGCCGACCGTGAATCCGTGGCGGCACGATCATACGCCGGGTGGTTCGTCGAGCGGCTCGGCGGCGGCGGTGGGGGCGGGCATCGTGCCGCTCGCGCTTGGCACGCAAACAGTGGGCTCGGTGATCCGGCCGGCCGCCTATTGCGGCGTCGTGGGTTACAAGCCGAGCTACGGCACGATTTCGCGCGCGGGCGTGCATGCGCTTGCGGCGTCGCTCGATCACATCGGCTTTTTCGCGCGCGATGTCGAAGTCGCGGCGCTCGCACATGCGTTGTTCGTGGCGCGGCGTCCCGAGGTGGCCGAGAGCGTAACGACCTGGCAGGCGTGGTTCGCGCCGTTGGCCGTGCCGCCGCGTCTGGGCGTTGTACGCACACCGTTCGACGATCGCTTGCAGGACGCGCAGAAAACGAATTTCGAAGCGTCGCTCGCGCAGTTGCGTGCGGCGGGCGCGCAGGTGAGCGAGATCGTTTTCGATGCGGACCTCGCCCAGATCGTCGACGCCTTGCAGGTGATCTTGCGCGTGGATGCGTGGCGCGCGATGGCGCTCGAGGCGCGCGATCATCGCGACGAATTGAGTGCGCACATGCGCGCGCTGATCGACGAAGGCGCGGCGATGCCCGAAGCGCGTTATCAGGCGGCTTTGACGTTGCAGGCGCAACTTCGCGCGAGATCGACTGAACTGCTCGCGGGCTGCGATGCACTTGTGAGCGTGCCGGCCACGGGGGCGGCGCCGGCCGGGCTCGACGATACTGGTGACCCAACATTCTGCGCGCCGTGGAGCCTGTTGGGCGTGCCCGCCGTGACGGTGCCGTCGGGCTGGACCGAAAGCGGATTGCCGCTGGGTTTTCAGATCGTCGGCGCGTTCGATGCCGATCTCTCGACATTGCGTGTGGCCTCGTGGATCGAACGCATCATCGGCGCGCGGCGCGATCTCGAACTGCCCGATCGCACGGAAGCGGCGGTGTAACGCACAAGGTCATCAGAAACATCAAACCCGCATCGGTCCAGGAGACACCATGACCAAGCCGTATCGCACCATTCAGGAGTACGTACTCGGCACGCTGCGCGCGGAGATTCTCCAGGGCGTCTATACGGCGGGCACGCGGCTGCGCCAGGAGGAAGTCGCCAAACGTCTCGGTGTGAGCACGACGCCGGTGCGTGAGGCGTTTCGCGATCTGCGCGCCGAAGGGCTCGTGGCGATCGATCCGAACAAGGGTGTCGAAGTGCGCGGGCTGACCGCCGACGATGTCAGCGAGATTTACGAACTGCGCATGATGCTCGAACCGATGTTGGCCGCGCGCGCCTGTGCGCGAGCAAGCGTGGCGCAACTCGAGGCGGCGCAGGCAAGCCACGAAGCCATGAGCGGCATTGCGCCGAGTTCCGAGCAATGGGCCTTGCTCAACGAGGAATTCCATCAGCATCTGATGGCCTGCGAAGCGCACACGCGGTTGTTCGAGGTGGTGCGCGGGCTTGCGCTGCTGGCGCGGCCCTATGTGTCGCTCTCCATGTACGTGCAGCCGGACATCATGGCGAACAACAACGAGGAACATGCGCAATTGCTCGCGGCCTGGCGCGCGCGCGACGCCGCGGCCGTGCATGAGCAGACGCGCGTGCATCTGCTCAATACGCGCGACGCGATCGTCGCCTGTGTGGATCAATCGGCGCGCGCGCTGGCGGCCTGATTCACGGCGCTCGATCGTGACCGATCCGCTCATGCATCGAGACGCGGATCGGTGACCTGCGAGGTCTTACTGACCCGCAGCGTTCTTCACGGCGCATTGCGCCTCGACCTTCTCGCCATCGCTGAACTGAAAGACGACGGGAATCGTCGAGCCTACGGTCAAGGGCTTTTTCGCCTTCTCGAACATGACGTGATAGCCGCCCGGCGCGAACGCCAGCGTGCCATTGGCCGGCACACTCGCCTTATCGACCATCGCCATCTTCGAGGCGCTGCCGCTGCTCTGCGTCTGGTGCAGCATGGCCATGCCGAAGGCGTCGGCGTGAATGCCCGTGAGATCGACCGGCTTGTCGCTCATGTTCATGAGCTTGAAATAGCCGCCCGAAGGAATATCGCCGGGCATCGAGCGGATCCAGCAGTCGGACACCGTCATCGCGCCTGAGGGCGCGGCGAAAGCTGGCAGTGCGGCAGCGGCGAACGGCAGGGCGAAAGCGAATTGGCGCAAAAAGCGATGCATGGAGTTTCTCCTGATCGTGGTTGAAGCGTGAAGGGTGCGAATACGCGCGCAAACGCGGCCCGTGCGTGAGCACGGTGCCGCAGCAAAAGCGCGGAATATCAGGCGTAAAAAGCCGAAAACGCAGGCGGGGCGCGCGGCCTTCCAGACGGAAAGTCGGCGGGAATATGTTGCGCGCGGGGGAGTGGGGCGGCAGGCGCGCTTTCGGCAATATCGAGCGCGGCAAAAGCAGCAGGCGGGGCCGACATCGCGGGCTGATGGCCGAGCAACGTGCAGTAGCCGCAGGCCGCGAGGCTGTCCGCATGAAGATGAAGATGCGATGCCGCTGGGGTGCCAGCAGTGGCGCTCGCCGAACACAGCACGCTGGCGGTATCGGGCGAAGCCGCCCGCGCCGAAGCGATCAACTGGCTCGCCACGGGCACGACCACGACGAGCCACATGGCGAGCAAGGCAAGCCATACGGACAGACGTCGACGGGTGCGAACGGGCAGGGACATCCGCGCATCGTAACGCATGAGCGGCAAAACTTCAGTCAAAACGTCAGGCGCGCCGTCAAGCGTTAGCGCTGCGAGAGCTCCGCTTTGGCGTCCTGATCGTGCGTGCACTGAGGCATCACGATGCGCGCCGTCAGCCCGACGGGACGCCGGTTGATGAGCTTGAGCTCACCGCCATGCGCGCGCACGATGTCGCGCACGATCGACAGTCCGAGCCCCACGCTGCCTGGCTGGCCGCGCCGCGAAGGATCGAGACGCACGAACGGTTCGAGCACGTCGCGCAGGCGCGTTTCGGGAATGCCCGGCCCGTCGTCGCTCACGTCGATCAGAATGGTGTCCTCGCGCACCGAGGCCACCACGACCACCGTCTCGCCAAAGCGCAAGGCGTTGTCGATCAGGTTCGCCAGCACGCGCTGCATGCCGTCGGGGCGGCAGAAGCAGCGGATCTGGCGCGGGCCTTCGTAGCGGATCGCGGCGCCCGCTTCCTCATACTCGTCGCAGATCGTCGCGATCAGCGCGCTCAGGTCGAGCCATTCCTTGCTCTCGTCGTCGTTGCCCGTATTCAGATACGAGAGCGCCGACGACACCATCGTCTGCATCAGGTCGATGTCCTTGCGCAGTTTGTCGCGCACGGTCTCGCTCTCGTTGGTGTCGAGTTGCAGACGCATGCGCGTGAGCGGCGTGCGCAAGTCGTGGCTCACCGCCGCAAGCATGCGCGTGCGGTTTTGCAGCGAATGCGTGATGCGCTCCTGCATCAGGTTGAACGCATGCGCGGCGCGGCGGATTTCGAGCGGGCCTTCTTCCTCGATGGGCGCGAGCGCGATCTCGCGGCCGAACGCCTCGGCCTTGTCGGCGAGACGGCGCAGCGGACGGATCACGCGCGCCACGGCCCACAGCGACATCGCCAGCAGCCCCACGCACATGAACAGCGCGGCGCCGTAGAACGGGAAGCGCAGGCGCGGCGGCTCGGGGCCGACACGTTGCGTACGCGCTTCGAGTTGCATCGCGTCGTCGTCCTTCAGGCGCACGAGCACCTGGATCGTGCCGTTCGGATCGCGCGCGTCGCACGAATGAACGCTGATGGTGGCGCCGATGTCGCGCAGTTCGTCGCTCAGCGTGTGATAGAGCTCGCTGTCGTCAAGCGTGTTGACGGTGCAGCGCGCGGGCGTCTTGGTCATGCCCAGCGTGAGGCTGGGCGTTTGCAGGCTGAGCGCCGTTCTCGCGCGCGCATCGACCGGCGTTTGCGCGAGCACGCGCGCGATGCTGGCGATGCGATAGGTCGGCGTCCAGGGCCACGGCGGCCTGGGCGGCCCGCCCGGGTTGAACAGCAGCAGGATGAACAGGCCGAACGTGATGCTCGACGAGCACGCGATGATGGCGAGGATTTGCCCGAGCGTGGTGGAGAAGAAGCGGCGCAAGGCTTGCATCACTCGAAGACCACGTCGAGCTGGAACGCGTAGCCGTCCGCACGCACCGTGCGGATGGTTTCTTCGAGCGGATCGTCGCCGCTCAGCTTGCGGCGCAGGCGGCTCACGAGCAGGTCGATCGAGCGCGTGGCGATCGGGAAATTCTTGCCGCGCGTGAGCGCGATCAGTTCCTCGCGCGAGAGCACCTGGCGTGCGTGGCGGCAGAACACCAGCAACAGATCGGTTTCCGCGCCCGTGAGCGGAATGCGCAGCCCTGCGGGCGAGCGCACGAAACGGCGGTACGGAAAGAAGGTGTGGCCCGCGAAGGCGATCACGAGTTCGGCGCCGGGGTCGCGCGCGGCGTCGCTGGATGCGCTCGGCTCCTCCTGCGCGCCGCTGGGCGGACGACGCAGCGCGGAGCGCATGCGCGCGAGCAGTTCGCGCAGATCGAAGGGCTTCGCGACGTAATCGTCCGCGCCCAGTTCGAGGCCGATCACCTTGTCCGTGGTCTCGACCAGCGCAGTCAGCATGATGATGCGCGGCCCGCCCGAGGCGCGCAGGCGGCGGCACAGTTCGAGCCCGTCCATGCCCGGCAACATCACGTCGAGCAGCACCAGCTCCACGCTTTCCTGCGCGAGCATGGCGAGCGCCTGCTCGGCGCTGCCGGCCACACGCGTGCGATAGCCCTTGCCGCTAAGGAATTGCGCAAGAGGGGCACTGATGTCCGGGTCGTCTTCGACGATGAGAATGGGAGCGTTGTTCAAGGGCAGGAAAGTGCAGCGCCGGGGCGTGCGTAAAACCGTGTAAAAAAGACCTTTTCATTGTCCAACAATTTGTTAACGGTTGGGCTGCATATCGTGTGTCAATCTGGATACATTGTGTTGATTCCATTATGAATCAACAACATATGCGCGCCATGCCGTATCGTTCGCGGCTTCTTTCACGTATCGCGAACGGCATGGACAAGCGCGTAGAGCCCCCCCGAAATCCTGATGAAACTAGCGTGCGCGAGCCGCACGAAACGAGCGGTGCCCGGCGCCGCCGGGTCTGGCCGTGGGCGCTGCTGGCGCTGGCCGTGGGCGCGGGGGCGCTGTTCGCGCTGCGCCCGCATGGCGGGCCCGCAGGCGGCCCGCCGGGCTTTCCGGGTGGTCCTGGCGGCCCCGGCGGCCCGGGCGGCCCAATGGGCGGCCAGCCGCAATCCGTGGGTATCGCCACCGCCGCCGCGGGCGATGTACCCGTGCGCCTGACCTCGCTCGGCACCGTCACGTCGCTCGCGACCGTCACCGTCAAATCGCAGATCAGCGGCTATCTCCAGTCGATTGACTTCCGCGAAGGCCAGCACGTGAAGAAGGGCGATCTGCTCGCCCAGGTCGACCCGCGCCAGTACGAAGTGCTGCTCAAGCAATATCAGGGACAGGTGGTGAAGGACCAGGCGCTGCTCGACAACGCGCGCCTCGACCTCGCGCGCTATCAGCGTCTCGCGAAAACCGACTCGGTTGCGCAGCAGACGCTCGACACCGCCGTGGCCACCGTGCACGAATACGAAGGCACGGTGCTCACCGACCAGGCCCAGGTCGATACGGAAAAGCTCAATCTCACCTACTGCCGCATCGTGTCGCCGGTCGACGGGCGCGTGGGCTTGCGTCAGGTCGATGTGGGCAATTACGTGACGGCCTCGGACACGGACGGCGTGGTCATCGTGACCGAGACCGATCCGATCTCGGTGGTGTTCACGCTGCCCGAGGACGATCTGCGCCGCCTGAACAAGCGCCTCGCGAGCGGCGCGCGTCTGGAAGTGGCGGCCTACGATCGCGCGGGCGACGAGAAACTCGCGGACGGCGTGCTCGACACCGTCGACAACCAGATCGACACCACCACGGGCACCGTGAAGCTGCGCGCGCTGTTCAAGAACACCGACGGCGCATTGTTCCCTAACCAGTTCGTCAATATTTCGCTGCTGCTCGACACGCTGCACGGCGCGGTGACGATTCCGGCCGAAGCCGTGCAGACCGGCACGCCTGGCACCTTCGTCTATCGCGTGAACGACAACCACACGGTGTCGCTGCGCAAGATTCGCGCGGGCGCGTCCGCCGATGGCCATACCGCCGTGCTCGCGGGGCTGGCGATTGGCGATCGTGTCGTGGTCGATGGCGCCGATCATCTGAGCGACGGCGTGAAGATTCGCGAACCGAAGCAGGGCACGCAACAAGGCACGCAACAAGGCACGCAACAAGGCACGCAACAAGGCACGCAACAAGGCACGCAACCGCGCGCCGACCAGGGCAGCGATAACAACGCCAAAGCAAACGCCAAAGCGAAGGCCCGCCCGCAGTCATGAATCCGTCGCGCCTCTTCATTCTGCGGCCCGTCGCGACCACCTTGCTGATGGCGGCGCTGCTCGTCGTCGGCCTGGTGGCGTGGCGCTTCCTGCCGCTTTCCGCGCTGCCCTCGGTCGAATACACGACGATCCAGGTGCAGACCTTCTATCCGGGCGCGAGCCCGGACGTGATGACCTCCGCGGTCACCGCGCCGCTCGAACAGCAGCTCGGCGAAATGGCGGGCCTCAAGCAGATGGCCTCGCATTCGTCGGCGGGCGCCTCGGTCATCACGCTGCAATTCGATCTCGCGGTCTCGATGGACGTGGCCGAGCAGGAAGTGCAGGCCGCCATCAACGCCGCCAACAGCCTGCTGCCGAGCGATCTGCCCGCGCCGCCCGTCTACGCCAAGGTCAATCCCGCTGACGCGCCAATCCTCACGCTCGCGATCACGTCGCCGACGATGCCGCTCACCGACGTGCAGGCGCTCGCCAACACCCGCATCGCGCAGAAGATTTCGCAGATGTCGGGCGTGGGTCTCGTCACGCTCTCCGGCGGCCACAAGCCGGCCGTGCGCGTGCGCCCGAACATCCGCGCGCTGGCCGCTTACGGCCTGAACGTGGACGACCTGCGCACCACGCTCACGAACGTCAACACGAATGCGCCGAAGGGCTCGCTCGACGGCCCGCATCGCGCGTGGACGATCGACTCGAACGACCAGATCGAAGATCCCCAGCAGTATCTGGATACCGTGATTGCGTATCGCAGCGGCCGTCCCGTGCTGCTGCGCGATGTTGCCGACGTGGTGGCGGGCGCGGAAAACACCCAGCTGGCCGCGTGGAGCAACGACACGCCCGCGATCCTGCTGAACGTGCAGCGCCAGCCCGGCGCCAACGTCATCAAGGTCGCGGACTCGATCAAGGCCATGCTGCCCGCGCTCACGCGCGATCTGCCTTCGTCGGTGCACGTGGCGCTGCTCACGGACCGCACGACCACGATCCGCGCCTCGGTGAAGGACGTGCAGCTCGAACTGGCGCTGGCCGTCGCGCTCGTGGTGATGGTGATCTTCGTGTTCCTGCGCAACGTGCCCGCGACGCTGATCCCGAGTCTTTCGGTGCCGCTCTCGCTGGTGGGCACCTTCGCGGCGATGTATCTGTATGGCTTCAGCCTCGACAATCTCTCGCTGATGGCGCTCACCATCGCGACGGGTTTCGTCGTGGACGATGCGATTGTCGTGATCGAGAACATCAGCCGTCACGTGGAAGCGGGGATGAAGCCGCTCGACGCGGCGCTCAAGGGCTCGCGCGAAATCGGCTTCACGATCATCTCGCTCACGGTCTCGCTGCTCGCGGTGCTGATTCCGCTGCTGTTCATGGGCGATGTGATCGGGCGTCTGTTCTACGAGTTCGCGGTGACGCTGGCCGTGGCCATCGTGATTTCGGCGCTGGTGTCGCTCACGCTCGTGCCGATGTTGTGCGCGCGCCTGCTGCGCGCCGCGCCGCATCAACATCAGAAGGAACGCAAGGGCCGCGACTGGTTCGGCCCCGTCATGAAGCACTACGATCGCGCGCTCACCTTCGCGCTCGATCACGAGAAGGCGACGCTGGCGGTGGCCATCGGCACCTTCGCGCTCACGGCGGCGCTCTATGTGTTCATCCCGAAGGGCTTCTTCCCGACCCAGGACACGGGCGTGATCCAGGGCATCACCGAAGCCTCGCAATCCATTTCGTTCGAGCGCATGAGCGCGTTGCAAACGCAGCTTGCCGATGCCGTGCTCAAGGACCCGGACGTCGTGAGCCTTTCGTCGTCGGTGGGCGTGGATGGCAGCAACATGACGCTCAACATGGGCCGAATGCAGATCAACCTCAAGCCGAAGGATGAACGCAGCGCCTCGGCCAGCGAGATCATCCGCCGTCTGCAAAGCGAAACCGCCGACGTCACGGGCATCGCGCTGCATATGCAGCCGGTCCAGGACCTGAGCGTGGATACGCAGGTGAGCGCGACGCAGTATCAGTTCATGCTCGACAACCCGTCGATGGACACGCTCAGCGCGTGGACGCCGAAGCTCATCGCCGAACTGCGCAAGCAGCCCGAACTCGCCGACGTGACGAGCGACCTGCAGGACGCGGGCCTTGCGGCCACCGTGCAGGTCGATCGCGCTACGGCGGCGCGCTTCGGCATTACGCTGGCGACCATCGACAATGCGCTCTACGACAGCTTCGGACAACGTATCGTCAGCACCATCTTCACGCAGTCGGACCAGAAGCGCGTGATCATGGAGATCGATCCGAAGCTCGCGCGCGGTCTCAACGCGTTCGACTCGGTGTATCTG
The DNA here is from genome assembly GCF_905220265.1 of Paraburkholderia sp. J67. Lineage (NCBI taxonomy): Bacteria > Pseudomonadati > Pseudomonadota > Betaproteobacteria > Burkholderiales > Burkholderiaceae > Paraburkholderia > Paraburkholderia sp. J67. The sequence continues at coordinate 186,610 of NZ_CAJMZK010000010.1, forward strand.
CCGTCGTCCACCGCCACCGATGGCCAGGTGCCGCTTTCGGCCGTCGCGCAGATCGTCACGAGCAAGAAGCCGATCCAGATTTCGCACCTCGGCCAGTTCCCGGCCACGACGATCTCGTTCAACCTCGCGAAGGGCGCGTCGCTCGGCGAGGCGATCAAGGCGGTGAAGCGCGCGCAAGCCGCTGTGGCGTTGCCGGATAGTTTCGAAACGCGCTTCCAGGGCGCGACGGACGCGTTCCAGTCGTCGCTGTCGAGCGAGCTGTATCTGGTGCTCGCGGCCGTGCTCGTGATGTACGTGGTGCTGGGCGTGCTCTATGAGAGCTTCGTGCATCCGCTCACGATTCTTTCGACGTTGCCTTCGGCGGGCGTGGGCGCGTTGCTTGCGATGGTGATCACCGGCGCGGATCTCGACATCATCGGCGTGATTGGCATCGTGCTGCTGATTGGCATCGTCAAGAAGAACGCGATCATGATGATCGACTTCGCGCTCGCCGCCGAACGCGACGATGGCCTCAGCCCGCGCGAGGCGATTCATCGCGCCTGCCTGTTGCGCCTGCGCCCGATTCTCATGACGACGATGGCTGCGCTGATCGCCGCCGTGCCGCTGGCGCTTGGCACCGGCAGCGGCTCCGAATTGCGTCACCCGCTCGGCATCGCCATGATTGGCGGCCTCGTGTTTAGCCAGGCGCTCACGCTCTTCACCACGCCCGCGGTCTATCTCGCGATGGAGCGCATGGCGGCGTGGCTGCGTGCGCGCGGCTGGACGCTGAACGACGCGCAGCGGGGCACGTCATGAATCTGAGCGCGATCTTCATTCGCCGGCCGGTCGCGACGATCCTGATGACCGTCGCGATCGCCGTGGCGGGCATGCTCGCGTTCGGCTATCTGCCGGTCGCGCCGCTGCCGGCCGTGGATTTCCCGACCATCCGTGTGCAGGCGCAGATGGCGGGTGCGAGTCCGGAAACGATGGCCGCCACCGTCGCCGCGCCGCTCGAACGCCATCTGGGCCAGATCGCCGACGTCACGGAAATGACCTCGCAGAGCAGCGTCGGCTCCACCGATGTGATCCTGCAATTCGGCCTCGATCGCGACATCAACGGCGCCGCGCGCGACGTGCAGGCCGCGATCAACGCCGCGCGCGCGGACTTGCCGAGCGCGCTCAAGTCGAACCCGACCTATCGCAAGTTCAATCCCGCCGACGCGCCCATTCTGATCGTCTCGCTCACCTCGAAGACGCTCACGCCGGGCCAGCTTTACGACAGCGCGGCGACGGTGCTGCAACAGCGGCTCATGCAGATCGACGGCATTGGCAACGTCGATCTGAACGGCAGTTCGCTGCCCGCCGTGCGCGTGGAGTTGAACGCGGGCGCGCTGTTCAAATACGGCATTGGTCTCGAAGACGTGCGCGCCGCGCTCGCGGCCGCCAACGCGGACAGCGCGAAGGGCATGGTCAGCGACGGCGCGCTGCGCTGGCAGCTTTACGCCAACGACCAGGCCGAGCGCGCCGACGAATACCGCAATCTCGTGGTCGCCTGGCGCAGCAACCGGCCCGTGTTCCTGCGCGACGTGGCGCAGGTGAACGACTCGGTCGAAAGCCTGCGCAATGCGGGTTATGTGAACGGCAAGCCCGCCGTGATGCTGTGGATTTTCAAGCAGCCCGGCGGCAATATCGTCGACGTGGTCGATCGCGTGAAGGCCGTGCTGCCGCAATTGCAGGCCGCACTGCCGCCGGGCACCGAAGTCACCGTATCCGACGACCGCAGCAGCACGATTCGCGCCTCGCTCTCGCACACCGAGCGCACGCTCATCATTGCGGTGGTGCTGGTCGTGCTGGTGGTGCTCGCGTTCCTGCGCAATGTGCGCGCGACGCTGATTCCCGCCGTGACCGTGCCGGTGTCGATCCTCGGCACCTTCGGCGCGATGAAGCTGTTCGGCTACAGCCTCGACAATCTTTCGCTGATGGCGCTCACCATCGCCACGGGCTTCGTGGTGGACGACGCCATCGTTGTGCTGGAGAACATCGCGCGGCATCGCGAGCGCGGCGCATCGCGTTTCGAAGCCGCCTTCGCAGGCGCGAAGGAAGTGAGCTTCACCGTGATTTCGATGAGCGTCTCGCTGATCGCGGTGTTCCTGCCGATCCTGCTGATGGGCGGCCTCGTGGGCCGCATCTTCCGCGAGTTCGCGATCGTGCTGTCGATTGCGATTGCGGTCTCGATGGTGCTCGCGCTCACCACGACGCCTACGCTGTGCGCGCTGCTGTTGCGCAGCGAGCGCGAAGAAGCCGCGAAGCCGCGCAAGGACAATCGCTACACGCGCTTTTGCGCACGCGTGAGCGATACGCTCGGCCGCTGGTTCGATGCGGCGGAAGCCGTGTATGCGCGCACGCTGGGTGCGGCGCTGCGCCATCCTCTGCTGGTGCTGTGCACCTTGATCGCCACCATCGCGCTCAATGTCGTGCTCTATTCCGTGGTGCCCAAGAGCCTTTTCCCGCAACAGGATAGCGGGCTGATGGGCGGCGGCATGATGGCCGATCAAAGCATCTCGTTCCAGGCGATGAGCGCCAAGGTCAAGCAGGCGCTCGCCATCGTGAAGGCCGATCCCGCCGTGCAGACGGTGGTGGGCTTCACGGGCGGTCACGGCACCAACCAGGCGTTCACGAGCGTCACGCTCAAGCCGCTCGACGAGCGCAATGTCTCGGCGTTCGTGGTGATGGCGCGCCTGCGCCAGAAGCTCTCCGCGATTCCCGGCGTGCAGATGATGATGTTCCCGCGTCAGGATCTGATGGTGGGCGGTCGCCAGAGCTTCGCGCAATTCCAGTACACGCTGCAAGGCGACGACACCGCGCAGGTGCAGCAGTGGGCCACGCGCCTGACCGATGTGCTCAAGCACGTGCCCGCGCTCGCCGATGTGAGTTCCGATCAGCAAAATGGCGGCCTCTCCGCGAAAGTGGTGGTCGATCGCGCGACGGCGATGCGCTTCGGCCTCACGCCCGACACGATCGACGCGACGCTTTACGACGCCTTCGGCGAGCGTGAGGTGTCGACCATCTACAAGGAGCAGAACCAGTATCACGTGGTCATGGAAATCGCGCCGAAGTGGTTGCAGGACCCGTCTTCGCTCAACGATATTTATGTGAGCACCTCGGGTGCTTCGGCGAGCGGCACGTCGTCGACGAATGCGGTTTCGGGCACGGTCACGAGCGCATCGACGTCGTCATCGTCTTCGTCGAGCAGCACGTCCAGCAGCAGCACCAGCACGTCGAGTTCGGCCACCAACGCGGCCACCAATTCGATCGCCACCAGCACGGGCGGCAGCGTCTCCAGCGGCGCGGCCGTGAGCACGACGAGCGACACGATGGTGCCCTTGTCGGCGTTCTCGAAGCTCGTGCAGGCGCACACGCCGGTCTCGGTGAATCACCAGGGCCAGGCCGTGGCCGTGACGATCTCGTTCAACCTCGCGCCCGGCTATCAACTGGCCGATGCCACTGCCGCCGTCGATCAGGCCGTCAAGGATCTGAACATGCCCAACGCCGTGCATGGCGCGTTCGCGGGCACGGCGGGCAGCGCGCTCGCGGCTGCATCGGCGATGCCCTTGCTGATCGGCGCGGCGCTGCTGGCGGTCTATGCGGTGCTCGGCATGCTCTATGAGAGCTACGTGCATCCGCTCACGATTCTCTCGACGCTGCCCTCGGCGGGCGTGGGCGCGGTGCTCGCGCTGCTCGCGACCAATACCGAGTTTTCGGTGATCGCGCTGATCGGCGTGTTCCTGCTGATCGGCATCGTCAAGAAGAACGCGATCATGATGGTCGATTTCGCGCTCGACGCGCAGCGCACGCAAAACCTCTCGCCCGCCGAAGCGATTCGCACGGCCTGTGTGATGCGCTTTCGCCCGATCATGATGACGACCTGTGCCGCGCTGTTCGGCGCGGTGCCGCTCGTGCTCGACCAGGGCATGGGCGCGGAGCTGCGCCGCCCGCTCGGCATCGCCATCATCGGCGGGCTGATCGTGAGCCAGTTGCTCACGCTCTACACGACCCCTGTCGTCTATCTCTATCTCGATCGCCTGCGCCATCGCGCACGCGCCCTGTGGCGTCGCGTCCAGCGCGGTTCGTCCGGCGGCGCGATGACGGACACCTCATCATGAAGCTCATGCCCTTGCGTATCCGCAACACTCTCTGCACGTCCCTCGCGCTCGGCGCGGCCCTGCTCGCGCTGCAAGGCTGCACCGTCGGCCCCGATTACCGCCGCCCCGACGTGATCACGCCGGTCGCCTTCAAGGAAGCGCCGCAAGGCTGGAAGAGCGCCACGCCCGCCGACGGCGCGGCGCGCGGCGACTGGTGGAGCGTCTATCACGACCCCGTGCTCGACTCGCTGGTGCCGCAGGTGGCCATCAGCAACCAGAACCTGAAGGCCTACGAGGCCGCGTATCGCCAGGCGCTGGCGGTGGTGCGCGAGGCGCGCGCGAATCTCTCGCCCACGGTCTCGGTCTCGCCCGGCGTCTCGCGCGCGCGCAGCAGCAACACGACTTCGACAAGCGGTTCTCTGGAGGCCAGCGCGTCGTGGGATATCGATCTGTGGGGCAAGGTGCGCCGCCAGATCGAAAGCGACAAGGCGAGCGCGCAGGCGAGCGCGGCGCAGCTTGCCGACCTCACGCTATCGGCCCAGGAAGAACTCGTTTCGGACTACTTTTCGATGCGCTACCAGGATTCGCTCACGCGTCTTCTGAACGACACCGTGAAGGCCTACGAACGCAGCCTCGAGATCACGCGCAACCAGTACGAAGCGGGCGTAGCGGCGCGCTCGGACGTCGTGACCGCGCAGACCACGCTGGCGACCGCGCGCGCCTCGGCGATTGCTGCCGAAGAATTGCGCGACCAGTACGAACACGCGATTGCGCTGCTGATCGGCCGCCCGCCTTCTGGGCTCACGATCGCGCCGGCCGAACTCGCGCAGGACGTGCCCGACGTGCCGCTGGTGGTGCCGTCCGCGCTGCTCGAACGCCGCCCCGATATTGCCGAGGCCGAGCGCACGATGGCGCAGGAAAACGCGCTGGTTGGCGTGGCCGTGGCCGCGTATTACCCGACCATTTCGCTCTCGGGCGCGGCGGGCTTCTCGGGTGCTGCGCCGTTGCTGAGCGCGGCCAACGCGCTCTGGTCGCTCGCGGCGAGCGGCAGCGAAACGCTGATCGACGGCGGCGCGCGTTCGGCAAGCGTCGACGCGGCGCGCGCGACGTTCGACGAAAGCGTCGCCAATTATCGGCAGACGGTGCTGTCGGCCTTCCACGATGTCGAAGATGAATTGTCGAATCTGCGCGTGCTGGGCGAGCAGGCCGTTGCGCAGGATGAGGCTGTGAAGCTTGCGCGCCAGTCGGTGCAGATCTCGCTCGACGAATACGAGGCGGGCACGGTCGCCTATACGACCGTGGTGACCGCGCAGGCGACGGCGCTCTCGAACGAGGAAACCGCGTTGCAGGTGCGCTCGAACCGTCTGATCGCAAGCGCGAGCCTGATCGAAGCGCTGGGCGGCGGCTGGGACGCGTCGCAATTGCAAGAGTCGAAGCAGGCGCAGCGTTGAGGGTGCCTGTGCAAGACGCGGTAGAAGCAGGCAGGTCGTTGGGCTCGTCGGTCTCGTCGATGAAGCAGCGCATTCTCGTGGTCGACCCCGATCGCGCGCTGTGCGAATTGCTGTCGCATTTTCTGGGCGAGGCGGGGTTTAGCGTCTCGACTCTGCATACGTGCGGGCAATTGCCGATCGATGTGCGCTCGACCTTGCCCGATCTCGTGCTGATGGAGCGGCGCTTTGCCGACCTCGATGGGTTCGCGGCGCTCAAGCAGTTGCGCGGGCACGGCGACACCACGCCGGTCATCATTCTCTCGTCGCTTGCCGATGCGATCGACCGTGTGATCGGACTCGAACTCGGCGCGGACGATTATCTGGCCAAGCCGTTCGTGCCGTCCGAACTGCTCGCGCGCGTGAGGGCGGTGTTGCGCCGCATGCCCCGGATCACCTCGGGCGAGGCGCCGCGCGCGGTCGCGAAGGAACTGAGCTTCGGCCCGTTTCACATCGTGTATGCCACGCGCACGCTGCTGAAGGACGGCGTGCCCCTGCGCATTACCGAAAGCCAGTTTGCGTTGCTGGCCCTGCTCACGCAGCGTCCCATGCAAACGCTTTCGCGCGCGCAACTGGTGGCGCTCACGCGTGGCGGGATTCGCGAGAATAGCGTCAATGTGGCGATGTCGCGGCTGCGCGCGGTGCTGGAGGTCGACCCCGACCATCCAGGCTGGATTCGCACGCTGCGCGGCGAAGGCTATCAGTTCGTGCCCGATGTACGGGGCGATGGCGGGCAAGCGGGCGGGATGGCTGAATCGGTTGAGCGTTCCGACTCATGAGCTGAATCGACACGCGCGGAAATCATCAGGACGGTTAAGTAAGTTGAAGGGGGAATATTTATTTCCCGCCCGCGGTGGGTGCGCCGCCGCGTGGTACTATTTTTGCAATTGTTAAATTGCTTGAAACCGGCCATTGGATGGCGGTTGCAAGTCCGACCAGAAAAGCAGGCCGCCGCATCGCACGATACGGCGGCCGTTTTTCTGCCTGCGTGCAGATCGTGCCGATTTTGCGCCAGGCAGCGTAACAAGTTGTACATCGAGGCTGCACATCGAGGCAGTCCATCGCACGCGCACATCGATCGGGTTTTCAGTCGGGGAATCCGCGTCGATGCTTATAAAAGATAATTAGATTTGACCTTATGCCTCGGGGTGGGGCGGGTCACGATAAAAATGAAAACAACCGAATACATGTTTCGTTTCCGGGGAAGCAGAAACGAAACACTGCGCTACAGCGCAATCGTCGTGCACGGAATCAGTATCGCGTTCATTCGAATCGGTTCTGCACACGCGCCGTTTTCACTGATGGTGCCGAGAGTGCACGATGAAACGTTTGCGCACGCGCCGGCGGAACATCTCGTGCGTCTCGCGATCGCGCAGGCGATTTACGACGATCTGTTCGAATCGCATCCGCAGCAGGCGGTCGACTTGAACGTTCACGGCCCGCTGTGGGATGGCGAACTGGAAACGGGGCAATGGCGGCACGGCGTCGATGCCGGGGCGCCCGAGCCGCTTGCCGCCTGCGAGAGCCCGCGCGCCAAGGCGCAGGAGACATCGCAAACGGTGCCGCTCGCGGCGGCCACAGCGCGTAGTCAGTTGGTCGATGCTGAGGCGGACAACATGCCAGAAGAAAATCCGCAAGCGCCGCGTGGCGTGCGCGCGCTTGTCTGATGAATCTCGCGCCGTGCGAGCCGAAGGCCTGGGCAGAAGGCGATGACCTGTTGTATTACGCCGTAATAAATTGCCGCTCAGGCTGATTCGAAGGGCTTTTCACGCGCGCGGGCTTTCTTCAGTTGAAACAGTTTGAATGCGTCTGATTGAAGCGCCCCTTTTTCATCGCAAACGTTTTCGGCATTTATTTTCTGTCGCGCGGACGTGACAGATCGAGCGATCCCGCGAGATTAAAAAATAAAAACGGCTGCAATAATAAGTATAATCCGCCGCGCGCGCCGAATTAGCCTGACGTCCTTGTAGGTCTACGAGCAGGGATCATCGGCAAGGATTACCTGTGCGCAACGTTGGTCACTGCCCGGATCGCGTTCAGGGCCGCTTCTCCCAGTTCCTTAGTTACACACCGAGTCACACAATGTGCGCCTGCGCGGCGGTATCGCGGCAGAAGGCGCATGGATATGCGATGAATTCCAAGCCTGAACCGCAATGGCGTCCGTTCCTGTCGTTGTTCGCGCAAGAGTTGACGCAAAACCTGACCCCGAAGCTTCTGACCCAGCTCATGCGTGGCTCGGGCGGCCAATTCGCCAGTCAATATGCCCTCGAGCCTGCCGGCACGGTCGCCGCCATGCAGGCGGCCATGAATCAGGTCTGGAGCGAACTGGGCTGGGGCAGCGTCGAGATACGCGAGGCTCAGGACTGGCTGGTGCTCACGCATTACCGCGCGCCGCTCAAGGCGGCCTTTGGCCCGGAAAACCTGGCGTGGGCCGGGGCGTTCCTCGAAGGGGCCTATGAAGCATGGATGCACCAGTTGGGCGCCGATTCGCAATTGCGAATGACCACGGCAGGCCCGGCGGATGTTTCGGGAACGATGGTTTTTCTGTTCGGCAGATAAAAAAACAGCAGATTGTGCCTGGGCGCATGGCCCGGTTTGATGGACGGCACAACGAATACGACGGGGTCGGCGCATGAGCAGTGCTTCGGACATTGCAAATCTTTTCGGTGTGGCGGGCGGCAGTCCAGCGCAGTACCAGGAAGTGGAACGCACGGAGCAGACGCAAGGTACGCGTGGCTCATGGGCTGCGTTGCCCGCGGCTGAGTTGATCCCGTGTGCGGCGCCTCTGGTTGAGGCGGCGCCGCTGGAAACGGCGCAGGCCGACACGACGCCAATCGATGCGCCGCATGCGGCGGACGAGGTTCATGCCGAGGTACTGGCGGTTGCGCCCGAGCCCGATTCGGATGCAGCACCGGACGCAGATCCGGACGCACCGCAGCGGCTCATCGCGTGGACCATTGCCGCGAGCGCCGCGGAACCGCCTCCGGTTGTGGTGGCCGTGCCCGAGGTCGGGGCCGTCGCTGAATCCGAAGCCGTGTCGTCGGTCGCGTTCACCGCGCCCGCGCCTGCTGTTGTCGCTGCAACCTCGAGCGCAAACAACGAACCGCAGCCTGCTGCGCTCAGCAGCGTGTTCGCGCGCCTGCTTGCGCGCAACGAGTCTCGCGACGACGTGCCGCCAACCGGGACCCCATGATCGTCGTCGCAGTCGTTTCCGCGAAGGGCGGCGTGGGCAAGAGCACGATTGCGGCCAATCTGGCCGTCGTGCTGGCTCGTCACGGCCGAACCGTGCTGGCCGTCGATCTCGATCCGCAGAACGCCCTGCATCTGCACCTGGGCGGCAATCCGCAAGCCATCGCGGGTCTGTCGCGCGCGAGCGTGGCGGGTGCGCCGTGGAGCGATGCCTGCGTGCGCACCGCGTCGGGCGTTCACGTGCTGCCGTTCGGCCAGATCAACGAGGTCGATCTGCCGGCGCTCGAGCGCCGCATCGCGGACGCGCCGAACTGGCTTTCGGTTCACTTGCAGCGCCTCGATCTGCCCGACGACGCGGTGGTGATCCTGGACACGCCGCCGGGTGTGTCCGACTACCTGCGTCAGGCGCTGGGCGTGGCCGATCTCGTGATCTCCGTCGTGCTGGCGGATGCGGCGTCGTATGCCACGCTGCCGCAGATCGGGAACCTGATCCGGCGTTATCAAGGTCAACAACGCGACCAACAACGTAGTCAACAGCGCGGCGCGCTCGCCCCGGTGTGCATCGTCAACCAGGTCGACGAGACACGCGCGATCTCGCGCGAATCGCTGGCGCTGATCGAGGGTGTGCTGGGCGAGCGCGTGATCGCGCGCGTGCGTGTGGACCAGTCGGTGAGCGAGGCGTTGGGGCAAGGCCGCACCGTCGCCGAAGCGCCTGCGCACAGTGTGGGACGCGAGGACCTCACGCAGTGCGCTGTGCAGGTGCTGCGCCGCTTGCCTTCGAGTTCGGCGGCGAGCGGTGTTGTGCCGCAGGCCGTGGCGCAACCCGCCATCGAGGCACGAGAGCAACAAGAGCAACAAGAGAATCAAGCGGAACAATTCATGAATATGGTGCTGGGCGACGACGACAGACGCCCGGCTGCGGCGGTTTCGTCGTCGCGAATGATGAGCGTGAATCGGTTGATGGCCGTGCTGCTGTGTGGGGTGCTGGTGCTGCTGATCGTGCTTGGGGTCAAGACCCGCTAGGGAAGAGGCAATGGCACAGATCGAACAGGACAACCACGACAAACACGACGGGCAGCCACGCGTGCAGCCCATGCTGCAACGTCAACGCGCGAGTGCGCAGCAGAGCGACGACGCCGGCGACTGGGACGACAAGCTCCTCGCCGCGGGCGCGGCGCTGCTCGCGCGCGGCTGGGTGCGCGTGCTCCTGACGGTGGCCGCCGTGCTGCTGTTTATTTCCACGATGACGGTTCCCCTCGCGGCGTCGCGGCAATGGATCTTCGCCCTGCTTTGCATGGGCGTCGCGATTCTCCTGAACCGCGTTCGCAGCCGCGTTCTCACGGTGTCGCTGGTGGCCTTGTCGGTGTTCATGTCGATGCGCTATCTGTACTGGCGCGTGACGCAGACGCTGGCCTTCACCGGCCCGCTCGACGCGACCTTCGGCTATCTGCTGCTGGCCGCCGAATGCTATGCGGTGCTGATGCTGCTGTGCAGTTACTTCCAGTCGCTCTGGCCGCTGCATCGCCGCCCGGCGCCGCTGCCGGCCGATCCCTCGGCATGGCCGACGGTGGATGTGTTCATCCCCACCTATAACGAGCCGCTCGAAGTCGTGCGGCAATCGGTGCTGGCCGCGACGCTGCTCGACTGGCCCGCCGGGAAGATGCGCGTCTACCTGCTCGACGACGGCCGTCGCGACGAGTTCCGCGCCTTCTGCGCAGAGGCGGGCGTCGACTACCTGACGCGGCCCGACAACACGCACGCCAAGGCGGGCAACCTCAACGCGGCGCTCGCGAAGACGAGCGGCGAGTACATCGCCGTGTTCGACTGCGATCACGTCACCACGCGTTCGTTCCTGCAGGTCTGCATGGGCTGGTTCCTGAAAGATCCGAAGATGGCGATGGTGCAGACGCCGCACGTGTTCTATTCGCCCGATCCGTTCGAACGCAATCTCGAGACCTTCCGCAAGGTGCCCAACGAAGGCGATCTGTTCTATGGCGTGCTGCAAAACGGCAACGACCTCTGGAACGCGGCGTTCTTCTGCGGCTCCTGTGCGGTGCTGCGCCGCTCGGCGCTCGACGATGTGGGCGGCGTGGCGACCGAGAGCGTCACGGAAGACGCGCTGACCGCGCTCAAGATGAGCATGCGGGGCTACAACACCGGCTATCTGGCGATTCCGCAGGCGGCGGGTCTGGCCACCGAAAGCCTCGGCCGCCACGTCGGCCAGCGCATTCGCTGGGCGCGCGGCATGGCGGAAATCTTCCGCCAGTTCAATCCGCTGCTGATCACGGGACTGACGCTGCCGCAGCGCCTGTGCTACCTCAGCGCGATGATGCACTTCTTCTTCGGCTTGCCGCGCATCGTGTTCCTGATGACGCCGATGGCCTATCTGTTCTTCGGCGCGCACGTCTTCCATGCGTCGGCGCTCATGCTGCTGGCCTATGCGGTGCCTCACCTCGTCATTTCGAGCATCGGCGCCTCGCGCATTCAGGGGCGCTTTCGCCATTCGTTCTGGAGCGAGGTCTACGAAACGGTGCTGGCGTGGTACGTCATCCTGCCCGCGCTCCAGGCCGTGCTGTTCCCCGGCCGCAAGGGCTTCAACGTGACGTCCAAGGGCGGCGTGATCCGCAAGTCCTTCCTCGACTGGGCGATGGCGCGGCCCTACATCGGCCTGCTGTGCATCAACCTGGCGGGCTTCGCGGTTGGCGTGGTCGGGCTGATCCGCAGTCCCGGCTGGCCCGAGTCGATGAGTATCGTCTTCAATCTGGTCTGGGTGATCTACAACGTGATGAACCTCAGCGCCGCGGCGGGCGTGGCAAGCGAATCGCGCCAGTTGCGTCTCACGCCGCGCGTGCCGATCGAGCTGCCGGCTTCGGTGCTGCTCGCCGATGGGCGCCGCATCGCGTGTCAGACCAGCGACTATTCGCAGGGCGGTCTCGGCCTCGTGTTGCCCGAGGACGTGGCGCTGCCGCAGCGCGGCGAGCGCATCGTGGTCTCGGTGTTCCGCGACGACTACGAGGGCAAGTTCCCCGCCGAGGTCCAGGTGTGCCGCGGCCGCACGGTGGGTGTGAGCTTCCCCGCGCTGACGATCGATCAGGAACGCGACTTCATGCGCGTGACGTTTTCGCGCGCCGATAGCTGGATCGGCTCGTGGGGCCGCTATCGTCCCGACCGTCCGCTGCGCAGTCTGTTCGAAGTGCTCGCCGTCGGCCTGCGCGGCCTGCGGGAATTGTCACGACATCTGTTGCTGGGTGGGCGCGAGCGTCTGGCACGCCCGGCCACGGTCGCGGACAGCGAGTTGGGATCGAAGCAATCGTGAGTCTCGACTATCTGTTGCGTTTGCGCGCCTGGAAGCGCGCCTCGATCCGCGCGCGCCGGCTGCGCGCGCTGCTGGCTTCGGCCCTGGCTGTCGTCTCGCTCGCGGCGAGCGTCGCGCTGGCCGAGGCTGCGCCTGCTGCGCCAGCATCGGCCGCCGCGGCATCGGCTGCCGCGGCATCGGCACCAGCCGCCGCACCTTCCGCTACGCAAGCGGCTACGCAGACCCCAGCGTCTGCGTCGGCCGATGCCGCGCCGTCCGACGCCTACACCTACCGCATTCCGCTGGTGCGCCAACAGAACGCGCCGGGGCTGAGCTTGCTCGGCGAGGACGCCTATGGCGGCATGGACTTCGGCTTGCGGCGCGACGAGCGGGTGATCAGCGCGCGCCTCGTGCTGGACTATCGCTATTCGCCCACCTTGCTGCCCGCGCTTTCGCATCTGAACGTGCTGCTCAACAGCGTGGTGGGCGCGACCATTGCGCTGCCCGAACCGGCGCCGGCTGCGTCCGTGCAGACGACGGTGGATCTGCCGGTCTCCCTGCTGACCGACTTCAATCACCTGAACCTCGAACTGATCGCCCATAGCAAGGCGAGCGATGCGGGCAACGATCCGCTGAGCGCCGATCTGTGGCTGAAGGCCGCGCCGACGAGCGTGCTCGAACTGACCGTGGCGCCGGCGGCCGTGGCGAGCGACCTGTCGCATCTGCCCGCGCCGTTCTTCGACGAGCACGACGTGCGCCGGGTGAGCCTGCCCGTCGTGCTGCCGCGCGCGCCGGGCGCGAATCGCCTGGAGGCGGCGGGGATCGTAACTTCGTGGCTTGGCGTGCAGGCGGGTTATCGCGGCTCGCACTTCTCCGCGAGTCTCGGCGCGTTGCCCGCGCACGGCCATGGCGTGGTGGTGGCGTTGCGCGACGAGTTGCCGGGGCTCGGCCTCGGCCAGGGTGCCGCCGCGCTGGCGGTGGACGGCCCGACGCTCGCGATCGTGCCGAACCCCAACGACGCCAACGGCAAGCTGCTGGTGGTCGCGGGCCGCGACGAGACCGAACTGCGTGCAGCGGCGACCACGCTGGCGCTGGGCGCGAAGACGCTGTCCGGCTCACAGGTCAGGATCGACCGCCCGGTCGTCGCCGCGCCGCGCAAGCCTTATGACGCGCCAAGGTGGCTGCCTTCCGACCGTCCGGTCGAGCTGGGCGAATTGCTCGCGGCCAATCGCTTCACGATCCAGGGCTTGCGTCCCGGCGCGATCGCCGTGGACCTGCGTCTGCCGCCGGGCCTGTTCGGTTTCGACAATAGCGGCGCGGTGCTGAATCTGCGCTACCGCTATACGGCGCGCCCGGAATCGACGCATTCGGTGCTCCAGGTGCTGGCGGGCAACACGCCGATCCAGACCCTGGCGCTACGTGGCGACGCGTCGGACGGTCATGCCGTGATGCACATCCCCACGTATCTGCTGCCGCCGCTGACGACGCTGCAATTCGACTATCGCTACGAGAACGTCAAGACGAAGGACGGCTGGCAGGACGAGCCGGGCGGGGCGCTGCTGAGCGCCATTGACCCGACTTCGACTATCGATATTTCGCGGCTGCCGCGTTACACCGCCATGCCGGATCTGCGCGCATTCGCGAACGCCGGCTTTCCGTTCACGCGCCTCGCCGACCTGGCCGACAGCGCGGTGATCCTGCCGACGCAGCCGGTCGCCGACGACTACGCCGCCTACCTCACGCTGATGGGCAGCATGGGCCAGGCGAGCGGCTATCCGGTGCTGGGCGTCACGGTGGCCGGGCCGGCGCAGATCGACGCGCTGCGCGACAAGGATTTGCTCGTGCTGGCCTCGGGCGATAGCGCGGGCCGCAACGCGGCTGACAACCAGCCCTTGCTGAAAACCTGGCGCGAGGCGCTGCCGCCGGGCTTCTTCGGGCCGGTCAGCACATCGGGCAAGGGCCCCGCCGCCTGGTGGGACAAGCTGAGCGGCGGCCATGCCACGGCCCGGCGCGACGAGGCCATCGACGCGCTGTATCGCAGCGACGACCACGACGGCATGGTGGCCGGCTTCGAATCGCCGCTCAAGCGCGGACGCAGCGTGGTGGTGGTCGCGGGCAATACGCCGGGCGGCCTCGCGGCGGTGGTGGACGCGCTGCAGGCAAGCCCCGATCGTACCGGCGACCTGGTGAGCGGCAGCCTCGTGATCGTGCACGACGGCATCCTCACCGCGCTGAACAAGGATCAGAGCTATTTCATCGGCTCCTTGCCGCTGGGGCTCGCGCTCGAGTGGTTCTTCGCGAGCCATATCGCGCTGCTGCTCGTGGCGACGCTGCTCAGCGTCGTGCTCATCGGGCTGTTCGGTGGCGTGCTGCTGCACCGGCGCGCCCTCAACCGCCTGGACCTGGACATTCCCCAGACATCGCAACGTGAAGAAGGACGACGAGGTTCTCATGTTTAAAAGCCGGCCTGACTTTTCCCGGGCACGCCTCGCGCGTCGCATGATCGTGCAACCGGCCTGGCCGGCGCTGCTGCTTGGCTGCGCGTTTGTTTCGGCGTCGGCAGCGGCAGCGGTGGCCCAGCCCGCCGCGGGCGGCGCCACCGTGCCGGGCAACGTCGCCAACAGCGCCACCGCGCAGCCCGCTCCCGGCACAGCCGCGCCCGCCGCCGGTGCGCCGACCTCGACCGCGACCTACACGTTGCAGCAACTGGGCGCGCAATACGCGCTCAATCTGCGCGGTGTCGATGGCAGCAATACCTTGCCGGTCGGCGTGCGCGACGATCAGGTCGTGAGCGGCGCGCGCCTGAATTTGCGCTTTGCCTATTCGCCCGCGCTGTTGCCCGACCTCTCGCACATCAACGTGCTGGTCAACGACCAGGTGGCCGCCACGATCGCGGTGCCCAAGGACACGGCCGGGGCGAGCCTGCAACGCACGATCGTGCTGCCGCCGTACCTGTTCACCTCGAACAGCAAGTTGCGTCTGCAACTGATTGGCCACTACACCACGCAGTGCGAAGACCCGCTGCATTCGAGCCTGTGGGCCAACATCAGCAACGAGAGCACGCTGAGCATCGACACCCAGCCGCTGCCGCAACCCAACGATCTCGCGCGCCTGCCCAAGCCCTTCTTCGACAGCCACGACATCCGCCGCCTGAACCTGCCGGTCGTGTTCGCGGGCAACCCCGATGCGGCCGCGCTGGAAGCCGCGGGCGCCGTGTCGTCCTGGTTCGGCGCGCTGGCGAACTACCGTGGGGCGAATTTCCCCGCGTCGCTCTCGAACGTGCCGGCGCAGGGCAACGCGGTCGTGATCGTCGAAGGCGCGGACCAGGCCACGCTCGCGGGCGCACCGCTGCAAGGCCCGACGCTCGCCATCGTCACCAACCCCAACGATCCCAACGGCAAGCTGCTGCTCGTCATGGGCCGTGACGGCAAGGAACTCAAGCAGGCCGCCGACGCGCTGGTCACGGGCAGCCAGACGCTCTCGGGTGCGAGCGCGCTCATCACGCACTTCGCCGAAGTTCAGGCGCGCCAGCCCTACGATGCGCCGCGCTGGTTGCGCACCGACCGCCCCGTGTCGTTCGGCGAGCTGACCGAGGCGCACCAGTTGAGCGTCTCGGGCTACAGCCCCGACCTCATCCGCATCAATACGCGTGTGCCGCCCGACCTGTTCGGCTGGCATGCGCCCAACGTGCCGATCGACCTGCATTACCGCTATACGCCGCAGCCTTATATGGTCAACTCGTCGCTGCTGTTCAGCGTCAGCGACCAGTTCATGAAGTCGATTCCGCTGTTGCCGCTCGAACGCCTCGAAGGCGGCGACAAGCTGCGCGCCGAAGTCCTGCCCGACAGCAGCCTGCCGCGTCAGGCGAAGCTGGAAGTGCCGCTGACGACGTTGTTGCAGCCGGGCGCGCAACTGCAGTTCCGCTACATGTACGACTACATCAAGCAGGGCGAGTGCCGCGACATCATCATCGACAACGTGCGCGGCGCGATCGATCCCGAGTCGACGATCGACCTCTCGTCCTATCCGCACTACATCGCGATGCCGAACCTGGCCGCCTTCGCCCAGGCGGGCTTCCCGTTCACGCGCATGGCCGATCTGTCCGGCACGGATGTCGTGCTGGGCGCCAACGCGGGCGTGCAGGAATACAGCACCTATCTGGATGTGATGGGCCGCATGGGCGATTCGACCGGCTATCCGGCGCGCGGCGTGAGCGTGCTGCGCGGTCAGCGCATCGACGCGATGCCGTCCGACAAGGACCTGCTCGTGATCGCCTCGGGCGCCGATCAGGCGTGGCTCAAGGACTGGGCGTCGTACATGCCCGCCGCCTATGACCGCAGCGCGCAGTTCTCGCTCTCCGATCTGCCGGGCCGCGTGCGCGGCTGGTTTCACGCCAATCCGCGTCTGGACGCCGCGCCTGGCCGCCTCTCGGTGGCGTGGACCGGGCCGGGCGTGAGCGCCGTGCTGGCGGGCTTCGAGTCGCCGAAGGAGGCGGGCCGCAGTGTGGTGATGCTGGTCAGCAATCAGGCCGAAGGCTTGAAGGATGCCGTCTCGGCGCTGCTGGACGCGCCGACCAACGGCAGCCAGCCCATCCAGGGCAGCCTCGTGTCGATTCGCGGCGGGGAAGTCGATTCGCTCGTGGGCGAGCACACCTATTACGTCGGCCATCTGGGCCTGTGGCGCGGCCTCGACTGGTGGCTGGCGTCGTTCGGCCTGTCGCTCGCGGCGGTGCTGAAGGTGCTGGGCGGGCTCGCGCTCGCGGCGGGCGCAGGGGGCCTTTTCGTTTTCCTGCGGCGCCGTCAGGCGCGGCGCGACGCTGAACGCCGGGCGCGGCTGCTGGCCGAGCGCGAGCAGCAAGCGCAATCTTGATCGGGGACCGTTCATGTTAGTCAGCCGCAGCCAGGCCTGCATTCTGGGCTTGTTGCTCACCTCGTTCAGCCATCCCGTGTGGGCGCAGGACGCCACCTCCAGAATGCTGCTGGAGCAGGGCCGCTATTGGCAGGCGCACGACAAGCCCGATCTGGCCGCGCAGTCGTGGTCGAAACTGCTGATGACCGATCCCAAGCAGCCCGAAGGGCTCTACGGGATGGGTTTGATCGCCGTGGGCAAGCGGCAGTTTTCGGTGGCCAACGACTACCTGGCGAGGCTGCGCGCGGCCGCGCCCGCTAGCCCCTTCGTGCCTTTGCTCGAACAGGACGTGCGTCTCGCCACGGAGCCAGGCAAGTCGACGTTCGCCAAGGCGCGCCAGATGGCGCAGGACGCCGTCAACCAGAACGATCCGAAGGCGCTCTCGGCTGCGATGGCGCTCTACGACAAGGCGTTGGGCGGCAAGGCGCCGCAAGGCGCGGTGGCGCGCGAGTACTACACCTACCTCGGCTACACCGAGGGCGGAGTGGACCCGGCCATTCAGGGCCTCTCGCGCCTGAGCGCCGACACGCCCAACGATCCGAACATCCAGTTGCCGCTGGCCCTGCACGAGGTCCGCGACGAACGTACGCGCGCGGCGGGCATCGCCTTGCTGGAAAAGCTGGCGGCGCGCCCCGACGTCGGCGCGGAAGCCACGGAAGCCTGGCGCTCGGTGCTGACCTGGGTGACGCCCACGCCGAAGAACCGTTCCTGGTTCGAGGACTATCTGAAGCTGCATCCCGATGACGACGAGATCCGTCATCAGATGCAAACGCCGCGTGCGTCGGGTGCGCCCGCCGGACCCGTCATGGACCCACGCCTCACGCGCGGCTTCGCGGCGTTCAAGGCGGGCGACATCACCACGGCCGAGCAGTCGTTTGCCGCCGTGCTGCGCGACAAACCCGACGACTCGAACGCCTTGGGCGGGCTCGGTCTGGTGCGCATGCAACAAGGCGATCTGGTGCAGGCGCAGACCCTGTTGTCGCGCGCGGCGTCGCGTCCTGGGGCGGGCGAGAACTGGATCAAGGCGCTCAATTCCGCGCGCTACTGGCAACTGGTGAATCAGGCCGAGGGCGCGCAAAGCGCGGGCGACTACGCCACCGCGCGGCGCGAACTCGACCAGGCGCTTCGACTCGACCCGGCCGAGCCGGGCGGGCGCAATGCGTCGGCTCGCCTCTATGCGGCGCAGGGCGATCTGTCCCGCGCCGAGAAGATTTACCGGGATCTGCTGGCGAGCACGCCGAACAACGCCGAGGCCGTTAGCGGACTCATCGATATCCTGGCCCAGACGGGCCGTGCCGACGAGGCGCAGAAGTGGGTCGACGGCATGACGCCCGCGCAGCAGGCCAGTATTGGCGGGCTTGCACGGTTGCGCGCGGCCGTGGCCTCGGGCCGTGCCGACGCCGCCGAACAGCGCGGCGATGTGGACGGTGCGCGCCGCATTCTCGAAGACGCCCAGCGTGCCGATCCCGACAATCCGTGGCTGCGTCTGGAACTCGCGCGCTACGAATTGCAGCAGGGCCATGCCGATGCGGCGAGGGAACTCGTCGACGGTCTGCTCGCCTCGATCCCCGACAATCCCGACGCGCTCTATGCGAGCGCGCTGCTGGCGATGCAGATGGGCGACTGGACGCGCGCGCAGGACACGATGGCGCGCATTCCCGCCGCCGCGCGCACGCCGAACATGGTGGCGACGGCCCAGCAGATCGATTTCCAGGCGGTGGCCGCCCAGGCCTCGCAACTCGCGCGCGAAGGCAATCTGGACGACGCGCGCAACATGCTGGCGCGGCTCGAAGCGTCGGCGGGCAAGGACCCGGCGCGGGTGAGCGCACTGGCTTCGGCGTATGTCGATGCGGGCAATCTGCCGCGCGCGATGAGCCTGATGCATGCGCTGATGCCGGGCGGCCTGAAAGGCAGCGGCCCCGATGTGCAACTGGCCTATGCGAGCCTGTTGCTCAAGATCGGCCAGAACGTCCAGGCCCAGGCCGCGATACGCGAATTGCAAAGCGAAACGCTGACCGCGGCGCAGCGCCGTCAACTGGACGACCTCAATTACCTCTATGCCGTGCGCCTCGCCGACCAGCAACGCCAGCAAGGCGATCTGGCGCAGGCCTACGACACGCTCGCGCCGATTCTCGCGAAGCGGCCCAACGACAGCCTGGCGACGGCCGCGCTCGCGCGCATGTATGCCGCCGACAACCAGTACGACCACGCGCTCTCGCTTTATCAGAAGGCGCTCGCGAACGATCCCGACAATCCGGGGCTGCAACTGGGCGTCGCGATGGCGGCGGTGCAGGCCGGCAAGGGCGGTGTCGCGGATACGGCGTTGAAACAGGCGGTTGCGAAGGCGCCGAGCGATCCCGACGTGCTGGCGGGCGCCGCGCGTATCTACCTCATGCAGGGCAAGACCCGCGAGGCGCAGACGTTGCTGGAATCGGCCATCGCCGCCAAGGAAAAGCGCCTGGGTGTGCAGGCGCAGAACGGCCACGTGCCGGGCAACCCCTTCATCCACGCCGACGACGAGCGCCGCCGCGCGGCGCGCCAGGCGCGCGAGGCGAGTGCGAATCCGTTTGCCGGCAAGGGCACGGCGGCGGTGGCGGGCGATGCCGCCGTTGCGTCCGGTAGCGTCGATACCGGCGACGCCGGCGCGACGGGCGCGCTCGCGAGCGCTCCGGCGGCTTCCGCATCGGCGACGAGCACGATCATGGCCACGACCACGTCCGGCCGCGCGTCGTCGCGTGCGACCTCGCTGCCGACCGTGGCGGGCACGCCGATCGGCGTGCAGGCGCCGCAGGAGGCGGTGGGCGCGAGCGAGCCGCAGGACGGCTCACTCTCGCTCGACGAGATGCGCAACGAACTCGACGATATCCGCTCGGATCGCTCGCCGGAAATCCGCACCGGTCTGTTCGTGTCGTCGAACAACAGCGCGGGCGGCACCTCGCAGTTGACGAGCGTGCAAACCCCGGCGGAAGTGCTGCTTCCGGTTGGCAACGGCAAGCTGTCGCTGCGCGTGACGCCGGTCGAACTCAGTAGCGGCACGCTCGGCGACTCGACCTATGCGAGCAGCCAGTACGGCGGCGGCCCGTCCGCCACGCTTGCGCAGCAAGACAACAATTTGCCCGCCCCGGCCTCGCAGACCGCGCGTGGCGTCGGTCTGGGCGTGGGCTACGAAACCCGCAACTGGAGCGCCGACATCGGCACGACGCCGTTGGGTTTCCAGTACACCAATGTCGTTGCGGGTGCAACGTTCAAGAGCACCATCGACGCGATTCCGGACAGCTGGTTCAACGCGGGCGTGTCGCGCCGCGCCGTGACCGACAGCATCACGTCGTTCGCCGGCACGAGCGATGCGCGCTCGGGCCTGAGCTGGGGCGGCGTGACGGCCACGGGCCTGCATGGCGCGATCGGTCTCGACAATCATCAGTACGGCTTCTATACCTACGGCGCCGTGAAGTATCTGGACGGTCATAACGTCCAGTCCAACGAAGGCGCCGAAGTGGGCGCGGGCACGTATTGGTATCTGCATCGCAGCGCCAACAGCATGTTGACCGCGGGGATGAATCTGAGCGGCGAGTTCTACCGCCACAACGAAAACAACTTCACCTACGGCAACGGCGGCTATTTCAGCCCGCAGCGCTTCTATGCGTTCACGGTGCCGATCACGTGGGCGCAGCGCTCGGATCGCTGGACCTACAAGTTGCAGGGCGCGGCAGGCTTGCAGTATTTCCATCAATCCGCCGCGCCGTATTTCCCGACCGACAGCGCGTTGCAGTCGGCTGCCGTGACGGCGGCGTCGACGCTCGGTCTGACCGACGGCGCGATCCATCCAGCGCAGTCGTCGACCGGGATCGGCTACAACCTGCTGGCCACTGCCGAGTACCGTTTCAGCAACCATCTGACTGCGGGCGCATCGGTGGGTGCCAACAACTCATCCAGCTACCGCCAGTGGGTCGCCGGGCTGTATGTGCGCTTTAGCTTCGCGCCGCAGACGAAGTCGCTGGACATGCCGGTCATGCCTTATCAGTCGCATTACAGCGATCAATAGCGCGCCTCGTCGCGCAATCGATCGGACACCGAACTTTTCTCAGGAGTTATAGATTCATGCTTGCTTCCGTACTCGCGGGTATCAGCATCCTCATGATCGGCGATAGCCATCTGAGCGAGCCGGGCTATCTCATCGACACGTTGCAGGACCAACTGGTTGCCGCTGGCGCGCAGGTGCATACGTACGGCGTGTGCGGCAGCACGCCGGGCGACTGGGTGAAGTCGGTGCCGGGCACGTGTGGCGGCGCCACGCGAGTCGGCAAAGGGCCGATCGTGGTCGACCACAATGCAAAGACGCAACCCATCGATCAACTGATCGCCGCGAACAAGGCCAATCTGGTCATCATCGTCGAAGGCGACACCATCGGCGGCTACGGCAAGGACGACTTCGCCAAGTCCTGGGCGTGGCAGCAGGTCACGTCGCTCACGCAGGATCTGGCCGCCAACAAGACGGCCTGTGTCTGGGTGGGACCGGCCTGGGGCACCGAGGGCGGCAAGTACCAGAAGTCCTTCGCACGCGTGAAGCAGCTGTCATCGTTCCTTGCGACCAACGTTGCGCCGTGCCAGTACATCGACTCGCTCACGTTCTCCAAGCCCGGCGAATGGGCGACGGTCGACGGCCAGCATTTGACGACCACCGGCTACAAGTACTGGGGCGCGGACATCATGCGCTCGCTGGTCCAGCTGCCGGTCGTGCAGCACAAGTAACGCGTCGCGCGCCTCGCACGTCAATCGACTCCATGACCGTGATCCGCGGGTGCATTCGCCCACGGCACGGTCTGACCACACCATGAAAAACCTCTTCTCCCATCTGCTTTCGTCCGGCCTCACGCTGTCGGTCTGCGCGCTGTCCGGGTTGTCCATGCAAGCGGCCTCGGCCGCCGATATCCCGTTGTACCCCACCGGGCCTGCGCAGGACTCGTCGTTCGTGCGTTTCGTCGATGGCGGATCGCATCCGGTCGATGTGAGCGCCGCGGGCTCGAAAGCGCGTCTGACGCTCGACACGACGAACCCGGCCAGCCAGTTCTTTCCGATCGCCGCGGGCAAGCCGGTTGCCGGCACGCTGACGAGCGGCGGGGCGCATCACGACGTAGCGGCCACGGTGCAGCCCGGCGAGTTCGTGAGCATCGTCGCGCTCGATGGTGGGGATAAGAGCGCCGATAAAAGCGCGCATGCCGTGACGGTGCGCGAAAAGCCGGACGACTTCAACGCGCTCAAGGCCTCCGTGGCGCTCTACAACCTCGACGCGCGTTGCGCCGCACCCACGCTGAAAGTGCCGGGCCGCGACATCGTGCTGCTCGACGGCGTGGCCGTGGGTCAAGGCAAGCGCCGCCAGGTCAATCCGGTCGCGCTTTCCGTGCAACTGGCGTGCGGTGGCCAGGCCGTGGGGCAACCGCTGAGCCTGGGCACGCTCGTGGCGGGGCAGCGCTATACCGTGTTTCTCGTGCCGGCGGGGGCGCAGTCGCGCATCTTCTTCGCCAACGACGCGGTCAGCCACTGAGCGCGCCTGCGCTTTTTGACCGCTTGCCTGAGCGCACCTCGCGCCGGTCACGTCATGAGGCGTGACTGGGCGACGGCGCGTGCGCCCAGCGTTTTCCTTTGACTGAGAACGATGCATGGTTTTTGCGTCCCTCGAATTCCTGACGCTGTTTCTGCCGGCCTTCCTCGCGATCTACGTCGTGTCGCCCGCCCGCTGGCGCAACGGCGTGCTGCTCTTTTGCAGCTGGTTCTTCTACGGCTGGTGGAGCCCGGTGTTCCTGCTGCTGTTCATCGCGCTGACCTTCTGGGGCTGGCTCGGCGGCGTGGTCATCGACCGCGCGCCGAATCCGCGTGCGCGCGGGGCATGGCTCGCGCTCTTCATCGCCGTCAACGTCGCGATCCTGTGCTGGTACAAGTACGCCAACATCCTCGTCGATAGTCTCGACAGCGTGCTGGCGCTCGGCCATGCGGGGCCGATTCCCTGGCAGCACGTCGTGCTGCCCATCGGCCTGTCCTTCATCGTGCTGCAATCGATCTCCTATCTGGTCGACGTGCAGCGCGGCACGGTGCCGGCCGATCACAGCATGATCCGCTACGGCGCCTACCAGGGAATGTTCGTACACCTGATCGCCGGGCCGATCATCCGCTATGCCTGGGTCAAGCGCGAACTGGTCTCGCGCACGGTGGACTGGGACGGCTTCGCGGCGGGCGCGCGGCGACTCATGGTCGGCATGAGCATGAAGGTGCTGGTGGCCGACACGCTGTCGCCCATCGTCGACGCCATCTTCGCCATGCATTCGCCCACGCTTGCCGATGCGTGGCTCGGCTGCGGCTTCTACACCCTGCAACTGTTCTTCGATTTCGCGGGCTATAGCGCGATGGCGATTGGTCTGGGGCAGATACTGGGCTTTCACTTCCCCGAGAACTTCAACCATCCGTATCTGGCGAGCAGCATTCAGGACTTCTGGCGGCGCTGGCATTTGTCCCTGTCGAGCTGGATTCGCGACTACCTGTACATCCCGTTTGGCGGCAACCGCCACGGCGAATGGAAGACCTGCCGCAACCTGCTGCTGACGATGGCGATCGCGGGCCTGTGGCATGGCGGCGATAGCTGGAATTTCCTGCTGTGGGGGACGGCGCATGGCGTGGCGCTGATCGTCGCGCGCCTGTGGCGGCGCGGCGGCATGCCGGTCGTGCCGCGCTGGCTCTCGCATGGGCTGACGCTGCTGTTCGTCATGCTCGCGTGGACGCTGTTTCGCGCGGTGGGCTTTCACGCGGCGCTCGCCATGTATCGCGGACAATTCGGCCTGAACGGCATCGGCCTGAGCGACGCGACGATCGTGCTGCTGCGGCCCGTGCATGCGCTGGCGGCGGCGCTGGGCATCGTCTGTGTGCTGCTGCCGATCTGGCAGGCGCGCTGGGAGCGTATGGCCGATACGGCGGCGGGCCGCGTGTGGCAGGCCGTGTGGCCGCTCGCGGGTTTCCTGCTGTCGTATGGCCTGATCGTCGCGCGTGGCGCGGTGCCTTTCCTCTATTTCCAGTTCTGACGCCATGGAAGATCCCAAGCCGCTGCCTCAACGACCCGCCACGCGCGCGGGCAAGGTCGCAGCCGTCAGCCTGATGGCGCTCCTGTTCGTCGGCCTCGCCTGCAATCTCCGCTTTGCAACGACCACCGAATCGTTGCTGCCCACGGCCGTGACGCGCGCGAGCCTCGTCGACGGCACGGTCTCGAAAGAACTGGCCAGCCGCATGGCCGATACGCCCATCGCCGCCGATGCCGCGCGTGCGCAACGCGCGCTGGGTTGGCTCACGTTGCACGATCTGGGGCCGCGTGTGCGCCAGGGCTGCGAGGGCTGGCTGTTCCTGCGCGACGAACTGAATGTGTACGCCGACGGCGACCAACATCTCGCCACGCGCGCCGACACGGTCGCGACCGTCCAGCGCGATCTGGCGAGCCACGGCATCGCGTTGCTGGTCGCCGTGGTGCCCGACAAGTCGCGGCTCGAGCCGCAACACTTGTGCAAGCTCTATCGTCCGGCTTCGCTCAATGCGCGACTGGGGGAATGGACCTCGCGTCTGGAAGCCGCGCGCGTGCCGGTGATCGATCTGGAAGCGGCGCTGCGCAGCGTGTCGGGCGATGCTTTCTACCGCACCGATACGCACTGGACCCAGGACGGCGCAGGCGCGGCGGCGCAGGCCGTGGCGCAACGCATTCGCGCGCTGGGCGTGCCGCTGGGTTCGAGCAAGCCTGGTTATCGTGTGGCGGACAAAGCGCCTGCACGCCGGCCCGGCGACCTCGTGCGCCTGGCGGGGCTGGACGGATTGCCGCTGTCCTCGCAGCCGCGCGAAGAGATCGTAGCGAGCCGCGCCTATATACACGAGGCCCAGACCGCCGCATCGGCCGACGATCTCTTCGGCGATGCCGATTTGCCCAATATCGCGGTGATCGGCACGTCGTATTCGACGACCTCCGATTTCGTGCCCCAACTGGCGTTGGCGCTGGGCACGGGTGTGGGGAATTTCGCGCATGAAGGCGCGAAGTTCGGCGGCTCGGCTCGGGCGTATTTCGTGAGCCCGGCCTATGCGCAGACGCCGCCCAAACTCATCGTCTGGGAACTGGACGAACGCGATCTGCAAGCGCCGCTGGAAGCGGATGATCGCGTCGTCGTGCCGAAGGCGGGGAAGCCTGGCAATCCTTAGGCTTGCGAATCAGAACAGATGCTTCATGCCAACCCGCACCGCGATTTGCGAATCGGTCGACGATGCGCCGAGCAGGAACATCGAGGCGACCGTGCCAGGACCACTGGCGCGCTCCGCCGCGGCGTCGAGATAGACATCCGTGCGCTTCGACAGAAAGTAGTCGGCGCCAAGATTGAGTTCTTCCCAATGCGACGACTCGAAGCGATCGTAGGCCACCTGGCCAGCCAGCGTCAGCGAGGCAATCGGCATATAGGTCGTGCCCACGCGCCACACCTGGTCGGTCGCAGAAACGCCGTGATTCGACAGGCGCGTATTCGAGTAGGTGAACGACGGCGTCCACTTGCCGAGGTGATACAGCGCACCCACCGAAACGACCCGCTGGTTGTCGACGAAGATACTCGATTGTCCGGGCGTGACGCGCTGCCCCAGGAACTGCGTGACGCCAAGACTGCCGACGGCGATCGGCGCATCGTTGATATCGGTGACGACCGCCATCGACGAAAACGCGCCGCGCTCGAACTTCGCCATTGCGCTATAGGCGCGGCCCTGGTTGGTGCTCAGGCTGCCGCTATTCTGTGCGAATGAATAGATGCCGCCAAACGAGAAACCCGCGAACGGCGCGCTGGCAAAGCGCACGGCGTTGTTGAGCCGTTCACCGGCGATACGATCGAGATCGGCGTTTTCGACTGCGTAAATCCCGCAGCCGAGGCAGGGCATATACGGTTCGAGTTGCACGGTGAAATCGTATTGCCGACCCAGCGTGACTTCGCCGATGGCATGGTCGCGCAGCCCCACATACGCCTGCTTGCCGAACAGCAATCCACCTTGCCCCAAGGTGCCGGCCGTCGACGAAAAGCCGTTTTCCAGCTTGAAAATCGCGCTGCGGCCCGCGCCGAGATCTTCCACACCGGAGAAGCCGAGCGTGTTGACCTTGCTGACGCCGCCTTGCTCCATCAGGATCGACTTGCCGCTTACGTTGTTGGCGTAAGTGATGCCGTTGTCGATGCTGCCATACAGCGTGACCGACGATTGCGCGTAGGCCGTCGTTGCGTTCACTAATGAGGCCGTTAGCGCGAAGGCGCCCAGGCACAGGCGTGTGTGCTTTTTCATGGAGATCTCCGGGTGCGAAATGTCGTTATGTTCTGTTTGCGGGGACGGGGCGGGCGGCGGCATCGGCACCCCGCGCCGCGTTTTCACGCATCAGCAAGGCGCTGGCGAAGCCGATCAGCACGCTGAACGCGATGTACCAGGCGGGGGCGGCGTTATTTCCGCTGACCTTGATCAGCCACAGATTGATGGACGGCGCGAAACCGCCGAACACCAGTACGGCCACGTTGTAGGTCAGCGAAATGCCGGTGGCGCGCACGGCGGTGGGAAAGGCTTCGGCGAGAATGACGGGCGCCGGTCCCCAGAGGAACGCCATGCAGATGCCCGCTGCGAGTTGCAGGGTCATCAGCGTATTTGCGGAGGGCGCGGCGACGAAGCGGTGCAGCAGCACCCAGACGGTGATGCCATAGACCACGGTGGCGCTGCCGAACACGGCCTTGCGTCCCAGCCGGTCGGACAGATAACCGGCGAGCGGGCTCAGCACGAAGATGATGGCCATGGCGAACAGCGTGCCGCGGCTGGCGTCGGCGCTGCTCACGCCCAGTTGTCGTGCGAGCAAGGGCAGGAAAATGGCCAGCACATAAGCCGATACCGTGCCCACGATAGCGGTGCCGGTACTCACCAGCAGTTCGCGCGGATAGCGGGTGACAAGCTCGCCCAGCCGCACAGGCTGATGCGGCGTCGCCTTGCTGGCGGCGGCATGGCGGGCGAACTCGGGCGATTCGTCGACCTTCGAGCGGATCAGCCAGCCGATCGGACCAATCAGGATGCCGAACAAAAACGGCAAACGCCAAGCCCAGCTTTCGACGGCCTGCTGCCCCAGCGTTGCGTCGAGCAGCCAGACCGTGCCCGCGCCGCACGCGAAGGACAGCGCCTGCGCGCACATCTGGAAACTGCCGAGCAAACCGCGCACGCCAGGCGGCGCGAATTCGATCAGCATGGTGGTCGCGCCGCTGAATTCACCGCCTGCGGACGCGCCCTGGATCATGCGTGCGAGCACGATCAGCAAAGGCGCGGCGACGCCGATGGCGGCGTAGTTCGGGATGATGCCGACCATCCCGGTGCCGGCGGCCATCAGCAGGATCGTGAGCGAGAGTGCGCGCTTGCGCCCGACGCGGTCGCCGTACAGCCCGAGCAGAACGCCGCCGATAGGCCGCACCGCAAAGCCCACGCCGAACGACATCAGCGCGAACATGAGCGATGTGAGCGGCGCATCACTGGGAAAGAACTGCTTCGCGATGATGGCCGCGAAGAGTCCGTAGATCGAGAAGTCGAACCATTCGAACGCGTTGCCCAGCACGGACGCGATAACGACACGGCGCAGCATGGCAGCCGAGGGCGGGGTAGGGGTGGACACGGGGACTCTCCGGGCGCGGCCTGGTGGCGTGGAAGGGAAGGCTTGCGGAAATCAGGCGAAAGCGTCAGGCCAGAAGGTCAGGCGAGAAAGCGCTCGACGAGCTTGACCCAGTAGCTGGCCGCGATCGGCAGGCAATCGTCGTTGAAGTCGTACTTGGGGTTGTGGACCATGCAACCACCTTCGCCGTCGCCATTGCCCACGAACAGATAGCAACCCGGCTTCTTTTCAAGCAGGAAAGCGAAGTCTTCGCTTGCCGTCACGGGGCGCATGTTCTGCACGAGACCGTCCTCACCGAGCCAGTCGAGCGCGACTTCGCGTGCGAAGGCGGTCTGTTCTTCGTGGTTGACGAGCACGGGATAGCGGCGTTGATAATCGACTTCTGCGCGCGCGCCAAACCCTTGCGCGTGGGTATGCGTCAATTCGGTAATGCGGCGTTCGAGCAGCGCCCGCACCTCCGGATTGAAGGCGCGCACCGAGAGACGCATCTGGGCCATGTCGGGAATCACATTGGGCGCATCGCCCGCACGGATCTCGCCAACCGTGACGATCGCGCTATCGAGCGGATTGACGTTGCGCGACACGATGCTTTGCAGGGCCATGACGAGCGAGGCGCACACGACTACCGGATCGACGGCCTCGTGCGGCATCGCGCCGTGACCGCCACGGCCAAACACACGGATGGTGACCGTATCGGACGAAGACAGGCAGGGCCCAGCCACAAAGCCGAATTTGCCCGTCGGCAGGCCAGGCATGTTATGCAACGCGAAGATCGCATCGCAAGGAAACTGCTCGAAAAGACCATCGTCGAGCATCGCCTTCGCGCCGCCCAGACCTTCTTCTGCGGGCTGGAAAACCAGATGCAGTGTGCCCTTGAACGGCCGGTGTTCGGCCAGATACTTCGCTGCGGCCAGCAGGATCGCGGTGTGTCCGTCGTGACCGCAGGCGTGCATTTTTCCCGCCACCGCGCTGGCGTAGGGCAGCGCCGATTCCTCCTGGATGGGCAGCGCATCCATATCGGCGCGCAGCGCCAGCGACGGGCCGTCGCCATGCTTGAGCGTGCCGACCACGCCCGTGCGGCCCAGACCGCGGTGCACGCTATAGCCCCACTTCTCCAGACACGACGCCACCAGATTGCCGGTCTCGATCTCCTCGAAGCCGAGTTCCGGCAGCGCGTGAATCTGGCGCCGCAGGGCAATCATCTCGGCCTGAATTTTCCGCATGCCTTCGGGGATCGCGTCGAACTCCATCTGTTTATCTCCTCGTGATGTGGGCGAATGCCCATCGGTCTAGATCTCGGCGAGGATGGTAGGGAGACGGAATTTTGGAGGGAAGACTCAAAAGTGTTATGGTGAAAACCGCTGGTTTTCACCCCCGGCTTTTATTTCGCGTATACCCTCTTGAGCCGTCCGACGCCATGAAACTCCATCAACTCGAAGCGCTCGTCGCGGTGGCCGACACCGGCAGCATCCGCGCGGCCGCGCGCCTCGTCGCCGTGACGCAGACTGCGATCAGCAAGGCGTTGCGCGAACTGGAAAGCACCCAGCGTTTGCCCTTGCTCACGCGCAGCGTGAGCGGCGTCACCTTCACCGAGGCCGGGCAGAAGCTGCTCTCGCATGCGCGTCAGGTCATGGGGCAATTGCAGCGCGCCGAAGAGGAAATGGCCGAAATGCGCGGCGAACATGTGGGCCAGTTGTCGATCGCCGTGACGCCCTGGGTGATGCGCGCGTTCGTGCCGGCGGCGCTCGTGCGGTTTCGCGCGCGCATGCCGGATGTGCAGATCGAGCTATTCGAAGGGCTTTCGGCGGTGGCCTTGCCGCGCCTGCGTGACGGCACGCTGGATTTCGCGGTCGTTCCGCTGATTCCCGCGATGCCCGAGCAGGAGTTCGAGAACGAGGCGCTGGTGTCGTTCAACACCTATGTCGTGGCGCGTCCGGGTCATGCCGCCGTCGATGCGCGTTCCATCGGCGAATTGCTGGAGATGAACTGGGCGGTGAATTTCACGGTCTCGACCTATCCTGGGCAGATGCAGGACCTGTTCTGGCAGCATGGTTTCGATATCGATCCCAAGCGCCTGCATCGCGCTCATTCGGCTTCCTTTCTTTTCGACCTGATCGGGCGCGCGGACATGATCGGCCCCTGCCCGGAGCCGCTGATCGTGAGCGACCCCAGCACGCCGCTCGTGAAGCTGGATTTGCAGGAGGCGTTGCAGGCGAGGACAGTTGGCATCATCAAGCGCAGGAATGCGGTGTCGAGCGCCTCGGCCTACTGTTTTATCGAGTGTCTTTTCGAGGTGATCCGGCAGCGGGGCAGGTCGTCGCGCCGGGAGGATACGGTGCTGTTCGATACGCTCAAGCTGTTGATTTAAGGCATGCCCGCGAAGTGATTAGTCATCCAGATTAATGCCAGCACTGGCGCACGAGCGCCAGTGCTGTACTAGATCGTGCCAAACAACGCGCGTGGCCGGTCGCGCAGCGTGCGCGAAAGAATCTGCAACGCACGCGAGAGTTGTTCGCGCGAGGTCGCGCAGGCCAGATTGATGCGCACGCCGTGCTCGGTCGTCGAGCGGTCGACCGCAAACGCCGACGCCGGCATCGTATTCACGCCGCGCGCGAGCGCATTCGCGGCAAAGTCGTCGGAGCGCCAGGGTTCGGGTACGCGCAACCACACGAACATGCACGCCGGGTCGCTCTTGAGCAGATCGGCTGGCAGCAACTCGCGCGCCAGCGCCTGGCGGGCCTGCAATTCTTCGCGCTGCGCCTCGAGAATGGTGTGCGCCGTGCCGTCCTCGATCCAGCGCGTAGCGATGAGCATGGACAGCGGCGCGGGCATCCATGCCGTGGTGCGGACCGCCTCGGCCGCGAGCGCCGCGCCATGCGGCGGCGTGAGCAGATAGCCAATGCGCAGGCCCGGCGCGAGGATTTTCGACGTCGAGGCAATGTGGAACGTGAGTTCGGGGCACAGGCTCGCGATGGTCGGCAACCGCTTGCGCAGCAGCGGCCCGTAGACGTCGTCTTCGATGATCGCGATGTGATGGCGGCGCGCGATATCGACGAGCGCCGCGCGCCGTTCGAGGCTCATGGTGACGACGCCCGGATTCTGCAGGTTGGGCACCGTGAAAATCGCCTTCACGCGCAGGCGTTTGCACGCCTCTTCGAGATGCTCGGGCAGCAGGCCGTCGTCGTCGCTCGGGATGCCGACCAGTTCGAACTGGAACACCGGCGCGAGCGCTTTCAGGCCGTAGTAGGTCAGCTTGTCGGAGAGGATCACGCCCTCGTGACCCATCAGGCTGCTCAACACCGCATAGAGCGCGTGCTGCGCGCCGCTCGTGACGACGAGATTGTCCGGCGAGGGCGTGAAGCCCGGCGCGGCGATCCATTGCGCGCCCGCCGCGCGGGCCCAGTCCGGGCCTTGCGGCGGCTGGTATTCCTGCGTTTCGGCAAAGCGCGGATCGCGCGCGATGGCCGCCATCGTGCGCGCGAGCTGGGCCACGAACTCGCCGGTCGCCGGACGGTTGACGGTCAGATCGATCACGCCGTTGCCTGGCGGCTCGCCCGGCGCGTTGCGCTGCGCGGGCGTGTTCACCACGGGCATCGCGCCACCCGTGACGATCGAGCCGCGCCGCTTGCTCGCCACGATCAGGCCGCGCGCCTGCAACTCCTTGTACGCGCGTGAAACCGTCGACACGTTGATGCCAAGCTCGACGGCCAGATCGCGCTGCGGCGGCAGGCGGCTGCCGGGCGGATAGTGTCCGTTGCGCACCTGCTCCTCGAGGTTGCGCGAGACCTCGAGATAGGTGGCTTGACGACCTTTTGTCTGGAGGGTGTCATCACTTTTTGTCTGATTATCGTCGTGCTTCATTCAAGTAATAACTCCATACAAAACTCGTTTGCCGGCGCTCGCTAGAGCCTGATGCTGCGCGATATTGCCGACGGTCTCCTCGCATGTTCATCCAATATTCCCTTGTATGGCAAGGGATTATTCAGAAGTTCACGGCTAATTCGACTGCTCCCCAGGGCAAATCCTGGTCTCCATACAAAGCGTTTTAAATTGCACACAAAAATTTATTGTGTGAGTATGAAGTCATGGTTTTGTTCGGCCAATGATTCGGCGCAACACGCACTGTACCTGAGGAGCTGCCTGTGGCAAATCGCCCATCCGTTTCCCCATCCGGCGGGTCGTCCGCCCATCTCGGCCATGCGCTGCGCAAGCGGCACGTCACCATGATTTCGCTTGGCGGCATCATCGGCGCGGGGCTGTTCGTCGGCAGCAGCGCCACCATCGGCGCGATGGGACCGGCGGCCTGCTTGAGCTATCTGCTCGCGGGTGTCGTCGTGCTGTTCATCATGCGCATGCTGGGCGAAATGGCGCTCGCGCATCCCGGCGTCGGCTCGTTCACCGAGTTCACGCGCCTCGGTCTTGGCAACTGGGCCGGTTTCACGAACGGCTGGCTGTACTGGTATTTCTGGGTGATCGTCGTGGCGGTCGAAGCCGTCGCGGGAGCGGCGATCCTGCAACGCTGGATACCGGCTCCGGTCTGGCTGATCGGCCTCGTGCTGCTCTCCGTGATGACGCTCATCAACCTCCTGTCCGTCAAATCGTATGGCGAGTTCGAGTACTGGTTCGCGTCGATCAAGGTGGCCGCCATCATCGTGTTCATCGTCGTGGGCGTGAGCTGGTTGTGCGGCTTCTCAAGCTGGCACCAGACGGCTGCGCACCTCACGGGCGATCGCGGCTTCATGCCGTTCGGCGCGATGTCGGTGTTCGCGGGCGTGCCCACGGTGATCTTCGCGGTCGGCGGCGCCGAGATCGCGACCATCGCCGCCGCCGAATCGGACGACCCCGGCCGCAATGTCGCGTCCATGACGCGCTCGGTGATCCTGCGCGTGATCACGTTCTATGTGGGCTCGATCTTCGTGATCGCGTGCATCGTGCCCTGGGGGCATATCAAGGTCGGCTATTCGCCTTTCGTGGCCGCGCTCGAAACGATGCACATCCCCGGCGCGGCGGACATGATGAACGCCATCGTGCTGGTCGCCGTGCTGTCGGCGCTCAATTCGGGGCTCTACGTGTCGTCGCGCATCATGTTCCGGCTTGCCGAGCGCGGTGACGCGCCGCGTAGCCTGCTCGTGCTGTCGCCCAGCCGCGTGCCGCGCCTCGCGGTGCTCGCGAGCAGTGTGGTGGGCTACGTCGCCATCGTCGCGGCCATTGCGTCGCCGCAGGGCGTGTTTCTCTATCTCGTGAACGCGTCCGGCGCGATCATGCTGTTCGTGTATCTGTCGATTGCGCTCGCGCAGATCGTCTTGCGCCGCCGCCTGGAAGCCGAGGCCCCCGAGCGTCTCACGCTGCGGATGTGGCTCTTTCCGTGGCTCTCGTGGGCGGTCGTGGCGGCGATCGCGGGCGTGCTGATCGCGATGGGATTCGAGCGCTCGCTCGCTAGCCAGTTGCTGGCGAGTCTCGGCAGTCTGGGGGTGGTGTCGATCGCGTTTTGGCTCACCCGCTGGTTCAGCCGCCGCAGCAGCGACGGCGCGATGTCGCACGAGAGCGCCACCGGCGGCGCCCTGGGCGTGCCCGCCGCGCAAGGGAAACCATAATGGCCGAAGTCGCTGTCATCGGTGCGGGATTCGTCGGCCTGTCGTGCGCCTTCTGGCTCATGCGCGACGGCCACGCGGTCACGCTCTACGATCCGCTCGGGCCCGGCGAGGGCGCTTCCTATGGCAATGCGGGCACGTTCGCGAACTACGCCTGCATCCCCGTCAACAATCCGGATGTGTTTCGCCAGTTGCCGCACTTCCTGTTCTCGTCGTCGAGCCCGTTGCGCATTCGCTGGAGCTACGCCCCCACGCTCGCGCCGTGGCTCGCGCGCTTCCTGCTGAGCGCGACCCGGCAGCGCTACGAGGCGAGCGCGAAGGCGCTGGCGGGCATACTCTCGCGCGCCTTCGACGGCTACCGCGAGATGCTCGACGATCCGGCGCTGCACGCCTTCGTGCGCGAGCGCGAATGCCTTTACCTCTATTCGGGCGCGTCGTCGTTCGAGGCCGCACAAGCGTCGCTGGCGTTGCGCGCCTCGCTCGGCGTGCGCTTCAGCACGCTCGATCGCGACGCGATCCGCGCGCTCGAACCCGGCCTCGCGCCCATCTTCACGCGCGGCACGCTGTTCGACGGCAGCTGGTATCTGAGCGATCCGCGCGGATTCCTGCGCGCGTTGCACGCTTCGCTCGTGCACCGCGGACTGACACACCGGCAAGCCAGCATCGCGCGCATCGCAGCGGGCGATCACGGCGTGCGCCTCGTCGATGCAGGCGGCGTGCGCTCCGATGCCGAACATGTCGTGCTCTGCGCGGGAGCGCACTCGGGCCCGCTCGCGCGGCAATGCGGCGACGCACTGCCACTCGACACGGAGCGCGGCTACCACGTACGTTTTCCCGACACCTCGAACCTCATTTCGCGACCCTGCGGCTGGGCCGAGCGCGGCTTCTACATGACGCCGATGACGGGCGGCATCCGCGCGGCGGGCACCGTCGAGCTGGGCGGTTTTGCGGCGCGCAAGAATCCGGATCTGCTCGCCTTGCTCACGCGCTCGGCGCGCGAGGCGCTGCCCGCGCTGCCGCAGCCGGACGGCGACTGGCTGGGTTTCCGGCCGAGCCTGCCCGACGGTTTGCCGGTGATCGGCGCGTCGCGCCGTTCGCCGCGCGTGGTCTATGCGTTCGGCCATCAGCATCTGGGCGTCACACTAGGCGGCGTGACCGGCAGCGTGGTCGCCGATCTCGTGGCTGGGCGGCCCGCGCCGCTCGATCTCGCACCATATAACCCGCGCCGTTTTTGACGGCCGATTTCACCACCACCGCAGTCTGCAGAGGACCCACATCATGAACCGCCGCAACCTGGTAATCGCGCTGGCCCTCGGGGTCGTGGGCGCCTGCGCGCCCGCGTTTGGCGCCGAGCCCGAGATCGTCAAGATCGGCTTCGCCGGACCATTGACCGGCCCGGTGGCACGGGTCGGCAAGGACCTGCAATACGGCGCGCAACTCGCGCTGGACGAGGAAAACGCGCGGCATCCGACGATCGACGGCAAGCCAGTCAAATACGTGCTCGATGTGCAGGACGATCAGGCCGACCCGCGTGTGGCGATCCAGGTGGCGCAGAAGCTGGTCGACGATGGGGTTGTCGGCGTGATCGGCCATTACAACTCGGGTTGCAGCATTCCTGCGTCGGCGGTCTATCACAATGCCAACGTGGCAATGATCACGCCCGGATCGACGAATCCCGCGCTCACGCAGCAGGGCTTTACGAACGTGTTTCGCACGATGGGCAATGACGGCATTGGCGGCGTGATTGCCGGGCGCTTCGCGGTGGAACAGCTCAAGGCGAAGCGGATCGGCATTATCGACGATCGCACGGCGTTCGGTCAGGGGCTCGCCGACGCGTTCCAGAAGGGCGTGAAGGACGCGGGCGGCAATCTCGTCGATCGCGAGTTCACCAACGACAAGGCGGTGGATTTTCGCGCCATTCTCACGTCGCTCAAGGAGAAGAACGTCGACCTGATCTTCTTCGGCGGCCTGGACGAGCAGGGGGCGTTGCTCGTCAAGCAGATGCGCTCGCTGGGCTTGCAGGCCCGCCTCTTTGGGGCTGGCGCGCTCAAGAGCAACGCGTTCCTGCAAGTGGCGGGCAGCGCAGGCGAGGGCACGCGCGATCTCGAACCGGGACCGGCGCTCGACAAGCTGCCGTCGGCGCAGGCGTTCGCCAAGCGTTACAAGGCGCGATTCAATCAGGATGTCGAACTGTATGCGCCGTTCGCCTACGACGCCGCGCTGGCCATGATCAAGGCAATCCAGAGCGCGAACTCGCTCGATCGCGCGAAGATCGTCGCGAGCCTTCCGAAAGTGACGGTCACGGGCGTGACGGGCAGCATCTCGTTCGATCCACATGGCGATCTGATCAAGCCGCCTTATACGCTTTTTGAAGTGCAGCAAGGGCAGTGGAAGAGCCAGCGCACGGTGGGAGGCAGCGGCGTCTAGCAGCATGACGCGCAGGGTGCGCACGGCGCGCGCTATTTTTTACAGTCCAGCCGATTTTTAAGCTTTACCTAAGCTTGTTCGTGCGCCGCGAACAAGCTTTTTCTTTTCATGAATAGCAACGACTTTTATTCAAGCGAGAAAAGCAACGAAGAATCTGTCGGCTCATGGAAATCCCCCATATTTCCAGTGCCTCTGCGAAAGCATCGAGAAGGGTTTGCGGCCCTAGAATTCGCCCATTAATCGAGCGCCGGCAGCATCGTGCCGCTGGCCGACAATAATGGAGACAGTCGATGCAACCCACTTCTCGCGCATTGCGCCGCCGCATGCCCGCGCTTGCGCTCGCTACCGGTCTGCTGGTCGGCATGGCGGCCCCGCAAGCCCGTGCGGCGGACGACGCCAACAAGATCACCATCATGGTTGGCGGCATCACCAAGCTCATCTATCTGCCGGCGCGCCTCACGGAACAGCTCGGCTATTTCAAGGATGAGGGGCTGGACGTCGAACTGCTCTCGCAACCGGCTGGTGTCGATGCTGAAAACGAATTGCTCGCGGGCGCGGTGCAAGGCGTGGTGGGTTTCTACGATCACACCATCGACCTCCAGACAAAAGGTAAGGATGTCAAATCAATTGTCGTGTTCGGTCAGGTGCCCGGCGAAGTGGAAATGGTGTCGTCGAAATCCGCCGATACGCTCAAGTCGATGGCCGACGTCAAGGGCAAGACGCTTGGCGTAACCGGGCTGGGTTCGTCGACCAGCTTTCTCACGCAATATCTCGCGGGCCAGCACGGCATTGCGTCGACCGACTACACCATGCTGCCGGTGGGCGCCGACGCGAGCTTCATCGCCGCCGTCAAGCAGGGCCGTATCGACGCGGGCATGACCACCGAGCCGACGGTTTCCGCGCTACAGAAGTCCGGCGACGCGAAGGTGCTCGTCGACATGCGCACCGTCGACGGCACGCGCGCCGCGCTCGGCGGCACCTATCCGGCGGCGAGCCTCTACGTGCAGGATGCGTGGGCGGCGCAGCACAAGGCGCAGGCCGCGAAACTCGCGCATGCATTCGTGCGCACGATGCAGTTCATCCATACACACAGCGCGGACGAAATCGCCGCGAAGATGCCCGACGATTATCAGAAGGACAAAACGCTCTATGTGAGCGCGCTGAAGGCGTCGCTGCCGATGTACACGGCGGACGGCAAGATGCCCGCCGACGGTCCCGCTACCGTGCTGAAAGTGCTGTCGAGCTTCAACCCTTCGGTCAAGGGCAAGCACGTGGACCTCGCGAGGACCTGGACGAACGAGTTCGTCAGCGTCAAGTGAAGCCGTCGATGCTGCGCGACGCCTTCGCGTCGCGCGGCTTTGGCGCCCTTCGCGGCGCCTGATTTATCGTGAGATGCCTTTGATGAAGCAAGCTCCAGCCCCGACTCCCACTCCCACGGCCACCCCGGCGATCGAGTTCCGCTCGGTGTCGTGCCGGTTCATCGCGCCGGACGGCAAGGCCACCGTCGCCCTGCGCGATTTCAGCATGGCCGTCGCGCAAGGCGAATTCGTCGCGATCGTCGGTCCCACCGGTTGCGGCAAGTCCACCACGCTCAGCATGATCACCGGCCTGCTCAAACCCACTTCGGGCGAAGTGCGTGTGATGGGCGCGCCGGTGGACGGCATCGATCCGCGCATTGGCTTCGTGTTTCAGGCCGATGCCGTGTTTCCGTGGCGCTCCGTGCTCGACAACGTCGCGGCGGGCCCGCTCTTTCGCGGACGCTCGAAAAGCGCGGCTTACGACGAGGCGAACGACTGGCTGCGACGTGTGGGACTCGACAAGTTCGGCAAGCACTATCCGCATCAGCTTTCGGGCGGCATGCGCAAGCGCGTGGCGCTCGCACAAACTTTTATCAACCGGCCCGAAATCCTGTTGATGGACGAACCGTTTTCCGCGCTCGACATGCAGACCCGCACGCTGATGCAGGACGAACTGCTGCAACTGTGGGGCGGCACGGGATCGGTGGTGTTCGTCACGCACGATCTGGAAGAAGCGATCGCGCTCGCCGACCGTGTGTTCGTGCTGACGGCCCGGCCCGCGACGCTCAAGAAGGTCTATGAAATCGACCTGCCGCGCCCGCGCATCACCTCGGAAATTCGTTACGAACCGCGCTTTATCGAAATCTCGCGTGACATCTGGCACGACCTGCGCGAGGAGGTGCAAATTGCCTGACACGCTTGAACTCCGGAAACCATCCATGACATCGTCCACCCCGTCTTCCCGTGCCGCCATCGACGGTCATTCGCTCGCGCAGATCGAACGCCTCGCGCAACGCCGCATACGCCAGCGTCATGCGCTCGTGATCGGCTTGCGCGTGCTCGTGCTCGTGGCGGTGCTCGGCGGCTGGGAACTCGCAGGGCGCAACAAGTGGATCGACCCGTTCTTCTTTTCGATGCCTTCGCTGATCTTTTTGCAGATCGTCGACTGGTTTCAGAACGGCACGTCGCAAGGGCCGTTGCTGCTACAGGTGTGGGTCACGCTCGAAGAAACCGTGCTGGGCTTTCTGATTGGCGCGGCGGGCGGCGTGGTGTGCGGCGTGCTGCTCGGTCGCAACAAGCTGCTCTCCGACGTGTTCAGCATCTATATCAAGGTCGCCAATTCGATTCCGCGTGTGGTGCTCGGTTCGGTGTTCGTGATTGCGTTGGGTCTTGGCATGGCGTCGAAGGTGGCGCTGGCGGTCGTCATGGTGTTCTTCGTGGTGTTCGGCAACGCGTTCCAGGGCGTGCGCGAAGCGGATCGCTACATGATCGCCAACGCGCAGATACTCGGCGCGTCGCGCCGCCAGGTGACGACCTCGGTGGTGATTCCCTCGGCGCTTTCGTGGATTCTCGCGAGCCTGCATGTGAGCTTTGGCTTTGCACTGGTGGGCGCGGTGGTGGGCGAATTCCTTGGCTCGAAGCAGGGCATCGGCTTGCTGATCTCGACGGCGCAAGGCGCCTTCAATGCGAGCGGCGTATTCGCGGCGATGATCGTGCTCGCGGTGGTCGCGCTCTCGACCGACTATCTGTTGAGCGCAGTCGAAAAGCGTTTGCTCAAATGGCGGCCCGCTGCGTTCTGAACGCCATTGGGGCGTGAGTGAAGACGATAGAAGTAACCCCATTGCCGTCCCGCATACGCTGCGGGACGGCTTTGTACTGGAGGGCGTGACATGGTGCATAGCCTGCGTGCGCGTTTGCTGTTGTGGCTGTTGCTGCCGCTCGCGGCGTTCGTGCTGGTGGCGGGCGGCGTGTCGTACGACGCCGCGCGGCAGACCGCGGATTTGTTGCAGGACAGTGCGCTGCTCGCGTCGGCGCGCACCATCATCGAAGATGTGGATTGGGAGAACGGCGCGCTTATCGCCACGGTGCCGCCCGCGGCGCTGGAGCTATTCGAGTCGCCTTACCAGGACCAGGTGTTTTACAAGGTGCTGGCCGGTGGCGGTCGATCCGAAGGACGACTATTGATCGGCGCGCCGGATCTCGCGGCGCCGCCTGCGGGCCGGGCGTTGCCCGCGTTTTACGACAGCACCTATGCGGGCATGCCGATCCGCGCGGTGGCCTATGAGCGACTGCTCTACGATTCGGGGCGAGCGGAGCGCGTGACGGTGATCGTGGGCAAGACGATGGCCTCGCGCCAGGCGATGATCGATAGCCTCTGGCGGCCGCAACTCTTGCGGCAGGGCTTGATGCTCGCGCTCGTCATGCTGCTGGTGCCGCTCGGTCTTACGCTCGAACTGCGTCCGCTGATCAAGCTGAAAGACGACGTGGCCGACCGCGAGCCGACGCAACTCGAACCCATACGTCCCGCGCATTTGCCATCGGAATTACGGCCGATCGTCGATGCGATCAACCAGTGCATCGCGCGCCTCAAGGTGCACGCATCGACGCAGCGCCAATTCATTGCCGACGCCGCGCATCAACTGCGCACGCCGCTCACGCTGCTCGCGACGCAAACCCAGTTCGCGAGCCAATGCGACGCGCGCGACCCGGCGCTGTTCGCGGCACTGAGCGGCGTGCGCCGAACCAGTCAGAAGATGGCGGAATTGACGAGTCAGTTGCTGCTGCTTGCGCAGGCCGAGTCGATGGCGACGCCCGCCGTGGCGACGCGCGTGCCGCTGGCTGCGGTGCTGTCCTCTGTGCTGGAAGAACTGATTCAGGCTGCGCAGCATCGCGATATCGACCTGGGCGCGGAACTCGACGAACGCGTGAGCGTGGCGGGCAACGCGGGACTCATCGCCTCGCTGGCATCGAATCTGATCGACAACGCCATACGCTATACGCAACGGGGCGGCAGTGTGACCGCGCTGTGCAAACGCGAAGGCGATGAGGCGGTGCTTCAGGTCATCGACAATGGGCCGGGCATTCCGGCCGAAGCGCGTGCGCATGTATTCGAACGCTTTTACCGCGTGTCGGCGGATACGGACGGCACGGGGCTTGGACTGGCCATCGTGCATCAGGTCGCGCGCTCGCACGGCGGCTCGGTTGCCCTCGCGCCGGGTGCAGGGCGCGTGGGGCTCGTCGTGACCGTGCGTCTGCCAGTTTGGCGCGAGTGAGGAAACCCTATGAAACTGCTGCTGGTGGAAGATAACGCCGAACTGGCGCACTGGATCGTCAACTTGCTGCGCGCGGAGCAATTCGCCGTGGATGCCGTGACCGATGGCGAATCGGCGGACTCGGTGCTGCTCACGCAGCGCTACGACGTCGTGCTGCTCGATATGCGCTTGCCGCGCATGAGCGGCAAGGACGTGCTCAACCGCTTGCGAAGGCGGCGCGACAACGTGCCGGTCCTCATGCTCACCGCGCATGGTTCGATCGACGACAAGGTGGCCTGTTTCAGCGCAGGCGCCGACGACTATGTGGTGAAGCCCTTCGACAGCCGCGAACTGGTTGCGCGCATCAAGGCGCTGATACGGCGGCAAACGGGCGAGAAGTCGGGCTGCCTCACATGCGGCGATCTGCACTATGTCTCGGACACGCGCGAGTTTCGTCACAACGACGCGACCTTGAGCCTGCGCCGCCGCGAACATTCGATCCTGGAGGCGCTCATGCTGCAACAGGGCAAGACGGTGTCCAAGCATGTACTGATGGAACGCATCTTCAGCCTGAACGACGAGCCGAGCGCGGACGCCATCGACATCTATATTCACCGCCTGCGCAAGCATCTTGCGGAGTCGAGCGCGCAGATCATGACGTTGCGTGGGCTCGGCTATATCCTGCGGGCGAAGGAAACCGCCACGCACGAGCACGTTGCCATGCAAGGTGCGTAGTGATCGGGCATTGGTGAATGCACTTAGTGATGCCAATGATTCGCGAAAGGAGCGCGAAGGATTCACCCCACTAGGATTCGTCTCATCCGTTGCACGCTGACAGACCGGCGCAGATCGAAGCCGACGGACTAGAAGGCGGCAACGGAACCATCAGAATTTGAACGCAGCACTCTGAGGAGACAATCTTGAAGAAAAAACATCTCGCATTCACCGTGGCGGCCGGCGTATTGGCCGCGAGCGGCGCGCACGCACAGTCGAGCGTTCAGCTCTATGGCCTCCTCGATCTGAGCGTGCCGACGTACCAGTCGCACGCGGACGCCAATGGCAATCACGTGGTCGGGATGGGCATCGGCGGCGAGCCGTGGTTCAGCGGCAGCCGCTGGGGCGTGAAGGGGGCGGAAGACCTGGGCGGCGGCACGAAGGTGATCTTCCGGCTCGAAAGCGAATACCGCGTGAGCGACGGGCAGATGGAAGACCCGGGCCAACTCTTCGACCGCGACGCGTGGGTGGGTCTGGACGACGAGCGCTTCGGCAAGTTCACGGCCGGTTTCCAGAACACCATCGCGCGCGATGCGTCCGCGATCTACGGCGACCCGTACGGCAACGCCAAGCTGACGACGGAAGAGGGCGGCTGGACCAACGCCAACAACTTCAAGCAGATGATTTTCTACGCGGCGAGTGCGACCGGCACACGCTACGACAACGGGGTCGCGTGGAAGAAGGTGTTCGACAATGGCATCTTCGCGAGCGCCGGTTACGCGTTTGGCAATTCGACGAGTTTCGGCAATAACGCAAATTATCAATTCGCGCTGGGCTACAACGGCCCGACGTATACCGCGTCGACTTTCTATAGCCACGTGAATCGCGACGGCTTCACGAATCAGGCATTCTCGGTGGGCGGTAACTATTCGCTCGGTATCGTGCGCGCCAATGCGGGCTACTTCCGTTATTGGGGCAACCAGGGCGCGCTGGGTCAGCGCCAGGATAATGCGTGGACCGTGTCGTTCAAGCTCGTGCCGAAGGGTGCGTTCGATTACGAACTGGGCTATCAGCAGATGCGCACGCACAACGCCGCCTATAACGCGGGCGGCGATATTCCGAACGCCAACATCGGCGCATTCGACCCGACCAGCGGTCTGCACAACGGCTTCAAGGAAACGCTCTACGGCTCGGTGTTCTATCACCTTTCGAAGCGCACCGAAGTGTATCTGGCGGGCGACTTCATGAAACTGCACGGCGGTTATACGGTGAGCACGACCTATGGCGCGACCAATCAGGTCGAAGTGACGACCGGCGTACGCACGCGCTTCTGAGTGTCGTATGCGCTCGATAGAGGGCGGTCGCCGGCGTGCGCCGTCGTGCGCGGGAGGCGATTAGTCGGCCCTCTATCAGTCGGGTTTCAACCCGCGCTCGCGCAGGCTACGGTCGGCGCCGTGTAATCAGACGGATAAGGCGACGACGGTCCGCTCACGAGGCGCAGACGCTGCGTCGCCAGCACGTCGGCCTGCGCTTGTTCGCCAGGCGTCAGCGCGACCGAAGCGCCGGCAGGTGCGGCCTGATTGACGCCGCAAATCAGGTCTTTTCCGCTTGATAGATGGATGGCCGTTTCGTAAGAAGAAAGCGGCGGCGCAGCAAAGCTACCTGTGCTCCAGAGCGCGGCGGCACAGGCGAATGCGGTGCAGAGTGGGGTGATCTTCATGACACGCTCCTGAGCTGATTGAGGGGCTTCCATATTCGATCAGCCCGCGCCGTCGCGCTAGCGCGAATTCGGAAAATGACTCTTGCGCCGAACTCAAGGATTCGAATGTATGAATAAAGCGCTCGTTCGCCGATCCGCCTTGTTTAGCGAATCCCCGCCTGGGCTATGTCATTCAACGGATGAAGAAGGCCCATTCATCACCGCCACGCCCCGCGCTGAATCCACGATAAACCGCGTTTCCTGAGAATGGCCAGATGTATTCATCGACACCACAAAAACATAACGTGCGGCGCGTACACACATCGCGTCGACCAGTTGTGTGGCGTGCCGTCGTGAGATCTGGAAATCGGCGGCAATCGTGCGCATGTCGCTCAACGGGTTTTGTGCATCGCCGAAACGACGCGCGAAGAGGGTTGCTAACCGGCTTTGCTTCGCGTCGAGCGCGGTGGAATGCCAGAACGGATCGAAGGCGGGTTTGGCGAGTACGATTCCAATCGTTCGCACAGCTTCATAAAAATCATCGGCGGGGAATCGCACTTCGATCGAGCCGTTTCGATCTGCCGCAGCGGCAGCGCCTTGGCCACGCTTGAGCCAACCGTGCGGCACCGACAAGGCTTCTTCCCACGCTGCAAACGACGACGCATCGACGTGGCGCGGCAGCTTGCCCGTTTCCCAGTTTTGAATCGTTTGCCAGCGCGTCCCAACTGCTGCTGCGACCTGGATGAACGACATGCCGAGGCCGCGTCGTCGTGCGGCCGCGTGTTCGCCGATTTCAATGCGCTGTTGCGGTGTCAGCGCGACGCTATCGGGCGAGCGATCGGCCGCGTAGGGTGGCGCACGATGCGTCGCTTGCTGAACCACGGTCGTGACGCCGTCCAGCAGCCAGGCCGGTGAGGTATTCAAGGCAGCCGCCCAGGCGTTCAGCTTGTGCTGCCACATCTTTGCCGATACGCCACCGTTCTCCCAGCGTCTGAGCGTTTGCGGCGCTACGCCGAGCCTGCGCGCCGTCTCGGTTGGCGTTTGCTTCAAGCGCAGACGTCGTTCGCGTGCGCGCGTGCCGATGACCGCCTTGTCGTCGTGTGGGATGAGCACGACGTGGTATCCGTTTACATCCTTTTCCGCTTGCATCCCGCTAGCATTCCGTCTCTTGCATCCAGCACGCTCTGGTTGCGTTCGCAACCAGAGCGGTCAATCGCAGCCGTCACGTCACATCGTGCCACGTGAAGCGGCCACTTCCTCAAGCCCGATGGACGGTGGCGCCACCGTTCGCATGGGCTTTATTCACGACTCGACCCGAGCCGATCAGAAACGGTGGCGAATGCCAACCGTGCCGACGACCTGCGAGCTCGACGACGACGCCGAGAAGCCCGAGATATCCGCGCCGATGCCCGAATTGCCCGTGTCGCTGACGTGCTGATACGCGGCTTCGGCGTACACGTCGGTGCGCTTCGAGAGCAGGTAATCCGTCTGCAGCGTGAGCTGGTTGTACTTCGGCTTCACGCCCTTGAGGCTCGCATCCGTGTAGGTGTACGCGCCCGAAACCGTGAGCGCCGGCGTCAGGTTGTAACGCGCATTGACTTCGAAGTTGGTGAAGCGTGCGCTGCCGTCGAGTGCAATGCCACTGGACGTGCCCGACCTGGACGTGCTGATCATCGAGGCGTCGCTCAGTTGTGTCTGCGTGAAGACAAAGCCGAGGTTGGCCGCGCCGAACGCGTAGTTCACGCCCGCGCCATACGTGCGCTGACGGCCCGCCGTGAAGGTCGAATCAGTGCTGACCGCGCCGCTCGTGTTGCTCGAACCTTCGCCGTTGAGTTGGAGGTAACCCGCTGCGAACTTCAGGCCGCCGAATGCGTACGATGCGCCGAGGCTATAAGCGCGGTTGTCGGAGAAGCCGCCGGCTTCGTTCGAAAAGCCATAGAGGCCGCCGAACTTGAAGCCGTTGTAATCGACGCTC
The DNA here is from genome assembly GCF_905220265.1 of Paraburkholderia sp. J67. Taxonomy (NCBI): domain Bacteria; kingdom Pseudomonadati; phylum Pseudomonadota; class Betaproteobacteria; order Burkholderiales; family Burkholderiaceae; genus Paraburkholderia; species Paraburkholderia sp. J67. The sequence goes on from NZ_CAJMZK010000010.1 coordinate 231,246, forward strand.
TGGAACTTGACCGAGTTGCTGATACGGAAAGAGTTGTTCAGGTTGTCGTTGTCGTACGGGTGCGAGGCGATCGTGCCGCCGTATTGCGTGCCGTTGAGTGCGAGCGGGCCGAGATAGTCGACCACGCTGTCGTACTGGCGGCCAAGCGTGAACGAGCCGTACTGGTTGCTAGACAGGCCGACGAAGGCCTGACGGCCGAATTCGCGGGTGTTCTGCCCGAGTGCGCCCGTCATGACGCTGAAGCCGCTTTCGAGCACGAAGATCGCCTTGAGACCGCCGCCCAGGTCTTCCTCACCTTTCAGGCCCCAGCGGCTGCCGTTAAGCGCGCCGCTCATGGCGGCGAACTGGTGTGCGCCGCCTGCGTTGCTGCTATAGGCGACACCCGCGTCGATCAAACCGTACAGCGTGACCGTGCTCTGTGCTTGCGCGGCGCTGGCAAACGACGCTGCGGCGATAGCGAGAGCGCAAAGGGAAATCTTTTTCATCGTTACTCCATTAGTTTTTTATTCGCTCGATGCGAGCGAGGCGGAGCATAGCGCGATATCGGCAATGATTTTTCGCGCTTGTGGCATCAGCGCGACGAATCATGCGGTTGAATATATTTCCTAATCTGTCTTATTACGGAATGTTCGCGGTTGATGGAAATGTGCCGTAAAAGAAGGGGCGTTGTGAGCGTGGATCGAATAAGAAATTGATCCTGTTTCGCATGTGAAATTCGTAATTTAGAGAAACACTCGATGATCAGATTGGAAATAGAGAGAGGAAATGCGCGTTATTAAGAATCGGAAATTTTCGGTAGCGTAATGGAGTGATTTCGACAATCAAGACGAGTTCATTCGAGCCGAACCGGTGCTTGCAAGTTGCGTGCGCAATTAAAGGTGAATGAAAGAAATCTGGCGATGTTGCGGCGTGTGGTGTGAACGAGACGCAACACACAACATCGTCATTTCGACGGCTTTTTTTACGCCGGTTTACAGCCAGGCACGGGCACGAATTTGCGCGGCGCCTTATCCGGCAAGGCGAGAGCGTTGTAACGCATCGCCTCAGGAGACGGTCGTGGCGTGCCGAATCCTTACTCGCTGTTACTTGTTCCCCGGAACTTTGTGAATGGGAAGTGGAATCATTCGCATTTACGGATATCATCGCGGCCTTCGATGCATATTGGGTCAACCGACCCGCCATCACGCCGCGGATACCGATCAATGAACCGAACCACTCTCTCACCGGCACAGGCTTTCCGCCTTGCGCCGCTCGCCGCTGCGGCCCTCGCGCTCGCGGGCTTTTCCGTGCAGGCAAGCGCCGCGGACGCCACGAGCGACACCACCGCCACGGACACCACCAAACCGCAGTCGGTGCTGCCCACCGTGAGCGTGAAGGCGCAGCGTGAAGCACTGCCAGGCGATCTCGCCCCGGCCTATGCGGGCGGGCAGGTGGCGAGCGGCGCGTCGATCGGCGTGCTTGGCAAGCAGAAGATGATCGACGTGCCGTTCTCGGTCACGAGCTATACGTCGAAACTGATCCAGGACCAGCAGGCCCAGACCATCGCCGACGTCGTGCAGAACGATCCGGCCGTGCGCACGGCGCTCGGCTATGCCAACTTCTCGCAGACGTACATCATTCGCGGCTTCCAGGTCTATTCCGACGACGTGGGCCTCGATGGCTTCTATGGCCTCACGCCGCGTCAGATGGTGGACACCGGTGCGATCGAGCGCGTGGATATCTTCAAGGGCGCCAGCGCGTTCGTGAATGGCGCGGCACCCGGCGGTACGGGCGTGGGCGGCACGATCAACGTGCAGACCAAGGTTGCCGACGATAAACCCATCGCACGTGTGACGGTCGAAGGCAGCGCGTCGGGCGAACTCGGCACGCATGTGGATGTGGGCCGCCGCTTTGGCGAGAACGACCAGTTCGGCATTCGCGTGAATCAAACCGTGGTGGGCGGCAGCACGGCGGTTCAGAACCAGGACAACCATTCGCAGCAGACCGCGATTTCGCTCGACTATCGCGGCGACAAGCTGCGTCTTTACGCAGACTTTCTTTATCAAAAGAACAACATCACGGGCGGGCGTTCGGGCGTGTTCGTGGATGGCGACGACATGCCGTCGACGCCGTCGGCGAGCTACAACTACGCGCAACCGTGGACGTATTCGAAGCAGGAAGACACGGTGGGCATGCTGCGCGGCGAGTACGATCTCGCGCCGAACTGGACCGCTTACGCGGGCGTGGGCTCGCGCCACACGACCGAACTCGGCGAGTACTCGACGATCACCTACGATGAGGGCGCCGCCGAAGCGTATCGCATGGGCGACACGCTCAAGGAAAACGCGATCTCGGCGCAACTGGGCGTGCGCGGCAAGTTCGACCTGGGTCCAGTTTCGAATCAGGTCAACGCGGGCTGGCAGATCAATCGCGTCGCGGAGTATGGCGCGTATGACATGAGCGGCTATTTCCCGACGACCCTGACCAATACGCAGGTGGTTGCGTTCCCTTCCGCCTCGTATAGCGGCGGCAGCTTCGACGATCCGGGCCTGACGAGTTCGACCCTGATGCGCAGCTTCGTTGTCTCGGACACGCTCGGCTTCTTCCAGAACCGCCTGCTGTTTACGGTCGGCGCGCGCCATCAGAACATTGTCGAAAACAACTACAACTACGGGACCGAATCGGAGTACTCGCCGTACAACGAGTCGGCCACGACGCCGATTCTGGGCCTCGTCTACAAGCTTCAGCCAAACCTGTCGATCTACGCGAACCGCGCGGAAAGTCTGGTCGAAGGCGGCACCGCGCCCGACACCGCAGCCAATGCCGGCCAGGTGATGGCGCCGTTCCGCGCAAAGCAGTACGAAGCCGGCGTCAAATACGACGCGAACCATTACGGCGCAGCGCTCGCGGTCTACCAGATCAAGCAGCAGGTTGCCTATACGAATAGCGTCACGAATATATACGAGACGGACGGCGTGCAGCGTCACCGTGGCGTCGAGTTCTCGATGTATGGCGAACCCGTCAAGGGCCTGCGTCTGATCGGCGGCGCATCGTATATCGATGCGAAGCTCATGGATACCGGCGACAGTTCGCAGGACGGCAATCGCCCGGTTGGCGTGCCGGCATGGACGCTCAACGCGAACCTCGAATACGACGTGCCGCAGGTGCACGGCCTCACGCTGATGGGCCGCGCGATCTGGACCAGCTCGCAGTATCTGAACACGGCGAATACGCAGAAAATCCCGTCGTGGACGCGCTTTGACGTGGGCGCGCGCTACAAGACGCAGGTCCTCAAGCACGATACGAGCTTCAACGTGATGGTGACGAACCTCGCGAATCGTTCGTACTGGTCGTCCGCGCTGGGCGGTTATCTGACGCAAGCCGAACCGCGCACGGCCTGGTTCTCGGTCACGACGGACTTTTGATGCGCCTGTGCCGCCGCAGATCCGCAATATGGCGCTGGATCGGGCGGCACATTCCAATCGGCCGCTGCCGCATCGCGTGCGGCCAGTCTCGCGGTCTCGTGATAGATCGCCTCGTGGCGCGTCAATTGCGCCTCGTGCCGCGACAACAGGGCCGATAACGCCTTCGTTTCGGCCTCGCCCTGCAACGACCAATCCAGGCCCGCTAACGCGCGCGCATGGCATTGCTGGAGCGCTTCATCGGCGGCGTGTGAGCCATTCGCGGTGGGCGTAGTGCCATCCGCGCGCGGATCATCCGCCACGATGCCCGCCTCACGCAAAAGGGCATCAATGCGCGCGCTCGCGCGATCAAGGCGGCCCGCTACGCGCGGGTTGCCGATCAGATCATTTTCGATAATCGTGACGTGGGCCGCGACGGTATGGCCGTTCACTGCGCAACGTGCCGCAAGGCTAACCGCGCTTTTCTTGCGTGCGTTTCAAGGTATTGGCGACGATCGCACAGTGCAGGCGTTCATTCGCTGCATAGCCCGCGAGCAGCGGCGCGAGGTGCGCGAGCGCTTCGCCGATCGCCATTTCAATTTCTGGATTGGGATAACTACCCGCGCAGCAGCGCGCACCGCATGAGCATTTGAGCGTGCGCGGCGTGAGGCGATCGAGCTGGCGCCGCCCCGCCTGTGCCGTGGCATCGGTGCCCGTCAACGTCGATCCAGACGGCACGCGGATGCAGCACGCCCAGCGACGACATACCGCCGCGTTCGACGGCACGCCGTAGCGCGTCGAGCAGGTCCGCTGCCGGGCTTGTCTGCGATGCGAAATGATTTGATGGGAAATCTTTCCGGCCAGTCGCTTACGTTTGAACCCATAAATTCAGTTAAATCTGATACCGCCTAAATCCCGTTCGCAGTTCACTGAGAAGTTAGCAGCGTGAACACGCTGCGCGTGGCCGGTTGCAGTGTCGGACCGGCCGTGTTCATTGACTCAAGGAGCTTGAACAATGTCGGATCAGCAGAAACGCAAAGGCAAGATGCATGCATTCGCAACGATCGGTGCTCGCACGGAGCGCGGCGGATGCGTAACGACGGGTTCCCCAAGCGCCTATTGCGGCCTGGCAATTGCGCGCGTCGGTGACGTCGTGACATACAGCGACGGAAGCGAAGCGGTGATTATGGACGGCGCCGGGTTTGCCATGACGGTCAATAACCGTCCCGTCGCCCTCGTCGGCAGTTCGATAAGCAACGGCGATCGCATTATTTCGACGATCTGGGAAGCGGAAGGTATTTTCGTGGCCGATGGCGAAACGATCGAAGGGCTATTCGACGCGGATTACGTCCCACCACCGCCGCGCGAATTGCGACATCGATTCGCCGTTAAAGGTGCGACTACGCTGCGCGGCGGCGTACTCAAATCAATTACGGGTAACTATCGTGTCGGAGATCGACACACCGCCGCGCGTATCGGTGACTTCGTGGAATATGCAGACGGCTCGCGGGCGCGAATCATAACCGGGATTGGCCTACCCGGAAAACCAGACTATGCGTTTGGGGCCGTAGGCAGCCTTCTGGATAACGGCGACACCATCAACGATAGCCCGCATCGCGATTTAACCACTTGCACGAGCCTTGTTCCGGTCGACCAACACGGCAACGTCTTGACGCGCCAGTAAGGGAAACAACATGATGCGGCGGATTGCGGTTGTGGGCGACGAGTTGAGCGGCGGCGGACGGATTTTAGATTACGAACAAAGATACGCATGCACGTATCACGGTCATAAAACCGCGCTGCTCGGAAAGGAAGCGTTTTGCGAAACTTGCAGAAACGCGGGCCGGATTGTGAAGAACGGCGAGGCGTATCGATGGAATATCGACGGAACGGAGAACGCTCTGGATGGCGATATCGTTCTCTGCCATTGTCCCACGCCGCCCCGCATTACGGCGAAACTCGCGGGTGAATCTTGGTGCGAGGTGAAAAGCGGCACATCGGTCATTGCGGAGTGCGCACGATCGGCTAGCGTTACTGATTCGCAAATACTTATCCACGATGAGCAATTCGCGCTGACCGATGGAATGGGGCGTCCCTTGTCGAATACCTATTACACGGTGCGCTATGCGGACGGCTCTACTTCACACGGTGAAACCGACGACTCGGGCCGCACGTTGCGACATCGTACCGACGCCGCGGAACGAATCGCGGTCTATCTCGGACACAGGGAGGCGTGATGCGAATCCCTGTAGTGAGATTCGGCGATCCGACTACGACGGGCGGCAAGGTCTTTGCACTCAAAGCAAAAATTCACGACGACGGGAAAAAGATTGCACTGCACGGCGAAAAAGCAACTTGCGGTAACTGTCCGGGTACGTGGCCGATCGTCGGCACGGCAAAGCATATGTGTAATGGTGGCGTTCCCGTTGTGTTGCAAGGGGATAGGGTTCTGTGCCCTTGTGGGAAGAATCGTGTGATAGCAGGCGAAGACGTTTCATGCTTCTACCATCGCCGCGAAGATGAAGCACATACCATTACGTTTGATATAGCGCCGTACAGCTCTGAGCATTCCGCATCGGATGCCGATCAGTTTGACGAACAATTCGTGTTGCATGGCGGCGATGGCCGCGCGTTGATCGATACGTACTACACGTTATGCCTATCCGATGGCTCGTTGATCCACGGGAGTACGGATGCGAGCGGCCACACCGCGCGACACCCGACGCGCGACGCGCGAACCATCGCGGTTTACCTTGGCCATCGGAGGCAGTAGTCATGTTTGATCGATTAGTCACAGACGGAGACCGCACCTCAACGGGCGGTGAAGTCATTGGCCGTAGCGGCATGTACGACGAGCGGGGCAAGATGTACGCCCGCAAGGGCAACAAAGCGACGTGCGGAACCTGCAAGGGAGCATGGGAGATTTACGGCACCGCTGGCGGCTGGATGGATGAAGGCTATCCGATGGTAAAGGACGGTGATCGCGTTCTATGTCCATGCGGGAATAACGTCGTCTTTGCGTATGGCGGGTCAAACGCGTTCTATTCGGAAAAGCAGGTGGCAGTGCAGGCCGCTACACCCGCGAAGCCGATCGAGGTGAAAACCTACGATGAACAATATGCGCTTACCGACGCGCGAGGGACACCGCTCGCCAATACGTACTACACCGCTCGTTTGCCTTCCGGTGAACTGCGCCACGGCGTAACGGATTCACAGGGCCGCACGAAGCGCTATCAAACCGATGGCGCGCAATCCATTCAAATTTACCTTGGTCATAGATAGGGGGCTTAAATGCCTGATGCACTCGCAACATCGGTAACAAACACTGATCCTAATTCATGCGTATTCGCTCAAACAGGGCGTCTTTGCAAACCTTGGACGCTCTCACCGCAAGGCATCACGTTCATGGCTATCCTTGAGAGTGGAGTTCTTAACGGTACGTATCATCAAGTGATACACGGCCATAAAACGAACCTACCCGTATCCGAGGGCTTTATATTGCAGGTGTACGACGATGGGACCGGCATTCCAACAGTAGGTTTAGGACATCAGGTCTTACCTCAAGATCACCTGCATATTGGTGACGTTATTTCGCTGAATCGGGCGAAGGAATTGTTTCGAGTCAATCGAGACGCCACAGAAAAGGCAATCAATCACGATGTTCACGTAGCACTGTATCAATACGAATACGATGCACTAGTCTCTGTCCTTTTTAACTCTGGCATCTACCATAAACCACATGACCCTTGGCCTAGTACACGGTCGCAATATTTGGCCAATTTTCTGAATCACGGTGAGTACGATCGCATGCGCGACGTGATTCGCAGCTTCGTCGCTCATATCGTTGCGGGCCGTCGGCGACGCGAGGCGCGTCTATTCGAAACAGGAGTCTACGATGCGACTCACTAAATTTTTCCGTGTGTGCGTGTTCGGCGCTTCTCTCTACATGGTCGGCGTTCCCATTGCAAATTCAGCGTCAATCTATGGAACCACATTCGACTACAGAAAGGCGGAACCAGCAAGCAGCCAGTACCCTGGAAAAACTCCCCAACAGATCGCCGAACATTGCAAAAGCGAAAACCTAGGAACGATGGAACTGTCTACATGCGCCCAGTTCAAGTTCGAGTCTGCTAAAGCAATGCTAGCTAAGACTATCGAAGCTACCGAAAGGGATATCGAGAAAAACGATGTAGAGCTTCGAAAAAACCATAATCCAATTGCTTTACCGTATTTCAAGCAAGCACAAAGAAATTGGCAAAGCTACAGAGACAATCAATGCTACGCGAACGTGTACGAGATCGGTCAAGCATCTATACGTTTTATTGATTTTTGGGCCTGTATGGAAGCCATTACGAAAGCGAGAATTGGAGAGCTAACAAAGCCAGATATAACGCAGTAGCTAGCTACCCCGCTTCGGCGGGGCTTTCATCTGCGCGCCTACGCCCATCCGCAGCACAGTGCGGTCGCACGCCACGCGCGCCCGGGTCACGATGGTCGCGCTTCATTGCACGCTTCGCGTACTTCCCATAAGCACCTAGCTGGCCCGCACGCGCCCTGCATGCTGCGATACGGGCAAGGCGTTGGGCTTAAATATTGGGCGATAGACAACAGCGACAAAGCAATCAGGAACGCGGATATCATTGCCGCATACGTTGCTCATTTTGATAAGAAACTTTGGTAACGCAATGAGAAAACTAAAGCTAGCCGTCGCTGTTGCATTGCCGGTAATTTTGATGCAGCTAGCGAACTCCACTTTTGCATGCACGGTCATGGAATTCATGCAAACGTACATGCAACTGAATTCAAAATCACTCACTAATGATGATCGAATAAAAATTGCTGATTTGGTGGTTGAGGCAAAGAAATGGCCAGGTGTCCAAATCGGAGCGAACGTTACTGCTGGCGCATATGTGAAGGAGAGGAGCCTTGATTAACTGAAAGAATATCGCGCAAAAGATATTAAGAAGTATCTAATGGTGCTTGGCATATCAAAAAATAATATATGGATTGACAAGTTAACATTTACTGAAGATATGGCGCATGATGAGAATGGAAATTTTACATTTCATCAAATTGTAATTCAATTAGTTCCTATTTGTAATGGTGGATGCGAACGCCTTTGCAATGATCCCAATGTAACGCCGACGAGTAAGGCAATCAAGTAAGCTACTATGTATCATAGCGGCCCCACTTCGGCGGGGCGCTGAGGCGATTCAAAATGCGGATAGCCTCGGTGCTATGTTGGCATCAGTGACTAGGAGTGCCTGACACCGTCTAATAGATAACTCATGCTAAGAAGAAATTTCGCTTCGTTTTTCGCGCTTTGTATTCTATCGCTTTCATGTGTCGCGAACATGAGCAATGTAAGCGCATGTACGATATCCGAAGATATGACAAGTAATTTTCCGCTAAATTCAACGAAAATTCCGAATTCTGATCGTATCAAAATTGCGGACATGATGTTATCCGCCAGACAATGGCCAAATGTAGAAATCAGGGGAATCGTCTATGCTGGAGGGTACGTTAAAGAGAAAAATCCGAAGGCTGTAGCGTCCGAACGAGCGGCAGCGATGAAAACGTATCTAGTCCAGCTTGGAGTGAAGGAAACAAATATTTGGGTCGATACGCGAATCATCAAGGAACCTGATGTAGATGACAAGGGCATCGCTACGCTCGATCAGATTTCGGTAAGCCTTGTGCCTATATGTGACGGCGGATGCGAACGTCTTTGCAATGACCCGCGAGTTATACCCAATAGCAAAGCAGTCAAGTAATGAGGATTACCTGGCGTCTTGAGCCCCGCTGCGGCGGGGATACCCACGATAATTATCAACATGAAGAAATCGCGATTTCCATTTGCTTTTCTACTTTCCTTCGTGGCACTCACCGCTCACTACAACGTAGCGCGCGCGGATGAAAAGTTCATCTATGAAAACTGTATGCAGCACCTGGGCGGTGGCTATGGTGACTATCTGTGCTACGGAATGCACGCAACGAAATTGAATGATGAAAATAAAAAACTCGCCAAATCATTAAGATCGGCGCGACACACCACGGCGGGGAGCAGAAAGCAGTTGACGAAGTACATGCGCGCACAGGACGACATAGTTAGTGCATGTGATCTTATAGTCAATTTCGTTTCCTCCTCTCAAGAAGAACTCGCCGCCCATACTCACATCGATATGTATGACGTTTTAGCCGCGAATTGCCGCTATACGATCCGAAAACAGGAGAATGAATTTTTGAAGGGTCTACGCGCGACAATAAACGGTGGCTAGAAGATATGCGAGACATTGCAAACCCTACGCCCCCGCTTCAGCGGGGCTTTTTCCACATGGTCGAACATGAAACACAAGGTTCTTGCACTTGCACCGCTCTTGCTCGCGGTATCGCTTGCCACGTCAGCGGAGACGCGCTGGTCCGGTACGTTTGATTATCAAAAATTCCAACCGTCCGCTGAGTATTTCCAGGGGCGAACTGCGGCGCAAGTCGATCATTTATGCAAGACCGGCGAACATGCCGGGACTGAGGATATGGAGGAATGCGGACACAGGGATTTCGAACGCGCCACGAGGAAGTTAAACAAGATCATCGCTTCCATCACCGCGGGCATTAAGAAAAACGATATCGAACTGGCGCGCGATAATCAACCGGAAGCATTACCTTACTTCCTTAAGGCGGAGACGGCGTGGCGTCAGTACCGTGACAACACATGCTATAGCGGCGCCTATGAAATAGGTGAGGCGTCGTTAAAGTACATCGATTTCTGGCACTGTATGGCGACAATGACGCAAGACCACGCCAAAGAACTAACCCGTAAAGACGAATAGCGCGCCTACGCCAGTCTGCAGCGCAGCGCGATGGCCCGTCACTCGCGCACGGGCCACGATAGCCGCGCGTCATTGCACGCTTCGCGGACTTTCCATAGTCGCCCAGCAGGCCCGCACGCGCCTTGCATGCTGTGCATCCGCTCGCACGTTCACGGGTAGCCTGAGGTCGGCTCGGCGCACATTCGCGCAAAGGCTCGTGGCCCTATGTGCAAGTGTGGCGTGCTCGAGCAAGCGCGCATCGAGCGATGCGCCATCGTCCGGGTCAACTCGTTCGAGAACACGCACTGCCAGATCTCGCCTCGATCGCTTTCATCACGATGATTCAATCCGCGCCAAACGACTTGTCAATTCGCGACAATGACGCGTACGTTCATGCTCCATGCCGTTCTTCTTCTATGGCGGGCATTAATGGTCACGTCTACTGAGGCGGTCGGCTGCCCTCGTTCCCGTGGGGCGGCCGTTCTCTCCCAGAGGACGACATGCGTACTGCTTCCCCATCAACGCAGCCGCGTGCGAGCGCGGCTGCGCGGCTTGAGAGACTGCCGTTCTCCGGCTATCACAAGCTGATCTTCACAATCATCGCGCTCGCGTTCTTCTTCGACTCTGTTGACCTGGGCACGATGACCTTCGTGCTCGGCTCGATAAAAAAAGAGTTCGGCCTCTCCAGCGCACAGGCCGGGCTGGTCGCGAGTTCGAGCTTCTTCGGCATGACGATCGGGGCCGCGGTGGCCGGCCTTCTTGCCGATCGCTTCGGCCGCCGGCCCGTCTTTCAATGGAGCATGGTGCTGTGGGGCGTCGCCTCGTATCTCTGCTCGACGGCGCATGACGTGAACGCGCTGATCGTTTATCGGATCCTGCTCGGTTTCGGCATGGGTATGGAGTTTCCGATCGCCCAGGCGCTTCTTTCCGAATTCGTTCCCGCTGCGAAGCGCGGCCGTCTGGTAGCGTTGATGGACGGCTTCTGGCCGCTGGGTTTCATCACGGCCGGCATCGTTTCGTACTTCGTGTTGCCGGCGTTCGGCTGGCGCACGGTGTTTGCACTGCTCGCCATTCCCGCTGTATTCGTGCTGGTCGTGCGCAGGATCGTGCCGGAATCGCCGCGTTGGCTGGAGCATCGCGGTCAGCTTGCCGAAGCCGACCGCGTCGTCGCCACAATCGAGGCCCGGGTGATGCAGTCTGCCGGGGTTTCAAGCCTGCCCGCGCCGGCGCGGCTCGCGGAATCCACACCAACGCGCGGAGGCAGTGCATTCAAGGAAATCTGGAGTCCTGTTTATCGACGCCGTACCGTGATGGCGTGGTCGCTGTGGTTCTTCGCGCTGCTCGGTTTCTACGGACTCACGTCGTGGCTCGGCGCGCTCTTGCAGCAGGCTGGTTTCGCGGTGACGCAGTCGGTCTTCTACACGGTGCTGATCTCGCTCGGCGGTGTGCCGGGATTTTTGTGCGCGGCCTGGCTGGTCGAGGTCTGGGGCCGCAAGCCGACTTGCGTGGTGTCCCTTCTGGGCGGCGGCGTGATGGCCTATGCATACGGACAAACGGCCCTGCACGGCGCCAGCGTTGCGATGCTGCTGGGCACGGGGCTCGTCATGCAGTTCTTCCTGTTCGCGATGTGGGCGGCGCTCTACACCTACACGCCCGAACTCTATGGCACCGGCGCGCGTGCGACGGGTTCGGGCTTCGCCTCGGCGATCGGCCGGGTGGGTTCGTTGATTGGACCGTACGCAGTGGGTGTCGTGTTGCCGCTCTTCGGTCAGGGTGGGGTGTTCATGCTGGGCGCGCTGTCGTTCGTCGTAGCCGCGCTCGCCGTGTGGGTGCTCGGCATCGAAACGAAGGGCCTGTCGCTCGAAGCGCTCTCGTCTGCTGAAGTCGTGGGCGAGGCATCCACGCTCAAGGGCGAAGAAGTCTGGGAGAAGCGAGTGAATTGAAAATGCGTTGAAAGGGCAGGGAATCGCGCGGGACAACGCGCGATTCCCGTTCCCAATGTCTAGCTGCGGCTCTTGCGCCACGTTTCGCTGGGCAACTCGCCAAACTGCTCGCGGTATTCGCCCGCAAAGTTGCCGAAGTGCCAGAAGCCCCAGCGCGTCGCGACCTCGGTCACGCTGGCCGCATGCACGAGTTCCTTGCGGACTCTGGCGAGCCTTACCGCGCGCATGTAGGCCAGTGGGCTGATCCCTGTTATCTCTTCGAAGGCGTATTGCAAGGTTCGCCGGCTCGCATGCATGCGCACGCAGAGTTCCGCGACGGACAGCGGGCAATCGGGCGAACCTTCGACGATATCGCGCACGCTGCGCACCAGTTGCCAGTTTCTGGCGATACGTGCTTCGCCGCGTTCGGGTTGGGCGATATCGGGAAAGTCATGAAGCGCTTCACTGAGACCGAAGACAATGGCCTTCTCGAACGCCATCGCGCTGGCGCGGTCCCTCAACAACCCCGGCGTCCCGTTCACCGTGTCGAGCAAGACGCGTAGCACCTCGCGAAATTGCTCCATGCGAGCCGCCGGGAGATTCACCACGCCGGCCTTCGCGCCGATGCGCGCGACGATCGACTCCAGTTGCGCGCGCGTGAGCGGATCGGTCACGGCCCCTGGCTCGATTTCGAGGTTGACGAAGACGTGCCGGTCCGGCGAAAGGAACTCGAAGCCGTCCTTGCCGGAAAACACATGCAGCGCGTCCAGATGGCTCGTCTGCCCGGACAGCAGCGCGTGCCCTTCAAGCTGAAACGGAATGCCCAGCGCGAATTTATGGCGCGAGACATCGCCGCGCTGATAGACGGTGCGGTTCAGTCGCTCGACGAGCACCTTCACGCCGCCCGCCACGAACGACGTCACCGAGCCTGCAAACGGGCCGCGCGAAAGCTGGCAATACGTCTGGTTCCATGCGTCGAGCAGCGCCGCCTGCTCGTCGACGCTGTGACAGTTCCGAAACTGGATGGCCTCATCTGGCCAGTGGCCCGCTTCCATTGGGTCTCCCTGAACGAGCGCGAACAGGCGAAGTGTTGCGGCCTCGCGATTCCTGATTTTTACGGCAATTTTATTTTTTTGCCAAATTTGGATAGTTGGCGTTTTTTGGCGCACCTAACTTGTGCATACCGTGGAGGCACATAGGAGCCGGGCATGACTGAAAGGGCAAGAAAGCTGGAAGGCAAGATCGCAATCGTGTCGGGTGGGGCGACGGGGGCGGGCGGCGCGGCGTCGCTGCTGTTTCACCGTGAAGGCGCCCAGGTGGCCGTGGTCGACGTCAATCGGGGCGCGGGCGAGGAAATCGTGGCGCGTATCCGCGCCGAGGGCGGCGTGGCGGAGTTGTTCGTGGCGGACGTTTCGCAACGCGCCGCCGTGGACAGTGCCGTCGCGGCCATCGTCGAGCGCTTCGGCCGTATCGACACCCTGTTCAACCACGCGGGCAGCATCGTGGTGAAGCCGTTTCTGGAGACCAGCGACGAAGAGTACGACTGGCTCATGAACGTCAACGTGAAGAGCATGTTCATGATGACGCGCGCGGTCCTGCCGCACATGCTCGAAGCGGGACGCGGCTCGATCGTGTGCACGGCCTCGATTTCGTCGGTCGCCGCTACGCCGCTGGAAGTGCTCTATTGCACGACCAAGGGCGCGTGCGCGATGTTCGCGCGCGCCATCGCCGTGGAGTATCGCGATCGCGGCATCCGCTGCAATGCCGTGTGTCCTGGCTTCATCAACACACCGCACGGGCAGCGCGAAATCAGCGCGCTCGCCAAATATGGTTTCGATGCCAGCGAGGCTGCGCTGTCGCTTCAGCAGGGACGCCTGTGCAAGCCTGAAGAAGTGGCGCAGGCCGCGCTTTTCCTCGCTAGCGACGACGCAAGTTTCATCAACGGCGCGCATCTCTTTGTCGATAACTGCTTTACGGCTGCGTGATACGGAATCCTGAACAGGGATAACGAGTTCGACGCTTCAACCACCTCGCTTGAAGGATCGTCACATGGACGCGAATACACTCGAACCGGCGGCCGAAAATGCCGACCATGATGTCTCGCTATTACACAAGATGGGCTACGCGCAGGAGCTCTCGCGCCGCATGGGCGCGTTCTCCAATTTCGCGGTGTCGTTCTCGCTGATCTGCATTTTGTCCGGCGGCATTACCTCGTTCCAGATGGGCTTTTCCGCGGCGGGCGGCGCGTCGATTGGGCTGGGCTGGCCGCTCGGATCGCTGTTCGCGCTGGTCGTGGCGGCGGCGATGGCGCAGATCGCCTCGTCCTATCCGACGGCGGGCGGCCTCTATCACTGGGGATCGATTCTCGGCGGCAAGACCTGGGGTTGGCTCACCGCCTGGCTGAATCTGCTGGGGCTGGTATTCGTGGTCGCGGCTATCAACTATGGCACGTACGATCCGTTCTTTCGCACGCTGATCGCGCCGATGTTCGGCGTCAATCCCGACTCGCTAGGCTGGTGGGATCAAACGATCTTCCTCACGCTGATTACCGCATCCCAGGCATTCCTGAATCATCGCGGCATTCGCATCACGAGCAAGATCACCGACCTTTCCGGCTACCTGATTTTCGTTGTGACGGTGGTGCTGGTCGTGTCCTTGCTGGCGTATTCGCCGGTGAAAATCGACCTCTCGCGCCTCTACACGTTCACGAACTTCACGGGCGCCGATGGCGGCGCATGGCCGAAGCAGACCATGGCGATGGCGTTTCTCTCCGGCCTGCTGCTGACCGCCTATACGATTACCGGCTTCGATGCGTCCGCACACACTTCGGAAGAAACGCAGCAGGCCGCGCGTAACGTGCCGCGCGGGATCGTCGGCTCGGTATTCTGGTCGACGATCTTCGGCTACGTGATGGTCTGTGCGTTCGTGCTCGTGATGCCGGATCTGGGTGCAGCGGTCAAGCAGGGCACGGGATTCTTCGAGGCGATCCTCGCACCGATTCCCACGCCTTTGCGCATCACCATCGAGTTGCTGATGTTCTTCATCAACTACGTGTGTGGTCTTGCAGCGGTGACGTCGACCTCGCGCATGATGTTCGCTTTTGCGCGTGATGGCGGCCTGCCGGGTTCGAAATGGCTTCGCAAGGTCAACCCCGCTACCCGTACCCCGGCCATCGCGATCTGGACCGCAGCCGTGCTCGCCATCGCCGCGACGCTCTACGGCGATGCCTTCACGGTGCTCAGCGCGGGCAGCGCGGTGTTCCTGTTCGTTTCCTATGCGATGCCGATCGCAGCCGGCATTTTTGCGGAAGGCCGCACGTGGACCGAAAAAGGCCCGTTCCAGCTGGGCAAACTCTCGAAGCCGTTTGCGGTAGCCGCCGTGGCTGGCGCGCTGATTCTCGCCTATGTCGGCATTCAACCGCCGAACGAGAAAGTGCTGTATCTGATTAGCGGCCTGCTGCTCGTGTTGCTGGCGATCTGGTATGTCGGCGGCGTGCGCAATCGCTTTGCCGGGCCGCCGATTGCCGAGAGTTCGCAAGAACGTGAACAGCAACTGGATCTTGCCGAACAGGAAATCGGCGCGAAATGAGGGTGTCGTGAGAACGCATCGCCTGGCAGCTTGCTAGGCGATTTTTTTTGGTGGCCGCGAAAGCGGACATCGAACGCAGCTTCGCAATGATCGGTTGATACGCTTCTTCTGGAATGGGTTTTATCCAGCGGTCTCACAGCGTATTGCAAGCCCTTCGCGCCATCGCGCCTGGGGCAACTGGAGCGCGATGGCATGGAAGCCCTGATACGGGCCAAGTTGCTACAGCGTCTCGATGCCAATGGCCTTTCGCTACAGAGTCTGGAAAGCCACGCGCAGAAAACCGGCGGCCAGGTCGAGGTCAACGCCGTGGTGTACGCGCAGAGGCAGCAGGATAGTCAACTGAAGGCGCTGGTTGGTGAAGTGGCGCTTGCGCCCTATGTCTCGGCCGTGAGCTGGTCGATTAGTGACGGGCCGCAGTGAGGCATATCGATTAGCATGCCGAATGGTATTGCCAGCCCGAATTTCCCCATGTAGCCGCCACGTTAGACGGCCACATTCATTCGATGGTGTCGATCGTCCCCTCGACACGCAATAGGGCCCGCGATCGCGACACGCCCCTTCCCCCCGAAAGCCGCAGATCGTTGTGCCCAGGCCTTGGCGCTTGATGGGCGGCCAACTTTCCACCAACAAATCGACACAGGTAAACCCGATTATTGAAAGCTTTGACACGCATTTCTTTGACCTATAGCATGTATTTCATAGAAGACAGCGTCTTCTAATAGAAGACAAAAGGAGAAAGCAAGCATGGCAGTCCGTGCGTTGTCGTCGGTGCTGAAGTCCCTGAACGTGCTCGATGCGGTTGCGGCCGCTGCGCGTCCCATGTCGTTGTCCGAGATCGCGCGTGTCGTTGGCGAAGCGCGTGGCGCAACGTTGCAGCGGCTCGTCACGCTGGCCGAAGGCGGTCTCGTCGAACAGACCGAAGCGGGCGGATACCGGCTCACGCTGCGCATGGTCCGCTACGCGAATGCCGCGATGGAGCAAGCCAATCTCGGCGCGCGCGTTGCCGACGTGCTCCAGGAACTCGTTTCGGAAAGCAACGAAACGGCTTCACTCGCGGTGCTCGACGGCCCGGAAGCCGTGATCGTGCGGCGGGTGGAGTCGCGCGGCGTACTGCGTGCCGACCTGCGTGTGGGCTCGCACCTCAATCTGGAACTGACGGCCATGGGGCGCATTCTGGCGACCTATGCATCGCCCGCGCAGCGTGAACGCTGGCGCGAGGCGGGCACCGCGCTGCCCGACGAAGCCATGATGGAAAAGATCCGTGCCGACGGCTACGCGATCAACGGCATGACCGGCCCGCGCAGTGTATCAGCGGTCGCGGCGCCGGTGTTCGACGAGCGCGGCGTTTGTGTGGCGACTGTCGCGCTCTCGGGCCCCACCGCCGGTTTCGAAATGGACGACTGCGCCGCGCTCGTGAAGACCGCGGCGCAACAGATCAACGCACGTTTGAAAGGAGATGCTCAATGAGCCTCGTGCTCGACCTGCCCGCGCCGACCGGGCTGCAAGACCTCGTCAGGCAAATGCGCGCACCCGCCGAAATAATGTTGCCGGAGCGGCTCGCCGCGATCCAGCCATCGCGTGTGAGCGCCTCGCGCTCGCTGATGACGCGCGCCATCCGCGAACGCTGGTCGATCGTCTGCACGCGCTTTGATATCGATGCACGCGGCAATGGCGTGGCACGCTATCGCATCGATATCGGCAGCTGGCGCTTCACGTTCCCGGTCTTCTCGAAGGAGCCGTCGCCGCAGGGCCGCACGGGCCGCATCATCGGCCGCTCGTGGGACATGCTGGGCGCACTCGTCGAAGGCGACATGAGCGACGCCGAACTCGCGGCCACGCAGCAGGAGATGCCGAAGCTCTACGAGGGACGCGCCACGCCCGGCACGCTGATCTGGTGCCGTTCGAACCGCAGCGGCCGCTTCTTCGATCACGCGCTGCAAGCGCTTGCGGCAGGCCGTCAACCCGATGTCGCCGAGCTCGCCCAGACCTGCTATCTCATGCGCAACACGGGCCTCGACGGCAACGGGACCTTTGGCACGCGCTCGTTCCTCTCGCTGGAGGCCGACCATCCGCTGCGGCCGTCGTTGGCCGCGCAGATGCTTTGCGCCTACATGATGCGTGTTTTTGCGCAGGATCTGCTGGGCCATCTCGCCCGCGCGGCGTCGTCGCGCGCCGTCGAACTGGCCGCGCCGCTGCGCCGCTTCCTGGGTGTGGGTAACGGTTCGGCGCTGGGTCTGATGCTGTTCGTGAACAACCACCCGCGCTTGATCGACCGCTGGCTGTGGATTCGCGAAGAAGCCCTGGCCCGCGCCCGCGTGCTCCAGCCGGACGTTGCGCAGATCGAAACGCTGCTGCGCTTGCTCGACAAGGCGATCGTGTTCCGCCGCGAGGATCGTGCGGCATATGAGCAGGTTGCGTCGAGCGACGTGGTGGCCGAAGCGCTCGTGACGATCCGCGCCGAGGTGCAGTCGCTGCTCGATCGCGCGCGCGCCGGTGTACCGATCGGCACGATGCCATTTGCCGTGCTGTGTGCGTCGCTGGCGGGCCGCGTGCACCAGGAAGGGCTCGAAACGCTGCACTCGTTGCTCATCGAACTCGTGCCCGACGAAGCGGATGCGCTCGCGCAAACACTCGTGATCGACGAGGAACTGAGGCACGAGCCGGCCATGCGCGTAGGCCGCCTGCGCGAGATCCTGCGCCACGACTATGCGTGGGCATTCGCAATGGATCTCGACGACGAAGCCGCGCGCTACGTCTGGTACAAGTCCGTGACGGCGGAAGAGCCGCGCCGCGGCCCGCGCGAGGAAGTGGGCGACGCGATCAATCTCGCGCTCGATCTGCCGCGCCAGGTGGTGCGCCTCGACGCTGAACTCGCACGCCTTGATGCCTCTGCGAGCACGGCTTCGTTCCTCGCGCAGCAGCCGTGGCACCGTGCGATCGTCACGCGAGTGCAGGCGCTGCACGGCACGCATTTCCACTCGCCGCACGCCGACATCATGAGCGAAGGTTTCGTCCCGGCCCATATCACGCGTCTGCTGAACGTGGGTGTGCACGGCATCGACAAGACACGCGACTTCCTCAACCGCAACCTGCGCGGCGTGCTCTTTCACGGTGCGCCGACGCCAGAAGATCTCCAGTCCGGCCATGCCGATCCGCACTGGTTCTATCCCGGCGAACCGATCCTGTGAGCAGCGAACCGATGCAAACCGACCTCATCACTGTCAGCCTGCGCGAAAGCCGCATGGTGCTCGAACGCCTCATGCAGGTGGCGCGCGTGGACGAAGGCCTCGTGCCCGCGCTGCGCGACTGCGCGCTGTACTCTACCGCACTTGGCGCCGACGGTTTTATTCATTTGACAAATAATTTAGGACAACTTCAAGAGAGAAAGCCGCAAGCCGTATTGATCGACACCACGGATGATGCTGCGCCGCGTGTGCGATGTGCGGGGCAGCATGCATGGCTGGTCGCACTCACGCTTGTCGACCTCGCCGCCGATGCCCTGCAGGCGGGGCGGGGCGCGAGCTTCGTCGTGGAGGACGTGAGCGAAGCGCAGGAACTGTGCGTGGTGACGGCGCTCGCGCAACCGCACGGTCTCGAAGCGACGCTCGAAGCGCACGGCAACACGCAGCGCGTCACGTTTCGCTTCGCCGGCGAGCAGGGGGAAAGCACGCTCGCGCGCATCGTGCGGGAGGGCCTGCGCGTGGAGCGTGCGTACTGGTGGACGCTGTTCCATCGCGCCAACGACGCGCTCGCGCCGGACTCGTACGAATCGCGCCGCCACGCGGGGCCGATCATCGTCGATGCGCAAGGCCGCGTAATCGGCCGCACGGACGAAGACGAAACCGATCTCTCAATGCTTTACACCGGGGCGGCGCAGGCCGGATCGGACGTCCCGTCTACTCAGGAAAACAAGGAAATCTCATGCTGATCGATGCCCTGCAATGCGGCCACTTCACGCGCGAAGTGTTCGAGGACCTGCGCGCCAACGGCTATACCTGTGTGACGCCCACGCTGGGTTTCTGGGAAGGCACGCTCGAATCGATGGACTCGCTCGGGCGCTGGCGCGACTTCGAACGTGAATGTTCGGACCTCATCGTCATCGCGCGCAAGAGCGCGGATATTCGCCGCGCCGATGAAGAGGGCAAGCTCGCGGTGGTGCTCGGGTATCAGAACAGCAATCTGTTCGAGGACCGCCTCGCCTATATCGAGTTGTTCGCCGACATGGGCGTGCGTGTCGTGCAACTCACCTACAACAACCAGAACGAACTCGGCGGCAGTTGCTACGAAGCGCAGGATAGCGGGCTTGCCCGCTTCGGCCGTGAAGTGGTGCGCGAGATGAACCGGGCGGGCATCGTGATCGATTGTTCGCACGTAGGTGATCGCACGACGCTCGATGCGATCGAATGGTCGGAAAAGCCGGTCGCAATCACTCATGCCAACGCGCGCGCGATCTTCGATCACAAGCGCAACAAGAGCGATGACGTGCTGCGTGCGCTGGTGCAGAACGGTGGTGTGATCGGCTGTGTGGCCTATCGCAACATCACGCCGCAGGACGCGTGCACGACGGTCGACGCCTGGTGCCAGATGGTCGCGCGCACGGTGGAGCTCACGTCGATCGATAGCGTTGGCATTGGCACCGACTACAGCCACAACACGGGCCAGCCCGATCTGGACTGGATGCGCAAGGGGCGCTGGACGCGCTCGGTGCAGTACGGCGCGGGCTCGGCGGCGAATCCTGGCAAGACGCCGAAGCCCGACTGGCTCAAGAGCGCGGGCGAACTGAACAAGGTGCACGACGGACTGCGTCGCGTTGGCTTCAACGCCGAGGAAGTCCACAAGCTCACGGCAGGTAACTGGCTGCGTCTTTATCAGGCCGTGTTCGGCTAGGCGCATCACGATTTCCAACTTCCAGGCAAGGGGTTTCAGCATGAAGAGCGATGACGATTACACGTTCGGTCCAACCCTCTCGCGGCGCGGCTTTCTGCGCGCGGCGGCGGCAGGCACGGCGGTGGTGGCCGCGCCGTGGGTGCGTCGGGCTGCGGCCGCGGACGACAACGTGCTCTATGTGAACACGTGGGGCGGCAACTGGGAAGAAGCCGCGCGCAAGTTCCTGTTCGATCCGTTCACGAAGGACAGCGGCGTACAGATCCGCACCGTATCGCCGATTTCTTTCGCCAAGCTCGCGGCGCAGGTGCGCAACGGCACGTATCAGTTCGACGTGACGACACTGGGCGTCACCGACACCGCGCGCGCCAATGCCGCGCAACTGATCGAGCCCGCGCAGGGCCATCTCGACGAGCATGCGCTGTGGTCGGGCGCGATCTACGAAAATGGTCTCGCGACGCATGCGTTCGCAAACCAGATCGCGTATCAGAAGGACGCGTTCGGCGGCGGTGCAATCCGCAACTGGTCCGACTTCTGGAACCTCAAGCAATATCCCGGCGCGCGCAGCCTGCAACGTTATCCCACGCGTGTCCTCGCCTATGCGCTGCTCGCCGATGGCGTCGCGCCCGAGCACCTCTTTCCCTACGATCTCGACCGCGCGTTTCGTGCGCTCGATCGCCTCAAGCCCTCGATCCGTGTGTGGTGGACCGAAGGTCCGCAGTCGCAGCAACTGCTGCGCGACGGCGAAGTGAAGGCCATCGCCATCTGGAACGACTACGCGAAGTCGGTCAAGGACACCTCCAAAACGCCGATCGAAATCGTCTGGAATCAGGCGCTGATCGACAAGGGTTGCTGGGTGGTGGCGAAGGGCACGCCGCGCGCGAAGAACGCCTGGCGGCTCGTGCAGCACATCGCCAACAATCCCGAGGGGCTCGCGCGCTTCAACGCAGTGGACGGCTCCGGCCCGCTCAATCCCAAGGCATTCGACTACATGGACGCCGCGACGAAGCAGAACACGCCGACGCTGCCCGAGCACATGCAGCAGGCCGTCGTGCTCGATGGCGTGAAGTTGCTGCCTCAACTCGACCAGATCGCGTCGCGCTTCGACCGCTGGATGACGCTCTGAGCCGGCATGGCCGTCACTTGCGCGCGGGGCGCAGGCCGCGCGCGCAATCTTTCTCCTGGAGTTCAACCTTGGCTGACTCGACCCTTTCGACCATGCCGATCGTCGACGAAGCGGCGCTGGCCGCCGGTGTCCACGCGCCGTGCGAGCATGCGGACCGGCGACCCAATCCGTGGCTCTTGTATGTACCGGCGCTCGTGTTTCTCGCGGTGTTCTTCGTCGTGCCGCTCGGCTACGTGATCTACATGAGCGTGAGCGAGCCGAGTTTCGGCTTCGGCAATTTCGTCGATCTGCTGGGCTCTGCGCATTTTCGCAGCGTGCTCCTGCATACGTTTCTTACGTCTGCGTTCGTGACGGTGTGCGCGCTGTTCTGCGCGTATCCGCTTGCCTATGTCGCGGCGACGGGTTCGGCATTCGTCTCGCGCCTCATGCTCACCGTGCTCGCGCTCAGCTTCTGGACGAGCTTTCTCGTCAAGACCTACGCGTGGATGGTGATTCTCGGCGTGAGCGGGCCGCTCTCCGCGCTGCTCGAAGCGCTCGGCTGGCGGCCTGCGCCGCACATGCTGTTCACTTCGTTCAGCTCGACGCTCGCGATGACGCACGCGCTCGTGCCGTTCATGGCGATGGCGCTCTATGCCGTCATGAAGCGCATCGACGTGCGCCTCGTGCGCGCCGCCGAAAGCCTGGGTGCGCGGCCGTGGCGCGCGTTTCGCGAGGTGTGGCTGCCACTGAGCGCGCCCGGCATCGTCAACGGCTGCACGCTCGTGTTCATTACTTCGCTGGGGTTCTATGTGATGCCGGCACTGCTCGGCAGCCCGCACGACCAGATGATCTCAGGCGTGGTGGGCGACCAGATCGAACAGGTGCTCGATTTCGGCATGGCGTCGGCGATGTCGATCGTGCTGCTCGTGCTCACGCTCGCCGTGTTCGCGCTGTATCACCGTTTTGTCGGCCTCGACCGGCTCTGGAAGTGATGTCATGAAAAAGCCCATGCAGTTCCTCGCCGGCCTTATCGGGTTCGTGCTTATCGCACCGCTTGCGGTCGTGGTGCCGATGTCGTTCAGCTCGGAGGCCTCGCTCGAATTTCCGCCGCCAGGGTGGTCGGTCGCCAGTTACGCACGCTTCTTCGCCTCGTCAGACTGGATGGGCTCGCTGTGGCATAGCGTGTTCATTGCTTCGTGTGCGACGCTGATCGCGCTGGCGCTCGCGATTCCCGCTTCGTTTGCGCTGGTGCGCCACACGTTCATCGGACGCGGCGCATTCAACCTGCTGCTGATGATGCCGATGATCGTGCCGCAGATCGTCATGGCGCTCGGCTATTACGCGTATTTCGGCCGCCTGCGTATGAGTCAGAGCTTCGCTGCGTTGATCGTCGCGCACGCCTGTCTTGCGCTGCCGGTCGCGACACTGATTCTCACCGCCGCCATCAAGTCGTTCGATCGCAATCTCGAACGCGCGGCGATGAATCTGGGCGCGCGGCCGCTGCGTACGTTCTTTCTCGTGACGCTGCCCGTCTTGCGTCCCGCCGTGCTGGTCGCCGCGCTGTTCTCGTTTATCCAGTCGTTCGACGAGGCCGTGATTGCCGTGTTTCTCGCCGGCCCCGACACCGGCACGTTACCGCGCCAGATGTTCAATAGTTTTCGCATGGAAGCCGATCCGGTGATTTCCGCCGCATCGTCGTTCCTGCTCGCGCTCGTGTTCGCCGCGATTCTCGCGCCGCTCGCGGTGCGCCTCGTGCGCCGCCGCGCATCGGCCGCTGCGCCCGTGCGCGCCTGACAAGCTGTTTGCCCACTATTCGTTGAGGTCCCCATGCAAGCCCGCTCCCTCACGCTCGATCAGGTCAGCAAGACCTACGACGGCGAGCATCGCGCCGTCGATCGCGTATCGCTCGATATCCAGCCCGGCGAGTTCGTGTCTTTTCTCGGCCCGTCGGGTTCCGGCAAGACCACTACGCTCATGATGATCGCCGGCTTCGAACAGGTCAGCTCGGGCGCGATCCGCATCGCTGGCCGCGCCATCGACAACGTGCCGGCCTACGCCCGCAACATCGGCATGGTGTTTCAGAACTACGCGTTGTTTCCGCACCTGAGCGTGGCCGATAACGTCGCGTTTCCGCTGCGCATGCGCGGCGTCGCGAAAGCTGAAAAGCAACGCCGCGTGAGCGCCGCACTGGACATGGTGGGACTGGGCGG
The DNA here is from genome assembly GCF_905220265.1 of Paraburkholderia sp. J67. NCBI lineage: Bacteria > Pseudomonadati > Pseudomonadota > Betaproteobacteria > Burkholderiales > Burkholderiaceae > Paraburkholderia > Paraburkholderia sp. J67. The sequence continues at coordinate 255,144 of NZ_CAJMZK010000010.1, forward strand.
TTATGCGTCGCGCCATCCTGCTGCGCTTTCCGGCGGCCAGCAGCAGCGCGTGGCGCTGGCGCGCGCGCTCGTGTTCGAACCCGACGTCGTGCTGCTCGACGAACCGCTAGGCGCACTCGACAAGGCGATGCGCGAGCACATGCAGATCGAACTCAAGCGCATCCACCGCGACCTGGGCGTGACGATGATCTACGTGACGCATGATCAGACCGAGGCGATGACGATGTCCGACCGCATTGCGGTGTTCAACGCGGGGCGCATCGAGCAGATCGGCACGCCCGACGAGGTGTATTTCGAGCCGGCCACGCGCTTTGTCGCGTCGTTCGTCGGCGACAGCAATCTGTTTGAAGGCCGCGCGCTTGGCGATGGGCGGTTCACGCTGGCGGGCGGCGACTTCATGGGCCGCAAGCGTTTCGAGGCTGCCCCCGGCGCGAAAGTCGACATCCTGTTGCGCCCTGAAATGATTCATTGCGGCGACGCCGTGACGCGCAATCAATGCGACGTGCAGCGCCAGTTGCTGATCGAGGCGATGGTCAATTACGGCGACAGCGTACTGCTGAGCGGCCGTTGCGACGACACGTCCCTGCGCGTGCGCGTGCGCGGCCCGGAGGCACGCGAATTGGCGCCCGGCGCGCGCTGCGCGGTTGGCTGGAAGTCGTCGGATTTGCACGTAGTGGTGTGATACCGATCGACACCCCCTGTATTAGCGAAGAAAAAAAAGGAATTGACGCATGAATGCTCCTCATGAAGCCATCGCGCCGAGCGCGCTGCAACGCAGCGACGCGGCGCATCTGCTGCATCCGTACACGAACCTGAGCCTGCACGAATCGGTGGGCGCGCACGTCATCACCGGCGGCGACGGCATCCACGTTATCGACGAACAGGGCAATCGTTATATCGAAGGGCTTGCCGGGCTCTTTTGCGCGGGACTCGGTTTCAGCGAGGAACGCCTGGTCGACGCCGCCGTGCGCCAGATGCGCGCGATGCCGTTCTATCATTCGTTCGCGCACAAGTCGACGGCGCCCGCCATCGAGCTTGCCGAGAAGCTGCTCGCACTCGCGCCCGTACCGATGGCGAAGGCCTTTTTCGCGAACTCCGGGTCCGAGGCCAACGACACGGCCGTGAAGCTGATCTGGTATTACAACAACGCGCTGGGGCGGCCGCAAAAGAAAAAGATCATCTCGCGGCTGCGTGCGTATCACGGCGTGACAGTGGCATCGGCGAGTCTCACGGGTCTGCCGCTCAATCATCGTGACTTCGATCTGCCGATCCAGGGCATTCTGCACACGATGTGCCCGCACTACTACCGCAACGGCCTGCCAGGCGAAAGCGAGGAGGCCTTCGCGAGCCGCTGTGCGGATGAACTCGAAGCGCTGATCCTGCGCGAAGGCCCGGACACCGTCGCGGCCTTCTTTGCCGAGCCGGTGATGGTGTCGGGCGGCGTGATCGTGCCGCCGAAGACCTACTTCGAGAAAGTGCAGGCCGTGCTGCGCAAGTACGACATCCTGTTCGTCGCCGACGAAGTGATCTGTGGCTTTGGCCGCACCGGCGACTGGTTCGGCTCGCAGACCTTCGGCATCCAGCCCGACATGATCAGCGTTGCCAAGCAGCTTTCCGCGGCCTATATGCCGATCTCGGCGCTGCTCATCAACGAGAAAATCGAGCGCGTGCTCGTGGCGCAGAGCGCGAAGCTGGGCTCGTTCTCGCATGGTTTCACCTATGGCGGTCATCCTGTCGCCGCCGCAGTGGCGCTGGAGGCGCTCAGGATTTACGAAGAGCGCGATATCGTGGGCCACGTGCGGCGCGTTGCGCCGCGCTTCGCACAGGGTATCGCGCGGCTCGGCGCGCATCCGTTGATCGGCGAGGCGCGTGTGAGCGGGCTCGTCGCGGGACTCGAATTCGTGCGTAACAAGGACACGCGCGAGAACTTCGCGCCCGAGGCGGGCGTGGCGGCGTTCGCTGGCCAGCGTGCGCGTGCGCACGGCGTCATTACGCGGGCGCTGGGCGACACGTTGAGCCTGTGCCCCGCGATGATCATCGACGAAGCGCAGATCGACGATCTGATCGACCGTATCGAACGCGCGCTCGACGACGCGTTGGTCTATGCACGCGAGCGCGGCCATGTCGACTGCTGAGCGCGCCTCCTACGAAACGCTCGCGCTGTTGATCGACGGGCGCTGGAAGACGGACGCCCGCGAAGGCGAAACCGTCTTCGATCCCGCGACCGAACGCGCGATAGGCTGGCTCCCGCATGCCGACGATGCCGATGTGAGCGCAGCGCTCGCCGCGGCGCAGCGTGCCTTCGAGTCCTGGCGCGAGACGTCGGCATTCGAGCGTGCCCGTGTGCTGCGCCGCTTCGGCGAGCGGGTGCTCGAAACGGCAGAGGGGATCGCGTCGAACATCGTGCGCGATCAGGGCAAGCCACTCGAAGAGGCGCTTGCCGAAGTGCGCTTTGCCGCCGATCACATCTTCTGGCACGCGGAAGAATGCCGTCGTATCTACGGGCGCGAGATTCCCTCGCGCGACGTGCGTGTGCATCAACGCGTGGTGCGCGAGCCCGTAGGCGTATGCGTGGCCTTCACGCCGTGGAATTTTCCGTTCAGCCAGGCGGTGCGCAAAGTGTGTGCGGCGCTGGGCGCGGGCTGCACGCTTGTGCTCAAGGGACCGGAAGAAGCACCGTCCGCAGTGGTCGCGCTAGGTCGCGCGCTTCAGGAGGCAGGCTTGCCCAACGGCTGCCTGAATCTACTGTGGGGTAAGCCTTCGGTGTTATCCGCGCGCCTGATCGCGGACGATATCGTGCGCAAGGTCTCGTTCACCGGCTCGGTCGAGGTGGGCAAGCAACTCGCCGCGCTGGCGGGGCGCCATATGAAACGCACGACGATGGAACTGGGCGGCCATGCGCCCGTGCTGGTATTCGCCGACGCCGATATCGACGCCTGCGCGCGGGCACTCGCCACGCAGAAGTTACGCAATGCGGGGCAGGTTTGCATTGCGCCCACGCGCTTCTATGTCGAGCGGCCCGCCTACGATTCCTTTGTCGAGCGCTTCACCGAGGCAATGCGCATCACGCACGTGGGAGCGGGCGATGAGCCCGGCGTGCAAATGGGGCCGTTGTGTCACGCGCGCCGCGTTCAGGCGATGCAGACGCTCGTCGACGACGCCATCGCGCACGGCGCCACGCTCGCAACGGGTGGCACGCGGCTGCACGAACGCGGCCATTTTTTCGCGCCAACCGTGTTGTGCGGCGACCTGAGCGCGGCGCGGGTGATGTTCGAGGAGCCGTTTGGTCCGCTTGCCGCCATCGTGCCGTTCGATACCTTCGATGGCGTGATCGAAGCCGCGAACGCGCTGCCGTTCGGGCTGGCTTCCTATGTGTTCACGCGTTCCTCGGCGCAGGCGCATCATGCCGCGCGGCGGCTCAAGGCGGGGATGGTCAGCGTCAATCACTTTGGTCTCGCTTTGCCGGAGACCCCGTTCGGCGGTCTGCACGATAGCGGTTACGGCAGTGAGGGCGGCAGCGAAACGTTCGACGGTTATCTCGCCACACGTTTCATTACGCAGTTCGACTCGCTGCCGTAAATTTTTTCGACGAAGTATTTAGTTATCCAAATCTAATGAAAATATTCTATTCGTCGAAGCAAACGCGCCATATGCCGAGCCGATCGTTCTATCAAGGTCGCTTCGCACCAGCGCATGAAAGTCCCGAGCGCATAGCGTGCCTGCTGCGCGCGCTGGAGCGTGGGGGATATGTTTCAAGCGAGCCTGAGGACGCGGGTCTTGCACCGATACTCGCCGTGCACGACAAGGACTACGTCGAATTCGTGCGCAACGCGTGGTCGCACTGGCGCGGCGACAGCACGAACGCAGAGGTCATCCCCAACGTGTTCCCGTCGTCACGTGAGCGCGTGCGCGAGCGCACCACGTTGCCGCTGCTCGCCCAGGCCGGTGTCTATATGGGCGATCTGAGTTGCCCGATTGGCGAGGGCACGTTCGACGGCGCGTACTGGTCGGCGCAAACGGCAGTTGCGGCGGCGAATGCCGTGCTCGCGGGCGAGACGCTGGCGTTTGCGTTATGCCGCCCGCCTGGCCACCACGCGCTGCGCGATCGCGCGTCGGGCTACTGCTTCTTCAACAACGCGGCGATTGCGGCGGTGCGCTTGCGCGAGCGTTACGCGCGTGTAGCCATCGTGGATTTCGACTTGCATCACGGCGACGGCACGCAGGCGATTTTCTACACGTGTGGCGACGTGCTCACGGCTTCGACGCACGCCGATCCACGCGACACGTTTCCGTTCTTCAGCGGCGCCGCGCACGAATACGGCGAAGGTGAAGGTCTTGGCGCGAATCTCAACATTCCTCTGCCTGCGGGCGCGGACGACGAAGCGTTCACCGCCGCCGTTGCCGCGCTTCTGGAGCGTGCGCGCGCGTTCGGTGCCGAGGCACTCGTGATCGCGGCCGGTTGGGATGCGCATGGCGACGATCCGCTTTCACGCTTCGAGGTGACGAGCGCCGCCTATGCGCGCATCGCGCGGCTCGTGCGCGCGCAGGCGCTGCCCGTCGTGATCGTCCAGGAAGGCGGCTATCACCTTGGCGCGATCGGGGACGCGTTGCTCGCGTTTCTCGGTGGCCTGGCCTGAGGCGCACACGATACTTTTTCCACAACAGCAAGGGGTTGGCAATGAAAGGCAAGATCGCGGTCGCCGCAGCAGCGGCGTCGATGGCCGGGCTCGTCCATGCGCAGGGCTCGGTGACGTTGTACGGCATCCTCGACGAGGGCATCACCGTCGTCAATAACGAGGGCGGGGCGCACAACGTGCGCATGGAAAGTGGGGTCTATCGCGGCAGCCGTTGGGGGCTGGACGGCTCGGAGGATCTGGGCGGCGGCACGAAGGCGGTATTCAAGCTCGAGAACGGCTTCAGCCTCGATAACGGCTCGCTGGGGCAAGGCGGTCTGATGTTCGGGCGACAAGCTTATGTGGGCCTGAGTTCGCCTTATGGCACGCTTACGTTCGGGCGCCAGTACGACGCGACCACGGACTTTGCGTGGGACTATAACGTAGCCGCGATCGCATCGGGCTATGGCTTTCACCAGGGCGACCTCGACCGCACGCTGGGGGATCGGCTCGACAACTCGGTGAAATATCGTTCACCGGATTTCTACGGTCTGTCGGCGATCGCGATGTATTCGTTCAGCAATACGGCCGGCGAATTCCACAAGGGCAGCGCGTGGAGCAGCGGGGTGTTCTACGATCACGGTCCTTTCACGGCAGGTGTTTCGTACACCTATCTGGCGGGTACGACTTTCGACCCTTATGCGGCGATGGGCTTACGTACCTTCATGGGTCGCACCGTCGTCACGCGCGACGGCGACAACGTCACGCCGGTGCAGGAATCGTTTGAGCTTGATTCGCTGGGCACGCTGGGCGTCGGCGCAAGCTACGCCATCGGCAACGTGACGCTGATCGCCAACATGACCAATACGCGCCTCAAGTATCAGGGCGACGCGACGGTGATGCAGGTCTACGAGGGCGGCGTGACGTGGCAGGCCACGCCTTCGTTGCTGACGGCGCTTGCGTATCAGCACACGCGGTTCGAGGGACACAAGTGGCACCAGGTAAGCCTGGGGGCCTACTACAGCCTGTCGAAGCGCACGCAGCTCTACGCATCGGTTGATTTTCTGAAGGCGTCGTCGGGCGTGGACCCGGTTACGGCTTACGACTTCGCGCCATCGCAGGTGAGCTGGCAGGGCAATGCGCGGGTGGGCATCCTGCATAATTTCTAACAGGCGGTGGCCTGGCAGCACAAGCATTGCCGGCTGCCAGGCAGCCTGTCCATCGGAACACGCGGGAGGCGGGCACCTCGCCTCACGCCGCATCCCACTGCGGCGCAAACTCCGGATTCACGAGCCGCTGGTTTTCCTCGCCGCCTTGCGCGACGTACTTCGCGATGCGCCAGCCGAACACGAGGGCGGGCCCGAGCGTCGTCCCGGGACCGGGGTAGGTGCCGCGAAAGATCGACGCGAGGTCGTTGCCGCACGCGAAAAGGCCTTCGATCACGTGGCCTGCGTGGTCGAGCACTTCGCCGTTGGCATTGCCGCTCAGGCCCGCGCTACAGGCGAGATCGGCGGGCCAGACCGTGACGGCGTAGTACGGCCCCGCGCCGATGGGCCGCACGCACGGATTGGGTTGCTGGCGCGCGTCGCCGTTGAAGCGATTCATCGGCGTGCTGCCGCGCTCGAACGCGGGGTCGCGGCCCTCGGCGGCGTCGCGGTTGTAGGTGTCCACCGTGCGTGCGAGGCCTGCTGCGTTCACCTGGAGCTTCGTGGCGAGTTCGGCGAGCGTGTCGCCTTTCACCAGATAACCCGAGCGCTCGAAGGCGGCGATACGCGCCGCGCTGCGCGCGGGCATCAGCAAGCCGAGGCCGTATTCGTGGATGAACGCGGCGTCCACGATCAGATGCGCGCTCACGCGCGGGCCGTTGACGCCGTGCTTCTGCGCGTCGCTCAGCATGCCCATTACGAAGTCGTGATACGAGGCCGATTCGTTGACGAAGCGCTCGCCCCGGCTATTCACCGCAATGAGCCCAGGCTTAGCGCGGTCGAGGATGATGTGCGGCCACACGCTGTCGTGTTCCGGGTTGCCGTTGCGCGCGCGCTGGATCGAGCAAGGCATCCAGAGGCCGGGACTGTCGCCGCCGTTCTCGACGTTCGCCCCCACTTGCTGGGCGCGGTCCACGCCATCGCCTGTGTGTGTTTGCGGGGCCAGCGACAGGCCGCGCGCGCCCGCCGGAAAGAGCTGATTGCGCAGCGCCGGGTGGCGCGTGATGCCGCCCGTGGCGAGCACCACGCCACGACGCGCGCCGATGCGGCGTCGTCCACCTTCAGGCGTGGCGACGATGGCGCCGGTCACGCGGCCGTCTTCGCGCACGAGTTCGACGAGCGGCGTGTCGAAGCGGACTTCGACGTTGCGCTTGCACAGGCTGTAATAGAGCCGTGCGGCCAGCGCGTTGCCCATCACCAGTTGCGTGCCGCGTGGGTAGCGCAGTCGGTCCATCGCATAGCGGCCCACCACGGCGATCGTGCGGCGGAAGTTGGCAAACGTCGCGAAGGGCGCGAGCAGCGCGTTCAGGTCGTTGCGCGCGACCATCATGCCGCCGAGCCCCATGAACTCCTTGCGCGGCGGGCGCACGCGCGCGAAGGCGCGGCCGAGCACGCGTGCGTCGAATGGCGCGGGCACGAGCGCGCGGCCGCCAAACGCGGCGCCTGGGCCGCTCACATAGTCGGGGTGCGCCGTGGCGGCGACGAACTTGACCTCGCTGATACGGGCCAGTTCGTCGATGGCTTGCGGGCCGCTTTGCAGGAACGCTTCGCGCGCTTCGTCGCCGCCGCGTGCGCCGACGACCGAGCGCAGGAAGCGCCGCGCATCGTCGACGCTATCGGGCACGCCCGCTTCCACGCTCAGCGCTGTGCCCGGCACCCAGGTGGTGCCGCCCGAGGTGGACGTGATGCCGCCCACCATGCCGGTCTTCTCGCACAGCAGCACCTTCAGCTGCTCGTGATCGGCGACGAGCGCTGCCGTCATGCCCGCTGCACCCGCGCCGAAGATCAGCAGATCGACTTCCTCGTCCCAACCCGGTTGTCTGGTCGCGTTCATGCCTGGGAGTCCAGAAGGAAGTCGACCATGCGGTCGCACACGCGCGCGAACATCTGCGTGCCCGTCACGGTTTTGCAGCCGCGTGCGCGCGCCGCTTCGATGAAGGGCGTCAGCGGCGGCTTCGTCACGACGTCACCCACGAAGGTGGTCGAAGCCAGGCGCGAGACGTCGATGGGCAACGGGTCTTCGGGGCGCATGCCCATCGGCGAGGCGTTCACGACCACGTCGAACGATTCGGCGGCGACGTCGTGCGCCGCGACGCGCACCGCGCCGCGCCCGAGCGCGGCGAGCCGCTCGACCAGCGAGCCGACGCGCGCGGCATCGTTATCGCGCACGTCGAGCGAGGCGACGCCGGCATTGACGAGCGCCTGGGCGATGGCCGATCCCGCACCGCCCGCGCCGACCAGCAGCGCACGCTTGCCGCGCAGTTCGCAGCCTTCGTCGGCGAGCGCGGCGACGAAGCCGGTGCCGTCGAACATGCCGCCGTGCCAGCCGCCGCCCGCCTGGCGGCGCAAGGTATTGGCCGCGCCAAGAAAGGCCGCCTCTTCGGACAGACTCGCGCAGAACCCCGCCGCGCTGAACTTGTGCGGCACGGTGATGATGACGCCGTCGACATTGCGCATGGGCGCGATGCCCGCGAAGAACGCGGCAAGATCGGCCGGGGCGACGTGCGCGGGCACGACGAGGGCGTCGCGTCCCGCTTCGCGCAGTGCCGCCGTCACGCCCTTGGGCGAGCGCACCTGAGCGATCGGATCGCCGACGATGAAGTAGACGCGCGTGGCGCCGCTCAGGCCCTCGTCGAGCGAGACAGGCGGGGTGGGTGAAAAAGGTGCGGACGCAACGGTCGTGGAAGAGGGGGAAGCCATGCTGTTTTCATCTCCTGGGTGAAGCCGGCCTCGTCGTGCGTGCGGCCGGTCAGTCGGGTTTGCGTGAGCGCTGCCTGCTGAGGTGTGCGCTCGCCGATATTTTTGATGAACTTTAGTCTAAAGTGGAATAGCATTCAACAATTAAAGAAAATTTCAGGGAATCAGGGTCGTCACCCGTAGCCAAACCCAGGCGACACCCTGACGCCAAGCTGTTCAACCGAAGCAAGGAGGAGATACGCAATGGCAAGGAGACGTCTGGCGGTGATCGGTGCGGGCGCGATCGGCAGGATGCATGTGGAGCGCGCGCGTTTGCATCCGCACGCGCAAGTGGTGGCGATCGCGGACCCGTCGCCCGCCGCCGAGCAGTTCGCGCGAGAGGAAGGGCTGCGCTGGTTCGCCGACTACGCGGCGATGCTCGACGAGGTGCGTCCCGAAGGCGCGATCGTCGCGACACCAAACGCAACGCATGTTGAAGTGGGGCTGGCCTGCGTGGCGCGCGGCGTGCCAGCGCTGATCGAGAAGCCGGTGGCCGATCTCGTGGAGGACGCGCTGCAACTCGATCGCGCCGCGCGTGATGCGGGCGTGCCGCTGCTGGTGGGCCATCATCGACGCCACAATCCGATCCTGCGCCGCGCGCGCGAGATCGTGCAGTCGGGGCGGCTTGGCCAGCCGGTGGCGGCCAATGCGCTCGCCACCTTCTACAAGCCCGACGCGTATTTCGACGTGCCCTGGCGTCGCGAGGCGGGTGGTGGTCCGGTGCTCATCAACCTGATTCACGACATCGACATCATGCGTTTTCTGTTGGGCGAAATCGTCGAGGTGCAGGCGCAGACGTCGAACGCAGTGCGCGGTTTCGCGGTGGAAGACACGGCCGCCGTGCTGCTGCGTTTCGCAAGCGGCGCGCTCGGCACGATCGTGGTGTCCGACACGGCGGCTGCGCCGTGGAACTGGGACCTCGCGGCGGGCGAGGCTGCGCACTACCCGCGCCAGCAGGAGAACACGCACTTTCTGATTGGCACGGATGCGTCGCTCACGCTGCCGCAACTCGATGTGTGGGAGTACCGCAGCGCCAAGGGCTGGCATGAGCCGCTGACCGTGGAGCGCAGCACGCCGCATCTGGCCGATCCGTATCACGAGCAGTTGCGCCACTTCTCGGCCGTGATCGCGCGTGAAGAAGCGCCGGTGTGCGCCGCCGATGACGGCGCGCGCACGTTGGCGGCAACGCTCGCGGTGCATCGGGCGGCCAGCTCGCGGGCGCCAGTCGCACCTGAACTGGCCGCTTCCTTTGAAGCAGCGTAGAAAAAACGATCAGGATGCCTGAAGACTGTGGCGATAGAACGCCACGGTCTCGCGCAGGCCGTCTTCGAGCGAGGTGTGTGGCAAGCCTGGCAGCAGGCGCTCAAGCGCGGGGTCGTGGGGAAACGCGGTAGCGATGGGGAGCGGCGGCCCGTTCGCATCGATCCGCGCGCCCGGCACGATGGCCGCGATCTTGTCGATCAGCGTGCCGACGGGCGTCATTTCGCCGGCTAGCGTGAAGGCATGTGCGCCCTCGAATTCGCGCAGCAGGGCCGCTTCATAGGCTGCCGCGACGTCGTCGGCGAACACGAGGCCCGTCGATCCGCTGAACGGGATCGTATAGCGCTCGCCGCATGCCGCGGCCCGGCAGGCGAGGCTGGGTCCCGCGCTCGAACCTGATTCGCGCCCCGCACCGTACACCACAAGCGGCCGGAAGCCGATGCTCGCGATACCGTGGTCGTGCCAGAAGGCGCGCGCGGAGCCTTCGCAGGCGAGCTTGAACGCGCCGTAGTGCGTTTGCGGCAGCGGTGTTGCGCCGTCGTCGGGGCCGAACACGCCCGCGCTGCTCGCGTAGAGCACGCGGCGGATGCCCGCGTTGCGCGCGGCGTCGAATACGTTCAGCGTGCCGATCAGGTTGATCTGCGCGCCGCGCACCGGGTTCGCCGCACAGTCGGGCGTGAGGATGCCCGCGAGATGAATCACGGCGTCGCAGCCGTCGAACGCCCGCGCCACATCGGCCGCGCTGGCGATGTCGCCCGTGCGCCATTGCACCGACGCCGCGCGTTCGGGCGCGAGCGCCTCGATCAGCCGCGCATTCGCGCGCAGGTCGAACGCCACGCAGTCCATGCCGCGCGCGAGCAGCCGCTTCATGATCCATGCCCCCAAAAAGCCGCTGCCGCCTGTAATCAGTACCTGCATTGTCCTGCCTCCATGTTTTTCGTCCGGTCACAAAGTCTTTGCCAAACCTGCTTTTGTGGAATAGTATTCCAGAACGAAAAGTAATTCTACAAAGACTACGCAACGCGGTCTCTGGAGACACAGGAAAGGCGATACCGAACATGAAGCGAGAACCGAAACTCGAATGCGACGTACTGGTGCTGGGCTCCGGCGCGGGCGGGCTCTCGGCGGCGGTGACGGCGGCGGCGCAGGGCTTGCGCGTGATCGTCGCGGAAAAAGAGGACGTGTTGGGCGGCACGACCGCCTGGTCCGGCGGATGGCTATGGATTCCGCGCAATCCGCTTGCGACACGCGCGGGCATTCGTGAGGATATCGAAGCGCCGCGCACGTATCTGAAGAGCGAATTGGGCGGCCAGTACGACGCCGCCAAGGTCGATGCACTGCTCGAACGCGGGCCGGAAATGGTCGATTTTTTCGAGCGCCACACGGCGGTGCGTTTTATCGACGGCAACCGCATTCCCGACTTTCACACCACGCCGGGTGCGGGCACAGGCGGGCGCTCGGTATGCGCGATGCCGTTCGACGGTCGCGAACTCGGCCCGCTGATCGAGAAGCTGCGCAAACCGCTTTCGGTTGCGACGATCAAGGGCATGGCGCTGGGTTCGGGTCAGGATCTGGCGCACTTTTATCGCGCCACGCGTTCGCTGCGCTCGGCGCTCTATGCGAGCCGCCGTCTCGCGGCCTTCGGCTGGCACGCGCTGCGCTACGGGCGCTCGATGCATCTCGTGAACGGCAATGCGCTCGCCGCGCGGCTGCTGAAATCGGCGGCCGATCGCGGGGTCGATCTGCGCACGCGCGCCAAGGCGATCGAACTCTTGCGCGAGGGGACGCGTGTGACGGGCGCACGCGTCGAGATCGACGGCGTAGTGCACGAGGTGCGGGCCGCGCGCGGTGTCGTGCTCGCGTGCGGCGGCTTCCCGCACGATCTCGCCCGCCGCGCGCAAACTTTCGCCTATACGCCTTCGGGCCGCGAGCACTGGTCGGCGGCGCCGCGCAGCAATACCGGCGACGGCATACGCCTTGGCGAAGCCATCGGCGCGCATTTCGACAACGCGCTGGAAACGCCCGCCGCGTGGGCGCCGGTCTCGATCGTGCCCGAGCACGACGGCGTCAAGGACGTGGTTTTTCCGCATTTGATCGAGCGCGCCAAGCCTGGCGTCATCGCGGTGACGCGCGCCGGTAAGCGTTTCGTGAACGAGGCCTCGTCGTATCACGACTTCATTGGCGCGCTGATCGACACGACGCCGCGCGGCGAGGAACTGTGCGCCTGGCTCGTTTGCGATCACCGCTTCCAGCGCCGCTATGGACTGGGCTTTTCGAAGCCGTTGCCCTTTCCGACCGGGCCGTATCGGCGCTCCGGTTATCTGAAGCGCGGCGCGACGCTCGCGGAACTGGCGGCGCAATGCGGCATCGACGCCAATGCGCTCGGCGAGACGGTCGCGACTTACAACCAGTATGCGAAACAGGGCTTCGATCCGCAGTTTCACAAGGGCACGACGCCGTACAACCGCATCCAGGGCGATGCCGAACATCAGCCGAACCCGTGCCTCGAAGCGATTGAAAACGGCCCGTATTACGCGGTGAAACTGCTGCCGGGCAGCCTCGGCACGTTCTCCGGGCTCGCGACCGACGCACAGGCGCGCGCGCTCGATCGCGACGGCCGCGCGATTGAAGGCCTCTACGCCGTCGGCAACGACAGCGCCAGCATGATGGGCGGCTGCTATCCGAGCGGCGGCATCACGCTGGGCCCGGCGATGACTTTTGGTTATCTCGCCGGACTCTCGTTGGCCGGTGCACGCGCCGCTAACGGAGCTGTGTCGGACTCCAAACAAATTTCCATTCATCCTCAAGGACAATGCAATGACACTGTATGACGTAGTGACGCTCACGGTGAAGATCGGCGCGAATGCGCAGGTCTTCGAAGGCATCAAGGCGAGCGGCGATCCGCATGACGGCAAGCTGCTCGGTTGCTGGTATTCCGATATCGGCTCGCTCGGCAAGGTGCTGGTGCTGCGTGGTTACGAGTCGGAGGCGGCGCTCGTGGGCGAGCGCAAGCGCTTGCTGCTCGAAGGCAATCCGTTCGGCGTGGGCGAGTTCATCACCGACGTCAAGACGGAAAGCTATGCGCTTTTCCCGTTCCTGCCGCCGATCGAGCCGGCCGTGCACGGCGGCATCTACGAGATGCGCGTGTATGGCACGAAGCTCGGCAGCCTGCAACACACGATCGACGTGTGGGAACAGGCGGTGCCCGAGCGCACGCAGCGCTCGCCGCTGGTGGGCGCAATGTACTCGCTCGACGGCGACGTGCCGCGTTTTCTCAACATCTGGCCGTATGCGAGCGTGGACGAGCGCTCGCGCATTCGCGCCGAAGCGGTGAAGGACGGCATCTGGCCGCCGAAGGGCGGACCCGCGCATCTCACGACGATGGAATCGACCATCTGCGTGCCCGCGCCGTTCTCGCCGCTGCGCTAACCGGGGAATGCCATGACCCAGCCTCAACCGCGTGCGCTGTCGCTTTCGGCCTTGACCGTGCTCGAACTGAGCCCGCCGCAGATGGTGCAATGCGCCGTCGATGCGGGCTACGACTACGTGGGCTTGCGCCTGCTGCCCGCAACGGACCACGAAGTGCGTCACGAGATCGTCGGCAATACGCCGCTCAAGCGCGAAACCCTGGCTGTCCTGAAGGATAACGGCATGCGCGTGCTCGACGTCGAGATCCTGCGCCTGAAGCCGGATACCGATGTGAACGCGTATCGGCCCATGCTCGAAACGGCCGCGGAGCTGGGCGCGCGTTACGTGCTCGTGGCGGGCAACGACCCCGACGAGGCGCGCACGGTTGAACGGCTGGGCCAGCTTTGCGATATCGCCGCGCCGCTTGGCCTCACGCCTTCGCTCGAACCCATGCCGTGGACCGACGTGAAGGACATCACGGCGGGCGCGCGCATCGTGAAGGCGAGCGGGCGGCGTAACACCGGCCTCATCATCGACCCGATTCACTTCGATCGTGCGCGCTCGTCGCTCGACGATTTGCGCGCCCTGCCGCGCGAATACTTCGGCTATGTGCAGTTCTGCGACGCACCCGCCGAGCGGCCTGCCGACCTCGACACGCTGCTGTTTCAGGCGCGCTGCGAACGCATGATTCCGGGCGAGGGCGGGCTCGATCTCGTGGGCATTCTGGGCGCGTTGCCGGACCACTTGCCCGTAAGCGTCGAAGTGCCGACCGAACAATGGGCCAAGACCACGCCTGCCGTGGCGCGCGCGCGCCGCTTGCGCGAGGCGACGCTCGCCGTGCTCGAGCGGGCGCGTGCAACGACCTGAGAGATGGTGATGCATTGATGTATCGAGCAGCCCGGACAGGTGGCCAGTCGAAGCGCCGTCCGGGTCTGCGTTCTGAATCGACATAGCAGAACAAGAAGAAAATGACATGGAGACAAACATGGCTTTCTCGCAGCAACGTCAATCCACGGACAAGGGCGCACACGCGCTGGACGTCCAGCAGTTTCTCGATAGCCAGCCGGTCGGGCGCTTTCAGATGCTCGTGCTGCTGCTGTGCATGATGATCGTGATGCTCGATGGTCTCGACACCGTCATGATCGGCTTCATCGCGCCGTCGCTCTCCAGCGCGTGGGGGATTCCGCGCGACGCGCTCGGGCCGGTGATGAGCGGTGGCCTGCTGGGTCTCGCGTTCGGGGCGCTGACCGCCGGGCCGTTGTCGGATCGTCTGGGCCGCAAGACGGTCATGACGGTCGCCGTGCTGTTCTTCGGAGTGTGGAGCGTGGCGTCCGCATTCGCTGTGGACGTGACGTCGCTTACGGTGCTGCGCTTTCTCACAGGCATCGGTTTGGGCGCTTCGATGCCGAACGCGGCCACGCTGATGGCCGAATACGCGCCGCCGCGCCGCCGCGCGTTGATGGTGACGGCGGTGTTCTGCGGCTTTACGTTCGGCGCGGCGGGCGGCGGCTTCGTGAGCGCGTGGCTGATTTCGAAGTGGGGCTGGCAGTCGGTGCTGCTGCTCGGCGGTGTGCTGCCGGTGCTGTTCGTGCCGGTGCTCGTCAAGTGGCTGCCGGAATCGGCGCGCTATCTCGCGCTCGCAAAGCGCCGGCGCGCGCGTCTCGTGAGCGTGCTCAACCGCCTCAAGCCCGGCACCGCCAATGAGGCCACGCGCTTCGTCTCGCACGAACCCGCGCAGGCGCCGGGCAGCCCCGTGCGCGCGATCCTCTCGCGCGAACACGCGTTCGGCACGGTGATGCTGTGGATCTGCTATTTCGCGGGCCTGCTCACGGTCTATCTGCTCGGCAACTGGCTGCCCACGCTGATTCGCGGTCTGGGCTTCACGCTCGCCGAAGCGGCGGTGGTGGGCGCGCTGTTCCAGGCGGGCGGCACGATGGGATCGGTGTTGATCGGCTGGCAGATGGACCGTTTCAACCCGCATCGCGCGCTGGGCGTGACCGTGCTTGCGGGCGGCGTGCTTGCCTGGTACATGGGCGCGTCGGCGCACCCCTTCAGCATCATCTGCGTGCTCGCTTTCGGCATGGGCTACTGCATGAATGGTTCGAACACGGGTTTCTGCGCGCTTGCCGCCGGCTCCTATCCCACCGAAATGCGTGCGACCGGCACGAGCTGGATGCTCGGCGTGGGCCGCTTTGGCGGCATCACCGGCGCAATGGTGGGCGCGGCCATGTTGCACGCCAACTGGAGCTTTGGCGCGGTCTTCACGGCGCTGGCCGTGCCCGCTGCGGTGGGCGGCCTGGCGGTGCTGCTCAAAGGCGCGCGCCATCGCGGCAGCTTCACGGCCGTGGGCGTGAACCCGGGGCATTGATCGTCGGCGCGCTCAGCGAATCTGCTTGAATTCCACTGTGGAATTGTGTTCTCATTTGATCATCACGAAACGGATGAGAAAACGCTATGGCAGGGAATCTTGAGCGCGCGCTCGGCGTGCTGGAACTGTTGGCCCGCAACGGTGGCCGCATGCCGCTGGCCACCATCGCCGACACGCTGGATATCCCGCGCAGCGGCACGCACCGCCTGCTGCAGATGCTGATCGACGAAGGCTTCGTGCGCCAGGACGAGGAGCATGGCGAATACGTGCTGGCCATGAAGCTGGTGTCGCTCGCGCTGATCTATCTATCGACGAGCGGCGTGTTCGACATCTCGCAGCCGGTGCTCGACCGGCTGGCCGAGGCTTCGGGCGAACTGGCGCGGCTGGGGGTGGTGGAAGGCGAGCACATCACCTTTGTCGGCAAGGCGCAGGGCGCGAAGTCGGGGCTGCGCTACGACCCGGACATGGGCAGCAACCCGCCGCTGCATTGCACCGCGAGCGGTCAGGCGTGGCTTGCCACGTTGCCGGACGAGCGGGCGATCGAACTGGTCTCTAAGCAGGGCGGGCTCGGATCGAAAGCGCACAACGCGCCGCGCGCGCCGAAGACGATCCAGCAGTTCCTGAAGGATCTGAGCGGCGCGCGGCAACGCGGCTATGGCGTCGCGATCGAGACGTACGAACCCGGTATGACGTCGATCGCGGCGGCCGTGCGCAATCCCGTGACCGACGAGGTGGTGGGCATCGTCAGCCTCGCGGGGCCGACCAGCCGCTTGCCGGAGGAGCGCCTGAAGGAACTGGCGCCGCATTTGCTGGAGGCGGCGTCGGACATGGGCGCGGCCACGCTGAGTTCGCAGTATTTCAAGCAACGGGCGACGGTTGCGGAAGTCGAACCGGTGCGTGGTGGCGCGGGTAAGGCGAAGGGACGCTCGGCCGCGAAATGAGCGCGTGCGGCCCCTGTCTCAGAACTTGTGCACCAGGCCCACGCCGATACCGCGCGTGTCCGAGCCGGGGGTGATCGTCAGACCCGAATACGCCGTACCGGAGAGCGTGTATTGCGCCTGGTTCCGGTTCTGGATAAAGCCGGCTGCGGTATAGAGTTCGGTCGCCTTGGACAGGTAGTACTCGAATAGCAGGCCCACTTGCTGCGCATTGTTGCCCTTGCCCGTACGGTCGTGCAGATAGCCGTACATCACGGAAAGCAGCGAAAACGGCGAGATCTGATACGAGTCCGAGATCTGGTAGACGTCGTGCTGCATGTACTTGGGCGTGTTGGTCAGGTTCTCCGTGTGATAAGCCAGCCAGATGCGGTTGGACCCGATCACATACGATGCCCCCGCATTGAACACGCTGAATACCGCGCCCGGTCCCGCCGCGGCGCCGCCCGCGAGCGTATAGCTTCCGCCCGCTCCCTCGCCCGGCTCGTCGCCGCGCTCATAGCCTGCCGCCACGTTCAACGGCCCGTTGATGTACTGGACGACCACGTTGTAGAAGCCGATGCCGTTGCCCGACCCGCCGCTCGACGAATCGCGCAAGGCGATCATGAATTTGGCGTTCAGCCCGCCGTATGTGGGCGTGTACCAGGAGATGGCATTGTTCGCGCGGATGATCAGCCCGTTGAAGTTGTTCATCGGCGACGCGATGCTTTTGACCCAGGTCGGGTCCATGGCCGCCTGGAGCACGTCGTATTGCGGCGAGTTTTGCAGGCCGAAGCGGACTTCGCCGAAACCGCCGGACAGGCCGACATAGGCCAGGCGATTGAAGGCTTCGGCCGCGTTGGTCGCCGCGCCCGTCTGGCCGGAAAACGCTTGCTCAAGCTGGAAATTGACATGCAGGCCGTCGCCGATATCCTCGCTGCCCTTGAAGCCGTAGCGTGTTGCGAAGAGTCCGCCGGGCACGGCACGGACCGCTGAATTGCTGCCGCTCGAACTCTGATAGACAAAGCCATTGTCGAGCACGCCATAAAGCGTGACCGTCGACTGCGCGAACGCGGAGGGCGTGCACGCGCTGTACAGGACTGCGCCGGATGCGAGAGTGATCAATTTTTTCATGCAGTATCTCCATGCTTGTACGCAGCGGCGTGCCGGTGCCTTTATAGGTATTGAGTATTTGGTACAGCTAACTTAAATGCACGATCGTGCAATTCGCAAAACGATTGAACGTGTCGATACGTCCGTTCAGACGACGGCGTTGAGGACGAAGAGGAAGAACGTCTGCGCGGCCCGCGAGTGGGTCGCTCGTCAGACAGAAGCCCGGCAACGGCCGGGCAAGAGAACGGATCTAGATGTTTCGCGGCTCAATCAAGGCTCACTTGATTGAGCGCGTTTGTCTGGTCGATATCCATTGCGGTCGAAATCGTCTTGAAGATCATGCGACAAGGTTAATTGCGCGCACGCCAATGGGTCCATGTATAAAACGGAGATTGGGTGGCATTTTTTCTCTGCCAACCGGAGCGGGTAAACCAGTACGATTGCGACGGGCCGAGCGGGGCTGGAATGATGCAATCGCCATGCAGATGACGATGCGTTAGCGCGAGACGCTCGACCGGTGCATACCGGTCGAGGTGTTGGAGGGCAATTGCAGGAAGCGTGGCAGGGAGATAGAACGCCAGCTATTGCGGCAGCATTTCCGACACGCGCAACCAGGGACTCTGTGGCATGCCGGCCAGGCGCGCGAGCAGGGGCGCTTCGGCCACGGAGCACTCCACAGGAAAGCAGGCTGCGCCCTGGGACGCGAGCCACAAGGTGCGCGCCGCGCCGTCGACGATCGAGACATAGGGCCGCGACGTCGAATTGATCGCGGCCGTACCGTTGACGACGCGCGGCGCGAGGTGAGGTCTGAGGCGGCAGCGCACCTCCACGAGCGGCACGGGGTCGTGCGCGCCGAACTGGAAACCTTCGTCGGCGAGTTCGAGTTTCTGTCTCATGGCGTCGGCGTGTGTGCTGCGTCTGAGCGGCGCGCGTATCGAACCGGGCATTTCATTGCGCCACAATCCGACCAGCGCGTCGCGCCGCACTTCCACCACGGCGCGCTCTTCGTTGCCGAATTCGGTTCGGCCCACGCTCATGTACACATCCCCCTGGCGCGTGCCGACCTTGAACACGGCGAGCGTGCGGCCGCCCACGGCATCGCATGGTCCGATATACGTTTGCACAGCATCCCCTTTAACGAATGACGCGTGATTGACGCAATGCGACGTGACGCGGGCGCTGTCGAGCGCGCCCGCGTCACGTTGCTGCACCCGGCGTTCAGCTATACACGGGGAAGCGCTTGGTCAGCTCCGAAACCTGCGCCTTGACGCGCTCGATCGTGGCTGCGTCTTCCGGGCTCTCCAGCACGTCGGCGATCAGGTTA